>DATAPP010000275.1:0-2674 GCA_036265125.1 Pseudolabrys sp. | reverse complement strand
GTTCGACGAGGTCACCTCGGCGCTCGACCCCGAACTGGTTGGAGAGGTGCTCGCGGTAATTCGGCAGCTGGCCGAGGACGGTACAACGATGATCGTCGTGACCCACGAGATCAGCTTCGCGCGCGACATCGCCGACCATGTAATCTTCATGGACGGCGGCCAGGTCGCAGAGCACGGTCCGGCCGCCGAGGTGCTAGTACGCCCGGCCAACCCGCGCACCCGCGCTTTTCTCAGCCGCTTCCACGGCACCGCCGCCGCGGTCCGCGCGGCCGGCTGAGAGCTCCCGGCGAAAGCGAAAACACATCGCCGAAATATGCTCGAAGTCGACGACATGCAGAAGGCGGCCGACTATCTGAGGACCAAAGGTGTCGACATCGTCTGGGGCCCAAGAGTTCGCGAGACCTACTCGAGGGCAGAAATCTGCGACCCGAACGGGTTCCACATCGAGCTCAGGCAGTGGTTCCGGTAAGCTTGAACAGAGGTGAACGGAGCGTCCAAGATCCTCTATGGAAGTCCACCTACATCTACAAAACTACCGCGGGTGTGTTTGTGGGTACCAACTGATGTGATCTAAGCTGCTGTTTTATATCAATAATATTACGAAATGCAGCAGAGGAAGCCGGATCCGAACCCTCGGTCCCCGGTAATAAGGACAACGCTTTTCGAAACCCCCCGTTCGAGCGCATCGGTCTTCACCGAAGGTCGTTGCGTTCGTTATTGCTTCGGGCGAAGGTCAGCCAAGCGCGATCACGTTTCCGGGCGGGCGGCAAGGGCGCCCACCAGTTGAACCCAAGTGGAAGAGTATTCGGATAGGGCGAAAGGTTAGTCCGGACTCGCGCCTGCGGGCGTGCCGAATTGCAATAGGGTGCAAGGTTATGACCGATACCATCATAATGCGCGGCGCATATGCGATCACCGACCCCCGCCTCGGAGCATCCGCCGTGATTCCGGCCGGCGCGGTTGTGATCGTGGACGGCACCGTCAAGGAGACGGGCCCGTTCGCCGAAATCGTGTCCAAGAATCCTGGCGCCGACATCATCGGCGACGGCACTAAGTTACTGCTGCCCGGTCTAGTGGATGCGCATAGCCATGGGCGCGGCCTTTCGCCAATCCAGAAAGGTGTGCGCAATGACTTTCTCGAGAACGCTCTTTTCGACTGGGCGTACATGCCCATCCTACCACCCGAGCTGACCGCGGCAATCTGCGCACTGCGCCACCTCCGCAGCGGCTGCACGCTGCTGCATCACAACGGTTTCGATGATGACGGCATCGAAGGCGCCAGGCGCGCGCACATTGCGATCAGAACCTATCTCTCGGCCGGGATCCGGCTCGCGTTCTCGCCCGGCGTGCGCGATGAGAGCAAGCTCGCGATGGGCGGGGAAGAATTCATTGAGACGCTGCCGCCAGATCTGAGGGTCGGAGCACGCCGGTTTGTGTTTTTCGACAAGGAGGCTTTGGCGGACTCCTATTTCCGCCTCTTCGATGAGCTCTACGAAACCTACAACAACAAGGACACGCGGATCTTGCTGGCACCCTGCTGGGCGCACGGTGCGAGCGAGGCGTTCTTGCGCCGTGTGCGTGCCAAAGCCGACGAGCGCGGCAGCGTGATGATCCATATGCACCTGCTGCAGTCGCCGGTGCACAAGGCCTACGGCTGGCGCCGACACGGAAAGCCGACGGTCTTCTGGCTCGATGATCTCGGTCTGGTGGCGCGCAATGTCGTTTATGGCCATGCGATTCACGTGACCGAGGCCGAGATAGAGTTGATGGGGCGCCGCAAGGTCTCCGTCACCAGCCATCCGAGCTGCAACTTCCACATGCGCAACGGCATCACCCCGGTCATGCCGTTGCGCGCGGCCGGGGTCAATGTCGCGATGGGGCTTGACGACAAGACCATCAATGACGACGAGGACGCGGTGATGGAGCTGCGGATGATGCACAAGGTGCATCGCCTCCACACCTTCGATCTGGCGACGCCGGCGTTAAGCGCTTACGAGGCTCTTGAGATCGCGACGTTAAACGGTGCCAAGGCGACCGGCTTCGCGGACGAGGTCGGCGCGCTGGTACCCGGCATGAAGGGTGATGCAATTCTCGTGGATCTCGATCGGGTGGCGCGGGATCCCTGGATCGACCCGGAATTTGACATCGCCGAGGCCTTTGTGGAACGCGCCATGGGCGCGGACGTCGCCACAGTCGTTATCGGGGGAAAAATTGTGGTTGAGGATCACCGGCCGCGCACGATCGACGTGGACGGTCTCTACCGCGAGGTACGCGCGTTCTGTGCGAAGGGGCTCACCCCCGAGCAGCGGGCGCACGCCGACTTTCTCGGGAAGATCAAGCCCTATGTCCAGGCGTGGTACAGTACCTGGCACGAGACCATGCTCGACCAGCCTTTTTATCGGGTCAATAGCCGAACATAGAGGGGGACCGGAAATTCGAATCCCGTTCGCTCCAGTGGGGAGTCTGCGAACTATCGGTTCCGCTATGCCCGAACGTCTGAAGACGGACCGGCAAGGACTGGGTGAGCGCGGGGTGATCGTCGTCGTCGAACGCGGGATAGCCAAGATAGGCTGTGCCGCTGAGCCAAGCGGAGCCGAGACTTGCCTCGGAAAATTCACCCTACTACGTTGGGTCTTGCAGTCAGCTCGCAACCGACCGAGCGGCCGTCAAAACT
>DATAPP010000274.1:0-68555 GCA_036265125.1 Pseudolabrys sp. | reverse complement strand
TTTTGGCGGATGCCGCTGCCAGGCTTTCCTCCTTACGGGTGATGCCCGCGCCGCCGATCCGGTGTGTCATCTGTCGCCGCAGCATGCGCTGGTCGAACACCTCGCCGCGGTGCGCGAAGATGTCGCCTACAGCTACCGCAGGTCCTGACGGGTTCAAAACTGAAGGCCGAATTTACGCGAGTTCCCCGCAACATTTGACTATGCTTTTCCCTAGCCAAAAGACTTAGCGTGTAGCGAAAGGAGGAGCTCGTGATGACACAGTTCATGAAGTTGCTTCTGGCAGGCACAATCACCGGCACAGCGATGATGGCCGCAGCGATCGGAACGGCGGCCGCTGCCGGTCCTGAGAGCCGTATCACGATCCTCTACGATGCGTTCGGTAAAGATACCGCGATGCGAAAGGACTGGGGCTTTTCGGCGCTCGTAGAGATTGCCGGCAAACGCATCCTGTTCGATACGGGCGATAACCGCGACATCTTTGCGGCGAACGTAAAGGCAAAAAATGTTGATCTCACCAAGCTGGATTTTGTTGTTCTGTCGCATCGGCACTCGGATCACATGGCGGGGCTGGCCCATGTGCTGAGCGTCAATCCAACGGTAAAGATCTACGCGCCCAAGGAGGGCTTCGGCATCTACGGCTCGTCGCTACCGTCGAGCTTCTATCGCAAAGCCGATGCGTTGCCGCCAGACATGCGCTACTTCGACGGCAAACCACCCGAGGTCATGACCTTCGGTTCGGCCTGGCAGGGTGCCAACTTCGAACTCATCGACAAGACGACCGAAATTATTCCCGGGATCACCCTGATCGCCCTCGTGTCCGACGCTCCGGGCACCCGAGAGCTTAAGGAACTGTCACTCGCCATCAACACGCCGGACGGAGTTGTGCTGGTGGTCGGCTGCTCGCATCCCGGGCTCGACAAGATCGTCGAGGCTGCCGCAACCATCAATCCCAAAATCCATTTGATCGCCGGCGGCTTCCACCTGGTTGTCGCGTCGGATGACGCCATCTCCAAAATCGTGGCGACACTCAAGGATACTTTCAAAGTGGAGAACATCGCGCCCGGTCATTGCACTGGCGAGCCGACGTTTGCGGCATTAAAGCAAGCCTTTGGCGATCACTACATCTATGCCGGCGTGGGCACGTCGCTCGTGACCGGATCGGGAGCGGGCACCGAGCAAAGACGCGGTGAAGCACCGGCACTCGATACCGAGGATCTCGTCAGCTATCGCAGGCTGGCTGCGCGCGAAGACCCGTTCGGGCTCGCTACGTGGCGAAGGAAGCTTGCCAACACAGAAACTGACGGCGCGTCGACGAGGTGATCGAGTGGATGGCGGAATGTCCGCTATTGGCGCTTAACGTTCGTCGCGCGACTTGTTGTGGCAAATGGGTCAGCGTGTTTGACCCAGTACAGACATCCATCTGCTAATTTTGTAATTGTGGTCCACCGACGAATACCGTCGCAGAGCCAGATATCTCGTCTGAGATTGAAGCTCCTATGCATAACTCCGATTATTACCGAGAGCAGGCAGACTACTATCGACTACTTGCTGCGGCCGCGGAAAACGCTGCAGCAAAACAAGACTTTTTGGAATTGGCGGCAACATGTGAAGAAGTTGCCGATGAGATCGATGACTGTCGCGCAAGCGGATAACCAAACTTGTCCGCTGGCGGCGGTCTTGGGCCAACTTACGCGTTGAAACTCTAGTCAGTCGCACGGAGGAGAATGATGCGATCCTTATTGAAAAATAACGCAACCCTCGCGCTGAGCAGTTTGGCTCTGCTGTCGCTTTTCGTCGACGCATCGGCAGAGCCGAAGGATGAGGTGGCGGCCTCGACATGGGCAAGAGCACTTGGCGAAGACGATCCCGACAAGGTGTTGCCGCTATATGCGGACGACGCCGTCCTCTGGGGCACGCTGTCGCCGACTGTACGGTCAGATCGGTCCACCGTGCGCGACTATTTCGTGGCAGCCTTTAAGGTTCTGCCGGGCCTCAAGGTCGCGTTCGGCGATCAACTGATCCGCGTGTACGACTGTGGTACGGCGGTCAACACCGGCTACTACACGTTTTCCTACCTCAAAGATGGAGAGACAAAGAGTTTACCTGCCCGCTACAGCTTTACTTACGTGAAGCGCGGCGATACGTGGCTAATTGTCGATCACCATTCATCGGCCATTCCACCGGCGGCGAAATAGGTTTGTGATCGATCGCATTATCTCGGTCGATCCCGTCGAGGGATGATGGACCCACCGACCCCAAAACGCCTACTGTGCTAGCGTAAGACAGTGCAGTATCCTTAGCGCCAAAGGGATTTGATAAAGCAGCAACATACGGGAGGAAAACAGTGTCTCTTCAAAAGTTCATCATTGAGCGTGATATTCCTAAGGTGGGCACTTTCGAACGGGATCAGCTGCGGGGAGCAGCAGCGAAGTCAAATGAGGTCTTGCGGCAGCTTGGCCCCGACATTCAGTGGGTCGAGAGCTATGTTGCCGACAATAAGACCTTCTGCGTCTACCTTGCTAAAGATGAGGCGATTATCCGAGAACATGCGGCAATCAGTGGATTTCCTGCAACGAAGATCACCGCGGTGAGGAAGATGATCGATCCTACGACCGAGGCCGCGTGACGTTCCAAGCAAGGTTAAGAACCGGGACGTCTGCGTTCGCACATTTTACTTGCGTGGATCGAGTTAACTGCCCCGCAACTCGGCGCGAGCGAGGCGCCTGAGGAGAATTTGCGAGAGCTGTTTTGTTCACTGGAAATGGTAAAAAACAAGCAGCCCGCAAATCGTCACCGAGACAATCCAGATCCCGACAATTGTGGCCGCTGCAATTCGCGATCTCGGCCTCGCTTGTGCGGCTGCGGCCGAGCGACGATGTTCGGCCATAATCGCAGGCGGAATTAACTGGATGGCGAGCAGAACGCCCAAGGGTACCAGGATCAGATCATCCAAGTATCCCAGGACCGGAATGAAATCGGGAATGAGATCAATTGGCGAAAGCGCATATCCAGCAACCAGGAGACCCATTGCCTTAGCGTACCAAGGCACGCGTGGGTCTCGGCTCGCGAGATAGAGTGCATGCACATCCCGTTTGATAGCGCGCGCCCAATTTTTCAACCATTCGACCATTGATAACATTATCATGATTCTGGATATGCTTGACGGTAGCAAAAGCGGTCCGCAGTTCGAGATCGATCTAGTCCGAACTAATCCGCTACGTTCACCCGGTTTGCATCTGCGAGCAGCATGCCGGTTTAGTCCAATTTTTGTTGAATTGTGCGAGCCAGTGCGAAAAGTCGCCGTTCGATCGTTGAGGGCACTTCGCACACATAGCTGATCGTGTTTCGACGTTCATCGAAAATGCGGGTCTCCCAGGCAATCTGTTCTGAAAGCTTGTCCGCGGTTACAGATTCCTGACCGGCTGCGTCTTGCTGTGCCCGCAGGTCGGTCAATTCAGCACTGATTTTCTCGCGCAACTGCTGTTGCCGTTGCGAGAATCGCTCAATGCCGGCCATGACGTCATCGCGTTCGCGACCGAGTGTAGCGAAAAGCCCGGCGAACAAGAGTTTCGCCCTCTGCTGCCTTTCCGCCTGCGTTCCGACAATAAATTCGGCAGCTTCTTTTTCGGCCTCGGTACGAGAAGTCCGTCTTCCTGCAAGGCGGAGTACCAGGTCGCGAACGGTTTGGTCTTTCATCCAGGTTTCCCCGACGTCATCTATCGAGGGACCCGTCCAGAAGGCCGCCACCGAAAGCTTGGGCACCACGATCTGGGGGCAAGGCCAATCCGGATGACGTGCATCCATGGCGATCGCCGGCACAGCGAGGAAGACATGTGCTGCAACGATCCAGTACTTCATCTTCCGCCTCCGGCTTCACCGCGCCGCGCCATGAAGCCGCGCGATGGATCGTAGGCAAAGATTGCACCAAGGACGAAAAGAGCAGTGCAACCGCACAAGACGACCAGCGATACCCAGTTTACCTGCGAATAGAGCGCAAAGCGGATTAGTTCGACCGCGTGCGTGAAAGGGTTGGCTTGACAGACATAATAGAGGAACGGGCTGCTTTCACGAACCTGCCAAAGCGGATACAGCGCCGATGAGGCAAAGAACATCGGAAAGATCACAAAATTCATCACACCGGCAAAATTCTCGAGCTGCTTGACGACCGACGATATCAGCATCCCAAGGCCTCCCAGCATGAGGCCCGAGAGTACGAGCGCCGGCAGCACGAGAAGGTACCCGACGGGCGGCGGGCCGACGTCCCAAAATCGCGCGACAAGAAGGAAAGCATAAACCTGCAAAATCGAAACGGCGGTCCCGGCGACCAGTTTTGAACACAGAAGGTACCAGCGGGGGAATGGGCTGACGAGCAGGGTGCGCATATTGCCCATCTCGCGGTCATAGACCATCGAGAGTGACGACTGCATGCCATTAAAAAGCTGAATCATCGCAATCAGGCCCGGAGTAATGTATTCGGCGTAAAGAACGTAGGTCTGGTAAGGGGGAATAATTGATACGCCGAGCACTTGACGGAAGCCGGCGGCAAAAATGAATAGCCAAACGAGAGGACGTACCAGCGCTGAAATAAAGCGCTCTCGTTGATGTATGAACCTGAGGCCCTCGCGCCAAACAATACCCTTCATGCAAATAACGTATTGGCGCAGCGAAAAACTGCCGTTCGTATGGCCAATGGAGATGGCTCTACGTTCCTGAGTAACTGCCGTGTTCATCCGGCACCACCGGTCAAGTCTTCGCTACGGGTCAACTGAATAAAGGCGTCGCGGACGCTCGTCGCTCCGCATTCGTCGACGACGCACGACGCGGGACCTTGAGCCAAGAGCTGTCCCTGGTGGAGCACGAAAATATGATCGCGAGACTCGATTTCGTCGATCAGGTGCGTTGCCCATAAGACAGCGATCCCGTCCTCGGCAACTAGGTGCCGCACATGTTGCAGGATATCGGCACGCGAGGTGACGTCGAGGCCAACGGTTGGTTCGTCAAGGACCAGAAGGCGAGGGCGGTGCAGCAACGCCCGGGCAATTTCAACACGGCGCATCTGCCCTCCGGAGAGGTTCCGCACCTTGTCATTGACGCGATCACTGAGCGCGATGCGCGTCAACAACTCACCGGCGCGTCTCTCTGCGTCGCGCTTACGCATTCCGTGAAGCGCAGCGTGATACATCAGGTTTTGCATGATCGTGAGATCGAGATCGAGGGTTCGCGACTGGAACACGACTCCAAGAATGCGCAACGCTTCGCCGGAGAACTGTGCCACGTCAAAGTCGAGGATCCGGATGCGGCCGTTCTGCGTACCGTACAGCCGGGTAATCAATGCAAAAAGCGTGCTTTTGCCTGCGCCATTGAGGCCGAGCAACACGGAGAAGGTCGCCGGCGCGACCGCGAACGTGACGTTATCGAGCGCGCGGCGCTTACCGTAAGAATGGCTGACCCCTTCAATCGACAGCATCGGCATTGTCATGCTGCACAACCATTCGACCCAGACCTCATTGCTTGGTGATTGTTACGCCCCACGGCAATTCGCCAACCTGGATCGACTTGATCACCTTCAGGCTGGCCACGTCTATCACCGAGATATCGTTAGAAAGGCCATTGGTCGTCAGCAGGTACTTCTCGTCCGGGGTGAACGACATATGCCAAACACGCTGACCCACGAGGAGATATTTCTTGACCTCATGCGTAATGGCATCGATCACGGCTACCCGGTTGGCTGGTCCCAGTGCGACAAAACCGGTCTTCCCGTCTTTGGTGATGTTAATGCCCACAGGCTGAATTGCTTCGCTGCGCAGCCCCGGAATAGCGAAGTTGATCTTTTTGGTGACCTGGTGCTTGACCGGGTCAATGATGCTCACCGTGCCGCCAACCTCGGATGAAACCCAAAGCTCCGATCCGTCACCTTTGAAGGCCGCAAAACGGGGGCGTGAATCAACCAACACGTTTGCAATGATCTTACGCGCATCGGTGTCGATGAAATGCGCCATATTTGTAGTCTCGGACGTGTTGACGAGGATTTTTCCGTCGGGACTGATGCCCATACCCTCCGGCTCGACACCAACTTGAACCTCGCCAAGCCGCACGCGTCTTTCCATATCGATTATCGTCACAGTGTTGTCATTCTCGTTAGCGACGTAGAGTATCTTCCCGTTCGGGCTCAAAACGAACAACTCGGGATCAGGACCGGAAGGGAGATTGGCGATCACTTCGCCGCTCTTGGTATCGATCACCTGGATGGTGTCGTCGTCACCCACTGCGACCAGGCAGTACCTATCGTCCTTGGTCAGTTCGATGCCGCGCGGGCGTTGGCCCACCTTGATGGTCTTGATGGTTTCCATCTTGTCGGTGTCGACCACACTGACCGTGTTGCTCTTCTCATTCGAAACATAGGCTGTGAAGGCCTTCGCTGGACCGATAAGTCCTAACAAAATGCCCAACGTTAGGATGCATGCGCGATGCTTGTTGGTACAAAGCATCCAGAACGGGTTCATGTTCAGCTGCTATTGTAGTTTGCACTGGGTTTCGGGACGATCATAGCCGAGTGTATCGAGTTCCGAGAACTGGTGCAGGAAGCCTTGCTGCGGCGAAACGGACACAATTGTCCGTCCATCGGTGAGAAGAATCGGCTGACGCAGCTGGAGGTCCCAGTCACGCAGCGTGAGCTTCTGGCCTTTGAAGGCGCCCAGTGCCAGTTCGGGCCCTTTTAGGAAGTCGAGTATCGTTTTGGGATCAGCCGAATTCTGGCGCGAAGCGGCCTCGCCGATCATGCGGACAGCGGTCCAGGCCTGCATATCGAGTGCGGTCATCAATCGCTTGAATTGTGCGATAAATCGGTCCTGCATCTGAATCCCGCCCCAAAGGCTGTTTGACGCATCCCAACTTGTCGGCACCAGGCCGGCAGAGCCGGCAACGGGCCGCGGATCCCAGGTGCGGTAAGGCAAATTGTTCGCGAAGACCTCGCTCTCATCGGCCACAACCAACACGTCGTAGCTTGGCGCTTCCTGTGTGAAGACCGGCATTTGCTGCTGAATTTGCACAACGCCACTATCGGTACGGCGAGCACCTCCGGTGTCCTTGAATTCCCGCTGCTGAACGATCTTCGCGCCGAAACGGTTCGCCGCTCGTGTCAACGCCGCTGCAAAAAGCTTGTCGGGCTCGTGCGAGCCAACGACAAGAAACCAGCGCACCCATTTTTTCCATACGAGGTATTGCGCAAGTCCGTCGGCCAACATCGCCCGCGACGGTGCGGTGTGGACTATATTAGCCCGGCAGTCTTTTTGTCGAAGGCGATCGTCGGTTGCGGCGGCATTGAAAAACAATATGCCGTCCGCCTTGCCTGCCTCGGCGGCCTTAAGCAGGTCGTCGGCGGGAAGATCTGTTACAATCAGCGCAATGCCCTGGCGTGCGAGTTCGGCTACAGCCATTGCGGGGTCATCTCCGGCCTTCAAATGCAAGTCGACCAGGAAATAGCGCTGATTGAGAAACCGGCCGGTCGTGTCGTTGTCCTTGGCCGCCATTTGCGCGCCCGCGACTCCGTTATCCGGTGGGGGCATTTGCACGAGCGAGATTGTTTCCGGGTGCTGCGCGCGCCGTAAATAACCGATCTTAATGTCGAGGGTGTCTTGAGCGCGGGCCGCGAGGCTAAGCACGATGACCAAGGCGACCACTACAAACCGGATCAAGGCGGTGCTCCCCGGCTAGGTCGCCCTTGATTTCCTTTACTTTCGCAATTTGAGCGTCATTCTTTGTTCATTTCAAGGTGGATATTGCCTAGTCTCTATGCCCGATGCGTTTTCGGCCCCGTCCCAAGTGCAAATCTGAGTGGAGCCCTGAATGACCCTGTTGCTGGCGAGCGTCACCGGGAGCCGGGAAGCGGAACTCGCGGTCACGCACGGTGCCGATATCATCGATCTAAAGGACCCCTCGCGAGGCGCACTGGGCGCGCTTGAGGTCTCGGTCGTGAGTGACGCAGTTGGCACCATCGCGGGGCGTACGCCCACGAGCGCCGTTATAGGCGACGTGCCGATGGAGCCTGACGTAATTGCCGCCGCCGTCGACGCGATGGCGAAAACAGGCGTCGAGTTCGTCAAAGTTGGCCTCTTTGCGGGATCGAAGCGGAAAGAATGTATCCAGGCACTCGCACCCATCGCGCAAAAAACAAAGGTCGTAGGTGTGATGTTCGCCGATAGCGAACCCGACAATGAGCTTGTCGGTGTCATGGCGGAGTCCGGATTCGCGGGAGCGATGATGGATACGGCGCGCAAGGACGGCAGGCGGTTGCTCGATCATGCGGATCCTGCAGCCATTGATCGTTTCGTGCGCGGTTGCCGTTCCCACGGGTTGCTGACCGGGCTCGCGGGCTCGCTGGAAGCAGCGGATGTTCCGCGCCTGTTGCTGCTCACGCCCGACTATCTTGGTTTCAGAGGCGCGCTATGTGACCGGCATGATCGACGTGCCGGGTTGGACCCGGCGCAACTGACGCTGATCCGCGGACTGATACCTCAAGATCCACGCAACGTCCAAGCTGAGCGCCCGGAACAAAAGAAGCGTGACTATTGGGTTCTGGCGGCGCGCGGTTATTTCGGTGACCCTAAAGACGATGCGGCGGTCGATCGGATCTTGGTGCAGGATTTTGAGATACCCGTGCGGGTCGGAGCCTATGAAAACGAGAGGTCACATCCGCAGCGCGTACGTTTCAACGTGAATGCCGAGGTCGCCCGCGCTGCCAAGCCGGCGCAGGATATGCGCGACGTTCTCTCGTATGACATCATTACCGATGGTATCCGACTGATTGCGGCTGAGGGTCACATTCCTTTGCTCGAGACATTGGCCGAGCGCATCGCCGCTCTCTTGCTAAACCATTCCCAGGTCCAGCGGGTGATCGTCAAGATCGAGAAGGTCGAATTGGGCTCCGGGCGGGTGGGGGTTGAAATCACGCGACAACGACCGGCAAGCGTTGCCAAAGTCTTTCATTTATTTCCGACGGCAGCGGGCAAACGCGGCCCAGCCGACTAGATGCACGACGGTCACATCATCGTGGTCAAGCTGGGGGGCAGTCTTGCCGGCTCCCGCCATCTCGTTGATTGGGTCGGCGCCTTGGCGAACTGCGGTGGCCGGAGTGTCGTCGTGCCCGGCGGTGGCCCTTTCGCGGATGCCGTTCGGCAGGCACAAGCAAAAATCGGGTTCAGCGATGCCGCCGCTCACCATCTTGCTCTTCTCGCGATGGAGCAATTTGGATGGGCGCTTGCAAGTCTCAACCCCAACTTTCGTGTCGCAGATTCCGCAGTTGCAATCGAGAGTGCGCTACGAGCTGGAAACGTGCCGATTTGGTCGCCCGTGAAGATGGTGTTGGATTGTCGCGAGGTTTTCCCAAGTTGGGACGTCACCTCAGACAGCCTGGCGGCCTGGCTCGCCGGTGAGATCGGGGCCCGGCAGCTTGTGCTGGTCAAGCATGGCGGGCCGTTCGGCAATCCGCTGCAGGCCGCCGATTTGGCGTCGCGCGGCATTGTTGACCGAGCGTTCCCGCGCTTTTTAACTTTAAGCCGTGTCCAGGCCTCGATTGTAGATGCCGAGGCGTTCGTGTCGGTCGGAAAGGCTATCAGCGAATGCGTGCTGCCGGGCACTCCCATCGACTTGCATAGCCGGATTGCGAGGCGCTTACTTGTACCATTATGGCGAAGGTCAAAAAGCCACGTTGGGGATGGGCACTGACAGGCTCGGGCCACTTCTTCAAGGAATGTCTTGATATTATCGGCGAACTGGACGAGGTCGATCTTTTCGTCACGCGTGCGGCGGGCGAAGTCATTCGCATGTACCGGCAGGCGCTTCCGAAATCGATCCGTGTCTTTCGCGACACCACGGCCAGCGCAGCGCCGGTCGGTGCGTTCTACTATGGCACGTACCACACTCTCGTGCTGGCGCCCGCGACGTCGAACACCGTGGCAAAATGCGTTTATGGAATTTCAGATACGTTGGCGACGAACGTATTCGCGCAAGCCGGCAAGTGCCGGATATTTTCCATTGTCTTTGCCTGCGACACTGCGCCCGAACTCGAGACTGAGGCGCCCAAGGGCATGGTGACAGTCTATCCGCGCCAGATCGATCTGGAAAACACGGCTCGGCTGAAACTGTTCAATGCCGTAAACGTGGTCGAAAACCTGGACGGCCTTCGCGATGCCCTTTCGCGCCGCAAACGCGAGCTTGCATGACCGAACGTATAGCCTTCCTGACCGGCCACCTGGCCCAGCCACGGCTGGAGAAGGTCCTCGGCGACATGAAGGACCCGGGGTTCGGCTGGTCGGTAATTAACGTCGGGGTCAAGGTTGCGGCGTTGATGACGGAAGGTATCATTCTGCGCCGCGTCCCCCGCCCATTGGATGCGAGCCGCGTCATGGTGCCCGGGCGATGCCGCGCCGATCTCGACCGCCTGAGTGTGGAATTCGGTGTTCCGTTCGAGCGTGGGCCAGATGAGTTGAAGGACTTGCCCGCCTATTTCGGCAAAAGGGGGCGCGATCTCGATCTTTCACGCTACGACATTCGAATATTCGCCGAGATCGTCGATGCCTCCGCGCTTGGTGTCGAGGCCATATTGAATCGTGCACGGGCGATGCGCGCCGCCGGCGCCAACGTGATTGACCTGGGAAGTCTTCCGGATACGCCGTTCCCGCATTTGCGCGATGCTGTTCATGCGCTGCGCGCCGAGAACTTTGTGGTGAGCGTCGATTCCGCGGTCAGTGACGAGTTGCGCACCGGAGCAATGGCGGGTGCGCAGTTCCTGCTCAGTCTCGACGAGACGACTCTCGACATCGCCGTCGAAACAGGGGCTACCCCTGTGCTGGTGCCAGCAAACCACGGCGATCTCGACTCGCTCCTTCGTGCGGCGGAATCCGCTGATAAGCGCGGCATCATTGCTATCCTCGATCCCATCCTTGATCCCATTCACTTTGGTTTCATGGAGTCACTCGGGCGTTATGCCGAACTGCGCCGACGGCTGCCTGAAGCGGAAATTCTCATGGGTACCGGCAATCTCACGGAGCTGACGGATGCCGACAGCGGCGGCATGACGGCCGCGCTTCTCGGCATCTGTTCGGAACTCGCCATCCGCAACATTCTCGTGGTCCAGGTAAGCCCTCACACGCGCAGGACTCTTCAGGAACATGACGCAGCGCGCCGCATCATGTTTGCCGCGCGCGACGACCATAGCCTGCCGCAGGGCTATGGCGGCGCCTTGCTGCAACTGCATGATCGTAAGCCTTTTCCTAATAGCCCTGAGGAGATCGCCGAGCTCGCCGCCCGGGTGAAAGACGGAAATTTCCGGATCGAAACGGCCGAAGATGGGGTCCACATTTATACGCGTGGCATGCACCACGTGACTCAGGACGTGTTCTCTCTATTCCCCGCACTTGGCATTGCCAACGATGGCCCGCATGCTTTCTATCTGGGCGCGGAACTGTCTAAAGCCGAGATCGCGTGGCGTTTGGGCAAGCGCTACATTCAGGACGAGCCGCTTGATTGGGGCTGCGCTGTCGAGCGTGTTGTCGAAGACATGACTCGCCTGCGCGTGCGAGGGCACACGTTGCGCGCGGCTGATCCAGCGAGAAAGGGTGACGACGATGTTTGACGCCAGGATGATCCGACGATGCCGCTAATTCGCGAGACCATCGTAATCACGGCCAGCCGTGATGGTCGCGCCCATATTGCTCCGATCGGCCTTATTGCGGAGATGGATGACTGGATCATTGCGCCATTCCGCCCTTCAACCACGCTCGACAATCTTGTCGCGGTGCCCTTCGCCACCGCCAGCAACACCGATGACGTACGGGTCTTTGCCGGCTGCCTTACCGGTCGGTACACGTGGCCGACGGTTGCCGCGGAGGAGGTGCCCGTACCTCGTCTTGCCGACGCGCTCTCGCACATCGAACTCGCCGTCATTGATGTCAAAAAGGACCCACAGCGGCCGCGCTTGCGGTGTCGCGTCGTGCGCTCGATTTCGCACGCACCATTTCAGGGCTTCAATCGTGCTCAGGCCGCGATACTCGAAGCCGCGATTTTGGTGAGCCGCCTCCATATGTTGCCGCGCGACAGAATCGAGCGCGAGCTGGCCTACCTTCGTTCCGCCGTCGAGAAGACCGCAGGGCCCCGCGAGGTCGAGGCCTGGAGCTGGCTTGCGGAAAAGGTCGAGGCGCATTTTGCCGGCGCGCACCTCGAAAAGTAACGGACCGGCATTGCGTTGATCGGCGGCTGGGTTCGCATCCGCGCTGCTTGGCGCCTTACTTGGCGTTCGAGGCCGGCTCGATAAGATGGTTGTCCTCATCGATCAGTGGCACGCCGTAGCTCAGGAGTATTTCTGTGATCGCGGGTTGGTTTGCCTGGATCAACTGATTGAGTTGACGCTTCCAATTCTGATCGGAGTACCGCACGCCCATGCCCATGCGATAAGTCATGCGCGAGCCGTTGGTCTCCTTGAGCAGCGGCACGACTGTGAGCGGCTCCTTGGACTGTTTGGCGTAATAGCCTGCCAATGGACCCCATAGGAGTCCGGCGTCAATAGTGTCATCGACGATGTCGCTGATCATCGCGACGGCGGAGGAGTCGTAGCGCGTATCAACTACAAGCGGATAAGATTTGGCATTTCCGATCAATCCATCGAGCACCATATTGGTTGCTGGCGGAGTTCCGGCGACGACGCCGATGTGCTTATCCTTGAGCCGTTGATCGGTGAGAACGTCAACGCCGTCCAGGCCACGGCCCGGCTTGAACACCAGCGTATAGGCGGTTCGGTAGTATGGGTTCGTGACCTGAACGATGTCGTCGCCTTGCGGCATGCCCATGATGATGTCGCATTTGTAAAGTGCGAGGGTTTTGCTCACGAAGCCCGGCGCATTCGGAAACCACGTGAAAGAAATGCTCTTTCCCAATTCCTTCGCGAACAACTCGGCAATCTTGTTCTCAAACCCGGAATTCGTAGTGTCCGAATAGGGCAGGTTGTGGGGGTCGGCACATACACGAAAGACCTTCGGGTCAACGAGCTCAAAGGGTCCCTGGGGTTGCGCAACGCCCGCCGCAGGCGGTGTGCCTTGCGCCGACGCTCCGGTTATGGCGAGCGCTGCCGGCGCCGCGCAAACCGCAAGACAAATCCAGAAACTCTCTCTGCACGACATTGCAGTCGCCTTAGCTACTTGCCACCCAAACACCTGTTTTCAGCGTCTTCTACCGCTTTTGGCTTGTCTTCGTGCTTTGCGGGGCGGCCGCGAGGGACCGCCTCGTTGGCCCGCGCCCGCAAATAGATGAAGATGTCATCGAGATAGCACATGACATTAGGATTAGTCCCAAATGCGGGCATCACATTGTCGGATGCGGTATTAACGTTCTTTCGGCCGCTTGCCACCACCGCAAGGAAATCGGCGTAGCCGATTTTCTTCAGTGAGTCCTTTAGCGCGGGAGCGTAAGTTGATCCTTCGCCGTCGGGTCCGTGGCAAACATGGCAGTCCGAATGATAGCGGCGGAACCCGGAGTAGGTGTACCAGTCCGTCGTGCCATCACTCTGGATTTTGTAGGTTGGCGTACCGTCCTTGTCGTAATACTTGCCATCCTCGCCCTTGACCGCTTGCGGGTCGCCGGACCCATCCGCTATCGCGGGCATGATGCCTAACACAAGCACCGCCGCGATCGCCACCGCGGACACAGAGATGATTTGTTTCACGGAGTTTCCGCTGTGACTTCGCATCGTTTGGCAGTTGGTATTCTGCAATCAAGGCTTGGCGCACCGCCGCAGGCGATGCGCCAAGTTCGTTGCGCTATTGACGCGATCCGAGGCTATCAATTGCCCGGCAGCGCGAACACCGTGAGCTGACCACCAAGCGAAGTGTAGTCGCGGAGGCCGGCATATCCGCCGACGGCCCCTAGGCCCGCTTGAGGATCGGTGAGGCCAGCAGCAAGGCCGATGCCGGCCCAGCCACCGACACCCGACAGGATGGCAATGTATTGCTTGCCACGATTTTCATAGGTCATCACGTTGCCGATGATGCCGGACGGGGTTTTGAACTTGTAAAGCTCCTTGCCCGTCTTCGCATCTACCGCCTTGAGATAACCTTCGAGCGTGCCGTAGAACACGACGCCGCCCGCGGTGGCCAGGGCGCCAGACCACACCGAGAACTGCTCGGGAACTGACCACACGATCTTTCCCTTGCCGGCATCCCAGGCAATGAAGTTGCCCATGTTCTTTTCACCCGGAGGCGGATACATCGACAGCGTTGCGCCTACGTAGGGCTGACCCGCTACGTACGAGACCTTGAACGGTTCGTAGTCCATGCAGACGTGGTTGGTCGGCACGTAGAACAACTTGGTGTCGGGCGAGTAGGCCGCGGGTTGTTCGTCCTTGGTCCCCAATGCAGCCGGGCAGACACCCTTGGTATTTTTGTCTTCACCCGTTTGCTCGGTTGAGTATTGGGATACGACCAGTGGACGGCCGTATGTCTTCGAATTTTTATCCATATCCACTTTTGTCGCCCAATTCACCCTCGGGTCGAACTTTTCGGCGACAAGCAGGGCGCCGTTTGTACGATCCAGCGTGTAGCCAAATCCGTTGCGGTCAAAGTGAACCAGTGCTTTGTGTGTCGTCCCGCCAACATCGACATCGGCGAGGATCATCTCGTTGACGCCGTCAAAGTCCCACTCATCGTGGGGCGTCATCTGGTAGACCCACTTGGCCATCCCTGTGTCGGCATCACGCGCCCAGATCGTCATCGACCACTTGTTGTCGCCAGGCCGCTGTTTGGGATTCCAGGTCGAGGGATTGCCCGAGCCATAATAAATCAGGTTGAGCTGCGGGTCGTAGGAGATCCAGCCCCACGTGCAGCCACCGCCGATTTTCCATTGATCGCCCTGCCAGGTCTTGAGGCTTGAATCCGCCCCCACTGGCTTGCCGAGTTCGGTCGTCTTTTGCGGATCGACCAGGATCTGATTGTCTGGTCCGCTGGAATAGCCTCTCCATGCCATCTTGCCGTCGCTGACATTGTAGGCCGTCACGTGACACGGCACTCCGAATTCGCCGCCGGATATGCCGACCAACACTTTGTCCTTGACGACCATCGGTGCCGACGTACCGGTCTCGCCCTTTTTCGGGTCACCGTTCGTCGCCTGCCACACGACCTTGCCGGTCTTGGCGTCCAACGCAACCAGCGTCGCGTCAGCCTGGTTGAGGAAGAGCTTTCCATCCGAATACGAAAGGCCACGGTTGACCGTGTCGCAGCACATCACCGGAATGACGTTTGGATCTTGCCTCGGTTCGTATTTCCAGAGAATTTTTCCATCGTTGTTGAGATCGAGCGCAAAGACCGGATTTGGGAACGGCCCGTGCACGTACATCACGTCGCCGATGACCAATGGTCCGCCTTCGTGGCCGCGCAACACGCCGGTCGAAAAGGTCCACGCCGCCTGAAGCTTGCCGACGTTATCGGCGGTGATCTGCTTGAGTTCCGAGTAGCGTGTGTTTGCGTAGTTCCCGGTGGGCATCACCCAATCTTTTGGGTTCTGCGACATTTTCTGCAATTGCTCATTGCCGCTTGCCGAAGAAGCGGCTAAGGCGGCGCCGATACAGGTGGTTAAGAGCAGATAACGCATCCGTGTCCTCCCTACGAAATTGTCGCGGGTTGACCGGCGCAACGGCACTTTCCGTGCCGCTGGTCGGCACCCGTGCATCTGGGAAGCGCTTCCGGCAGCGTGTCACAGCGGAGCGTGGCATCAGGGGCATTTTGAAAGATGCCCCGCCTAGCTTACGAAAAGCACCAGTATTCCCGTTGCACTGGCGCCCTTTGAAGCCGGAACCAACAAGAAGTCTATGCTCGCCTTTTCCCGGCCGCAACAAAAACCTTAGCCGCCGAAACATCGATATCGCGAGAACTGGTGGGCAAGCGGTTCAGAAGCACCGCACCTCCGCTTCGGCTTGTGCTTGCCGCAAATTTTTTACCGCTTCTTTAGCCGGTTCCGGCGAGCGAAACATGGCACCAAAGCGGCCCTGGACTTGCGAAAGGCTCAGCACCGTCTGCGCCGCTATATACTGATCGTAAGACAGCAATGTAGCGATGACGTCAATTGAACAGGAGCACTGGCGCAGCGCGATCTGCGTATCGCCGTGGGTCTTCATGCAAGCGAAAACGTAGTCGGCGCGCGCTTCGGTCGGGTAGTCGTTGGGTTCAGCCGCCACCGCGCTTGTGCCGCAGGCAATCAAGCCGAGCGTCAGCAAAAGACTGATGCGCGAAATGCTTACAACCGATTTCATCGTTAAACGGTCCTTGAGCGCCAAAACGCGCCCGTGCCGCGTAGGATAGTGTTTGCCGCATGTGACTCAAGGCCGCTGGTGGCTTGTTAGCGTTGGGGCAAATGCGCTCCAATAGACGGCCAAGGCAGAGTCTCACCTGCAATTTTGAGATTTCGACGAATGCCGGCTCAGACCAAGTTGACCATGCCGATCGTCATCGTCTGGCTGTGCACCGGTGCGGCGTTTTGTACGTCAGGAGATTGCGCATCAGCTGACTTGATTCGTTTGGCGGTGCAGAAAACCGGAACGTTGTCCTGGGAACTTGATGTGATGCGCGCGCACCAGTTGGACAAGCAGGCCGGCATCACTGTCAAAACGCTGGAACTAGCAAGCCCGGAGAGCGGGAAGATCGCTCTGCGCGGCGGCTCGGCCGATGTCATCGCAGCGGACTGGATCTGGGTTTCCCGCGAGCGCCAGCTCGGCACCAAGCTTGCTTTCTATCCGTACTCATCGACGCTCGGCGCGGTGATGGTTCCTGAGAATTCTCCGATCAGAACCCTTACTGACCTGCAGAATAAAACGGTGGCAGTCGCTGGCGGCCCGATCGACAAGAGTTGGCTTCTCTTGCGCGCTGCCGCCAAACAGAAAGGCGTCGATCTCAGCACGCAAGCAAATGTGGTGTATGGCTCACCGGCGTTGCTGGCCGGCAAGATGATTCAGGGCGAATTCGATGCAACGCTCACCTACTGGAATTTCTCCACGCAACTTGAAACGCGCGGTTTCCGTCAGATCGTCAGGATTGACGACTTACTGCCGGGTTTTGGTATTGCTGGTCAACTCTCCATGATCGGATATGTTTTTGATGAAGCATGGGCGTCCGCGCATCCACGTACGGTCGACCGGTTTCTCGATGCCTCTCAAAAGGCCAAGCAGATTTTGCTAACCTCAGATGCTGAATGGGAACGGATCGCCCCGCTGGTGGGTGTGCACGACGCCTCAGCTCTAAAGATCTACCGCGACCGCTATCGCGAGGGTGTTCCGCGCCGTTCGGTTGATGCCGAAGAGAACGACGCTCGGGTCCTCTATCGTGTGCTGCTTACGCTTGGCGGTCCTGCATTGGTCGGGCATGGAACGGAGCTTGCGCCCGGAACCTTCTACAAACCCAACGTTGCGCACTGACCATGGTGAGGCTCATATCGCTCATATTGCTTTTGGCGACCTGGTGGCTCATATCGCAATTCGTTGAGCCGCAGACGCTTCCCGGGCCAGAAAGAGTCCTGGGAGCCATCGCCGCGCAAACGCGTAGCGGCGACATTTTCTTTCAACTTGGGGTGACGCTTGCCCGCGTCCTCGCTGCGTTCACGATTGCAATGGCGGCCGGCACCGCGATCGGCTTGCTGATGGGTCGAGTAAAGCTCGCCGATCGGCTCGGCGATCCCTGGCTCATTGTGTTGCTGAACCTCCCGGCGTTGGTGATTATCGTGCTTGCGTTTATCTGGGGCGGGCTCACTGAGATTGCGGGTGTCTTGGCTGTGGCAATTAATAAATTGCCGAACACCGTAGTTACGGTGCGCGAGGGCGCACGCGCGCTCGATTCGGGCCTTGACGAAATGGCAACGGTCTTCGCGCTGCCGCGCCGAAAATACATGTGGCACGTGGTCCTTCCGCAGCTCGGACCCTATCTCGCTGCAGCAGGACGTTCCGGCCTTTCGTTGGTCTGGAAGATCGTCCTCATCGTGGAATTGCTTGGACGGCCGAATGGCATAGGATTTCAAATCGGTGTGGCGTTCCAGTTGTTTGACGTTACGCTTATCCTCGCTTATGCGCTCGCATTCGTCGCCGTCATTCTTGTTATAGAAACCGCAGTGGTGCAGCCCATTGAAAGACGTGCCTCTCGCTGGCGAATTCGGGCAAGTTGAAGTCCGCATTGCGCATAAGGCTTTTACGTCAGTTTCTGGCGAGCGCTTCGAAGTTTTGCGCGACCTCAAATTTAGGCTCGGACATCGCCAAGTGGCCGCTCTCGTCGGGCCTTCAGGATGCGGCAAGACCACGATACTTCGCATCATTGCAGGGCTTGAGACAGACTTTGAAGGCACCATAACGTCGCCGTTACCAGGCAGGCTTGGCATGGTCTTTCAGGAGCCGCGATTGCTTCCCTGGCGCACTGTCGAAGACAATGTCGGCTTGGTCGCGCCCGGGATTACCCGTGAGGCACTTGCGTCCCTGTTTAGAGACTTGGACCTCGAGGCGCATCGCTTGCACTATCCGGGCGAGCTTTCTCTCGGTCTTGCTCGCCGCGTTGCCCTCGCACGAGCCCTTGCGATCGAGCCGAGCTTGCTCTTGCTTGACGAACCTCTGGTATCACTCGACGAAGCCCTTGCAGCTCGGCTACGCGACCAACTCGCTGCACTGATCGAAAGTCGACCGATCACAACGTTGCTGGTCACCCACGATCTGGAGGAGGCCATTCGTCTTGCCGATCGAATCTTCCTGTTGTCGCCGCGTCCCGCGCAAGTCGTTGCCGAAATTCCCCTTACAGCGCCGCGCTCGGCCCGCTCAGAACGAGAGGTTGCCAGGATTGTCAGCGAGGTCGCATGCCGAATGACCGATAGCGCCCTTCGACCCGGTCATGCGTAAATCACCGGACACGACACTGTTAATCTTTGACTGCGACGGTGTTCTGGTTGATTCAGAGCTCCTCGCGAATGCGGCACTCGCCAAACTGATGAGCGATCTCGGCCATCCGATGACGACCGAGGAGGCGGTCGAGGTCTTCACCGGGCTCCAGCTTAAGGATGTTCTGACATTGGCCGAGGCATTGCTTTCGTTTCCGATACCGGCTGACTTGGGCGCCGCTGCGGGGCAACAGCTCCTGGAACGATTTCGACGTGAACTTAGGCCGGTCAAAGGCGTTCGCGAGGTTCTTAGCGCACTACCGTATCCGCGCTGCGTCGCGTCGTCATCGACGCGAGAAAGGCTCCAGTTATCGCTCGAAGTGACGGGCCTCGCGGAACTGTTCGGCGACCGTGTTTTCAGTGCCGAACAGGTGGAGCAAGGCAAGCCCGCCCCCGATCTCTACCTCTTTGCGGCTCGCTCGGTCGGAGCAAGACCCGCCGACTGCATCGTCATAGAAGATTCGACGCTCGGTATACGCGCCGCGGTTGCGGCGGGCATGGGCACAGTCGGATTCGTGGGCGCTAGCCACGCGACCCCCAAGCTCGCCCACCAGCTTAGGGTGGCGGGCGCACGAACGGTAGTCACGTCGATGTCCGATTTGCCGGACGCCATAAAGGAAGCTGTTAACGCGTGCACGTGATGCGAGGGTAAGAGCGAGCCTTGCTCCTGGCGCAAACGAGGGGCAAATTCTGGTCAAGATGGCGAAGCGAATGACGAGTAGGGTAGCCGCAATCCTCGCGCTTTGTGCCTGCGCCTTTGCGCCGCCGGGAATGGCGCAGGACATGATGCGTTATGTCGATCTCAATTCGCCGGACATGACCACTGCGGAGATGACCCGCGACGAGGTTGTCGCCATGGCGAAGGCCGCCGCGCCTGGCCATCCGGCCGATTTTACGGGCAAAAAGTTATCGGGCCTCGATTTGTCCGGGCTCGATCTTTCCTCTGCCGTGTTCCGTGCCGGCCGACTCAACAAAACCAAGCTTGTCGACACCAATCTTGACGGTGCTGTCCTCGACCAGGCTTGGCTGCTGGAGGCAGATCTCACGGGCGCAAGTCTTCAACGCGCCAGTATTTTTGCCGCGCAAATGAGGCGTGCCCGACTCGATGGAGCAAACCTTTCGAGCGCCCGCGTGGTCGCCGATCTCACTGGCGCAAGCTTGGTCGGAGCCAATCTCTCAGGCGCCAATCTGGCTGCCGACATGAAAAATCAGTCCATGGGGCTGATTCATACCGTCCTTAAGTCAGCACGGCTGGACAATGCCGACTTGCGCAATGCCGACCTTTCGCGAGCCGAACTGCAGTTCGCTTCTCTTAAGAAGTCCGACCTCACGGGTGCACTGCTGCGCGGGGCTGATCTTAGCGGCGCGGATCTCACCGAGGCCACCGTCTCGGGCGTCGATTTTTTCGGCGCCGATCTTGCGTCCGCTCGACTTGTGGCACCTGTTGGATTTGAGACGGCTCGAAACTTCGACAAGGCGATAAATCGCGATCGTCTCCTGCAGAAATAGTAAGGGTGCTGGCGCACAGCTATCGGTGATGCTCTGGGAGGGAAACATGAAATCAGGTGCGATCAGTTTCGTCCTCGCGGTCATCGCGTCCGGTGCCCACGCCCAAAACAAGCCGACTCGCTTCTGGAACTTGACGGTCAACACAATTACGGCTCTGCACATGTCGCCCGCAGGTAAACAGGAATGGGGAATTAATCAGTGCAAGAACGATCGTGACGGGACCGTCGATCACGACGAGCGCCTGCGAATTACTGACGTGAGTGCCGGCCGCTACGACGTGAGGCTCATCGATAAGACTGGACGCACATGCATCGTGCGCGATATCGACGTTAAGGAGGGCGCAGTCTTCATCATCGAGGAGAAGCAGCTCACTGATTGCCGCAAGTGAAAACTGTTTTGGTTACAGCGCTTCGCCTGAACTGCGCTCTACGTGCCACGCATCGCCTGAAGGACCCGCAGCGCGACGGCATGCTCCTCGACGTCGTGTACACGCAGGATTGCGGCGCCTGTAGCAATCGCGGATAGACTTGCCGTCAGGGACCCAACCAGGGTCCCCTCAATTCCATCACCGGTCAACGAGCCAAGAAACCGCTTGCGGGATGCCCCAACCATAATCGGCAATCCATAGTCGCTGAGCTCACGGAGCCGGAGGATGGCATCGCGATTCTGCCGGCTAGTCTTGGCAAAGCCGATACCGACATCCAGAATCGTGCGTTGCTTCGGAATTCCGGCGCGAGCAGCTATAGAAAGTGAACGCTCAAAGAAGCGGCGAATATCGGCAATGATGTCCAGATTTTCGTCTTTTTCCACTCGGTTGTGCATGATCACGACAGCGGCCCCGGCCTCTGCCACGATATCCGCCATGCGAGGATCCTTCTGCAGTCCCCATACGTCATTTACGAGAACAGCGCCGAGGGACAGGGCGCGCGCTGCTACCGCAGATTTACTCGTATCGATCGATACCGGTACGTCGAGGGTGGCGATCTCGTCGAGCACTCGGTCGAGACGGGTCAGTTCCTCTGCCTCGTCGATAGCCTCCGCCTCAGGCCGGGTCGATTGCGCACCGATGTCAACGATATCGCAGCCGTCGGCGACCATTTGCCGGACGCGGGCGAGGGCCGCGCCGCCGGCAATGTAACGGCCGCCGTCGAAAAATGAGTCCGGCGTGACGTTGAGGATTCCCATAATCAGCGGGCGGGTGCCGATATCGGCAAGAAAAACATCGCGCTTCATACGCGCGTTGCGACGCATCATCGACCGTCCGAGTGCAGTGTCAGGCCTTTTTCTGACCCGGGTATTCGCAGTGCCAGCGAACAGCCATCCATTTAGGGTGGTCGCCGATCCATTGCGCGATATAAGGTGGCGCTGCCATTGCGCATTGCTGAAGCGTTGCACTGCTTGCGTACCCGAGGCGCTGATCTTCGCAAAGAGTAGGGTGAGCGACGGTGCACACCGTGATCACCAGCTCGAGCAAGCCCATTGTGTCGTTCTCCGCGCGTAGCGCCTTTTTACTGTAAATGACTGAGTCTGGCGAGGTTAGTTCGGCGCGGGGCAGAAAATTTCCCCTTTCCCGATCACGGCCATGTCGCCGATAAGTCGTCGCCAGGGCCGCCTCAGCATCGCCGCAACTTCCGAGCTATACGGTTGGATGTAGGAAGCCAGAAGAGTGTGGGCAACCAGCTCGTGCACGCCGGAGTCGGCAAATGTCGGCGATACCACGTCACTGCCGTTCATAGCGAATATCGTCCCCCGGCTCATAAGATAGCCGGGCAGCGAGCCTGTGCGCCCACGCACGACCAGCGTGCCAGCAATCATACGGCTGCCGGCATAAATGCCTGCCTTGCCTTCGACGATGATGAGCCCGCGCCGCATGCGGTCACCCGCGCGTGCGCCGGCATCGCCGCGCACGACGACCACCCCACCGCGCATCCCGACCGTCTCGCCGGCGAGAGGCCCGCCGATCCGTTCACCGGCATGTCCGGAAATTGCGACTGTGCCAGCTTTCATGCCCGATGCAGACCACGGTCCGGCATTCCCTCCTATCGTGAGCCTTCCGCCCTGCATCAAGCGTCCCGCCTGGATGCCAACATCACCTGCGATATTGATTTCGCCTTTGGTCATGCCTGCGCCAACGCGGTCGAAGCGTTCATGGCCGCCCTCAAATCGGATTTGCATTGCGTCGCCCATGCGGATCTTGAAAAGGTCTCCCGCACACAGACGCACGCGGGTTGTCTGCAACTCGCTGGCGGCGATTTTGCTTTCACTGAGGCCGAGCAGGCGGTCTGGTGTTAGAGCCGCCAGGTCGACGCGTTGCAAGGGCGCCTCGCGCAAGGTGAAGGTCAGCGCGCTCACGGCAGCAGATCCTTGAGGTGGTAATGATGCGGGCCAAGCTTGCCGCCGTAGTTTCCAGCGCCAATGCGCAGTGCGCCCCGCTCCGGACCTAGCATCAGGATTGCGCGCACGCCGGCTCGCATAGCCGCAGCAACTGCAGTGGAGGTGAGGCCGTCGATAACGATCTCTAGAACAGACGCGATGTCGCTGTCGAGTGCGCTGCGGCCCGAGCCCTTCAACGTCGGGCAGTACGCGTCATTGGTCGAAGCGACGACACCTTTATATTTGGAGCCGACCTTGGAACCAGACCGCGCGATGCCCCCCGGGAAAGGCACGATGACGTCCGGCACTGCGGCGATGGCTTCCACAGCGTGTACTGTTGCGGCGAGTGTCGTCTCGGCGCTCGCACCCATGACGATGATATTGCCACCGCCGACTGCGGTCTTGCTGAGGCCGGTCGTCGCGCTGCAAACGAATTCGCCGTCCATTACCGGTATGCGCCAGTAGCGTTTGTCTCCGAGACGCTTGGAGACCTGCCAGCCGTCGCCGAAAAAACGTAGCGCGTTGCCGAGCTTAAGTTCTTCGTCCGCTTCCAATCCTGCGTAGCAGGCCGATCCCGGACTTGTCAGCACGCATTGACCGACACGGTTTTGCAGTTGTTTTTGCAGTTCGCTGGTGGAAACGGCGAACAGCAGCACGCGCACGCCCGGTCTGCCGTCTGGTGTTTCGTCAGGATTGAGAGAGCGATCGATTCCGGCTTCGCAGCCGCAGCCGATCACCGAGGTGGCAAAACCCGTCATCGTTACCGCAGCCTGATGTGCCCAGACGGCGCTATGGGCCGTGATGGTCAGCGCGGTCGCCCGCATTCCGAAAGCTTCGGCGAAGGTGTCGTCGACACGGATGCCGTTGACGGTCAATTGAGACATGGAATGATTTCGAACGGATCCGGCCTGCCGATTGCCGAGTCGACTACCATCATGAAGTCTGGGGACAGTCCGTACCGCTCCTCGTAGTAATCCCGCATTCGCACCTTGATTCCGCTCTCGCAATCAGGGTCGGCACGAAGCGTCCGCCCAAACGGGGCATGACGCACGGTCCCATCGCGCACGACAAGCTGCCCGTTTTTGAAAACCAGCGCGGCTTCACGGAACATCGTGGCTTTGTCGTTGCCCGGACTGTAAACCGCGATGTCGGCGAGGGCGCCAACGCCGAGATGGCCGCGGTCCTTAAGGCCAAGGAGCTTGGCCGGCGCAGCGCGCGTCATGATAGCAATGTCGACAAGGCTGTACTCGCGTGCGATAGACGAAAGCGTTGTCACTTCCAGTGCCTCCTTTGGCAGGCGCGACATCCATTCCGCTCGCAAATCACGGTCCATTAGCAGCGCGAGAATATCAGGGTAGGCAGTGAACGGGGCGCCATTGGGATGATCGGTGGTGAAGAACACCCGCCAAGGATCATTGATGAGAAGAAATAGCTCGAGACCCACCGCCCACTGCACCACGTTGAAAAAATCGGTCGCCTTATAGTCGTAGGGCACGATGCCGGCGCCGTTAGAGTCGCCATCGCAGATCACCCATTTCTTGGGGCGCGCGCTGTTTCGAGCGTTGAATTGCCGCAGCACATCACATGAAATCGTAACGGTCTGTCCAAACATCACCTGACCAACGTCAATAGTGACGGACTTGGCGGCGTTCACTGCTTCCGCCAGGCGTGCCCCGGCCGAAGAGAAACCGCGAGGTCCTTCCTTGCCGTAACCATAGAACTGCAGGTGTGCGAGGTGGAGCGGAAGGTTTTCCGCCGCCTCGATTGTTGCCAGTGCTGTCTCGACATTGCCGGCGAGGCCAAGATTGTTGCAATGGACATGCAAGGGGTGGGTTAGCCGAAGTTCGTGGACTGCGTGTTGCAGCGCCTTGACGATTGCGCGTGAAGAAACGCCGTACTCGGGTACTTCGTCGTCGAGCGAGAAAGCACGCAAATTGTCCTTGAAGGCTGCGGCGCCTCCGGCATTGATCACCTTGATACCGAGCCCACGCGATGTGGAGAGGGTCCAGGCTGCATAGTCGCGGATCGCGACGCCGCCTTCGTGCCGGCGCAGCAGGTTCAACAGAAAGTCATCATTGCCGAGGACCGTCAGCGTCGCTTTGTCAATGATCGGAATGTCGGCCAATTCGAGGTGTGCCTGCAAGGCCTGGTGCGGCAACACGGCAGGCTCAACCACAGTCGTAAAGCCCATGGCAGCGTAAGTGCATCCGGTCTCGAAAGTATTCCAGGCGCCCGCCGGCCGTGGAAAATGACCAGGGTGGAAGCCGTCCCAAGGAGCGCGCTGCTCGGACAATACCAAGCGACCCATCGTTTCGTTGCTTCCAGCAATGTGAGAATGGATGTCGATAGCGCCCGCCATGATGATCTTGTTGGAAATATCATAACTCTCATCGACCGTGCCGCCGGCCGGCGCGTCCACGATGCGGCCATCGCAGATGAAAATGTCGCCAATCGCGTCGCGCCTATTGGCCGGATCGATTACATGACCGCCGGCAAGACGGGTCAGCATGGGCGCGCTGCCGGTAGCTTCGTGATGATCTTTTCGAGAACGCTTGCCACCGATGCCGCGGCTTCGGGATGACGAGCACTCGCTGCGGCGAGCGTCCCCGTCGCAGCAAGATGCTCCACTGAGTCGTGGTCTAGGCCTGGGCGACCGACGGTGATGGTGACGTGGGTCCTAATGGTGTTGGGATTGCCCGTCAGTGCGACAAGCGGAACGTCGCGCTTCCAGGTCGGCGGCCACGCGCCATAGGCGGAGATCCAGACTGCACAATCGGCTTCCCCGCTATCGACAAGCCGGGACGCTTCGAAGCGCCATGGATCATGCTCGGGAACCCCGCGCCCAAATCCGGTGCGCAACGGATAGCCAGTCATCCAGCCAGCGACCTGCTGCACCGCTGCCGCATTGTCAGCACTCGCCAGCGGCAGACCCGAGAAGCGCGTGCCCGCGTTCAGGTCGTTCACCAGCCCGCACAGCATCTCGATGGTGAGGCTATCGTGCCGGGCCGCTGACCATACCGCGACCCCGAAACGAGCTCTCTTCAATTCGGCGACAAGCGCATCGATTGTCGCCAGTGCAATAGGGGGGTTCGCCACGGGCCGACCAACGCAACGCGCCCGCAGTAACGCGACGATCGCAGGCAGTTCGGCGGGAGTGTCTCCTACAACGGTAACGTTCTCATATGCGCCTGCGGAACCCGCCGCAGTATCTGGACAAAGCCAGACGATCCGGCGTTTAGCAAAGAGCCGTTCAGGTAAGGCCTGCCATGCTTCGATCAACCCAGGGCCGACCAGCAGGAGAAAATCGGCACGCACGTGGGCCTCGGTCGGCATAGTCACCATCATGCCGGCTTCGCGCATGACGCCGAGGTCGCGCAACAACGCGTCTGAATGCATGTGGTCGACAACGCCGCCAACGAGTCGCGCCAGCTTGATGGCAGCGCGCGCTCCGGCAACATCAGTACCAAGTCCGGCAATGACCGGCTGGCGGCTGCCCGCAACTATGTTGGCCGCTTCGGCAATCGCATCGTCGAGCGGGGCGGGTTTGCCGCGAATCCATGCCTCAGCCATGCGCGCTCCTTCGGCGTGGTTCGTTCGGTCTTCGGTCTAGGTGTGGTTTGACCTTACTTGTCGTATTTGATGTAGGCGAAGCGTGCATCTTGGTGTGGTGTACCTTCAAGCGCTCCGCCGGCTTTAGCCGGCTGCCAATGAACGACCTCTTCGATCTTTTTGGCCAATTCGAAATCCTTGTCGGTTATTCCTTTGGCGGCGTGGTTCTGCAGGCGTACCTCGACCCAAGCGTATGAAGCAGTGATGTCGGGATGGTGCCAAGCTGCCTCAGCCAAGTGACCGACGCTATTGATCACCATCAGTGTGCCTTTCCAGCTGTTGGTCCGATACTTGCGCCTGATCCAGCCGTCCTCCAGCCACCAATGCGGCAAGTCGCGGGCAAGCCGCGCCTTGATCTCGTCTTCGCTATAAGTCCGCTCTTTAACCGCTTCAGCTGTCATGATGCGAAGCCTTTCTCGTACGTGATGAACCCGATCTGTTCGCAATTGCCAGGCAAGTCCAACTATCGCAGTCTAGTCCCGGATTGCGTAAATGAAAAACCCGGACCGGCATCAATCAGCGGGGGGCAGTCTTTGAACACAGGGCTGAACAGCGTGGTCGTCACAGCGCCGGCCCGGCTGCATTTAGGGTTCTTCGATCTCAACGGCGAGCTCGGGCGACGCTTCGGCAGTATGGGTCTAGCCATCAGCGAATTTCGTACGCGGATTAGGGTCTCCAGGGCGACGACGCCACACGTTAGCGGGCCAGACAGCGAGCGAGCCCGTCGCTATCTTGAGCGCCTGCAAGTGTTGCTTTCACTTGACGGGGCTCACTGTGTCGAGATTGCGGAAGCCATCCCTGATCATGCGGGTCTCGGTTCCGGTACGCAACTTGCGCTCGCGCTTGCCACAGCAATCCGAAAGCTCCACCACATGCCGCTCGACGTTCACGGCGACGCTTTTCGTCTTGGCCGCGGCGGCCGTTCCGGGGTCGGGATCGGGCTTTTCAATTCAGGCGGGGTCGTCGTCGACGGTGGATGCAGGGATCCGTCGCACGCAGCGCCGATCGTCAGCAGAATACCGTTCCCGGACGAATGGCGGATCTTGCTGGTTTTCGATCGAAAACGTACCGGCGTCCACGGCGAGGAGGAGAGTGCGGCGTTCGCGCGTTTGCCGCCCTTTGCCGCTACAGACGCAGCGCACATTTGCCGCCTTGTCCTAATGCAGGCGCTTCCGGCCCTCGTGGAAGCCGATCTCTCGTCTTTCGCTGCGGCAATCAAAGAGATGCAAACCATCCTCGGAGCGTATTTTGCGCCGCTGCAAGGTGGCCACGCATTCGCCAGCCGCGAGGTGGCCACAGCCATGGAAGTACTCGAATGTGAAGGCGCGGTGGGCATCGGTCAAAGCTCATGGGGACCTACCGCTTTTGCCTTCACGCGCTCGCGCAATGAAGCGAGGCGGCTAATCGACATCGCGCGTAACGATCCGCGTTGCCGGGCCGTGGACATCCACGCTTGCATGGGAATCAATCACGGCGCAAAAATAGAGCCTGACGCGGTCGTGGCGGCGCCGAATCTGAACTAGCCGGGGAGATGGATGTGGCCGACAAGCATATCCTTCATATGCTCACCCCGCTCAGGCATATGAGCCCGTTCGACGTAAATATGGCTCTCGATGCCGGTTATGACGCTGCGATCCCCCATACCGAGGTAACGCTCGACGACGTGTCCGGTCTCGTCCAGGATGCGATGTTCTCGCGTCCTCCGAAGATAGGGGTCAAGACGGGCGTTTTCATCGGCGGCAAGAAGGCGCTGGAGGCGCTGGACATGTTGTCAGCCGCAAAGCGGGCGCTGGTGCCTCCATTCGGCATCTCGTTCTTTGCCGATCCCGCTGGTTCATTCACCACGGCCGCGGCAATGGTCGCCTGTGTCGAGAAACTACTGCACGACAAGAAAAGCAGGCAGTTTAACGGTGCTCGTATCGCGGTATTTGGTGCAACCGGCGTCGTCGGGTTCTCCGCTGCGGTCATCGCCGCACTTCAAGGCGGCGACGTCACTCTCGTCGGCTATGACGGCATCAAGCGCGTGAGCGAAAGTGCCGTCGAAATCAGGACGCGTTTCAATACCGAAGTTCGAGCTGCCGACGGCGGCGACGAGAATAAGAAAAGTGATATCCTTTCGGCCAGCGATGTCGCGCTGTGCTGCGGCCGCGCGGGTGTGCGAGTACTCTCGCGAGCGCAGCTTGAAGCGGCGAAGAATTTATTAATCGTTGCCGACGTGAACGCCGTCCCACCGTCCGGTGTCGAAGGCCTCGATATGATGGCCAACGGAAGCGAGGTTAATTCGCATCACACACTGGGAGTGGGACCGCTCGCGATCGGCAATATCAAATACAAGACCGAATTCGGATTGTTCAAGAGGATGATCGAGGCAGCCAAGCCGGTGTGCCTGGACTTTCGCGATGCGTTCGCCCTTGCGCGCGAACTCAATGGATAGGGAAAAACCGGTGCTGATAGCCGCTGCCTCCGGCCGGGCACTCGCCGCAGGTGCGCGGCGCGCGGGGTACGTTCCGCTTGTCGCCGACGGTTTCGGTGACGAGGATACGCTTGCCGACGCCGCCCGCCATGTCCGGGTCGATTTCGCGCGCCCGATCGATGGCGACCGGTTGATGTCGGCTCTGCAGACCCTGGCTGATGGTTGCGATTGCGCCGGCATTGTCTGCGGCAGCGGTTTCGAAGACCGTGTCGATCTGTTGGGAAATATAGAAACGCGCTGGCCCCTCCTCGGAAACCCACCCGATACGATCGCGCGAGTGAAGGATCCTCTGGATTTTGCCGCGACTTGCCAGGTAGCTAAGATTCCGCATCCGGAAACTTCGTTGGTGCCCCCAGGTGATCTGACCGGTTGGCTGATCAAGCGCATCGGCGGTGCCGGTGGTTGGCACGTCGTATCCGCCAACACGTCGGAAGCGCGCAAGGACGTCTATTTTCAGCGCCGGGTCAGAGGCCAGCCGATTTCCGCGATGCTATTGGGCGACGGCCGCGGCGCATTGGTGCTTGGGTTCAGCGCACAGTGGACGGCGCCAACGCTGCGCTATCCTTTCCGGTATGGGGGAGCCGTTCGACCCGCGCCGCTCCGCACCGACGTCAAGCAGGCCATGATCGATGCTGTGGGGAGGCTTATTGCGATCATGCCGCTTGTTGGCCTGAACAGTGCCGATTTTATCGTGGATGGTGATGCAATTCAGCTGCTCGAGGTTAATCCGCGACCGGGCGCGACCTTTGACTTGTTCGAGCCGGAAGCGGGCTCTCTCTTCGCTCTGCACGTTGACGCGTGCCGCGGCACTCTGCCCACATCGGTGCCGAGCTACCGAGGGGCAATGGCAGGCGCCATTGTCTATGCCAAGCGCGACATGGCTGCAGCACCTGTGCTCGATTGGCCTGAGTGGACCGCCGACAGGCCTCCCGCCGGCACTCGCATCGAGAACGAGCAACCCGTGTGCTCAGTCTTCGCGCGTGGTGAAACGGCGGCCGAAGCGAGGCAACTCGTGGAACAACGAAGCGCTAACGTAAACGCTCTCTTTGACCCGGGCATCCAATGACCTCGGAACTGCCACTCAGTGTGAATGCACGCGCTCAAGCGCTGATCGAGATGCTCGTCGCCGCAAAGGCCGAGCACAAGATCGAAGTGTCACGCGGCGCCCGGGGAGAAACTTTGATCGATGCCGGAAGCCGCGCACAAGGCAGCATCACGGCGGGCCTCGCGCTCGCGGACATTTGCATGGGGGGCTTAGGCAAGCTGCAGCTCACGTCGAGCAGCGCGACGCCTCGGTGGCCGTGGACACTGCTCGTTTATTCGAGCAATCCGGTGGTCGCGTGTCTTGCGAGCCAATACGCCGGATGGCGGCTCAATTGCGGAGAGGGAAAAGATGCGTTTTTTGCCCTCGGCTCCGGGCCCGCGAGGGCGCTCGCACGGGTTGAACCGCTGTTCGAGACGCTCGACTACCGCGATCCAGCGAAAAGTGCAGCTTTGGTCTTGGAGAGCTCACGCGCGCCGCCCCCGGAAATCGTCGACGAGGTGCTCAAGGCCTGTGATGTTGCGCCGGAGCGATTGACCATTCTCTATGCACCGACGCAAAGCCTTGCCGGCAGCACGCAGATCGTGGCGCGCGTGCTTGAAGTTGCTTTGCACAAGGCCCACGAATTGAAATTTCCGCTGAGCCGCATAGTGGAAGGCTTGGCGGCTGCACCGCTGGCGCCACCGCATCCGGATATGATCACGGCCATGGGTCGCACCAACGATGCCATCATCTATGCCGGTCGCGTACACTTAATGGTGCTTGGGGCAGCGGCTGATGCTCGCGCGCTTGCCGAGCAACTGCCATGCACCGGATCGCGCGACTACGGCCGGCCGTTCGCGGAGATTTTCAAACGATTCAACGGCGACTTTTACGCAATCGATCCGATGTTATTCAGTCCGGGACAGGTTACGGTCACGGCACTCGAAACCGGTGAGAGTTTCCACACCGGCCAAATCAATCTGAAGCTGCTCGATGCCTCGTTTGTCTGAGTCAATTATGCAAGGTACGTCCGCGCCCACCCGGACGATTGCCCTAGTGACCGACACAAACGACTGGCACGCGCGTGCCCTCGGCAAGGCATTCGCCGCCCTGGGCGCGCAGGTCCTTCTGTTGAAGCTTCCGGCCTGCGGTTTCGATACCGCGACAGCGCATGGTCTGTGCCTGCCGGATTTCGACCGTGGGCTGCCGGACGCGGTGCTCGTGCGCGACATGTCGGGAGGAACCTTCGAGGCTGTGACACTACGGCTCGGCATGCTGCATGCTTTGCAGGAAATCGGCGTTCCGGTCTGGAACGCCGCGCGTTCGATCGAACGCTGCGTGGACAAGTCCGCGACAAGTTTTCTGCTTGCGCGCGCCGGGTTGCCGACGCCGATGACCTGGGCCACGCAATCGCGTGAAGCGGCTGTGGAAGTCGTGCGGCGCGAAACCGGCCCCTTCGTGCTTAAGCCGCTGTTCGGTTCGCAAGGGCGCGGCTTGAAGCTCGTGCGCGACGAACGGGACCTTCCGGCCCCCGCTGACGTTGCCGGGGTCTACTATCTTCAGCGCTTTGTCGGCGTCGAACGCGACGGATTTCGCGATTTTCGCGTGCTTGTCTCGAGCGGCCGCGTCGTCGCGGCCATGATGCGCCAATCGTCGCATTGGGTGACAAATGTGAAGCGCGGGGGCAAACCCGTTGCTGCAGTTGCCGACGCCACGATGAGAGATCTTGCCGTTGCCGCGACCGCTGTCGTGGGTGCCAATTTTGCCGGCGTCGATATGGTTTACGATCAGGACGGTCGTCTGTCCGTGCTCGAAGTCAACAGCATGCCAGCGTGGTCGGGATTGCAGCGAACCACGTCGATCGACATCGCGGCCACGCTGGCGGGCGACTTGGTCGCGAGCTTGCGGTTGCAGGTCCAGTGCAATGTCTGAGCCGGCTCGCGAGTGGCCCCACCAGATCGCCGGTGCCTTTGAAAATGCATGCCGGGACGAGCTCGACGCGCCAAAACCCGGTAACGTTCACGTGTTCGCCAATGGCGGTCGTTTGGGCGTCAAGGATTTTGAACGCAGCGCCGCTGCCGCTGCAGGCCCTCTCACCGCCCCCGGACAAAGGGTGGGGGCAAGAATTCTCGGCGCCGTCGAGGCGACTGCCGCAGCGGTCGAAACAAACACAAATCTCGGTATTATTTTACTGTGCGCGCCTCTCGCGGCAGCGGCGGAGACCCTTTCACACGACCTGCGGAGTTCGCTTTCCCAACCGCTGAGAACCCTTAACAGGGATGATGCCGAGCTTGCCTTTAAAGCCATCGTACGCGCATCGCCAGCGGGCTTGGGAAGGGCAGAGCGCCACGACGTATTTGCGCCCGCTACAGGAACACTCCGCGAGGCCATGGCCGAGGCGGCGGACCGTGATCGAGTTGCCCAACAGTATGTGACGGACTTTGCGGATGTTTTTGAGTTGGGCGAGCCTTTACTCGTAGCCACGCTTGCAAGCTCGGCAGATAGGCGGCTGGCAACACTCGTTACTTATCTCGGTTTCCTTGCAGCATTTCCGGACAGCCACATCGTACGGAAGTACGGTCTGACTGTCGCCGCCCAGACCCGCGAACAAGCGGGACCCCTGGCTGCAATGGCGCGGAAGGCCAGTCGACTGGAGGATGTTCTGGCAAACGTCCTGATCTGGGATGCAGAACTGAAAAAGGCGAACGTCAATCCCGGTACCAGCGCTGACCTGACGGTAGCAACGCTTTTCGCGCATCGGCTACGGAGCATCTTGCCGAGGGCACGCAACGGTGATTGACTTCAAAACTCTGCCGCTATCTGGCTAACCGGTCCGGGTTTCGGATGCTGACAACAAGGATAGCTGTTCCGCCGACTGCTTCGTAGTGACGTCGGTGAAGGTGCAACCTTTCCTTGGGAGGAGATGGCGATGGCAAAAGTTAGTGGACTTTGCGTTGGTGAATCACTTATCGGTGAAGGTAACGAGGTCGCGCACATTGATCTCATCTTGGGGCCGCGCGGAAGCGCCGCCGAAATCGCGTTTGCAAATTGTCTGACAAACAACAAGGACGGTTTCACATCGCTGCTTGCGTTGGTGGCGCCGAACCTGATGTGTAAGCCCGCGACGGTGCTGTTCAACAAGGTCACGATCAAAAACGCCAAACAAGCGGTCCAAATGTTCGGGCCAGCCCAACATGCGGTGGGCAAGGCGGTGGCCGACAGCGTGGCAGAAGGCGTCATTCCCCAGGCTGAGGCCGACAATCTCTTCATGTGTGTCGGCGTTTTCATTCATTGGGAGGCAGCGGACGACAAGAAAATCCAGGAATATAATTACCGCGCCACCAAGGAAGCCATTGCTCGCGCGGTTGCTGGCGAGCCAAAGGCCGCCGAAGTGGTAGCCAAGCGCGACCAGGTCAAGCATCCCTTCGCGGCTTAGGATGCCGGGCCAGTCCGCCGGAACCAATAGTCCGGTCGAATGATCAGGGCAGGGGGCTACTACCCGTAGCTCTTTGCCTTGGTTTGTTTTGCAGAGCGTGAATGTCTGCGGCCGTGATTTGTCCGCTATGCAGGGCTGACGCGACAAGTGCGCCAGTTATGCCGCCGTTCATGAGTGACCGAAGGTCGTCGACACCGCGCACTCCCCCGGCGGCATATATCGCTCGGTCCTTGGCTGCGGTCTTCACCGCGCGAAGGCGTTCCAAGTCCGGCCCCGATTGACTGCCGACCCGATCCAAAGTCATCACAATAACGCGCGCCGGCCAACGGTCGGCATGCATTAAGAGTGTCGACGGACCCTGAAACGCGCCTTCACGAAAATCGAGCGACAACACAAAGCGGTGGTCACCGGAAAAATGAGAAACGGTAGATATGTCAGTTTGTGTTTCGCTGCCGAGCACAAGGTCCATGCCCAGCGGCAACCATCTCGCGGCCGTTTCGGCGTCCGCAATGCCGCTATCGACCCAGAACCTGACTGGGGGAAAAGCTTTCTTCAGGTCAATGATAGAAGTGCGGTTGTTTCCAGAACCTTCGATAGCATCCAGATCGGCAATATAGACGGTCGCGAATGGATAGATCGATATGATCCCGCCTACAACGTCAACTGGGAGGCTTGTGCGCGCGAGCGGTGTGCGGATTGGGCGATAGAGTTCGCGCCTACCCATCCGCGCGTGGACTACCAAACCGCCCTTGAGATCAATCACGGGAATGAGTTCCATACCGATTCCTGCAGCGGGCCGATACTCATGTGCAGACGGAGCCGACCCGGTCACTGAAGGTATATTTGAGTTTGGCGGAGGACGCGATGGCGGTGGTGGGCTGGGATATTGGCGGAGCACATTTGAAAGCGGCACGCTGTGAAGAAGGCAGGATCGTTGCGACGGCACAAGTCGCGGCGCCGCTGCGTCTTGGACTTGAACGGCTGGTTCAAGCTTTTGCTGAGACCAAAGCACTGATTGGTTCGGCGAACAGCCATGCGGTCACCATGACGGGCGAATTGGCCGACACCTTCGCGTCGCGCGCAGAGGGGGTTGCGTGTCTCACCGGCGCCGCCGTGCGCGAGCTGGCACCGGGCCGCGTCGTGATCTATGCCGGTCGTGCCGGCTTTGTAGCACCTGCAGACGCGGCAAATCATGTCTCCGATATTGCTTCCGCCAACTGGTTCGCCAGCGCTTCTGTTGTAGGCAAAAGGATTGGATCTTCGTTATTTATGGATATTGGCTCAACCACGACGGATATCGTCCCGATCGTGAACGGTACCGTCGCCGCGCATGGCTACACGGACGCCGAGCGGCTAGCCAAGGGCGAACTAGTTTATACGGGAATGGTTCGCAGTTTTCTTATGGCGACTGCTGAACAGGTGCCTTTCGCGGGAAGCTGGAGCACGCTGATCCACGAAAACTTCTCAACCATGGCGGATGTTCACCGAATTCTCGGAAGCCTTCCGGAGGGAGCGGACCAGATGGCCAGTACGGATGGCCGCGCCAAGACGATTGCTGCGTCGCAGGCGCGCCTGGCGCGCATCGTCGGGCGCGATTCCGACGATGCCGGGCCCACCGCGTGGTTTGCATTGGCTCAGTACTTTGCGGAAGCCCAGATTCGCGCCATTACGGACGGCGGTATGCTTGTCTTGTCCCGGGGGGAACTGCCGGTAAGCGCGCCAATCGTCGTTGCGGGCATTGGCGCAACTTTTCTGCGAGAGGTTGCGCGACGTCTTTCTCGCGAGTGCATCGATTTCGAAGCGCTCATCGACGTATCGCCTGAGGCAGGCCCCACGGTATCCTCGGTCGCGCCAGCCGCATCGGTCGCGATACTGGACTCGCGGGCCGAGGATTTTCTTGGTTCCCGCGTGGCGTAACCCCCAAGGGCTTGCAGTTCCATCATGGGTGGTGCGACATGAGGTGAGGTTGTCACCTCACCGATCGATTGCTATCATAGGCGATAATTGAAAATCGGAGGAAAGTCTCATGGTTTGGACAACCCCCACTCTCGTGGAAATCTGCATCGGCCTTGAGATCAACGGCTACTTGCCCGCCGAGTTCTAGTCCAACTCGCGCGAGATCGATTATGAGAGCGAACGGCGTGCGCTGGCGCAAGTGCGCCAATTGCACGCCGCTTTTTTTCGCTAGAACGGCGTGTGTCCCGCCGGGAACGACTGCCGACGGATCGGCGTCAGAAAGTTGCGCGAATGCCTGCATAGGCCGCTAGCGGCATGCCGGAATAAAAATCCGAGGATCATTGAAAGTAAGAATACCTTTTGGCAATTTTGACCGGGAAGTTGTGGCAATGCCGGCAAATGCGCTAGTTCACGGCCAGCAATCGAACTGCTGTGCGCACCAGATCCTGAAGATTTTTCACGGCCAGCTTCTGTCGCAGCTGCCAGCAGGTATTCACCACGGTCTTGTAGCTCACGTTGAGATCGGCAGCGATTGAGCCGTAGGTTTTCCCTTCCGCGAGGAGGGCCAGTGTCTGCAATTCGCGCGGTGTCAGGTCGGCCAGCGGTTCTTTGCGCGCAAAAGCAATCGTGTTGGCGAGAGCGTCGCTGAGATAGGGAAGGCCTTTCAGCACCCGGTTGACAGCCCTGACCAGCTCTTCGGTCGAAGTATCCTTGATCACGTAGCCTGTCGCACCTGCGTTCAAAGCCCGCGCGACGACAACCGGATCGCTATGCATGCTCAGGACCAGTACTCTTGCCTGCGGATTACAGCGCTTGATGCGCTCAACAAGCGCAAGGCCGGCAAGGCCGCTGCCTTGGAAGGATAGATCGACAACGACCATATCGGGGACGTGGCGCAGAAACTGCCTGTAGCCGGCAGCGATGTTTTGCGCCTCGATGACCCTTTCAACGCCAATGTCCTCAAGGATGCGCCGGCAGCCTTGCAGCAGAATCGGATGATCGTCGACAATTAGAACTCTAGTGGTCATGGCGCTGAGACCCCGCGTCCGACGTTTGCACAGCAATGCCACTTGGCAGCGGGATCTCTATCCTCACGGTCGTACCGTGATCGGTTGCGCCGGCGACTTGGCAATTTCCACCGAGCGCCTCTACGCGCTCCTGCATGCCCTGGATACCTACGCCTTTCGAGGTGTGCGATTTGATGCCGCATCCGTCATCGGCAATGGTGAGGATCAGCCGGGAAAAAGTCTGCTGACCCACACTGCAATCGCTTTCGTGCGCCACAGTCACCCGTGCCTGTTGCGCTCCCGCGTGGCGGATAACGTTGGTGAGACCTTCCTGGACACAACGGTACACGGTCACGTCGATGGATTCGCCGTAACTGTTGCACAGCCTGTTCGAAGAATACGCAATTGACATGTCGGGAAACTGGCGAGCGCGTTCCGCGATGAGCGAGGAGAGGAGCTCCCCGAGCGGCACTTGACCCAGCGCCATCGGGCGGAGCTGAGTTAGCACGCGTCTGTTTATTGACTGCAGGGCGTCGATCATCGCAAGCATTTCGCGTGCTCGGATTTCGGCAACGCTGCCCTTCGCGCTGTTGGCGATCGAGGTTGCATTCGCCTTGAGGCCAAAGAGATAAGGGCCGACCTCATCGTGAAGGTTGAGTGCCGTCTGTCGGCGCTCGTCGTCCTGAACAGTAATAAGGCGCGTGCTCAGCTTTCTGTTCTTCACCATCATCGTTTCCAGCGCAGACGCCAGAGAATTAAAGCGCTGCGTGATGGTCGACAGCTCGCGAGCTTTCGGCTGCGGCAGTCGCACGCGGTAATCGCTTAGACCCAGGTCACGCAGGCCCTTGGCAAGTGAACGCAGCGGTGCCAGTACGCGACCAAAAACGATGTACAAAATGATGATGCTGATAATCCCGGTAAGAAGCGCGACCCCGGCAAGCGACGTTGCATTCTCCCAGACCTCCGCGATTTCATCACCGGGTTCACTCGCAATTACAATTGCGCCCAATTGTTTTTCATTGACGAAGACGGGCACCTCGCGGCTTTCGAAGGGCGGAGCAATCAGTTTGGTGAACCAGTCAGGCGCTGGCATGCGCGCTTCGTCCCGTCGAAAGTCCTTATGGCTTCTGTCCGGGGGAAGAGATGGATTGCGCCCGTCCGAGGTCACCGAGATACGAACGTGACGAACGGACCCAACTTGATCGGGGATGGATGCCAATGCGCGGCCGGGCGAATTGCTTAGCTGAACAAACGGAATTGCATCACGGACGAGGGCTTCCGCAAGCTCCATTGCGGCATTTATTTCAATGTGGGTGGCCTTTCGTGCATGGACTATTGTGATGCCTGCGCCAATAATCCACGTTGTCGCCATGAGCGCGAACAAGGCAAGGATCAGTTGCGTACGAATCGAATAGAACCACAAGCGCCTTCCCGCACGACGGACTGAATCGGCGGCTCCGGCGGCCAGGGCTGCCATCAGTTTAAAAACGCGGTATATGGCGCCCACTATCTAACGCCCCCGACTTGCTGTCTGAGCACGTTGCGAAGGCTACCGAGTGTACAAATCGACAGCAAGAGGTGCGCTCTTCAAGGGTCGAGCACCAAGCAAATAGGCAGGAAGAGAACCAGGAGCGGTAAATCGATGATGAAATCCAGGCGAGAAGTCGTTCTGAGCGTTTCGGTTGCGCTCGCCATGTGTGTCTCTGGAGCGTCCGCGTTCGCGAAGCCACGCAGGAGTACGCTGTACGGGCTTGACCCTGACAACGACGGCACGGTCGATCTCGAGGAGGCGAAAAGGGCGGCATCTGCTTTGTTTGGTCGCCTCGATCGCGATCACGACGGAACCCTTGATCGTCGGGAGCTTCGCGGCCGTCTGTCGGCGAGGGAACTAAACGATGCGGATCCCGACCATGACGGGACACTGACGAAGAACGAATACCTTGCGGTCGTTGAAAAGCGTTTCAACGCGGCCAACCCGGATCGCGATGGAACGCTGGATTCCAGGGAACTAAGGACAAAGGCCGGCCAGGCTTTGCTCAGGCTCTTAAAATGAAACTGCGTATGTTTGGGTCGTAGGCGGGATGGGCTGCCGCGCATTTGTCAGGCTTGCGGCCGCGCTGGCGATTTGGCCGGTGCTTCTATTTGCCGCGCAATCGGTTGAGACCCGCGCCGCCGAAGAAGCGGTCACTCCGGTGGTGGTTGCTGATTTCGACTACAGCGACACCTCGGGCGAGGTCACGGATCAGCGGGCGGAACATGCAGCACGCGTCAAGGCATTCGCCGGTCTTCTGCGAGAACGGCTCGCCGGCGTGGGCAAGTACAAGGTTCTCCACCTCGATTGTGCGAAGGCCTGCTCTGTAGGGAGTATGGGCGCAGATGATCTCGTCGCTGCTGCGCAAAATGCGGACGCGCAGCTTCTGATCTACGGCGGAATCCATAAAATGAGCACCCTGATCACGTGGGGGAGCGTTCAAATTGTTGATGTACGGCAGAGGCAGCTGCTCTTGAACCGCCTCTTCTCGTTCCGCGGTGATACAGACGAAGCATTTCGCAGAGCAGCTAAATTTATTAGCGAGACATTGCAGGACGTAGCGCCGAAATCGTGAGTGCTGGCGGCAGGTTGCAACTCACCCCGCTTCAGCAAGGCTTGTTCACTTTTTACTGTTCAACGCGCGGCCTTCCGCAATTCGGACAGCTCTCGGTTAGTCACGCATCAGATGCATTGCGTTTTCGATGGGGGGAGACAAAATCTAGTTGCCCACAACGACTTCGCTGATCTGTATGACAGGGGTCTGGTCGGTGTAGTTCGGGATGTCCGCTAGGATCTCCTGCGCGTGAGGTCCAAAACCAGCCTGAAACGCCTCCACCGAATCGCAGAAGATGTGGCACATTCCAACATACGTTGCAGGAGTGCCCGGTGCTCCACCTGCGAGGCCCTTATCAACGGTATAGTACTTGCAGCTATCACCCATCCGAGCTTTCACGAGTGGCATATGCCGATCTCGGTAGTACTCGTGGTTGAACCGAGCACCAGGCGTATTGGGATACATAACGCTCACTTTGATCATGGCCTCCCCCTAGTCCGGTAACCAGCCCAGCGTCGGCGTTTACACTGTGCACGTGGAAAGTAGTTTACCTAACGTTGAATGCACTGCAATTCGATAGCTGCAACGCGTAGGTCCGCCCAAGCCAATTGCTTTGGAAACCGCGGACCTGTCGCGGCTGGCGATCCTGGAAGTACGGACGCGCGCCGCCAGGATCACGGCGCCTGCGGAGTGCGCCGCGATCTCGGTATGCGCTGTGTTGTGATCAGAAATTGGTCTCGAACAGGCTACGGTTGCCCTGCATCATGTAGAGTTGGCCGTTGTTCATGAAGAAGACCATGCCCTTCGGCACCGGTTTGGCGCGTTTCTTCATCATCGCCATGCCCGGATCCTTGGGCTGCATCATCTTCATCTTGCCTTGCATGTCCACCACATAGGCCTTCCCCTCCTGCAGGTTCCAGGGGTCGCCCTGCTGAGCGAATGCAGACGTTGTGACTGCAAACGCGATCGTGGCGGCGCACAGAGTCCGCGTGAGAACCGGCATGTCATTCCTCCTCGAGGTTGAACAATGGGTCGCGAGAATGCCTGTAAGCAGCAGCCGACGCCCCGAACCCGTGGTTAGGCCTCAACCTGCCTCCCGCTATTTGAGGGGCGCCTTGGTCGGATACGGGACCGCCGATGCGGTCGCAAACGGGTTGCCCAGAGGAACGATGATACGGCCCCAGAACCTCGTGTCGCGCCCGCCGTAATTCCTTTCGTAGACGTCGGTCGTAAGGTAGGCCTGCAGGATTACCGGCCCGAAGTCGTAGCCGACGAGTCCGCCCAGCGCGAACTGGCTCTGTTTCTGATATCCCGCAATCGGCGAGTTCAGATCGGTGGAGTAATAACCGACGGGGCCGATCTCCCACTTTCCGAACTTCTTCGTCGCGGTGAGATCGACGTTCAGGAAGTTAGGGTTGAACGCACATGTACTAATAGAAATCGCTGTATTACAGCCCGTCACGCTGTCTATCTGTATGCCCCAGATGGCATTCGCGGTGAGATTCCAGCCATTGCCGGTATAGCTCAGCGCGAAGCGCTGGTTCAGCGACGTCGAGTCAAAGGCGACGTCGCTGTTTACGCCGAAATAAGCGCCGAGTAGGTAACTGAAGCCCCAGCCGTTGCCGAGATCCCAGGCGAGTTGGCCGGACACGAGCGGATTGTATATCCCGGAAACGTAGCTGGTGTTGTGAACACCAACCTCTACGACCGGCGTCGCCACAAGGAACTGCAACCTCGCACCGAGCAACGTCCATGGAGTCGACCATGCAACCACGGGAATATCGACCCCGACGCAAGTGCTGTCCGGCGAGGTGTTTCGGCAGCCCCAGTCGCCGGTGTTGACGAAATAGAAGCCCGGAGGCAGCGGAGCGCCGGCCGCGACGCCGACGGTTTCGCCGGGTTGCGTTACCGATCCGGCGAGTGCAGGCGCGGTTAGACACACACATAGCGCGCCTGTTGCGGCAAGAATTTTCGAACTTTGTATCATGACCTGTCCCTCTATCCAGATGCCAAGGTGCACCGTCGCGGGACTCGTTCTTCTTTCTCGCGGGACAGATATCCGAACACGTGCGGAAGCGGCCCCCCGAGAGGCATAGCCTCGCCGTCACGACGAGACACGAGTTCTCGCCGACCGGCAAAGAGTCAATTCTAGTGCTCACGACGATGGGAGAGTTTTCAGCAGCGTGTCACAGGCGGAACGAGACGTGAGGGCTAACTGTTCGTCTCGACTGTCTTACGACAAACGTCAGTTTTCCCGTCTGACGTCCTAGAAGCCGAAAACTGTAATCGCACCAGTTACACAAGTCCCACGTTGTACTTTAGGCAGATTGCAACGTGCCTCGCCACGCCGACGAGAACTCGTCACTGGAATTGTTCGTAGTCGTTGCAGAATTGTCGCAATGAAATTACTTAATTACCAGAAATGGCAAGCGTCCTGAATTTTATCCCAATGCAGATGCGACGGCACCGTCGCTCCTTCAATGGAACTCTTTTGAGTTCCGTTCATGGGCGAATTAAAACGAATCCAGGAAAGCTGCCGGTGCCACTAACTTTCTCCGGGCGCACGAACTGTCCGTGCACGCCGCCGCTGTCGTGTGACCGGCTGCGGGCGGATCTGCTTTGGTGTTTAGCGCATCTGCGCCTTCTTGTAGCAGGATCCACCACCTCTCTCCCTGACGCTTGCGCGGCACTCCTTCAGAGTTGAAAACTCGCATTGGCTCCGGGCGCCTGAGGCTATTCGCTCTGGGCCGCCCACATATTTGGCGCAATACGTGGCAGCGTTGCCAGAGCCGATAGTGCCAATGATGGCGCTCACACACAAAACTGTAATGACAGTAATCCAACGGAACATGGCATCCTCCGTCTTAGCGAGTGCATGCTTCTGTGGTCACGTGAGGATCTGCGAGCTTTAGGTCCCCGTCGAGTTGCCTCTTGGTCCAACATCACCCAACCCCGGTATCAAATCACCTAAACCGATTTCCGCTATTGGAGCGAAGCAGACAAAGATGGATTTCGGCCCGCAGTGGTTTGTCCGCTAATGACCCAAAGCGGACATTTCCTGTACTTGGAATAAGCGCTTTTCTCACTGACAGCCTGGAAAGGTCGATGGTCCAAGTAGATTGGCTTACGCACGCAAATCGGAGCGTTGCAATTGCCGCTGTCCAGTTGACTTAAATGTGAAACCCGCCAGCAGGCAGCTGGCGGGCCCAAAATGCATCCAAAAATCAATCAGAAAATGGTGCCTTGGTCACATTGCTCTTCAGGAAGGGCACCTGTCGTCGCCATCATGCTGATTGGATCGATCAAAACGGTTGAACGCGCCTTTCCAACGGTGGGGCTGACTGACCAAGCTGTAAATGCGAGAACGACTGCGAGGGTGATGCCGAACAAGATGCGCATGGAAGGTCTCCTTTGGCTTTCGTGAGAGAGCCCTTCGCTCTCGGGATATCACCACACTAATTTCGCCAGCTGATCTCGCTGTGTTGCCGGTCACAAAAAGACTGATTTAACAAGAGTACCTCGCTACCAAAATTCGCGCGTCCACTACATGCGTGCGCGGGCGATCAATTAAAAAAATTTCGCAAGAGAGTGACGTCGGTCACAGTCAAAGAGTTGGCGTTCCGTTAAACCACAAACGAAAGTTTTTACTGATGGAGGCACGCCATGTTGGTCCCCCACGCCAAACCGAAAAAACGAATTCGCGTCACACACTCGTGCAAAGTCATCGATAGAGCAGTCGAAAAACTGGAAGGTTCGCTCAGCACCAACTGTGCCAGCTTAGTGTATGCCGGGTACCCGTACGACCCGTGCGCGTAGACAGGACGAAGCATGCCCACACGTCCGCTATGGCACTAAGCGGACATCCGAGAGACGGCGTCCAATGGCCGCTTTCGGGGGTAAAGCCGACATGCCGATTGCATCGCAAATTGTCCGCTCACGAGCTCGGCGCGGCCGTGAGAAAGCGCCTTGCCAAGGCGCCGTCTACACTTGGTACCCAAAGCGTATTGTCACCGAAGGGCGATCGTAGTGGAACTTTGCGTGATTACCAGTAAGCCTTCAGTTTGGTCGATGAGTACGTTTCAAATCCCGAATCAGGTAGTGGTCATTGGATGCTGCCGATCCGGTGGATATTGCCGATCGTTGGTGCGCTTTTCGCGCTGGCACTTTTGCCGTTGGCCTTCAGTCCGAGTGACACATCACGGTTGCGCTCAAACTCGGTTGTGACGTCGAACGAACGTCCGGAGCGGCGACAGACCCTCGTGCCTCTTGGGATCCAGCGTAAAGAATTGGAGTCACGCGGTCTCGACGCTCCGGCTATTGATACCGTCGCCAGTTTGCCCGTTGCGGATGTTGTGACGGGAAGCATCGACGCAACCACTCCGGTTGCTGCAAAGCCTGCGCTCAAAGCGACGACTAAACGCACGACGCACGCGCCGCGCCCCGTTTATCGTCGAGCGAGATATGCGAGGGCCGTCAATTATTTTACCGGTCAGCGGGCTTGGCATCTACCAAAGCAAGAGTTCAAGTTTAACGCGAACTGATCGCCCTTCACTGGCCGGCTAATGTCCGTTTTTTTGGGGGGGTAAAGCGGACATGGCGTTTGCGCTGCGAGATGGGAAAATTCCCCATCTCGCCGTTAGTCGGTCGTTAGTCCGGCCTTGGACAGCGCATCGAATAGCTATGAAAAACAGATGCTTGGAAAGGCGCTAAACGAATGGCTTAAGCTAGTGTCCGGCGCGGGTCAGACCACGGTTTTCATGCGAGCCACACATGTCGCAATGACGTCATCCACCGGCATCGCCCACCAGCGGTCGGAAAAAATTTCGACCTCCACGTAGCCGGCAAATTGCTGCGCCTCAACGGCGGCGCGGATACGCGGAATGTCAATGACGCCATCTCCCATCATGCCGCGGTCATTGAGCATGTCGGTGGTAGGGACCAGCCAATCGCACACGTGGAAAGCCAAGAGCCGGTCATGCCCCGCACGTTCGATTTGAGGCATCAATTCGAAATCCCACCACACGTGGTAGACGTCGATTGCGACACCGAGCGCGCCGGTGCGCGCCGGATCGAGCCGGTCGCAAAGGTCGAGCGCCTGCCGTGTGGTGTTTACGCAGGCCCTGTCGGCAGCGAACATCGGATGCAGCGGTTCGATGGCGAGCGGCATTTTTGCGGTGCGCGCGTAGGCGAGCAGTTCGGCAATTCCGTCCTCGACCTGTGCTTGTGCGTCCCAGATATCCTTGCTGGGCGCGCTGCCGGGCCTTGAATACTGCGGCAAACCGCCGACAACCAACACCAGGCAGGATGCTCCCAGCGCCGTGGCTTCATCGACGGCGCGGCGATTGTCGTCCCGTGCTTGGGAGCGATGGCCGGGGTCAGCCGGAAACATACCGCCGCGGCAATAACCCGACAGTTCGAGCCGGGCGTCCTTTACCGCACGCACGGCGCGGTCGAGGCCGATAGCGGCAACCTGATCGCGCCATGGATCGATGGCGCGAATGCCGTTCCGCGCACACGCGTCGATGATGTCGAGAAGCGAGCCTTGTTTGCGCACCGTCGCCGTGTTGAGCGAGAGCCAACGATGGTCGCCGCTTAGATCGCGCATCAGGCGTCAAACCCGCGTGCGGCCAGAACCGTGCGCATTCGATTGACGGCAAGCTCCGGATCGCGCAACAGGCCCGCTTTATCGGCAAGGCGGAATATTTCCGCGAGATGCACGCTTGAGCGCGCGCTCTCCTGGCCGCCGACCAATGTAAAATGATCCTGATGACCGTTGAGGTAAGCCATGAACACGACGCCGGTTTTGTAGAAGCGGGTGGGGCTCCGGAAAATATGCCGGGAGAGCGGCACGGTCGGCGCCAGAATGCCGTGAAAGCCCTCAGCGTCACCGGCCGCCAGCTTGACCAGTGCCGCGGAGGCGGCCGGTGCGATGGCGTCGAATATGCCAAGTAGCGCGTGCGAATAGCCTTTGACGTCGCCAGCGATGAGCTCGGCATAGTTGAAATCGTCGCCGGTATACATCAGCACGCCCTGACTCAGGCGGCGTCGCATTGCAATTTCCTTGTCCTTGTCGAGCAGTGATATTTTGACGCCATCTACCTTCGAGGCGTGGTCGTTGATGATCTCGACTGCCGTCGTCATAGCGGCGTCGAGATCGGATGCGCCCCAGTAGCCCGCCAGCGCCGGGTCAAACATGTCTCCAAGCCAGTGAATGATCACGGGCTCGCGTACGCCCTGAAGAATCCGGCCGTAAACTTTTTCATAATCGTCCGGGGACCGCGCCACTCTGGCCAGTGCGCGCGAAGCCATCAGGACAATACGGCCACCCACGGCCTCGATCGCTTCGATCTGCTCTTCATACGCGCGGATCACATCGTCGAGATTGCGCGCCTGCGCCGGATCGAGCTGGTCTGTTCCAATGCCGGAGAACACCAGCCCGTCGCACGCTTTTGCCGCAGCGACCGACCGTTTGATGAGTTCAAGCGATGTTGGCCAATCGACACCCATGCCGCGCTGCGCAGTATCCATTGCCTCCGCGACACCAAGACCGAGATCCCAAAGGTACTCACGATAAGCAATGGTCTTGTCCCAATCGATTGCACAATCGAGCCAGGGGTCGTTGTCGGCGAGAGGATCGGCGACGACATGTGTCGCCGCGAAAGCGATGCGATTGAGCTTGCGCTCAGAACGCTCGGGAAAATGTCTGGGCTCGGACAGGTGAAAATTTTCGACACGGCGGCCGGTGGCCGGCAGATCGATCGAGAGAGCCTTGAGACTGTTGTCGATGCGATTCATGGGTATCTCTCATACTGATAGGGCAGGAATGTCGACCCAGCAGCGCTCTTTCCAGCTCCTGGTCGCACATTCCACCAGTTGCAGCCCTTTGGCGCCTTCGCGCAGCGTGTATTTATAGGGTGCGTCCTCGACGAGATGGCGAATGAACATCTCCCATTGCGCCTTGAATCCGTTGTCGAACGTCGTGAAGTCCGGGACCGGCTGCCAGGACTCGTAGAGGTCGAGTGTCTGTTTCTGATCGGGATTCCACACCGGCCGTGGGGTTCCCTGCCGCGCCTGCATCATGCACTCATGCAACCCCGCGATTGCAGACCCATGCGTACCATCGACCTGAAACGTGACGAGATCATCGCGATAGGGGCGCACGCACCAGGATGAATTGATGTGGGCGATGACGCCACCCTCAAGCTGGAATGTCGCATAAGCGGCGTCGTCAGCATCTGCCTTGTAGGCTTTGCCGTCCTCGTCCCATCGCTGTGGGATGTGGGTTGCCCCGATGCAGGAGACCGATTTCACTTCGCCGAACGTGTTATCCAGCACGTAGCGCCAGTGACACAGCATGTCGAGAATGATGCCGCCGCCTTCAGCGAGCTTGTAGTTCCACGATGGTCGCTGGATTGGCTGCAAGTCTCCTTCGAAGACCCAGTAGCCAAACTCGCCACGGACCGCCAGCATGCGTCCGAAGAAGCCACTGTCGCGCAGGAACTTGAGCTTCATCAATCCCGGCAAAAAAATCTTGTCCTGGACGACGCCGTTCTTGACACCTGCCTTTTCCGCCAGCCGGCAAGCGCTCAAGGCCTCGTCGAACGTCGTCGCAATCGGCTTTTCGCAGTAGATGTGTTTTCCGGCGCGGATCGCCTTTTCCAGTAACTTCGGCCGCATTTGCGTCGTCGCGGCATCGAAGAAAAGTTCGTCATCCTTGTTTGCCAGAGCCTTGTCGAGGTCGGTTGACCAGCGTTCGACACCGTATTGCCTGGCAAGCCCCGCGGTCTTGTCAGCATTGCGGCCAATCAAGATCGGGTCCGGCATGACCCGATCGCCGTTGGCAAGCTTGACGCCGCCTTGAGCGCGGATTGCCAACACTGAACGGACCAGATGCTGATTAGTGCCCATCCGGCCTGTGACGCCGTTCATGATGATGCCGAGACGTCTCGTCGTCACGTTACATGCTCCTTTATGTCGTGTTTTTCGCTGTGCGGTCCGATATCGCCCGGCTGCAAAGCGCAGGCAAATCCGCGCACGGCGAGCGATTCCGTCGCCATGGTGCCGTCGTGTACCGCGAGCCGAACGATGCCATCCGACTTTTCGTAGAGGTCGGAGTGTGCTGCGAGAAATGACTCGGCTTCGAGAGCAGGCGTATTGGCGAAGCCGTCCACGTAGTGATGACCATTGCGCTCGGCGTGTTTCAGGCCGTGAAAGGCGACGAGTGCATTGTCCTGCTGTACGGCGAGGCCGGCCTGACACGTCAGATCTTCCGCGCTGATGAAGAAATCTCCGCCCGCCTTGTTCCAGCGCGCGGCCCGCGCGCCGTTGAGCAGCGATTTGTAGAGGCCCTTGCATGACTTTGAGGACACACCGCGATAACCGAGGATTTTGGCGCGCGGAAACGCGTCATAGCTGTCGTCGGCTTCGTCGATGATGAATGCGACCCTGGTTGCGAGTGACTTGAGATCGAAGTTCCAGGTGTCTTCGCGGGCGAACGGCTGTTCGATGTAAAGGAGCCTCGCCGCAAGTGCCCCAATTGCCCCACGTGGCGTGTCGGTCCTAAGGGCTTTCACCAGCGTGTTTAGATCGCCAATACTGCGATACTGTTCGTTGGCGTCGAGGGAGGCTTGATAATCGCTGTCGCCAAGCAGCGCTGCGAGCTCGCTCAACCGTGCGCGATCCTTTTCAGGATCGCCGCACAGCTTGATCTTGAAAAAACGGTACTTCGCGCGAATGGCTTCGCGCACGCTGTCGAGCGTATCGAGCATGCCGATCGTGTAGCGTACGGCGATGCGTTGCGAGACCTTGCGGCCGGTCAGGAAATCAGAGACGGCGGTATCGTCGAGATCCGGCGTCAGACGCCGATCAAGTCCCGCAATGTTGTCGCGCATACCGGCGAAAAAATCCTTCCGCGCCGCCCGCAACAGCGCGTCCAGAATGGCTTTGTCGATCTCGGCGGTACCGAAATTTGCCGCGAGGGGAGGGATTCCCGCCTTGCCGCATGCTGCTACCTGCGTTCCGTGGCGGGCGGCATGCAGGCCAAAGGCGGTGTCGGGCGTTGTCTGTTCGAGATAAAGCGTTCGCGCGATTGCGGCCGACTGACGCAATTGATCGACTGTGTCGCTGGCGGACAGACCCGCGTCCTTGTTGAACCATTTCGGCACCATCAATTCGGCAGCGGCGCCGGTGCTGCGTTGTCCATCCACCTCGATTGTAACGTGGACAAAAATCTGGGGTGCTTCATTCACAGTCACCGCGCCGAACCGGAACGGGTGGCGGAACGGCACGCGCCGCTCGGAAAGGTCGATGCTTTTCACCGCGATACGAGGCGACATGGCAAGTCAATCGAGATGGCTGTCGGAGAAGTGCGCGCGAATTGTTTGGGTCAATGCGACAAAGGCAGGATCGGACAAGACGTCGAGCGAACGCGGCCGCCGCAGCGACACTTCATAGACAGCCGCGATATTGCCGGGCCGGGCCGACATGACCAGAACACGGTCAGCCAGGAACACCGCCTCAGGAATGGAATGTGTAATAAGCAATACGGTCTTTTTTGTTTCGCGCTGAATGCGCTGCAGTTCGACATTCATGCGCTCGCGCGTCATTGCATCGAGCGCACCAAAAGGCTCATCCATCAGCACGATCTTGGGATCGTGAACAAGCGCACGGCAGATCGAGGCGCGCTGCTGCATGCCGCCGGATAATTGCCACGGATACTTGTTTTCGAAGTCCTGCAGGCCGACCAGCTTTAGCAGCGCATGGGCGCGTGCGCTGTATTCCTCGCGTGGCAGACCTTTGACCTCGACCGGCATCATCACATTGCGAAACACGCTGCGCCACGGCAAAAGCATGGCGGTCTGAAATACGATGCCGACGCCGCCGTGTGGCCGGGTGACGGCCTCGCCTTCGACGCGAATTTCGCCCTGGCTCGGTGGCAGCAGGCCGGCGATCATCTTGAGGAGGGTGGTCTTGCCGCAACCGGACGGCCCGACCACTACAACGAATTCTCCTTCGCCGACCGTGAAATCAATCGGACGCAACGACGGGACTTCGCCGTCGGCCGTCCGATAGGTTTTCGAGACGCCCCGCAGTTCGATGACGGGGCGTCTCCTTTGTTCGGCCTCGGCCGCGATCTTGAGGTTGCCTGCGGCCATCGCGACGCTTAGGACCCGCTGCCGGCAGGCAGATAGGCGTTGGTATAGTAATTCTTGAAGTCTTCCTTCGCCTTGGCGTCGAGGCCGCCGTATTCGACCATGACGTCCACGGTGTCCTTGACATTGGCGTCGGTCACGTTGAAGGGGCGGTTCTTCTTGCCGGACGGGTCCTTGTAGAGCGGGATCGTCAGCTCAAACCCCTGCGTCAATGTTTCGATCTTGCCACCCTTCGGATTGGCATTGAGGATCGCCTGCGCGGCATCCTTCGGATTCTTGGAAGCTTCCTCGAGCGATTTCGTCGCCGCCGCCATGAAGCGCTTCACGAGATCCTTGTTGTCGTTGAGCCAATCCTTGTTCACGATGACGCCAGAGCTCACAAGATTGACGCCATAGTCGGCAAACTTGATGGGAAACACGTCTTTGCCGGTTGCGTCCTTGATCTTCATGCTCTGGTCCATGACATAGCCGAGCAGGAGATCGGCCTGGCCGTTGATGACCGCATTGAGCTTGGTGGTTGCATCGCCCGACACGGTCTTGAAGTCGCTTTCTTTCAGCCCCGTTTTCTTCAGGAACAGCGGCCAGATCTGCGACATTGAATCGCCAGGGGTCGTTGCGACCGTCTTGCCTTTGATATCCTCCGGCTTCCGGATGTTCTTGTCGACAAAACCCATCGCCGACATCGGATTGGTCTGCAACGCGACGCCGACCGCCTGCACGGGCGCGCCCTTGACGGCGGCGCGCATCATGGTCGGTACGTCGACGTAACCGAACTGCACGGTCTTTGCGGCGACAACCTGCGTCACGGTGCCGGAGCCGCGGCCTTCCTGGATTTCCAGATCGATGCCGGCATCCTTGAAGTAGCCTTTTTCCTTGCCGTAGTAGAACGGTGCGTGCTCACCGTAGACGTACCAGTTCAGCATCAGCGTGACCTTGTCTTCGGCCCACGCCGGGCCGCCGAGCAGCACGGCAAAGAGTGCCGCGAAAACCGATTTCATCATGATGTCCTCCCTTTTTTATTCAGACGATTGTTTCAGGCCGTAACGACGATGTCCTGGCGCTGGCTGGCGTGCCACGGGATGGCAAACCGTTCGATGACGTCGAGGGTCCAGAACAGCACGACACCGATCAGCGAAAGAATGACCAGCGCTGCGAACATCGTGGGTAATTCGAAATTGCCGATGGAGCGTTGAAGCACAAATCCAAGGCCGCTATTCGATCCGACGAATTCACCGACCACCGCGCCGACGACGGCGAGCGTGATGGAGACCTTAAGGCCGGCAAAGATCGCGGGCAGGGCATGAGGAAACCGGACCAGGCGGAAAATCTGCAGCCGCTTTGCCTCCATCGCCCTTACGAGATCGAGCATATCCGGCTCGACAGACTTGAATCCCTGCACAGCCGAGACGACGACCGGAAAGAAGCCGAGCATGAATGCCGATAGCACCTTTGGAAACATGCCGAAGCCAAACCAGACCACGAAAAGCGGCGCGATCGCGATTTTCGGAATCGATTGAGAGAACACAAGCAACGGATAAATGTAGCTCTCGACGGTCCTCGAGCCCACGATCAGCATCCCGACCGCAATGCCGAATACCGCCGAGAGCAAGAACCCCTCGACTGTCGCGATGGTTGTCGGCACGGCCTGTTGAAGCAATTGTGGCCCGTCGGTCCACAAGGTCCGGAGCACGTCTTCGGGCTTCGGGATTTGATAGGGCGGGATGCGGAACACGCGAATCGCGAGATCCCAGACGACGACCAGCAGCACGAGAAACAGCATTGGCCTGACCCAGGCCGACTGCACAATACGCTGCACTCCGTTCGACACTGCGGTTCCGCTGCTTTTGAGCTCTCGCCTTGACCTAAGGCTGGATTTTAACCCGTTGGTTAAATCCTATTAGCGCCGGCAATCCGGGGTCAAGAGTATCGGTTGCCGCGGGCCGCAGCGCGGCCAGAACCAGATCAGTCATGTGTGCCAGGCGCTCCGCCTTTGCGTCTTCCGCCAGTAGGTCGCGGCCGAAAATCACGCCCAGCGTCGCGCTGTTGGACTGGTAAAAGTACGACAGGGCGGCGAGCGAGATGTAGAATTGCACCGGATCAATGCCTTTGCGCAGTTCGCCGCTTGCGCCGCCGCGGCGTAAAATGTCATCGAGCAATGCCACGAAAGGCGAGTGGAGTCCCTTCACTTTGCGTGAGCGGCGCAGGTGACGTGCGCGATGCTGATTTTCCTCGTTGAGCAGCGCGAGGAATTCCGGGTTTTCCAGAAAATATTGCCAGGTGAAAGTCAGAAGTTTGACGATTGCCTGCCCGGCGCCGAGTTCTTCCAGATTAAGCCGGCGTTCGGCGGCGCGAATGTGGTCGTAAGCACCTTCGAGAACAGCAAGGTAGAGACCTTCCTTGTCGCCGACGTGGTAGTAGATCATGCGCTTGTTTGCACCGGCGGTTTTGGCGATACGGCCAAGGCGCGCGCCACCAAAGCCGTGGCGTGCGAATTCCGCGGTTGCGGCGCGCATAATTCGTATGCGCATCCCTTCAGGGTCGCGCTGCCAGCTGCCGCTCTTCTTTTGCCGATTTTGTATGCATCGCCGCTTCATGGCGCCAATTGAGCTGCAAATTCGGAGCGATGCAATAGCCCTTCGTCAACGCAATATAAGGCGCGCTACTCTGTCAGCAACGCGGCCATAATGCGTTCGCGCGTGAGGGGCAGATCGCGGATGCGGGCGCCAAGGGCGTGCGACACGGCGTTGCCGATCGCCGCCGCAGTCGGTCCAGCCGTGACTTCGCCAACGCCGAGCGGCACCTCGTCCTTCGTATTGATCAGGTCAATTTCGATGTCCGGCACTTCGCTGAACTTCAGCACCGGATAGGTTTCCCAATCAAACGACGCAACGCCGTTGTCGAAACGGACTTGCTCCTTGAGCACCCAGCTCGCGGACTGGAGAATGCCGCCTTCAAGCTGATTGATAACACCATCTGGATTGACCACCAGGCCGGCATCGGTTGCGCACCAGACATGATGCAATCGGATGTCTTCGTCGACCGACAGTTCGACGACCACCGCGGAGTAGGCGGCGCGGTTCTTGTATCGGGCAAACGCAATTCCGCGGCCGCGGCCGGAGCCCACAGGCGCGCTTGCATTCCATTTTGCCATGGCCGCAACTTTCTCGATGACAGCGCGCGCACGCGCATCGGCAGTAATCGACAGGCGGTACGCTACCGGGTCCTGTCCGGCGCGTTCGGCCAGCTCATCAATACAGCATTCGAGCGCGAACACGTTCGGCATCGCCCCGAGCCCACGCAGCGCCGAGGTTCGCACCGGCGCTTCCGTCACCAGGTGGTGCAGGATGCGCTTGGCGGGAATGTTGTAAAGCGGCTCGGCGTTGCGCGTGGCGCCGCCGCCGTTTGCTTCCGGTACATCGTTTGGCGGCGGTTCTGGCGGCGGATCGGGCAGCGCGAGCGCGCCGAGCAGGTTTCCGCCGGCGCCCGGCCGTTGATTGTGGGTTGGACTCCAGATTTCCTGCGTCCAATCGACGGGCTTGCCGGCATCGTCGAGCAAGGCATGCACCTTGACGATCATGGCCGGCGTTTTCGGCTCGTAGATGAACTCTTCCTCGCGGCGCCAGCGCACCCGTATCGGCTGTCCAGGCTTCTGCATGGCGATGATCGCGGCATCCGCGGCGGCGTCGTCGGCGCCGTTGTGACCGTAGCAACCCGATCCCTGTACGTGGTGAACCACGATCGAGGAGGGTTCGAGTTTGAGCACTTTCGCCAAAGCCGCGCGGAGCGGATACACGCCCTGGCAGTGCGTCCATACAGTCAGTGTCCCGTCCCGGTAGACTGCGAGACCGCAGGACGGGGAAATCGAGGCATGGGCGAGGTAGCCGCGCGTATAGGTCGCTTCGAACCGTTCCTTGTTCTGCGGATTGCCGGCCTCGGGTGCGCCGAACACTCGCTCGACCACAGGTCTTTGCAGAAGCCAGCTGGCTTCCTGCTGGGTCGGGTTAGGAGCTTCGACGTTCTGCCATGTCACGCTTTTGACGGCCGCGGCGCCTGCCGTTTCGACGGCGGTCTCATCCTCGCCGATGATTGCAAGAAAGTTGCCATTGCGCACGAATTCGATGGGCCCCTTGGCCGCGCGGCGTATGGCATTCTCATCGATTGAACCAATTGCGGCACCACGGTTCGGCTGGCGAACGACACGTGCGTGCACCATCCCGTCAAGGTGTATGTCGTGAATGAAGGCGCTTTCGCCGAAGATTTTCCCGGGCAGGTCCACGCGGGCGGTACTGGTCCCGATATTTCGGAAGTCGGCGACGCGCTTGCGCTCGCCGCCACCGGTCGCCTTGACGTTGAGATCCACTGCGCCGGAAAGAGTCCAGTAGTCCTGCCCTGTCGATGCCCCGTTGCGAAAAATGCGGCCGTCGCGGATGGACAATTCAGTTGTCTTGCAACCAAGAATCTTCGCTGCCTGATCGAGGAACAACGCGCGCACGTCGGCGCAGGCCTGCCGCAGGGCGATGCCGCCGAATTGAATCGACTGGCTCCCCGCAGTGTAACCTTCGTTGGGAGCCTTGTCGGTGTCGCCCGATCGAATGGTGATGCGATCCATTGCGACGTCGAGCTCATCGGCGGCAATTTGCGCCATGGCCGTGAGAACACCCTGACCAAGCTCCACCCGGCCGGTGAGGACGGTCACTTTGCCCTGCGACGGAAATGCCACCCAGCGGTCGAGATGGGGGTTGTCATTGAGCGGGCCGGGCAGGGGTGCGTTCATCGAGCTGCTCCCGCGCGCATGACCGCTGCCGCCTTTTCAACTGCACGCATGATGCGGTTATGGGAACCGCAGCGGCAGATGTTTCCGTCGAGCGCCAACGCAATCTCCGCGCGCGAGGGCTTGGGGTTTTTATCGAGCAGCGCCTTGGCCGAAATCAGGACGCCGGCAAGGCAATAGCCGCATTGGCCGGCCTGCTCGTCGAGAAAAGCCTGTTGCAGCGGATGAGGGTGTTCGCTGTTCCCGAGGCCCTCGACGGTGATGACCTCTTTTCCCGCGACGCTCCAGACCGGTTTTGTGCAACATTTCTCCGGCGCACCGTCGATCAGAACCATGCAACAGCCGCATTGTTCGAGCCCACAGCCAAAGCGCGTGCCCACGAGGCCAAGTTCATTACGCAACACGTCGAGGAGCGGCGTTTCCTCGCTGTCAGGTGAAACGCTGACGGCTTTGCCGTTGACCGAAAAATCGAATTTCTTTGGCACGCCCGTTCCTAGAATCCAAATTGTTCACGCAAGATGCGCTCGTCGAGATTGTGACCGGGATCAAACAGCATGTTGATCGATATATTATGATCCATGCCGACATCGACGCTGCGCACCGACCGGACTTCGTCATGGTCGGCGACCGCGGCAACCGGGCGTTTTTCTGCTTCCATCACATCGATCGTGACTTGTGCCCGGTCCGGCAACAATGCGCCACGCCATCGTCGAGGGCGAAACGGACTGATGGCCGTGAGCGCAAGCAACGACGCGTTGATCGGGATGATCGGCCCTTGCGCCGACAGGTTGTAGGCGGTTGAGCCGGCCGGCGTTGCCACGAGCACGCCGTCGGCAATGAGCTCGGCAAGCCGTTCCTGGCCGTCGATCAGAATGCGCAGGTGTGCCGCCTGGGCGCTCTGGCGAAACAGGGAAACCTCGTTGATGGCGCGATGCTCATGCGTGCGGCCCTGGGCGTCGCGCGCTTTCATCACCAGCGGATGGATGACGGTGATATGCGCATTCGTCAGCCGCTCGGTCAGGCCTTCTTCGGCGAACTCATTCATCAGGAACCCAACTGTTCCGCGATGCATGCCGTAGATCGGCTTGCCGGATTTCATGAACTTGTGCAGGGTCTGCAACATCAGTCCGTCGCCGCCGAGCGCGACAATCACGTCCGCATTCGCGGGGTCGGTATTGCCATAGCGCTTTTCGAGCCGCTCATAGGCCTGTCGCGCTTCCGGCGTCTGAGCGGCGACGAAGGCAATATGCTGAAAACGCTGGCGTTGCGAGCTCATCGAGGGACCCGACAATGGAACGTGCGGTGCTCGTCTATACGACTTGGCCATCAATTGTCGAGGCGGAGCGGGCAGGACGGACAATCGTCGAGCGCCGGCTTGCGGCATGCGTCAATATCCTGCCGGGGGTGATCTCGCACTATTGGTGGGAGGGTAAAATCGAGCGGGCCGAAGAAGTCGTCATGATCATCAAAACCCGCGCTGCGATGGCCGAACCGGTGCGAAGCGCAGTGAAAGAAGTGCACACTTATACGACTCCGGCATTCATGGTGCTGCCGGTCGATGGCGTTGATCCGGACTATCACGCCTGGATCACGAACGAGACGTCCCAATAGCATCATGCCCGGCGCAAGGCCGGGCATGACATCGGGAAGCGAGGCGCTGTCCTGAGTTAGTAGGTCGCCTTGCCGTCGATCACGGCTTTCAGCTGGCGATATTCCTCGCAGGCGGTGTTGCCGCAAATCAGCTGCACCTTCTGCAGATCGTCCATCGCCTTGAGTCGATTGCCCTGCTCCATCTGCCACATGCCGTAGTAGGACCATGTACGGACGTGGTTGGGGTCGGTGGCCAGGGCCTTTTCGTACCAAATCTTGGAATCATCATAGTCGCCGAGCTTGCGGTAGGCGTAACCGATGTAGTTGGCAACGTCCGCATGCTCGTCATGTCCGAGCGCATGCATGGCCGCAATGCCGCCCTGATAATTGCCATCGAGGATCATGGCCCGGGCGGCACGGTAGTCGCGCAGGAATTTCTCCTGAGCGAGTTGCTCCTGCTGCTGTTCTATGACGTTGTTGTCCTTCTTCTTCTTTTTCTTCTTACTGTCGTCGGCGGGCGGCGGACTATCGGTACCCATTGCGTACACTGTCACCGGCTTGATGCTGACGGCGGTCACGAGCAATGCCGCAGCGGCGTACACACCCAGGCGGCGAAGGGTCTGGACCAAGGTCATGGCGGGGCTCTCCTGCAAAAAAATCGGCGCAACGTCACAGTACGATAAAGCCGACGATACGAGAAAAACAATCTGTGATCCTCGTCTAGTCCCTCAATCCTGGGAATAACAAGATCGTGAAGGGGGAGCTGGCGGGCCCCATTTGGAGGGGCCGCTTGACTTGCCTCGGTGTTCAAGGGAACATTTTGCGGTGCTGGTTCCCCGACTCAAATCGGGGACGAAAGAGGGAACACGGACACGACAAATTCGAACACTCGAATTTGTCGCCATCCGTGGCTGCCCCCGCAACTGTAAGCGGCGAGCTTTAGGTCCATTACGGCCACTGGGAAACTGGGAAGGCCGGACCACCAAGGCAACGACCCGCGAGCCAGGAGACCTGCCAGCGCAGTCACCCAACCGGTGGACGGGGCGTCCATACGGAGCGGTCTTTCGCAGCGGTGACGGCAATGCCGGTGCGAAGGCCGTGTGAGCAGCTTCTCCCACGACATTCCGCAGGTGAGACCCGCGACGTTGCGACCTCGCTTGCGATCCTTTGCATCGGGTTTGGTCTTCACCGATGTGTTCGCAATTTGCGCGAACGCAAACGAAGGAACGTGGTGTCATGGGGAAGGGGCTTATCGTCAAATTTGTAGGCGTCGCGCTGGCGCTGATCACATCTATTGCGCCCATTCGTGCGCAAGTCGTGCTGCCGCAAATTGACGTCAACTGGACGCGCCTCAACAGCGGCATGGTCGGGACGTCGAACAGCATTATTACCGCGGAGGATATCGCGCGTTCGCCGGCGCAAAACCTGCCGGACATTCTGTCCCGGGAGGTCGGCGTGCAAGTGCAGCACCTGCTCAGTTCAACAAACGGCTCGCTCAACAGCGTCGACCTGCGCGGCTTTGGCGCCTTTGCCCAATCGAACGTCCTCATTCTGGTGAACGGTCGCCGCTACCAGGACTTCGACATTCAGGGGTTTGATTTCTCGTCGATCCCGCTGAACAGCATCGAACGAATTGAGATCACGCGCGGCAACAGCAGCACCGTCCTTTATGGCGACGGCGCGATCGGCGGATCGATCAATATCGTCCTGAAAAAAGGTTCGTCGCCAAGCGCGTCCAACCGCGTCGAGACTCTTGCCGGTTCGTTCGAATACTGGGAAGGCCGCGCATCGGCCGCCGTGACAAGCGGCCCCTGGTCGGTCGGTGCATTCGGCAATGCTATCGATTCCAGCGGCTATCGGGTCAACAGCGCGCTGCGCCAGCGCAATGTCAATGCGACGCTGAACTACTCAACGCCGAATCTGGGTGGCTATTTCACCGTCGCCGGCGATCGTCAGTTTCAAGGCTTGCCGGCCGGCCTCAATAATTTGCCCGGCAACTTTCCCTATACGCTCGACACGCCCTGGCAGTCGAATACACCTCTCGACTCGGGCAAGAAACAGGCAATCAATTTCGCCACCGGATTTAATGCGACATTGAGTCCGGGAATTGAGCTGATTGTTGATGGCGGCGTCCGGCGCAAGTTTCAGCAGGCGCAGTTCTTCAGCTACCTCGATCCAGCTACATTCCTCTACAACATAGGCGCTGTGTCGCCGATGAATTATGTCGATACTGTCATGACCACGTCGTCAGTGACACCACGACTTGATGTTTCGCACCGGTTGTTCGGCCTTCCGAACCGGCTGCTCACCGGGATCGATATTTACAACACGCAATACAATTCGGATCGGCCCACGGCGCCTGGTTTGGTGCCCGTTCACAGTTACGACATTCGCCAAACGACTGCAGGTTTTTACGCGATGAACACGACAGCCGTGCGGCCGGATACCGACATTTCAATCGGCGGCCGTATCCAGCGCAATGTGGTCAACGCCCATGACACCTATAGCCCCGTCAACGATCCCAACGCCGGATTTTACGCCAATAACCCCCAAATCCCGCCGTTCGACCAGGGCGAATGGCAGTGGGCGGCGCATATCGGCATTGAGCATCGCATCAATTCCGTCTTCGCAGTATTCGCTCGCGCCGCCCGGGCATTTCGACTGGGCAATGCGGATGAGCGAGTCGGAGCCGGAAGCCCGTTTGCATTCACCGTTCCGAGCTTCGATCTTAAAACGCAGACCTCGTACGACGTCGAGGGAGGGGTCCGCGTCAGTACGGGATCGTTCAATCTCCAATCGAGCGTTTATCTGATGCGGCTGAACAACGAGATCCATTTCCTGCCCGCGGTGGGCGTCGACATCAATCTCGATCCGACGCAGCGAATTGGCTGGGAGACCAGCGCACTTTATCGCATCACCAACGAGGTGCGCGCACGCGGTGGTGTCACCTATCTGGATGCGACGTTCCGCGAAGGTCCCTTTGCGGGCAACGAGATTCCTCTTGTGTCCAGATGGTCGGGTTATGCGGGCCTGACGTGGGATATCCTGCCGAAGCTGCTGACGCTCGACGTAACAGCCAATCTCTTCGGACCGCGCCGGATGGACAATGACCAGATCAATCAGCAACCGCTGATTCCCGGAGAGGCAACCTTCGATATCAAACTCGGCGGCCAATATGACCGTTTCTTCTGGTCAGCGTCTGTCCTCAACTTGCTGGACAAGCATTATTATGACTATGCCATTGGCAGCGGCGGAATTGCCGGAGGTCCCTTCTTCCCTTCTGGTTTGCCACCGACGATCGGATTGTTCAGCGCCTTCCCGTTGGCAGGACGAACCTTCCTGGTGCAAGCCGGCGCGACGTTCTAGTCGAGGAGAACCCATCTCACAGCGGCTGCCACTCGACCGGCACAAGCTCGTAGCCGGTCGAGGTCTTGACCATGTGACCGCAGGCGGGGAAGGGGAAATGATAGGCCTGGACCAGCATGCGGTCGGCGACAACGAGATCGAGCATTTCACGGCGCGCCGCCACGGCCTGCGACCCGTCCATGTCGAAGGTCGGCTGCCAGTCGGGATTGCGCGCGAACAAATATGGGTTACGCACGGTATCGCTCATCGCCAGCATCGACCGGTTGCCTGAATGAATGGCGAAAGCGGTGTGGCCGGGCGTATGGCCATAGGCAGGGACGGAAACGATCCCCGGCGCGACTTCGGCGCCCGGCTTGAACTGCCGCACTTCCTTGGCCATGTCCTTGAAGATGCGCCGCGCATTGAGAAAGTAGCGGTGTACAGCGCCTTGCGCCTTGCCCATATTTGAATCATCCATCCAGAACGTCCATTCCGGCTCCGGCACCAGGATCTCCGCGTTGGGGAAAATCTTCGCGCCGTCTTTGCTCTTGATGCCGTCGATGTGGTCGGGATGGAAATGCGAAATCAGGATCGTATCGATGGCCTTCGGGTCGACGCCGGCGACCTTAAGGTTGTCGAGCATACTGCCCGCCGTGTCGGCGACCTGGCCGGCCGTTCCGGTATCAATCAGCACCAGCTTCGCGCCGGTGTTCACCATCAGCGCGGTGAACGATATCGGCAATATACTCGGTGGCAGGAATGCAGCAGCGAGAGCCTGGTTCACCTCTGCGCCGCTTGCGTTGCGCACGAACTTGTCGTCGATCGGCAAATACCAGACACCGTCAAAAAGCGCGGTAAGTTGGTAATCACCCAGCTTGAAGCGATAGACCCCCGGCGCCTGTATGCCAGCCAAGGGCGCTCCGGCACCGGCCGGCATAGCAAATGCGGCGCCGGCCAGAGCCGTTGCGGTCAGGAACGAGCGGCGGGAAATCTGGCGCATGATCTTCCGTCTCTCAAACGGGCAAGGAGGATTTCGGAACTCATCTCAGTCAGGAACACCGCACATGAGCACTTATTCGCAAAGCTAATTCTGGTCGGCCTTGATGTTGTTGTCCTTCACCACTTTGCCCCAGGTCTGCATCTGGTTGCCGACGAAGGCACGCTCGACGTCCGGGCCGCCGAGGGTCAACGAAACCTGCTGGGTTTCGACCAATTGCTTGCTGATGCGTTCCTCGCGCAACGTCGCGGCCATCTCATTGCCGAAACGCTCGATGATCGGTTTTGGCGTGCCCGTCGGCGCGAAAATGCCCCACCAGGCGTAGGCTTCAAAACCGGGAAAGCCGCTCTCGGCAACGGTCGGCACCTGGGCAATGAACTGATTGCGTTCTTTCCCGGTTTGCACAATCGCACGAATAGACCCGGCTTCGACTTGCGGCATCGACAGCGCGGTGCTGCCGACCAGAAGATCGACGTGGCCGGCGACCGCATCATTCATCGCCGGACCGCCGCCGCGATAGGGCACGTGCGTCAGCTTCACGCCGGCGCGTTGCGACAATAGTGCCATTGCCAGATGCCCGACGCTGCCGCTGCCGACGGAGCCGTAGCTGACCTTGCCCGGATTTTCCTTGGCGAAGGCGATGACGTCAGCCAGGGTCTGGTAGGGCTTGGCCTTGGCCGTTGTGATCACGTAGGGCGCGGTGCCAATCAGCAGCACCGGGTCGAGATCCTTCTCGGTATCGTAGGGGAGGCCCGGAAGCACGAACGGATTGGCGGCGTGGTTGTCGAAGACTGCCAGCCACGTATTGCCGTCGGGCGGCGATTTCACGACCGCGGCGGTGCCAACGCTGCCCGAAGCGCCAGACCGGTTCTCGATCACGATGGTGGCGCCGAGACGATGCTGCAGCCCCGGCTGGACCAGCCGCATGATGGCGTCAGTCGAACCGCCTGGCGGATAGGCGACGACAATTCGGATAGGGCCGGAGGGCCATGACTGGGCCCGCGCCGCGTTCGGTGCGGCCAATGGCCCGGCGATGCCGGCGAGCACGAGTGTACGGCGTGTGAGCGTCATGGCATCCCTACCTGGATTGTTTTATGGACGACAGCATACATTTCTCCGGCACATAACGCATCGGTCTCTCTGGCCGGCCCGGCGTTTGCCGCTATGATCGAGCTGAAGCAGGGGATCAGTGAATGCGACGTGCGCGGATGCGGGCGTTGGCGCTGTTGATGGCTGTTTCGGCCGCAGTTGCACTTGGTGGCTGTGCGACCGAGACCGGACCAAGTGCATCTGAATTGAAGGCGCGCTGGGACGCGGAGAATGTTTATCCGCAGAGCTACCGGCAGGATCTGTTGGCTTTCCTGCGGACCTATCTCAACGATCCGTCGCATGTCCGCAGCGCGTCAGTATCGCAACCGCAGCTCAAATATATCGGGCCGGGCGATCGCTATGTCGCATGCGTTCGCTATGACGCGCGCAACTCTGACGGGAAGTATGTCGGATCAAAAGACGGTGCGGCGATCTACGTGGCGGGCAAGCTCGATCGCTTCCTCGACACGGCAAAGGACGTGCGTGAGCTCTGCAAGGAGGTTGCGTTCATGCCATTCCCGGAACTGGAACGGCTGACGCGATAGCGCATAAAAGTACAACAGCCGCCGGGCCCGGAAGTCCGGCGGTCAAATCAGCGAGCAAACGGTAGTCAGCCCGGACGTCTCAGGTCACTTGACCTTGAGGTTCTCCGCGGACGTCTTTCCGCGGTTCTCGACGAGTTCGAACTGAACGGTCTGACCCTCGTTCAGCGTGCTAAGTCCGGCGCGTTCGACCGCCGAGATGTGCACAAACACATCCTTCCCGCCTTCTTGGGGCTGGATGAAGCCATAGCCCTTCGTCGGATTGAACCACTTTACGGTGCCCTGAGGCATGCTAGATCTCCGAAGTATTACCAACGCTACAGTGTGCCACAGTCCTCAAGCCGCGAACAAGGCCGGTGGGACACCACTTTTGGGATATTTTTGCAGACGGCTGGGCCTGATTCCAGTGCCGGTTGAGGGGTTTGGATCCCTAATGCCGGCGTGATCAATTGGCGGCGGCGGACGCATCGGTCCGGGCTTTCATTCAAACTATCGCGACTTCTGTGATGTTGCCGACGAACCCTCGTTCCAACCCTTGTCACTCCGGTTCCAACCTTGAGTCACTCCGGCGGGATCGGGCTCGCTGATCGCTCAGCTTGGCGGGCGCGCGGTCAGGGCGGAAACATTGCCTCTGCGCTGCCCCTGCCGAGAACTTTGCCACCGGGATCGAGTGCCTGCACCGTCCAGCGATAGTTATGGCGCTCGCCCTGCGGCGGGCACGGGCCTGTATAGGCGACGGCGCCGCGGTTCACCACATTTCCGGTATACGCGACGGTTGACCCGCCGTGGTGGAACGTCGGCATATTGAGATCGGTCATCATGAAACTCAAAAGCCTTGTGTCGGCAGGCACTCCGCCCAGCTCGAACGTAGGCGATATCGTCGCGCATGCGGGAATGCCGGCCCAGGAAAATCGCAAGGACAGGGGCGGTTTGTCGTCGTCCGATGCCGAATTCGAAAAATTGAAATAAAGGGCGACAAGGCAAAGGACTGCCAACAGAATCACGGTGGCCCAGTAGCCGCTCCTTCTCCCCATACGTCACTGTAGATCACACCTGCGCGCCGAAACAGAGGCGTCGTGGCCGGGGAGGCTTCGTCGTACGGTCCAAAAATCCCGGCGCCAATTGGCGCGACCCGTTTTAGCTGGCCGGGATATTCCGTGTTCGACCTTACGATCAACCTCAAGATCGCCAAGACGCGGGGCCTTACCGTGCCTCCGTCGCTGCTTCGCTACTGCCGATGCGGTGATCGATAACGATCCATTTTTTGCACGGCATGAGTCCGCTTTTGGTTCTTGGCGGATCGGTGAGTACACTGCGGCGTGAGGCGGTACAGTAGCGCGACATGTCAAGGTGCCGGTTGGATTTTACCGTCTTGATTGCGAGGATAACTTTAATTCGGACAAATTCCGGACACACGTCTGCTCGGTAATTCCCCCGGGCTAATCTGGGACTGGGGGAAGTCAAGTGAATAGGGCGGTTCAGCTTCCACGGCGCTTGCCGGTGGGAACGAAGTACGTTGTCGAGAGCAACGGACACTTCGTTCGGCGGTTCGTAGAATTACCGAACGGCGTCAGAATTCCACTGCGAAAGCGAAAGGCCCTGAGCGTGCGCCAGCTCCGGGAAGGAAATCGTCAAAATCGTGCCTCGGGTGGACACCGTGGCGCCGCAGAGGTTTCCGCGCGGTGACCGCAGCGCCGTTGCGACCGTCAGGGCGCGATTGTCGACGTGTGCACTAAATTCGGTTTGAGCCACGTTACGATCAGGCGTGCGGTTGTTTCTGCGGTGACCGGCTCGTCCAACGACAGTTGAACGAAAGTCGCGGGAGCGTTTGCGTCATCTCCGCCGCTTCAATCGTTGCCGAGCCGCAATCCCGCGCGCAGGAATTTCTGCGGATCGACCGCCTCGCCATTGATCCGCGTTTCATAATGGAGATGCGGACCGGTAGAACGGCCCGTCGAACCGATCTTACCGACGACTTCGCCGATACGCACGGTCTGGCCGACCTTCACGTCGATCTCGGACAAATGGCCATAGCGTGTGGTCAGGCCGTTGCCGTGGCCGACCTCCACCATGTTGCCGTAGCCGCCCCGACGGCCAGCGATTGTCACGCTTCCCGTCGCAGTGGCGCGCACGGGTTCGCCGGCATCGCCGCGCAGGTCGATTCCGGTATGGATCGCCGGGCGCCCTAGAAATGGATCCCGGCGGACGCCGAAAGGCGAACTCGTGTCGACATCACCGATCAGGGGTTTGCGCACCGGCACGGCCATCAGCGCATGCGCGTAGTCATCGATTTGCAGCCGCGCCATTTTTATGCGGCCGAGCTGACGTTCGAACGCGTCGGCACCAGGTTGCGGCGGCTTGATTGGCACCCACGGGCCTCCTGTCGCGGAATTTCCAGGCCTCTTGGCAATATCGACGCCGAGGTCGGCAAGCACGCTGCGTATATTGCGTGCTTTGGTGCCGATCCGCTCTTCGATATCGCTGAGCGCGGCGGCTTGCTTGCGCTCGATCTTGTCGAGCGACAGCGAGACGCGTGCGAGCATGCCGGCGGTCTCCTGGTCCGGCTGCGCTGTGACCGTGTCATTGATGGGCGAGGGCAGCGCCTTTTCGGCCGCCACTGGCGGCACGATCGGTGAGGGGTTCACCGGTTTGGTGGCTGATCGATCGCCGGTGAGCGCCGATGCGCGTTGTTCCAATGTCGCCTGCCGCTGCAGCAGGCCGTTGAGCTGCTGTTCGACCTCTTTCTGGTCGAGAAACTGCCGGCTGATGATGCGGTCCACCTGCGCGCGCAAGTCAGCAATATGGTCTTCATAGGTGACTTGCATCTCGGTCGGTGGGAGCGTGGGGACGTCATCGCGAAACGCGAAATAAGTGCCGGTTGCGATCGACCACGCCACAGCGATGATCAGCACGAACCGGATGGCCGGCATCCGAGCGCTTATAGAGCTCATGATTACAGCAGAGATGGCGAGACGTTGCGGCTGTCGATTGCGCCGCCGGGACGGGCGTCGTGAGCGACCTGATCGACGACGGCGTGATACCGAAGGAGACATCGGACGCTCCCTGCCGGTTCGGCCGTGTCGAGCGGCCAGCATTTCGACGTCAATCGAATATCCTGATTCGGCATATTAATGCGCTGTACAATAGTGTGGATAAGACACTTCCTTGGACACTCGCTCTTCGGGATGAAGCGGATATGGCCGGGATCTGCCAAAATGTCCGCTTATGACCCGAAGCGGACACCCAATGGGGTGGTGAAGATTGAAAAAAGCACCTTAATCGGAAAAATCAAACTCTCTTTGCCTTAGCGCCGCTTCGAAGCTTTTGCGCTGAGGACTATTTCGTGGACTGGCACTTATCTCGTCGAGCCAATGAGTCACGGTTCGCCAGGACGCGTTTTCTTCACTTCCAAAAAGCGGACTGTTTCGCGGAATTTCCCGAAACACTTTTCTCGCTGCCTCTTCCCGGCTTAGGCCGCGGCGCATCAATTGCTCCATGTGTGCCGCGGCTTGTGCCCGGCGACGCCTGATGTTTATCGGAGTGGGCGGACGGCGTGGCGGTTTTTTTGAAATCAAGGACGTGGTGTGGCCCTTCTCAACGTCGGCAAGGGCTTCCGCCAACGTCACGAGCAGTGCGGAATCCGCAGCGGACCAATTGGGCTGCGTCATTAAAAAATCTATCACAGCGCCAAGCGACTGGCGCATGGTACGCCGCTTAATGCTGTCTGATTTTTGACCGGCCTCATACGAAGCGTGGAAGACGCGCAATCGTTTCTGAAGCCCCTCTAGCCCGCCATCGCTACCCATTATGCCCTCGCTTTTTCCCGCGCTTAAGGGGTCACTGCGTTTTACTGCGTCTTCCTGGCAATCTCGACTTGCAGGTGGCTAGTCCACAGATTGAGTACGGCACACTTTTTCCGCTCCTTGGTACGCTCAATATGATCCAAATCACCCTGTGTCGACAGCTTAAGCTGTTTGAAGGTGTAAACGGCTCTAGAACCCGGTTCGAATTCAGGAAAAATTTTCAGCCCTCTGTGACGCCGCTCACTCACGCTTTGGATGACTGGAGCAAATATGCACCTCGTGGGGAGCCATCCGCACAGGAGGCTCATATGCGAACGGTGCTCAATATCGCTTTGGTCATTGCGGGCGTTTTAATCAGTGTCATGGCTCCGGCTAGCAAGCCTGTTGCCGTCACCCAGATGCACCCCGAAGCGCAAAACGTGACGGTGATCTACGGACTTCACGTCGCAGTCCCAGAGGGCATGAAGGCATTTCCATCGGAGCTAGTGCCGCTGCCCTGAGACAACAAGCGCACATGGTGCAAACGTGCGGTAGCCAATGCCCCAAAGTGGACCCTCGAACCGCGACCGCTTTATTAATTTGAACCAAATGCAGACGAGCCGCGTCTTCACTATGAAGTGGAGTACGCCGTGCAAACGACCGCCATCAGCCCTGGACCTTGCTCGCAGTGCGGAGGCGAACTGGAATGGAAAGCGAGCGTTGGTAGCCTCGGAGAGACGTCAGAAATCCACTTTTTCCAGTGCAGCGCCTACAACCACATTCATACGGTCGAAAAGAAAGAATTAAAGTCTTCACTCATCCGACCACGTCTTTTGACACTGGATTGCCTGTGTTGGACCCATTTTGAAGGACCACCGGCACGGCCTTGCTGAATGTCCGCTGCGTCCCAATAGCGGACATTTCGCCAGGTTATCATTGTCGTCGAATTAGCGTTGCTTTTCAGTCTTCGGTATGGAGCCGACATCATTGGCCCAATGTTGGGCCGAGCGACACCAGTACTGCAGTTTGGGCATAAATTCGTTGCGGCGATGGAGGGTGCCTACACGAATGGTGTGAACCTTTGGCCCGTCTCCAACCGTAGTGGAATAGATTGGCGTTCCACAATTTGGACAAAACGCCTGTTGCCGTTTGGTGCCGCTTTCAGCTGTTTTGACGTATATTTTAGGTTCACCTGATCGAAGCTTAAAAGAACCTCGCCGCGAGGACACGACGGTGCGGAATGCCGAGCCTGATAGAGTCTGGCAGTCTGTACAATGGCAGATGCCCGTCAGTTCTGGATCGGCCTCTGCCTCGTATGCGACAAAGCCACAGTGACAAGCTCCATCGATTTTCATTGCGGCGTCTCCCGGAAAGCCTGTGAGTCCACAGGCTTACATTTTAGACAGTCTAGCGCGGCAGACCAATATCCGCTGTCACTCCAATAGCGGACGCTAGATCATTGTTCGATCACCTCGTCGGCGCGAGCTAGCAGCGAGGGAGGCACGTTGAGACCAAGCGCCTTCGCGGTCTTGAGGTTGATCGCCAACTCGAATTTGGTTGGCTGCACAATAGGTAAATCGGCCGGTTTTCGAGCGGCCATGCGACAGCCCCACCTCCAATCACTTTGATGAATCGCGCCGCTTCATGCCTGTCTCCAAGGCTCAGACGCCGACTTACCTACTTATACTCTAAGGGGTTGATGTCCGCTTTAGGCCAATAGCGGACATTGCGCCTGTGTTTCGAAATAACCGAGAGGCCGCCAACTGAGGCGCCTGTTTTGCCCCTGGCAATTTTACGATGCCCGGTCAGTTACCGGAAATGATAGTTCAGGCCGACGCGAACGATATCAATGTTCGTCAGCGACACCTCCAGCGGGAATCTGTTGCTAATGTTGTAAGTGACTTTGTTTCCGAAGTCGGTCCGCAGGAATTCCGCCTTCACAGACCAAGCGGGTGCGAATGCCCACTCAACACCGCCGCCAAATATGAAGCCTGCGCGCGTGTTGTCGCCAATCGAAACAAAAAAGTCTGCATTGGCAAGGGTACCTTTCACGTTGCCGTAAGCAACACCAGCAGTGCCGTAGACAAGCAAGCGATCCCAGACATAACCGAGGCGGCCACGATCGGTGCCGAGCCAACGCAAATTAGTCACACACTTTAAAGGGCTGTCGGGAATAGTGCAGAAGAACTGGTCTGGAATGCTGTCATCGAAATTTTTCTTAATGCCGCTCCATGAAAAATCGCCCTCAATGCCGAGCACCCAGGAACCTAGTTGCAGATTGTACCCATAGGTGCCACCGAACAGACCGCCATTGATGCTTACGTCGCCGGAATTTATGCCATTGAGAGGGTTCGTGTGACGGGTGTCCGCCCAACCACCACCGCCTTCGATGCCGAGGTAGAATCCGGTCCAGCTGTAGGGTGCGGCGGTCGGCAGCATCACCGGTGCCTTCACTGGGAGGTCGGCCGCCAAGCCTGTTTGTACGAGTACAGCGGTGGAGATCGCCGTGACCAATGCAACTGCTAAAGAGCGCATGAACAGCCCCCCGTTCTTCCACAAAGTATCAGCAGTGCGGACAGCCCCGGAGGTATGGAATCACTCTTACATAGTTTGCAGCCGAAGTTTGCATATTCGCTTTGGGTCATAAGCGGACGTTACAGCTTTCAATTGCGACGTCTGCTTTACCCCCAAAAGCGGATAGGTCGGTGGTTCAGAAATATCCGCTAAGGGCCATAGCGGACATTCGCGGCGAGCCATTGAACGGCGGATACGTGGCCGATATCGTGCCGGCAAAGCACGATGTGACACATCGACACCACGAGAGGAAACAAACGGTGACAGACACATCGAGCCCATCGGAGCTTTCACGCCGCACTCTGCTGGCCGGACTGGCAGCCGCACCAATCGTCACTGCCACAACAGAGCAAAGCCTTGCGCAGACCGTCGGACCGAGCTGGACGCCGCAACAGGCGCAGGCTGCGCTCAAGGATGCAAAGGGCACCAAGCTGGTACTGCTCGGTACCGCTGCCGGTCCCGTGCCCGGTCGCTCACGCGAAATGACTTCCCACGTGATGCTGAGCAATGGGTCGGCATACGTACTTGACTGCGGCATGGGCGTCACCAATCAATTCGCGCGCACCGGCATTCCCTTCAGCGTGCTGAAGTCGATCTTCATCACGCATCATCATGCCGATCACAACATTGAATATGGCCCGCTGCTAATCGTCGGCTGGATTCAGGGCCTGCCACTTGATGTGCGCGCTTTCGGGCCGCCGCCGCTCAGGCAGATGACCGACGATTTCATGCGTGCGTATAAGCAAACGGTCGACTTCTGGTCCGAAGACTTCCATATGAAGCCGCTCACATCTGTC
>DATAPP010000273.1:0-2684 GCA_036265125.1 Pseudolabrys sp. | reverse complement strand
CCGTCGAAAAGCGATCTTCAACAGGCCGATATTCTTGTTGTTCGGGACAAGGTGAAAATTCATGCCATTGCCGATCTCCTTCCCGAAATGCCGTGGATCGGCGAAACACCGGTATTTCTGGTCTTTCTTGCCAATGGCCGCCGGCTGCCGCAAATCTCAAAAATCCACGGCAAACAATTTCCCAATGATCATCTCGATCTATTCTTCAATGCGACCGTCGATGCCGCCATCGTCATGACGACGCTGTTGCGCGCGGCGGAGGCGGTTGGCCTCGGGTGTTGCCCGATCAGCGTCATCCGCGATCATGCCGCGACCATCAGCGAAATGTTTGCGCTACCCGAGAAAGTCATTCCTGTTGCAGGGATGTGTGTTGGATGGCCAGCCGAGAAAGGCGGGATCACGCCTCGATTGTCGCTCATTACGACAGTGCACGAAGAGCGCTTTGCTGAAAATTTTTCCGAGGTGGAAGCTTACGACCAGCGGCGCGCAGCCACGCGTCCCTATCGCAATCAACGCGAGCCCGAGCGATTTGGCCGCAGTGAATTTTACGGTTGGTCAGAGGACAAGGCACGCCAATATGCCGTGCCGCTGCGCGCCGACTTCGGAGCGTTCGTACGTGCCAAAGGCTTCAACCTCGATTAGTTGTCAGACTTTGCGGATGCGGAAGGTGAGCACGCCTTTCTCCTCGCTCTTGCCCTCCAGGTTGTCACCGGTCTGTCGCAATAAATTCGGAATATCGATCGTTGTCAGTGGATCGGTGCACTCCGCCACGATCACATCTCCGGATTTCAGTGCGGATAGTTGTTTGCGCACCCGCAAGGCAGGCAACGGGCATTTCAGACCACGCAGGTTCAATACGGTTTCGGTCATGCGCTTAGTGGCACCATCGACAGCCGCTTTTCGGTCGCCGGAATATGAGCTTCATCGATTCCCAGTTCCTTGCGCACGATATTGGTGCCACGGGTAAGCGCCACCATCTTGTAGAACGCATGCATGCGGCTCATTGACTGCCGGCCGAAACCGCAGTCGCTGGTGAGGATAAGCCGTTCCGGCTCGATATATTTCAACGCCGTGCGGATGAGATCGGCAACTTCCTCCGGGCGCTCCACCTGTAGCGTCCGGTGGCTTATAACTCCAAGCGCGATCTTCTTGTCCTTCGAAATCATCTTGCCAACGTGCTCGAGATCCATGCCCCGATTGAAGGCTCCTTCGACGGTAAGCACATCGACGTCGAGCTGGTCGAGATAGGGCAGCGCAGCTTTGTAAGACTGGTCCTTGCTCGCGACTCGCTGGGCCGCCGGACTGCCCCAGCAGGTGTGACACCATACCTCGCATTTGCTGCGCAAGCCTTTCACCTCGACGTTGAAGGCCTCGACCCATTGCTCAGGCTTGATCGGTTGCCTGGAGTCAGCAATCACCTGGTGGATTGCCGGTTCTTCGATTTGCATGAGCGGGGCGCCTGCATCAGCGAGTGTGTGATATTCCTTGTTGAGTGCAACCGACAGATCCATCAGCAAGTCGAGCCGGTTTTTGTAGTGCTCATTCGTAAGCATCAGCGCCAGGATCTGCGCCGAGATCGAGCCAATCTTTACCGGTTTGTCGGTCATCGGCGCGATCGCTTTATAGGCGCGGTCGAGCTGCAACGTTGTCACGCCGATCTTGCCCGTCACCGGCGGTGTCATCCGCGTCTCGATCACTTCCCACATCAGATCGCCTGGGCCTTTATCGGCCATAAAGCCTGCAGGCGGGACCTCCACGCGCGGCGTGCCGATGCCGGCGACACGCTCCGTGACGTAGCTCACCCAGCCACGGCCGGCGACGTCATCATCGAGCCGCGCGTCGCCGTCAACGAAGATGTCGATACCTGCCCGGTGCTGGGCTGCCACATGGCAGGCGAGACAATCGAAATGTTGCTCGCGATAGGCGAGGCGGGAAAATCCGTGGGAGAGCGGAATGCCGCGGAGGTTCTCCGTGTACCAGCTTGGACGGGGGAGCGCCCCGGTCGTCGTGGTGAGAAGAGCCCTGCCTTTTGTGGTTGTAAACACGCGTCCTTCTCCCGATTTCACCAATAGAAACCTGCGCTGCATCCGTAGCGCTGCTAAGCTAAACTCAAGTCTCTGAGTGCAATAAGGTCAAGCACGGCAAATGGCGGCGTCTGAGGCAATCCAGAAAATTTCACGGCTCACGCCGCTTGCCGATGTTCAGTTGATGATCGATGCGGAGGTGAAGGCCGTCACCCAGCGCACAATCGATGTGTCTGCGGGTGTGGGTCGCGCGCTTGCCGTCGACGCATTGGCACCGGCTCGCCCGGCCGCGGCGCTCGCACTGCAAGATGGCTGGGCGGTCAGCGCCGACGAAACTCTTGGAGCAGGCGGTTACGCGCCTTCGCCGCTTGTGCGCGCCCCTTCGCGTATCGAGGCCGGACAGGCGCTTCCGGCGGGAACCGACAGTGTCGCGCCGATCGACACAGTGAAAGTCGCCGACGGCCTTGCCGAGGCGCTCGTTCCGATCAATCCGGGTGACGGAGTGCTGCCGGCGGGCGGTGATAGCGACCCGACTATTCCGTTCCGGCGCGCCGGCGAACGATTGCGTCTCACTGATCTTGCCGCATTTTCCGCAGTCGGCATTGCGCGCATAACGGTGCGCGAACCGCGCATTCGCGTGATTCCCGTGCGCGGCAGCGG
>DATAPP010000272.1:0-2535 GCA_036265125.1 Pseudolabrys sp. | reverse complement strand
CGGCCTCTTGTGACTTGAACAATACGCACTCACGACGGCCTCCTCTTGGTTAAGAGCCGTGCACTCAAACAGCGCTCGTCAGCCCCGAATTTGAACGACTGGTTGTGCTATTGGGCTAGACCGGACCTCGGGCAATTATATTCCCGATCGATGCAAAATAATTTTTGGGCCAGTTGGTCTATCCAAATACCATCGCGGCCCTGATGTCCGCTTTGGGTCAAAAGCAGACATTCTTTGATGGCCGCGTCATGTCCGATCTTCCCCCAAAAGCGGACATGTGCGACGCAAAACCGAATGTCTGCTTTGGGCCAAAAGCGGACATCACGCCCGCGGAGCTGAAGCGAGCCTCGTACCGACCCGATGGCAGCTCCGTTTATGCTATTCTGCATTGGCAGAGGGGCGAACATGCGAAGGCGCCAATTCATCGTCTTGCTTGGCGGAGCGGCCATGTGGCCCGCCCTGGCCCAAGCACAGCAGCCGACGGCCCCCACGATTGGTTTTATGAGTGGGCGATCGCCTGACGAGTCCAAGCATTTGGTCGCCGCGTTCCTTCAGGGTCTGGGTGAAAGTGGTTTTGTTGAGGGCAAAAACGTTGCGATCGAGTATCGATGGGCCCTCGGCCAATACGATCAGTTGTCCTCGTTGGCAGCCGGCCTCGTGAAGCAACGCGTCGCGGTACTTGTGGCGGTCGGCGGAGATCTTTCGGCTCTGGCAGCGAAGCGAGCCACCTCGACGATCCCGATCGTCTTCGGGTTGGGAGGTGATCCGGTCAAGGCTGGAATAGTTGAAAGCCTTAACCGACCGGGTGCCAACGCGACGGGCTATACCTTATTGACCGCCGACCTAGAGCCAAAACGACTGGGCATGCTTCATGATCTGGTACCCAATGCCGGCGTTATCGGCGTACTCGTCAATCCCAAGTTCCCACCAGCCGCAAGTCAAATACCAACGCTGGAGAAAGCTGCCCAGACAATCGCTCAGCGGCTCTTCGTGTCCAGAGCCAGCAACGACACAGAACTAGACGCCAGTTTGGCATCACTCCTCCAGCAGCGCATCAACGCGCTGCTCGTGATGTCAGATCCATACTTCGACACACGACGCGATCGGATAATTTCGTTTGCGGCACAAAACAAATTGCCAGCAATTTATCAATTTCGCGAATATGCCATCGACGGTGGCCTCATTAGCTACGGACCCAATATCACAGACTCCTACCGACACGCAGGCACCTATGTCGGACAAATCCTCAAAGGTGCGAAGCCGGCGGACCTGCCGGTCTTTCAACCGACCAAATACGAATTCGTGATCAATCTTAAGACAGCCAGGGCGCTCGGACTCGCCATACCGTCGGGGCTGATTTCTTTCGCGGACGAGGTGATTGAATAAAACACTTGATGTCCGCTTTGGGTCAAAAGCAGACATATGCGCCGCAAAAAGGCATGTCCGCTTTGGGCCAATAGCGGACATTGGACTATTCGATCGTTGCATCGGCGCCGGCGAGTAGCGCGCGCGGCACGGTGAGGCCGAGCGCCTTTGCAGTTTTGAGGTTGATCACCAGCTCATATTTGACTGGAGCCTGGACGGGAAGCTCGCTCGGCTTCTCACCTTTAAGAACGCGATCAACATAGGTTGCCGCGAGCCGAAACAGATCGCGCTGATCACTCCCGTAGGATACCAGACCGCCCTCTTCAGCAAAGAAACGCCACGGATAGATGGCAGGTAAATGATAACGGGCGGCGAGCGAGATGACCTCGGCGCGGTGCACATTGAGGAAGCCGTCCGGCATAACAACCAGGCCGCAATTTCGCTCCCGTCCCTGCGCCGCGAGTGCGGTGTCAAGTTCGGCCGCGTCGTGGACGCGAGCCAAGACTGCCTCCAATCCGAGAGACGCAGCGGCGACTTTGAAAGGTTTCACGTATATTTCGGAATATGGCGTCGTTGCCGGATTGAACAAGAAGACTGCCCGGTTGACGCTCGGCGCAATCTCCTTGAGCAGTTCGAGCCACTTGCTTGTAGTCGTCGGCTCCATAATGGTGAAACCAGTGGCGTTACCGCCCGGGCGCGCCAGGCTCTCGACGAAACGGCTGCCGACTGGATCGGCAACAACCACAAAAATGATGGGGATAGTCCTCGTTTGTTGCAGCATTGACGCAGTGGGGGGTGTGTTCTGCGTGACAATTAGGTCGGGCTGCAACGCGAGAAGTTCCTTCGCGGATCGTTGCCTCGCATCTGCGTCATCAAGCGCACCCCAGCGCGCGTCGATTCGGATGTTGCGACCTTCTGCCCACCCGAGCTTCTGGAGCCCCTCCCGGAATGCGTCCAAGTAGCTTTTAAATTCAGGGTCGCTCTCGTTATGCGCCATCAGCACGCCGATGTGCCGCATCTGGTTAGATTGCTGCGCGCCCGCGGAAAGTGGCCACGAGGCTGCAGATGCAGCAATGACCTTGATGAAATCGCGCCGTCTCATTGCCTCCCCCGAGGCTTAGGAGCGGGCATCATACCAACTTAAAGTAGCGCCCTGAAAGGGAGGTGGCG
>DATAPP010000271.1:0-1570 GCA_036265125.1 Pseudolabrys sp. | reverse complement strand
TAGCCCCACCTTGATGACTTCTGTCGGGCACTTCCCCAGACTAACCCTTGTTATTCACGCAAATTGCGATTTTGAGCGACGGATGTAGCGGAAAGCCGCCATTCGATTCATGATTCTGATTGCGAAGCAGATTCGTGATTCGATTGAGGAGCGCCACACCCGTCATGAGCGAAGATACTCTACTTCCGTTCGACCTTCCATCGGTTATGCGCAAAAAGGTCAGCGTTGCATTCGACGGCGGGCTGTTGTCGTCCGATGTTGGCGTGCTTCTGCTGCGCGACGTTGAGAAGAGACTCGGGCTGGCGGCGCGCCTTGCGTCGTGCATCCGGGAATGGCGCAAGCCTGAGGCCATCGTGCACCCGCTTGAGGAGATGCTTCGGCTGCGAATGTTTGCAATCGCGGCCGGCTATGAGGATGGCGATGATTGCGATTCGCTGAGGCACGATCCGATCTTCAAGATGGCGGTGGGCCATGCGCCGGAGAGCGGCGATCCTTTGTGCTCGCAGCCCACCATGTCGCGGTTGGAGAATGCGCCGTCGAAGATCGAGATTGCGCGGCTGATGGCGGCGATGGTGGATCAGTTCTGCGACAGCTACCGGCGCACGCCATCCTCGATCACGCTCGACATCGACGATACGTTCGACGCGGTGCACGGCCATCAGCAACTCTCGCTGTTCAACGCCCATTACGACGAACGCTGCTTCCTGCCGATCCACATCTATGAGGCCGCGAGCGGCAAGCCGGTGGCGATGATCCTGCGCGAGGGCAAGACGCCGTCCGGCAAGGAAGCGCGCACGGTCCTCAAGCACGTCATCCGGCGTATCCGCAGGCATTGGCCCAGGGTCCATATCCTGGTGCGCGGCGACAGCCATTACGGCCGCGATGAAGTGATGGAATGGTGCGAGGAAAACCAAGGCATTGATTATGTTTTTGGCTTTGCCGGCAACGAGGTTCTTCATACCCTGACACGCGCCGCGGCCGACGCGATCGCCGTGCAACGCGCGCTCTCGGGCAAAGAAAAAGTCCGTGGCTTCATGGCCTTTCGCTACGGCGCCAAGAGCTGGGGCAGGCAGCGGCGCTTGGTGGCGCGCATCGAGGCAACCACCAAGGGCCTGGACGTGCGCTATGTCGTCAGCTCGCTCAGGGCCGGCGCCAGGCATCTTTACCAGACGCTTTATTGCGCCCGGGGCAATGCCGAGAACTTCATCAAGCTGCACAAGAGCCAACTCGCCTCCGACCGCACCTCATGCCGCGAGCCCAAAGCCAACCAGTTCCGCCTGATCGTTCACACCGCCGCCTATTGGCTGATGCTCACAATGCGCTGCGCCATACCCCGTCGCTCGCAGCTGTCTTATGCAGAGTTTGCCACGATGCGCCTTCGTCTGATCAAAATCGCCGCGCGCGTGGTGGAGGGCGCGGCCCGCATCCGTGTCTTCCTGCCCACGGCCTGTCCCGATCGCGATGTCTTCCGTGCGCTCGCCGGACGGCTCTGCGCCGCGGGACCATAGCCGCCGCGGCGTCGTCGCCGCATCGAACCCTTCCTCGAAACATCCAACCCAGAAAAATCAAA
>DATAPP010000270.1:0-42444 GCA_036265125.1 Pseudolabrys sp. | reverse complement strand
GGCCGAACAGTTCGTCGATCTCTTCATCCTTGGAGGTGAGGAAAATCACGGGAATGTCGGTCTTTTGGCGCAGCCGCCTCAATGTCTCCATGCCATCCATCCGCGGCATTTTGATATCGAGGATTGCCAGATCGGGCGGCGAAGTCTTGAAACCGTCCAGCGCCGAAGCACCGTCGGTATACGTCATGATGCGGTAACCCTCTGCTTCAAGGGCCATCGAGACCGAGGTCAGGATATTGCGGTCATCGTCGACGAGAGCGATTGTCGGCATGGAGCCCCTCTTCCGTGACGTCCCGCAAGTTTTGAACCCATAAACGGGGTCTGAAATGTGGCCTCTTTGCAACAACTATGTGATTCGGCAGCGATTTCAAGCCCGAGGGCCGAAAATGCAGCGGCTTCAGGGACCCTATCGTTAAAACGTGAGCGGCCAAAGCAATGAAACCGAATAATACCTTTGATCCCGGACTGGCGGCCAAGAAACTGCTGCGCGAAGGCCGATCGGGGGCCCTTGGGACCCTGGTTGCCGGCTCAGGCGATCCCTATTGCTCGCTGGTGAACGTTGCGACGTCGATCGACGGTGCGCCGCTGCTCCTGCTGTCGAAACTGGCATTGCACACCAAAAACCTCCTGGCTGACGCGCGCGTATCGGTGATGCTCGATGAGCGCAAGGAAGGCGATCCACTTGAAGGTGCGCGCGTCATGCTGATGGGCACCTGCGCGAAAGATTCCGATCGGTTGTCAGGTCCGGCTTATCTACGACGCCACCCAGAGGCCGAAATGTTCGCGGGCTTTGCGGACTTCGGGTTCTATCGGATGGAAATCGCTCGCGCGCATCTCGTCGCCGGCTTCGGCCGCATTGTGGACCTCAAGCCGCAGGACGTGCTGACTGATATTTCCGATGCGAGCGCGCTCGTCGAGTCGGAGGCTGATGCGATCGCGCACATGAATGCTGATCATGCTGACGCTTGCCGGCTTTATGCCGCCAGACTGCTCGGCGCGTCTGATGGCGATTGGCGCTGCGTCGGAATTGATCCTGAAGGCCTCGAATTGCAGAAAGGACGAACGGCGCTGCGGTTGCCTTTCCCGCAGCGGGTTACCGGGCCCGGCCCGCTGCGCGCTTTGCTTAAACAACTCGCCGATCGAGCGCGCGCAAGCTGAGCGCGGGCGGCGGCCCACTTTTCACGGCCCGCATGTGCCGGCTGGTGTTTGCCTTGTCGTCAAGCTCGCCGGGATGAGTCAGACTGCGCTCGGTGACAAGGTCTGGGAGCGAGACGATGCGTAAAATCCTGCTTTCGATTTTTCTGAGCGCTGCTGCAATTCCTGCAATGAGTCCGACAATGGCCGGAGAACCGATCGTATTACGTGACATGGGTTCTTTCCATGTCGGCGGGCGTGTTGTGGAGATATCCGGCAAGCCCGTGAAAGAGCTCGTGCTCGGTGCCGGCGGGGTTCCGGCCAAGATCGATCCCAACGGGCTTTACCAGGTCGAGCAGATGTATGTGCAGTATTTCCTCCCGCAGAACCGCAAGGGCAAGTATCCACTGCTGATGTGGCACGGCGGCGGTCTCACCGGCGTCACCTACGAGACAACGCCCGACGGCCGTGAGGGTTGGATGAACATGTTCATCCGCCAAGGCTGGGACGTTTACAACTCGGATGCGGTCGAGCGCGGGCGTTCCGGCTTTGCGCCGCCCGATGTGTGGAACAGCGAACCGAATTTTCTCACCAAGGCCAATCCGTTCGAGCGCTTCCGCATCGGGGAGGGCCCCGGCTCGTGGAATGCCGACCCCGCAAAAATGAAAGTGATCCCCGGCAATCAGTTTCCAGTCGAGGGATATGACAATTTCACCAAACAGATCGTACCGCGCTGGACCAACACCGACGCAGCGATCATCGCCGCCTACACCGCGCTGGTCGACAAAATTTGCCCGTGCGTGCTGCTGTTCCACAGCCAGGCTGGCGGTTTCGGCTTCACGGTAGCGCAGTCTCGCCCCGACAAGATCAAGGCGATTGTCGCAGTTGAGCCGGCGGTGGCCGGCGACAAGGCCAAGGCCGGTGCCCTGAAAAATATACCGACGCTGGTGGTCTATGGCGATAACATCCCGCTCGACAGCCGCTGGCCGAAAATGCGCCAGCTTGGCGTGGATTATGCCGAGGCCGTGCGTTCCGCGGGTGGCAGCGTGGACGTGGTTAACTTGCCCGAGGTTGGTATCAAGGGAAATTCCCACATGCTGATGATGGACAAGAACAATGGTCAGGTTGCCGACCTCATTCAGAAATGGCTCGTCGATAAGGGTCTGGTCAACTAGGGCGCGCTACTTGTCTGACAGACCAATGGCTTTAGCGGCATTGATGCAGTGCAATGCGGCCTGCAAACCATGCATGTCATTTTGACTTGGCATTCCCGGGTGTCCTGACTATGGTCGCGCGCCTTTGGCTATACTAACGTTTTAGGAGCCGCGACGTGGACCGAAAGGGCCCACGAGAGTCTGGCAAAAAAGCGGCTGTCTTGGGAGGAATCGCGTGCAGGAGCAGGGTGTGAGGAACGGTGCCTACGGCGCCGACAAATTCGGCTTCAAAAATCTGGCGGAGGTTCGCTGGAATCTGACGGAGCCGACACTCTATGAGTACGCCGTCTCAGCGGGAGAAGCGTCGCTGGTCGCCGGCGGTGCGCTTTGCGCCGAAACCGGCCATCACACCGGTCGCAGCCCGAAGGATAAACATACCGTCGTCGACGATCTCACGCGCGATTCAGTCTGGTGGGACGGCAATCGCAAGATGTCGAAGGAGAACTTCGACAATTTGCTTACCGACTTCATCAAGCATGCCGAGGGCAAGAAACTTTTCGCGCAGGATCTCTACGGTGGGGCCGACCCGAAATACCGGATCAAGACGCGCATCTATACCGAACTCGCCTGGCACTCCCTTTTCATTCGTCAGTTGCTGATTCGTCCCGAGCGCGCCGATCTCGCAGGCTTCGTTCCCGATCTCACCATTCTCGATTTCCCATCGTTTGCGCCCGATGCCAAACGCCACGGTGGCCGCGAAGGCTCGGACACGATGGTTGCCATCGATTTCACCCGCAAGATTGTGCTGATCTGCGGCTCGTCCTACGCGGGCGAAATGAAGAAATCTGTGTTCACGACGCTCAATTTCTACCTGCCGGCCCAGAACGTGGTGCCAATGCATTGTTCGGCCAATGTCAGTCACGAGGGGGAAAGTGCGCTTTTCTTCGGCCTCTCCGGTACCGGCAAGACCACGCTGTCGGCTGATCCCAACCGCATTCTGATCGGCGATGACGAAACAGGCTGGGGTCCAGACGGCATCTTCAATTTTGAAGGCGGCTGCTACGCCAAGACCATCAAGCTCTCGCAGGAAGCGGAGCCAATGATCTGGGATGCGACCAACCGCTTCGGCACGGTTTTGGAGAATGTGGCGTTCGACCCGGTCACACGCATTCCTGATTATGACGACGGCTCCAAGACCGAGAACACGCGCTCGGCCTATCCTTTGGACTTCATCCCCAACGCCTCGCGCTCGGGCCGCGCCGGACATCCGAAGAACATCGTCATGCTCACCGCGGACGCCTTCGGCGTGATGCCGCCGATCGCGAAGCTCACACCGACGCAGGCGATGTACCACTTCCTATCGGGCTACACCGCGAAGGTTGCCGGCACTGAAAAAGGGCTGGTCGGCGTGCAGCCGGAATTCTCGACCTGCTTCGGGGCGCCATTCCTGCCGCGGCATCCATCGGTCTATGCAAACCTGCTGCGCGACTACATCAACAAGCACAAGGTCGACGTCTGGCTGGTCAATTCCGGCTGGACCGGCGGTAAATACGGTGTCGGCCGCCGCATGCCGATCAAGGCGACGCGCGCGCTGGTAACCGCCGCGCTCGACGGTTCACTCAAGGATGCCGATTTCCGTACGGATCCGTATTTCGGGTTCTCGGTGCCGACGTCTGTTCCGGGTGTCGAACCGCATTTGCTGAACCCTTTCAAGACCTGGAAGGACAAGGCTGAGTTCGACAAAACCGCGCGCGACCTGGTCGCGATGTTCCAGAAGAACTTCGCCAAATTCGAACAACACGTCACGCCGGACATCAAGGCGGCGGCGCCGGAAGTTCGCATCGCGGCGGAATAGCGACTCGTCGGTTCTGGGTTGTCAACGGGAGCGTGCGAAACCCGCCATGCCGCGTTACTACTTTCATCTCACCGACGGCGATCAAGTTCTGACCAACCACAAGGGCGTTGACCTGCCGGGCAACGCCGCCGCACGCGCTGATGCGGCCGTGTTCGCGCGCGATCTCAAACACGGCGCGGTCATGCCGGGCTGGGACTGGGCGGGCTGGTTCGTCGCCGTCGTGGATGATCATGGACGCAAGGTCGACGAGGTACCGATCGCCGATGTTTGAACGACATCGGTGGGCTCAGACCGCGCACCAATTTTGTATCAGCCGGGAATAAATTTCGGTCGCCTGTTCGATGCGCGACACCAGGCAATATTCGTCGGTTTGATGGGCCAGTTCCAGTTCGCCAGGCCCGATGATCGCAGTCGGCGGTGCCCCGATCGCCGGCGTCAGAACGGAAGCGTCCGTAAAGTAAGGCGCTGCCGCAATCTCATCGCCGAAACCGGCAACATCGTGCGCGATACGGAAAGCCTCGCTGATCCAGGGATCGCCCGGACTGGTCCAGACGCTTTGCGCATCGAGAAGCGTGCCGAGCGCTACCTGATCGCCGAGATAATTTGCCAGTTGATCACGGATCGTCGCGTGACTCTGTCCCGGGATTGTGCGGATGTCGATGCCAATGGCGGCGCGGTCCGGCACCGAATTGATATTCAGGCCTCCGTGGATCGTGCCGACGTTGAGGGTAGGCCGACCAAGAACATCGTGCCGGGCAAAATTGAAATCGAAATCCTGCAGCGCAGTGGCCGCCCGTGCCGCCTTGTAAACGGCGTTGACGCCTTTTTCAGGCATCGAGCCGTGCGCAGTCACTCCTGTTGTCACCGCCTCGAGCCATAGCGCTCCCTTGTGACCGACGAGCAACCGGTTGCCCGTCGGTTCCGCCACGACGAGTGCGCCAACCTGCGGAAGGAGTGTCGTGCCACGAGCAAGTGCAGCGGCCCCGGTGCAACCCGTTTCTTCGCCCGCTGTAATGAACAGCACGACACCGGGCGTCCCCGTCAGCCTGCCGGCCAGCTCATTGCATGCCGTCACAAAGGCGGCGACGCCGCTTTTCATATCGGACGAGCCGCGGCCATAGAGCCTGCCGTCAGCGATCTCGGCAGCTAGCGGATCGACGGACCAGGGTTGGGCGCCGAGCGGCACGGTATCAAGATGCCCGGTGAAGCCGAGCGGCAATTTTCCGGCCGTGCCGCCGATGCGCGCGACGAGCTGCGCCCGCCCTTCACCAAAGGGGACAAGGTCGGCAGCGAAGCCTGCACTTTCGAGCAAGGACGCCAATCGTTCCGCGCACGCACGCTCGGCGCCGGGCGGATTGATCGTTTTGAACCGGACCAGGTCTTGCGTTAGTTCGACTGAAGAGTGCATGGCTTATCCGAAGTAAGCATTACGTACGTCTTCGCGCGCTGCAAGGTCCGCCGGTGTGCCGCTTGCGGCCACGCGACCTTTCGACAGCACAAAGCCGTAATGGGAAATTGCGAGCGTCTGATGCATATTCTGCTCGACGAGAAGTACCGTGATCCCGCTTTCATTGATGCTGCGGATGATGTTGAAATTTTCCTTTACAAGCCGCGGCGAAAGGCCGAGTGACGGCTCGTCGATGAGCAGCAGTTTTGGCGCGCACATGAGGCCGCGCCCGATCGATACCATTGCTTGCTCTCCGCCGGACATGGTGCCCGCAAGCTGCATGCGTCGTTCGGCCAGTCTTGGGAAAATGCGCAGGATATCGGCAAGGCGTTCCGATCTGGCCTTGTCCGAGCGCTCCTGATAGGCGCCGACCCGCAGGTTTTCTTCCACCGTGAGTTTGGGGAAAACCTTGCGCCCCTCCGGGATACAAGCAATTCCAGCGGCAATGATCCGGTGCGTCGGCAAATGTGTGATGTCGGCGCCGTTAAATACAATGCGACCCGAGCGTGGTGGCGTCAGCCCAAGGATAGAACGAACCAGAGTTGTCTTGCCTGAACCGTTGGAGCCAAGCAGGCAAGTAATCCGACCGGCCTCGACTTTGAGCGAGACGCCTTGCAATACGTCGGCCTTGTCGTACGCCGTATAGACATCTTCGATTTCAAGAGTGGCGGTCATCATGCCACCCCGAGATAGGCTTCTTGGACCTGCGCGTCGGCGGCAACCGCGCGGTAGGGACCCTCGGCGATCTTGCGGCCGAAGTTCAGGACGGCGCAGCGGTCTGTGATGCGCTCGATCACACCCATCTCGTGCTCAACAATGATGATCGACAGGTTTTTGTTGTGCGCGCGTACCAACAGAATGTCGTCCATCAGTTCGGCGGTTTCCTCATGTGTCATGCCGGCGGAGGGTTCGTCGAGCAGCAACAGCTTTGGTGCGCCGATCAGCGCGCGGCAGATTTCGATACGGCGACGATCGATCATGGGCAGACCGGCAACCGGGTCGAACAGACGATCGGCGAGCGCAGGCTCGAAAATTTCGACAAGCGTGCGTGCGGCCGCATAACTTTCCTCGAACTCGCGCCTGAAATCGCCGCGTCGGACCAGGTTGAACCAAAGGCCCTGATTGAGTCGTTTGTGGTTGCCGATCATGATGTTGTCGAAGATCGATAGCGGCAGCGACAAACGCGAGCGCTGGAATGTGCGGGATATCCCGGCCTGGTAGACCGCGCGCCCGCTCGCATTGGTAACGTCAGCGCCGTCGAAACTGACCTGCCCGGCGTCGGCGCTGTAGATTCCGGTAATGACGTTGAAAAACGTGGTCTTTCCGGAGCCATTCGGGCCGATCAGGCCAAGGATTTCGTTCGGAGCCACAGCCAGATCAAGCTCATCGAGCGCCAGCACGCCGCCGAAATGCTTGGTCAGATTTCGCGCTTCAAGCAACGCGCTCATGGCCGCCACCCCGGAAAGTAGCGACGCACCGGCCGCGGCAGCAGCCCCTCCGGCCGAAACAACAACACCGCAATGACCAGCAGCGCGTACAGCAAAAACCGGTATTCCTGAATGGTTTGCAGTTTTTCGGGCACGACCACGACAATGATCGTCGCCACTATCAGCCCCCACGGGTTGCCGATGCCACCGAGAAGCAAAATCGAAACGAAAATGAGCGAGTCGGCGAACGTGTAGTTATTGGGCGCGACGAATCCACCGACCATGCCGAACAGCGCGCCGGCAATGCCGATAAGAAAATTGCCGATCAGAAAGGCCGTGATCTTCCAGCGCGCGATATCGAGGCCGAAGCAATTTGCAGCCGTTTCGTCGAGCCGCAACGCGTCGAGATTGAGGCCGATCCAGGATCGCTCAAGCCGCCGTACCAGTACGAAGGCCCCGACGAGCAGCAGCAGGCTGACCACGAAGTAGTTCATGTAAAACGACAGCGAGATTTTGCCGATTTCGATATTGTCATTGAACGACCAGCCGAGAATCTTCATTCCCTTGACCTGCATGCCCTGCGGGCCGCCGAGGACGTCGTTCACCTCAAGAAAGGTCTTGAACAGCAGCGCAAACGCGATGGTCACCACGGCGGCATAGTGTCCGCGCGTGCGCAGAACCGGCAGCAACAACAGCGAACCCGCCAGTGCCGCCAGCAAGCCGCCGATCAACAGCACGAGAAGATGCGGCAGTGCCGTCTGGGCATTAAGTACGGCTGACGTATAGGCGCCGATGCCGAAGAACGACGCACCGGCGAAATTGAGGACGCCGGCATAGCCAAACTGGACGTTGAGCCCGAGCGTCGCTACCGAATACAGCAGTACGGTATTCACCAGCAGCAGCACGAAATGGTTATCGTGGAAAAATGCCGCCACGGCGAGGGCGGCGACAATTGCGCAGCCGCCCAGCCCGTCCTCGTGATCGGCAAATGAACCGCTCACGCTTTCGAGGAGACCGAGCCATGCGGCAACGACCCCTGCAGCAATTCCCGCAACCAGCAGTGTGAGGATCAATCTCTGTTGTTCTGCGGCAAGCAGTGCGATCAGGTAAATTGTGGCAATTGCGAGCGCGATCACGCCGGGCCATAGCGACGCGTGCGTTTTTTGGGCCACCGCGCTAGACCCGCTCACTGATCTTTTCACGGATCAGCCCGGTCGGCCGCCAGGCCATGATGGCGATGACGACGGCGAACGAGAAGACATCCTTGTAAGCGCTGGCAAACGGCAACAGCACGGTGCCGACGATCTGCAGCCCTGCGAACAGGAAGCCGCCGAGAATGGCGCCATAGATACTGCCGAGACCGCCGATGATTGCGGCGGAAAAGCCGATGACGCCGAGATAGAGACCGATGCCGAAATTAATCTCATTGTAGTAGAGCCCATTCATGACCCCGGCGAAGGCAGCCAGTCCTGATCCGATGGCAAAGGTGATGAGCACAATGGCGGTGAAGTTGATTCCCATGGTGCGCGCGGTTTCCTCATCTTGTGCAACCGCGCGAATCGCCAGGCCGAGCCTGGTGCGGTTGAGCACATACTGGAGTCCGACAATCACTAAACCGCCGGCAAAAAGCATCAGGACATTGTCGAGCCGCAGATTGAACTCGCCGAGATCCAATGAAGCGCGCGGCAGAAGCGCCGGAAAAGGTTTCGGGTTTGCGCCCTGCGGGTAGAACAGCCGCACGCATTCGCGCAGAACCGTGCCAAGCATCAATGTAATAAGCAGGGTGTTGAGCGCCGGCGCCGAGCGCAAAGGCATCACGAGATAGCGCGCGATCGCCATGCCGAGAAACGCCATCGCAAATACAGCCAACACGAGCATGACGACAAGCTCGAACCAGCTGGAACTGATGCCCAATGCGTGTAACCCGGCATAGGCTGCCAACGCAGTGAAAGCCCCGACGGTGAGCACGTCACCATGCGAAAACTTGATGACGTCGAGCACTCCAAAGAACAGCGTGAAGCCGACTGCCACCAATGCATACATCATGCCGAGCATCAGCCCGTTCATGACGTATTGGGCGAATACGCCTGCGTCCATGTTCGAGACTTTCCCGCGTCGTGCCCGGCGTTGGGCCGGGCATCCACGTGTTCACCCCTGCCGTCGTGGACGGCCGGGACGAGTCCGGCCATGACGTTGTCGTTAGTTTGCGAACTACTTCTGCCCCGGCAGCTTGCGCTTGCCGCCGGCATATTCGCTATCGTCCCATTCAACGAACTTGCCGTCCTGCACCACGTACTTTGTGATGACCGGAACGGTATTCTGGCCGTGATCGTCAAAGGTAATTTTGCCGACGATTGAATCGCGATCCTCGACGTTGCCAAGCTCGGCGATGACTTTCTTGCGATCGGGTCCGACCTTCTCGATCGTATCCAGGATCATGTCCATCGCAGCATAGGCGAAGGCGCCATACGCTTCCGGCGGGTTGTCGTATTTCTGAGCGTTGTACTTGTCCATGAAGAACTTCCCGCCCGGCAGCTTTTCGGTCGGCGCTCCTTCGCGGAAGGCAAGCGTGCCTTCCGCCAGCGGGCCAAGACCCTGGATGTAGGCATCCGACACGATGCCTGAGGTGCCATCGAAGACGGACTTGATGCCAAGCTTGTCCATCTGCGAGCGGATGCGCACGCCGATCGGAGTCAGTCCGCCGAAATAGATGACGTCGGGGTTGAGCGCCTTGATCTTGGTAAGCTCGGCGGTGAAGTCCTGCTGGTCGGCCGTTACACCGAAGGTGCCGACAATATTTGCGTTGCCGAGTTTTGCCAGTGCTTTGCTGAAATATTCGTTGTGTCCCTTGCCGTAATCGGTCGTATCGTGAATCACGGCGATGGTCTTGTAGCCAAGCTTAGAGATGAGTTCGGCGTTGGCGTCATTCTGGTTGATCATGGTACCGTTGACGCGGTGCACCTCGTCATATTTGTTGCGGTAAGTGATGTCGGGCAGCACCGCACCCCACACGATCACCGGAAAGCCGAACTTGTGATAGGTGTCCACTGTAGCGATGGCTGTGGCCGAACAATAATGCGTCGCGCCGGCGATGATGTCCTTGTCAGCCGCCATCTTGGTCGCAACCTGCACGGCGACATTCGGTTTGCATTCGTCATCGAGCACGACCATCTCGTATTCATATTTCGCCTTCGGATCGGCGTTCCGCAGACGGACCGCAAGGTCGGCGGAGTTGCGGCCACCAAGGCCGTTAACCGAAACACCGCCGGTGAGTGGACCAATAAATCCGACTTTGACCTTGTCCTTGGCATCGGCGGGTGCAGCGGTGAAGCTAAATGCAATGGCCGCGATAGCAGCCGCGGTGCGGTATACTGTGGTCATACGGCCTCCCCACGTCATTATTTTTGCCCAATGGTTTTTGGCAATTCAGAGCATAGTTGCGCGGTGGGAGAACGACGGCAAGCCGTATTTGTGTCGCGCTAAGCTAGGTCTGTTGTCGCGGGCCGTCGGACATCGATACGAAAAAAGGACGGCCGCGCGGCCGCCCTTTTTAATTTTGTCGTTCGGTTTTAGCCGTTGTTTTGCGACAATTGCTGCCCGATCCGGTTGAACCGTGCTTTTTGCTCACTCGTCAGCGAGGCGTAAAAGTTTTCGAGTGAAGGCTTCACGGTATTGGAGGCATCGATCATTGCCTGCAATCGCTTTTCCATGGCTGCGAGACGCCCCGGCGGCGTGATTGGCGTTTCGTCAGGGCAGGCGTCCTGCAGGATCGAGACCGCCTTGTTGGTCGCATCCTGCAGCTTGTTCAACTCCGCCTCCTGCGCGTCGGTCGGATTGAGCGCGTCCTCAATTTTCTCGATCGGCAGGTTGGAAAGGCCTTGCTTCGGCTGCTTGCAGGTATCGGCAGATTGCGACGCCACGCTCGCCTCAGCATTGGCCGCCGTATTCTTCGGCCCGACCTCGTTGAAGCGCTCCTTCTGTTCGTCGCTGAGCGAATCGTAGAACTTTTCCAGTGCCGGGCGAACCGTTTGCACCGCCTGTAACGTGGCATCGAGACGTGCCGTCATCGCGCCCAGACGGCCCGGAGGCGTCAGCGGGAAAGCATTTTCCTGCGGGCACGAAGCCTTGAACACGGCGGCAGCATCCTCACTCGCCGTGCGCACATCACCCAGCAACTGCTTCTGATCGGCGTTGAGGCCGACCTTGCGTTCGATATCGGCGAACGGCCAGGCGGTAATTCCGTTGCCTGGCTGCTTGCACAGCTCTTGCACGCTGGCATAGCTCGGGCGCGATGCCGATGACCGTCCGGCGGCGGATGACCCGGCAGATGGTGGCGCGTAGGCGTAGTCCGCAGGTGGACCAGCCTCGCCCCAGAATATGCCGTCGAAGAAATCATCGTAGGCGTAGGCCCAGTAGCCGTCGTCATAGCCGGACGGCCAGAACGTGTAGTCGAAAATGTCGGAATAGGCATACGGCCAGAACACCGGACCGAACCAGGCGACGAAACGCGCGCGCTGCCCGTGTCGCCAGGCGTTATGCGCCGACGCATTCCAGAAACGGTTGCGCCCGGTTACGCCACCGGCTTGCTGCGCAAAACGTGATGCGAAGCGCCCTTGTCGAGCGGCGTCCGGCGTGAGCCGAGCCGTTCCGTTCCGGCGATTTTCGCGCAACGCGCGCGCGTTTGGCTGCGCCTGCAAAGCATTGGGTTGAACCAGTTGCTGGCGACCGAGTGCACGCTGTTGACGTGCATTTTGGATCTCTTCGCGGCGCTGGGCGCGCTGCGATGCGGGCACGCGACGCAATTGACGATCTTCGGCCCGGCGCTGATTGCGCTCAGCGCGTAGCTGTTGACGCGTGCTTTGCTGGTTCTGTGGTTGCGCCTGCAGATTGGTGCGCGCCTGGGCGGTCGGCTGAGCCTGTTGGCGCGAGGCGCGTTGCTGACGCGATTCCTGGCGCGATTCCTGGCGCTGTCGTTGTAGTGCTGCGCGATTGGTCACCGCCGGAGAATTGCGATTTGTGACCGCCGGGGGATGATGTGGCCCGGCCGTCCGCTGCGGCGCGAAACGTGGCGCCGCCATACGTGGTGCCGTGTGCGGTGCGGGCGCGGCGTGCGGGGCGGCCATGCGCTGCGGCGCTGCCATCCGTGGAGCAGGTGCCACATGCGGCGCCGCCATGCGGGGCGGTGCTGCCATGCGCGGAGCGGGCGCCGCGTGCGGCGCGGCCATGCGCGGTGCTGCCACGTGCGGTGCCGCGGGTCGTGCTGCGGGTGCGGCCTTTCCGCCCCCATGTGGAGGCGGCTGCTGCGCGCCGGCGCTTATTGGTAGTCCTATGCCTAGTGCCGCTGCCAGCACCAGGATTCTTGTCTTTTTTGTCATCTTGTCCTCCACCAGTCCGGAACCCAGTTCCGTCCTTTAACTGGTTAAACGGATGGAGGTTCATCAACCCGGCGGTCACTTTTTCGGAAGTGATCGAAGATGAATGTCCGGTCATCTTCGGTCTGCAAATACCGCACGCCAAAATTGATGACGCCGAAGGGGAACCTATCGGTTCGAGCCGCTGGTGTTCCCGGTGCGCAAGCGCTCAATTAAATCTACGGTCGGATAGGAATCCGCCGGCAGATTGAACTTCATTTGCGCTTTCTTCGTTGCATTGCGGGTGCCGGTGCCGACCTTGCCGTCCACTTCGCCAACGCCTTCGTAGCCCTGCTTGATGAGCAGGCGCTGCAGCTCCATGACCTGCGGTGTCGAGAGTGGCACAATATTCGCTGCACCTGCGTGGTCGACGGTCGGTGCACCAGCAAGGCGTGTGGCGAAATACGCGACGGTGGTCGAATAGACCATCGCTGAATTCCAGCCGAGGAAAGCCTTGAAATTCGGATAGGCGAGAAACGCCGGTCCAAAACGTCCCATCGGCAGGATGAGTGAGGCGGGCAATTCGTCCGGGGGGAGCGGACCATTTGCGGATTTTACGCCCCAGGCGACCCACTTCGACCGCGGGTGCTGGATCGTGACGTCGGACTCCTGCCACGGAAGGTTCGAAGGCACATGGACTTCCTGCAGCCACGGTTGGCCGCGTTGCCACCCGAGGCTCACCAGAAAGTTGGCGGCAGAAGCGATCGTGTCCGGGATGCTGTGAATGAGGTCGCGTCGACCATCGCCGTCGAAATCTACGGCGTTCTTGAGATAATCGGTGGCGGTGAATTGCATGCCGCCGAACTCGCCGGCCCAGTCACCAATCATGTCTTCGACACGTTGATCGCCGCGTTCGATGATGCGCAGCGAGTCCAGCAATTGTTGACGAAAGAAATCGGGCCGCCGGCAATCATAGGCAAGGGTCGCCAGTGCACTCAGGATATTGTAGTTGCCGAAATTGGCACCGAAGTCGCTTTCCAGTCCCCAGAAAGCGGTCAGGACCTGGGCGGGCACTCCATATTTCTCCTCCACGCGCGCAAACAGCGCGGCGTGCTGCTTGATCTTGGCAAGCCCATTTGGGATTCGGCCACCACCGACCATGCGATCGGAAAACTGCAGGAAGGTCTGGTTGAACACCGCCTGACCGTGATCGCGCCGAATGATCGCCTGATCGAATGTCATGCTCGGCGCTGCAGCCGCGATAACGCGCGGCGAAACGCCTTGTACGGCGGCGTCTTTCTTGAAGTCCTCAAGCCAGCGCTCGTAGCTTCCGGAAGCACGGCAGTTCGCGGCAAACGCGTGCCCACTCAGGAGCACACAGGGCACGAATACCGCGAGCGCAAACGCCGTTTTTCGCATCGTTGAGTCCGTCTGTTGAGGGGCCGAGAACCTGTCTTGCCTGGCGATCGGATGAATCAAGCGTGATTGCAGACAGAGGTTATGGCAGAAAAGAGATAGGATTTCGAGCCGGCGATTTACCAGCCCCGGATGGGGCGGCGCCTTGTCATTTCAAAAGGTGTCGGGCAGCATCGCGCGCCGGCGTCCAATAAAAAAATTGTCGCTCGCCCTTTCCGGCGACCGGGGGAAAAGTGGAATCCTCATCCGCAATTGAAATTGCGAAGCACACGCTGCTTTCCTGTGGCCTTATTCTGGCCGTCGGGACTATCACCGGCTTTGTCGCCCGGAAGATCAGGGTCCCCGACATCGCACTGTTTTTGATTGTCGGGATGGCGATCGGGCCGGCCGTGCTGGGACTGATCGATATCAAGGCCGATTCCGCCCTCTATCAAATCATTCTTGTTTTTGGGGCGAGCTACATTCTTTTTGATGGCGGCGCAGCGTTGCGTTTCGAGGTTTTAAAAAGGGTTTGGATTACGATTGTCGCTCTGGCGACACTGGGGGTTCTGGTCACTGCGGCGATAACCGCATTCGCCGCGCATGGCGTTCTCGGTGTTTCCTGGATCGTGGCGCTTCTGCTGGGAGCAACGATTGCATCGACAGACCCGGCAACGTTGGTCCCCGTCTTCAGGCAGATCAAAATTCGCGACCGCGTCGCCCAGACGGTCATGGCTGAGTCGGCATTCAACGATGCCACCGGCGCGATAATTACGCTTGCGGTGTTGACGGCGGCCATGGGCACCGGTGAGTTTTCGATTACAGCGTCTCTGTTCGATCTGCTCAAGCAGGCCGTGATCGGGATCATTGCCGGCGCCGTGTTTGGATATCTGGCCGCACTTCTCATTGCCCATGACCGTTGGGCCTTTCTCGCGGAGTATGCGCCGGTCGTGACGCTCATGGCCGTGATCGGCGCGTACTTCACGGCCGATGGCTTGCAATCGAGCGGCTTCATGGCCGTTTTTGTGTTTGGCATCATGATCGGAAACAAGGATGCATTCGGATTCAGGATGCCGCAGGCTGAGATGCAAAAACTCGATGATTTCGTCATGACGACCGCGTTCATCATGAGACTGTTCATATTCTTGTTGCTTGGTGCGCAGGTCGATTTCCAGCTCATTGGTCAATACTGGTCGGGCGGTATCATCGTTGTGGCCATTTTTATGCTGGTTGCCCGACCGCTGACCGTGTTTCTTTGCACGCTGCCTGACCGGCGCGCAAAGTGGAGTTTCAACGAGATGCTATTTATGTGCTGGACGCGTGAAACCGGCGTGATCCCGGCGGCGCTCGCCGGTCTTCTGCTTGGCATGAAGGCACCAGGCGCTCAGCTTGTCGCCTCGGTCACGTTTATTGCTATTCTGATGACGATTTTGATCCAGGCGCCTACGACGAGATGGCTAGGAGAAAGCCTGGGGCTTTTGGAGGAAACCGAAAGATCGCGATCAAACCGACCAAGGAAAAGCTGAGTTCAGTCGAGTCAATCACACGGAGGTATTTCAATGGCTGCCAATATTCGCTTTTCAAATCCGAAAACGCTCGCCAAGCCGCCGGGCTACAGCTACGTGGTCGAGGCGACCGGGCCCAATCGGTTGATCTTTATCGCCGGGCAACTCGGTCTCGATTTGGAAAACAGGCTGGTTGGCGACGATTTCCGTTCGCAGGCTGAGAAAGCGATCGAGAATCTCAAGCTCGCACTCGCCGATGCCGGCGCCACCGTCAAGGACGTCGTAAAAATCAATAACTATCTCGTCGACATGTCGCACATCCCGATTTTCCGTGAAGTGCGCGACAAGCATTTCGACATGTCGGCACCTCCAGCGAGTACGACCGTGGCGATTTCGCAATTGGCACGGCCAGGCGCGCTGTTCGAGATTGAAGCGATCGCAGTGCTGCCGGCAAAGGCTGCAAAGGCCGCAAAATCAAGGTCTGCTGCGCGCCGGAGCAAGGTCAAGGCGCGCCGAAAGAAACGAATATAGGAAGAGCTCAGTGCGCCTCGTCCCAATTGTCGGCAGCGCGGGCGTCGACCTGAAGCGGCACGTGCAATGAGACCGCCGGATCCGGCGCACTCTGCATCACGCTCTTGATGATCGGGAGCGTGCGTTCAACTTCATTGACCGGCACCTCGAAGATCAGTTCGTCATGCACCTGGAGCAGCATCTGGGCGCGGAGCCGGTCTTTTTGGAGTTCCGGCTCGATGCGGATCATGGCACGGCGGATGATATCAGCCGCTGAGCCCTGCAGGCGGGCATTGATCGCGGCCCGCTCATTGAATGAGCGAATCGACGGGTTGCTTGCCTTGATGTCGGGATAGTGGCACTTGCGCCCGAACAAAGTGAGCACATAGCCGTGTTCACGGCAGAACTCGCGCGTTTCGTCCATGTAGTCGCGGATGCCCGGGAAACGCTCGAAGTATTTCTTGATGTAAGCGCCCGCCTCCTTCGAATCGATACCGAGCTGCGCAGCCAGGCCGAATGCAGAGATGCCATAGATGATTCCGAAATTGATCGCCTTTGCGCGCCGACGCACTTCAGCCGGCATGTCCTTGACCGGCACACCAAACATTTCCGAAGCGGTCATCGCGTGAATGTCGACGCCGTCCTGGAAAGCCTTGCGCAGGGCCGGCACGTTGGCGACTTCGGACAATAGCCGGAGCTCGATCTGCGAATAGTCAGCCGAAACGAGTTTCGTGCCTGGCGAGGCAACGAAAGCACGGCGAATCTTGCGGCCATCCTCGGTACGGATCGGGATGTTCTGCAGGTTCGGCTCGGATGACGATAGCCGCCCGGTCGAGGTTGCGGCGAGAGCGTAGCTCGTGTGCACACGATGCGTCTTCGGATTGACGTAAGCGGGCAACGCCTCCGTATACGTCGAGCGCAACTTCGACACTTGTCGCCAGTCAAGAATGACCTGCGGGAGTTTGTGACCCTGCTCGGCCAGCTCTTCCAGCGCGCGCGCGCCGGTCGACCATTGTCCGGTTTTGGTCTTTGTGCCGCCAGGCAATCCCATTTGTCCGAACAGGATGTCGCCCAACTGTTTGGGGCTGCCGGGATTCACCTGTGTCCCGGCGATTTTGTTGATCTGCTGTTCAAGCGTTGCCTGCTTCTTTCCGAAGTCGTTGGAGAGTTGCGATAGCACGCTTGGGTCGACCGAAATTCCGCGCTCCTCCATGCTTGCAAGAACCTGCGGCATCGGCCGCTCCAACGTCTCGTAGACGCTGACCACTTTCTCGGCGGCCATACGTGGCTTCAAGGCCTGCCAAAGACGCAGGGTTACGTCGGCATCTTCGGCGGCATAACCGGCGGTACGCGCAATCGGCGTTGCTTCCGGCGTGAACAGGGCCCGGTCCTTGCTCTTTACATCGCTGAAGCGTGACGGGATGCGGCCCAGATAGCGCGTGGCGATGCTCTCCGTGTCATGCGAGGTCTTGCCAGCGTCGAGCACGTAAGACATCAGCATGGTGTCGTCGGTTGCGCCGAGGCGGATGCCGCGGCAGGCCAGAACCAGCCGATCTCTTTTCACATCGTGGCCGACTTTGACGACGCTGGCGTCTTCCAGAATCGATTTGAGCTGACCGAGCGCGTCGCGCTCAGCAATTTGTCCGGTGCACAATTTTGCGGCGAACAACCCGGACGCTTCTCCCTCGCTCGCATCGCGATGGCCGAGGGGCAGATAGGCCGCCTCGTTTGGCGCTACCGCAAGTGCGATACCGCACAGTGTGGTCTGCATCGGGTCGAGGCTGGTGGTTTCAGTCTTGAGCGCCAATACCCCCGTATCATGAGCGCGCGCGATCCAGTGAGCGAGCCGTTCCAACGAACCGATCGTTTCGTATTTCGCGGGATCAAACTTGCTCGCGCGCAATACTTCCAGGCGGCGTTCGGACAACGAGATAGGTGTCAGGCGGGCGGACCCGGAACTCGGTGCGTCCCTGAGCGAAGACGGCGCAATGAGGGGAAGCTGTCCTTGTCCACTGGTGCGGCCTGTCTGAACCGCTGACGGACGTGGAGAATCGGTTGCCGCTGCGGCGGCGCCGGCTGCCGCCTCAGCCGCGCCCTGACTTGCATCGATGCCGGCCTTATCGGCCACGCGTTGCGTCAGTGTCTTGAATCCCATCGCCTTGAGGAAAGCGATCAGGGCCCTGTAGTCCGGTTCGCGTACGCCGAGGTTCTCGACTGGCACCTCAAGCGGTACCTTGTCGTCAAGGGTGACGAGCTTTTTTGAGATGCGCGCTGCGTCAGCGTTATCCAGGAGTGTTTGGCGGCGCTTGTCCTGCTTTATCTCGCCTGCGCGCTTGAGCAGCGTTTCAAGGTCGCCAAATTCGCCGATGAGCTGCGCCGCCGTCTTCACGCCAATACCAGGGACGCCCGGCACATTGTCCGTTGAATCGCCGATCAGTGCCTGCACCTCGATTACCTTTGCCGGCGGCACGCCGAATTTCTCGATCACTTCGGGAACGCCGATGCGGACATCCTTCATCGTGTCGTACATGATCACGCATTCGTTCACGAGCTGCATGAGGTCCTTGTCGGACGACACGATCGTGGCGGTCGCGCCCGCTTCGCAGGCGATGCGTGCGTAAGTCGCAATCAGGTCATCGGCTTCGTAGCCGGCCTTCTCGATGCACGGGATCTCAAAGGCGCGCACCGCGTCCCGGATCAGAGGAAACTGCGGGATAAGGTCATCGGGGGGAGGTGGGCGATGTGCCTTGTAGTCTTTGTACATCTCCGTGCGGAAGGTCTTCTCCGACTTGTCGAAGACGACCGCGAGATGGGTCGGCCGCTCGTCCGGCTTCATTTCCTTGAGCAGCTTCCAGAGCATGCTACAGAAGCCGTAGACGGCATTCACATGCGTGCCGTCCGGCGTGCGCGGCTCGAACCTGATCGCGTGATAGGCGCGGAAGATGTAGCCGGAACCATCAACCAGGAACACGTGGTCGCCCTTCTTGAGCGGGCGCGGGGTGTTTGCGGGGACAGGTGCGGGCGTGGAGGCTTTTGACTTCGATTTGGCGGAAGCTGGCATAGTTCCGAATGTGGGCCCGGCAGCCGCGTTAATCAATCCGCCAAAAAAGCGTGGTCACAGAAAATGCTAACTGTCCCACGCCTCTCGCCACTGCGGACGGCGTTTGCTATGCAGGCGCGGTTTTGACCGGGAACGGTCTGTCACTTTCATAAAGGATGATCCATGCGCGTTGCCATGATCGGCACCGGCTATGTCGGCCTTGTTTCCGGCGCCTGTTTCGCCGATTTCGGCCATGACGTGATCTGCGTCGACAGGGACAAGACGAAGATCGCCGCGCTGGAACGCGGTGAGATGCCGATCTATGAGCCCGGCCTCAATGATATGGTCACTGCCAATGCCCTCGGCGGCCGGCTGAAGTTTACAACGGAGCTTGCCGGTGCAGTTGCGGGTGCGGACGCAGTATTCATTGCGGTCGGTACGCCCTCGCGGCGCGGCGACGGGTTCGCCGATCTCAGCTTCGTTTACGAAGCTGCCCGCGAGATCGCGCGAGCGCTCGACGGCTTTACCGTCGTGATCACCAAATCGACCGTGCCGGTCGGCACGGGCGACGAGGTCGAGCGCATCATCCGCGAGACACGTCCGGATGCCGACTGTTCCGTGGTCGCGAACCCGGAGTTCCTGCGCGAAGGCGCGGCGATTCGGGATTTCAAGCATCCCGACCGGATCGTGATCGGCAGCCTTGACGCGCGCGCGCGCGAACGCATGAGCGATCTGTACCGGCCGCTCTATCTCAACCGCTCGCCGATCCTGTTCACTGACCGGCGTACGGCCGAGTTGATCAAGTACGCAGCCAACGCCTTCCTCGCGACCAAGATCACCTTCATCAACGAAATTGCTGACCTAGCCGAGAAAGTCGGCGCCGACGTCCAGGAGGTCGCGCGCGGCATGGGGCTCGACAACCGCATTGGCTCAAAGTTCTTGCATGCCGGTCCTGGTTATGGCGGCTCATGCTTTCCGAAGGATACGGTGGCGCTGATCAAGACCGCGCAGGACTACGCGGCGCCGCTGCGGATCGTCGAGGCGGTGGCGGCGGTCAATGATGCCCGCAAACGCGCGATGGCGCGCAAGGTTGCGACTGCCCTTGGCGGTGAGTTACGGGGAAAGACTGTCGCCATTCTCGGCCTCACGTTCAAACCGAATACTGACGACATGCGCGAGGCGCCGTCGATCCCGCTCATCACGGCCTTGCAGGATATGGGCGCCAAGGTGCGCGTCTACGATCCGGTCGGCATGGAGCAGGCCAAGAGCCATATTGGCAACGCCGCATTCTGCAAGGATGCCTATTCGTGTGCCGAAGGTGCTTCAGTTCTGGTGATCGTCACTGAGTGGGAACAATTCCGTGCGCTCGATTTTGAGCGGCTAAAGACAGTCATGGCGCAGCCGATGCTGGTCGACCTGCGCAATGTCTATCGGCCGGAGGAAGTCGTTCGTCATGGCTTTATTTATGAAAGCGTCGGGCGGCCGCGGAAATGATGTTTCGTCGAATTCATAGATGTCGTTATGCCCCGCCAAAGCGGGGCATCCGGTAAACGCTAGTAAAATCGACTTCGGACTTACTGGACCACCGCTGGAGCCTGTTTTCACGCAGGCCGGGGCGGGTGACGGCGCCGACAAATGCGAACCTTTGACACGTCCCTTCCTATCGACGGCGCGCTTCCGGATCTGGCCGCCGCGCTCGCCGGCAACAACGTCGCTGTGCTGGTGGCGCCGCCCGGTGCCGGCAAGACCACGCGCGTTCCGCTCGTCCTGCTTGACGAGCCATGGGCCAAAGACAAGAAAATTCTGGTTCTGGAGCCGCGCCGGCTGGCAGCCCGTGCCGCCGCGGCACGAATGGCATCGACGTTGGGAGAGCAGGTCGGCGACACCGTCGGGTTGCGTGTGCGCTTCGATTCAAAGGTGACAAAACGCACGCGCATCGAAGTTGTGACCGAGGGCGTGTTTACCCGGCTGATCCTGGACGATCCCTCGCTCGAGGGCATTGCCGCCGTCTTGTTCGATGAATTTCATGAGCGGTCCCTGGATGCCGATCTCGGGCTTGCATTGGCGCGCGACGCGCAGCAAGGCCTGCGTCAGGATCTCAGGCTGCTTGTGATGTCAGCGACACTCGACGGAGCGCGTGTTGCCGCGTTGCTGGGCAATGCGCCTGTGGTCGAGAGTGAAGGCCGCGCCTTTCCGGTCGAGACGCGCTATCTCGGCCGCGATCCGCGCGCACCAATCGAGCGGCAAGTGGCAGACGCCGTCGAACGGGCCCTGAGCGCGGAAACCGGTTCGCTCCTGGTGTTTCTGCCGGGTGCCGGCGAAATCCGCCGTTCCGAGGCGCTCCTGAAAGAGCGGGTGACTGCCGCGAATATAGACATCGTCGCGCTTTATGGCGCACTCGACGCCCGCGAGCAGGATCGTGCCATTGCGCCGTCGCCGGCCGGGCGCCGCAAAGCCGTGCTGGCGACTTCGATCGCAGAGACGTCGCTCACCATTGAGGGCGTCCGTGTCGTCATCGACAGCGGGCTGGCACGCGTGCCGCGCTACGAGCCTGACGTCGGTCTGACAAGACTCGAGACAGTGCGTGTGTCACGCGCCGCAGCCGACCAGCGGCGCGGCCGAGCCGGCCGTACAGAACGGGGCGTTTGCTATCGCCTGTGGGATGAACCGCAGACCGGTGCACTCGAGCCTTACACGCGCCCTGAGATATTGTCCGCCGACCTGTCCTCTTTCCTGCTCGATCTGGCGCAGTGGGGCGCGACCGACCCTGGCAAGCTTAGTTTTCTCGATGCGCCCCCTCAGGGCGCGCTCAGTGAAGCTAGAACACTGCTCACTGAACTCGGCGCCGTCGATTCCGCGGGCCGGATCACCGAGGAGGGCCGGACATTGCGCGCTCTGCCGCTGCCACCGCGGCTGGCGCGTATGGTCGCCGATGCCGCGGCTGAAGGTGCTGGCGTGCTCGCCGCGAGTATTGCAGCGATCCTCACGGAGCGGGGACTCGGCGGCGATGACGTCGATCTTGGTCATCGCCTCGATAATTTACGTCGCGATCGCTCACGTCGTGCTGAGGATGCCCGGGCCATGGTGACGCGGTGGGCCGGGATTGCGGCGGGGAAGAGTGGAAATGCCGAACATTCTCCCGGCTCGCTCCTCGCGCTGGCTTACCCCGACCGCATCGCGAAGAATCGCGGCGGCGGTGGCGGGATCTTCTTACTGGCCAATGGCCGCGGCGGCAGGGTCGATCCTGCATCGGTGCTTGCACGCGAACCATTTCTGGTCGTGGCCGAACTGACCGGCGCTGCGGCTGCGAGTCGCATCGTGCTGGCAGCGCCGATGGCGCTCGCCGATATTGAATCCCGCTTCGCGGATCAGATCGAGAACCGCGAGGCAACAACGTTCGACACTGCTTCCGCCTCGTTGCGCGCGCGCCGAAGCCGCCGGCTTGGCGCATTGATTCTGGCCGAGCAAGCGAAGCCGGTTGCACCGGATGCAGACAACGCCAGACTTCTGGCCGAGGGTATCGCCGGACTGGGCATCAGCAAGCTCCCGTGGAGCAAGGCGCAACTGCAATTCCGCAATCGCGTGAATTTTTTGCGGCGAGCGGAAGGTGATGAATGGCCGGACTTGTCTGATGAAACACTGGCGCGCACGGCAGCCGAATGGCTCGCGCCTTTTCTCTTCGGCAAAACCGGGTTGTCGCAGATCGGGGCGGATGATCTTGCCGCTGCGCTCGATACTCTTTTGTCGTGGGACCTGCGCAGGCGACTTGACGCCGAAGCGCCAACCCATTTCGGCGCGCCGTCCGGCTCGCACGTGCCGATCGACTATGAGGCGGAGGAGGGCCCAAAACTGTCGATCCGCGTGCAGGAGTTGTTCGGTCTTGCAGTGCATCCGGCGATTGCCGCCGGCCGCGTACCGTTGGTGATCGAGCTGCTGTCGCCGGCACACAGGCCGGTCCAGGTCACGCGCGATCTGCCGGGTTTCTGGCGGGGTAGTTACAAAGACGTGCGTACCGACCTGCGCGGCCGCTACCCGAAGCATCCTTGGCCTGAGGATCCGTTGACGGCGCCGGCGACCCGCCGTGCCAAGCCTCGCGGCGAATAGTTTCAACTGTCGTCAATCAGTTTACCGGCGGGTCACCATGATCAAAGGCGTCCCCGGGGCCGCGCGGCCATTAAGCCACCCTTGATTCTCGCATGGCAAAATCCCGTCATGCGCAACCTTTTGTTTTTTGCCGCGGTTTTGCTCATCGTCGGGGGCTTTGCCGCGCATTATGCCGACCGGGCCGTCGAGACCAGTGCTGCCTCTCAGGCGTCAGTGGTACAGCCGGCCTATGAGCCGCGCGAGCCCACAAGTTCAGGCCGCAGTCTGATGCTGGAGAGCGACCGTCAGGGTCATTTCCAGGTCGAAGCAAGAGTCGAAGGACGGTTTGTCGACTTTGTGGTCGATACCGGCGCATCGCTGGTGGTTTTGCGCGAGTCATCCGCCGCGTTGGCCGGAATTTACCCGCAACCGCGCGACTACACCGCCACGGCGGTCACCGCCAACGGAAAGATCAAAGCCGCGCGAGCCACGATCGACCGTATCGAGATCGGCGGCATTGCGGTCTACGATGTGCCGGCCATGGTGCTGCCCGACGAGGCACTGGCAAAAAACCTTCTTGGCGTCTCATTTCTGTCACGCCTGAAGCGCTACGAATACGCCAACGGCCGCCTGCTGCTCGAGCAATAGCCAAAATTCCCGGACCTATGATTTCGGCGTGGACGGAGCGCTTTCCGGTTCTCCGGCGTTGGGGTATTGGAGTCGCGCCGCCTTTTATCTGAGGGTCTGATGTTTCCGACGCCGAAATCCGCACTTGCGCCGAACACTTATGCCTATGAATCCACGCCTTTGGTAAAGCCGACCGGATTCCGCGAATACGACGCGCGCTGGCTGCTCGAAAAAGAGATCAATCTGATGGGCGTGCAGGCCCTTGGCCTCGGGCTCGGCACGCTCATTCGCGAGCTCAACGTCAAGCCCGAAATCGTCACCGGTCACGATTTCCGCAGCTATTCATCGGCGGTGAAGATGGCCCTGATTTCCGGCTTGATGGCTTCGGGCTGCAAGGTCCACGACATCGGTCTTGCGATCACGCCGATGGCCTATTTCGCGCAATTTGAGCTCAACGTCCCATGTGTCGCCATGGTCACTGCCTCGCACAACGACAACGGCTGGACCGGCGTGAAGATGGGTGCCAACCGGCCCCTCACTTTTGGGCCGGTGGAAATGAAGCGGCTCAAGGAGATCGTCCTGGGCGCGCAGTTCGATACGAGAGCGGGCGGCAGCTACGCATTCGTGGAGAATTTCCCCGAACGCTACATCGCCGACCTGATCAAGAGACCAAAGCTCAAACGCAAGCTCAAGGTGGTCGCCGCTTGCGGCAACGGAACCGCCGGCGCTTTCGCGCCAAGAATTCTGCAGGCGGTCGGCTGCGAGGTGGTCCCGCTCGACTGCAATCTCGATCATACATTTCCGCGGTACAATCCCAACACCGAAGACATGAAGATGCTGCATGCCATGCGGGATGCGGTGCTGGTCAACCGCGCCGATGTCGCGCTCGGCTTCGATGGTGACGGCGATCGTTGCGGCGTCGTGGACAACGAGGGCGAAGAGATTTTCGCCGACAAGGTGGGTGTCATGCTCGCACGCGACATGTCCACCTTGCATCGCAATGCGACCTTCGTGGTGGACGTCAAATCCACCGGATTGTTCCTCACCGATCCAGTGCTGAAGGCAAACGGCGTCAAGGTGGATTATTGGAAAACCGGCCATTCTTATATCAAGCGTCGCGTCAATGAACTTGGCGCCGTGGCGGGGTTTGAGAAATCCGGCCACTTCTTTTTCAACAAGCCGTTTGGCCGCGGTTACGACGATGGCATGATCTTCGGGCTGGCAGTCTGTGACATGCTCGACCGCAATCCGGAAAAGAGTATGGCGGATCTGCGCCGGGCGCTGCCAAAGACCTGGGGCTCACCGACAATGTCGCCGCATTGCGACGACGAGAAGAAATATGAGGTGGTCGACGCTGTCGTGAAGCATTTCGAAACGGCCAGGGCGGATGGTGCGAAGGTCGCCGGACAGCCGATCAGAGAACTCGTCACCGTGAACGGCGTGCGCGTCACCGTTGAAGATGGCACCTGGGGCCTGGTGCGCGCGTCTTCCAATAAACCGGAGTTGGTGGTGGTTGTCGAAAGCCCGGTTTCGGAACAGCGCATGCGTGATATGTTCCAGGCTGTCGACGGCGTGCTGCGCACGCATCCGGAAGTCGGCGCGTACAATCAGACAATCTGAGCTGCCGTGTCTCCGGGAGACAGCTCCAGCGGGAATCCACTTTGGATCTGCGCTTTCGCGTGGACGAACGGTCTGACAGATTAAGCCATGCGCATCGCCATCCTCGGCGCCGGTCCCGCCGGTCTTTATCTCGCCTATCTGATCAAGCGCCGGCGGCCCGATACGGATGTCGCCGTCATCGAGCAAAACGCGGCTGACGCCACTTTTGGGTTCGGCGTCGTGTTTTCGGATCGGGCACTGGAATTCCTGCGCGAGGACGATCAGGAGACCTACGCTGCGATCGCACCACATATGGAGTCGTGGAACGACATCACTGTCGTTCACCTGGGCCAGCGTGTCGTCATTGATGGTGTCGGCTTCGCAGCCATCGGCCGCCTGAGGCTCCTCCAATTGTTGCAGGCGAGGGCGCGTTCGGCCGGCGTCGCGCCGGTCTATGGGCGCGTTGTCAGGAGCCTTGATGAACTCGCCGGCGTCGATCTGATCGTCGGAGCGGATGGTGTCAATTCGCTGGTGCGCCGCAGCTACGAGAACGAATTCGGCGCCACCACGCGTCTTCTTACCAACCGCTTTGCGTGGTTCGGTACCAGCAAGCCCTTCGAGACCTTGACCCAAACTTTCATTGAAACCGAGCATGGATTTTTTAACGCGCATCATTACCGCTATGAGCCCGGCCTCAGCACGTTCATTGTCGAGGTCAATCAGGCTTCTTTCGCGCGTGCCGGATTCGCGCAGATGGACGACGCGCAAACGCGCGCGCTGTGCGAGCGCATATTTGCCCGGGTTTTGGATGGGCATGCGCTGATCTCGAACAACTCGACGTGGCGACAATTTCCGATTGTACACAACGATCGTTGGCGCGCTCATAACACCGTGCTGATTGGAGATGCGTTGCACACCGCACATTTCTCAATTGGCTCCGGCACGCGCCTCGCGATGGAGGACGCGATTGCGCTCGACAAGGCGCTTGCGGTGCATTCAGCCGATATCGGTACGGCGCTTGCTGTTTACGAAACAACGAGACGGCCGATCCTGGAAAAGTTACTGGCAGGTGCCAACGGGAGCGCGCTCTGGTACGAGCATTTCGCAGAGAATATGAAACTCGCGCCGGCTGATTTTGCCATGAGCTATGTCACCCGTTCCGGGCGAGTCGATATCGACCGGTTGCGCAAACTCTCCCCGCGTTTCGTCGCCAGCTATGAGCGCCAGCGCGGCTCGGCGTGACCATCTGCACGGCGGGACGGTTAACGACACATAAATTTTTCACTCGTATCATCCGGGACTTCTTTATCCGGGTGCACTCCGAAATGTTCCGCGTCCTGACCTGCCTTACAGTTGAGCACGACTGGCGCCTCGTTGCCGTCGCTGCCGTCGTCTGTCTGTTCGCAAGCCTCACCGCGGTCAATCTGTTCAATCGCGCGCGTGCAACCGCTGGTAGGGCGCGCGCGATGTGGATTGTCGCCGCCGCCATCGCCACCGGATTTGGAATTTGGGCGACTCATTTCGTGGCGATGCTGGCCTACGAGCCAGGGATCCCGATCGCGTACAATCTCAGGTTGACGGTGTTGTCGCTTGCGGCGGCTGCGTTCATTACGGGTTCCGGTCTTGGCATTGCTGTCTATTTGCGCGAGCGCTGGGCGCCGCCGCTGGCCGGCGCGGTGGTCGGCGGTGGCATTGCGGCGATGCACTACATCGGCATGTACGCAATTGAAATTCCGGGGCACGTCAGTTGGCAGATCGCGCTCGTCCTCGTTTCAATAACTTTCGGCATGGTTCTGGGTGCCCTCGCCATGGTCGTTGCGATCCGATCGTACCGACGGCGCGACGCAGCGGTGGCTTCTGTGCTGCTCACGCTTGCGATCGTGTCCCATCACTTCACGGCCATGGGCGCAGTCGAGATTGTGCCCGATCCCACGCGTACGATTGATGCGCTCACGCTGTCGCCGGGTGTGCTGGCGATAGCTATTGCGAGCGCGGCAATGGCCACTCTTTGCATCAGCCTCGTCGGTGCCTTTGCAGGTCGTCGGCTGGACGAAAATAGCTCGTTTCTGTCCATGGTCATCAACAATATGACCCAAGGAGTCATCCTGTTTGACGCGCACGAGCGCGTCCTCGTCTGCAATGATCGCTACGTCGAGATGTACGGCTTGTCGCCGGACGTTGTGAAAGTCGGATGCACGCTGCTGGATCTGATCAGGAATCGAATAACGACCGGCAGCCTCAATATCGATGCGCAACAGTACCGTGATGAGATTCTGACGGCGGTGCGGCAGGGCGAGTCGATGAATCGAATCGTCGAAACGCCCGACGGCCGCGCCGTTTCGGTCATCAACCGGCCGGTCAAGGATGGTCAGTACTGGATCGGCACGCATGATGACATCACCGAGCGCATCCACGCCGAGCGAAAGAGTGCGGCACTGTCAGAGCAGGAGCGGCGCCGTGTGGAAATCGAAACGGAGATCCGCGCTTTTCGCGAAAGCGTCGCGACTGTACTGCGGACGGTGGCGGACAGCACCGCGGCACTCAAGTCGATTGCGGTGACCCTGTCCAATTCGTCCGGGTTCACGTCCGAGCGCACGGCCGGCGCCGTCAGCACTTCAAATGAAGCGAGCTCGAACATGACTGCGGCGGCCGGAGCTGCCGAAGAGCTGATTGCTTCGATTGGCGAAATCGGCCGTCAAATAAGTCAGGCGGCGGAAGTTGCATCGCACTCGGTCATGGAGGCGCAGGCGACCAACGAGCAAATGGTGCGTCTTACGGACACCGTTCAGGAAATTGGTGAGGTCGCCAATTTGATCCGGAACATTGCCGGACAGACAAATCTGCTTGCGCTAAATGCGACGATCGAGGCGGCACGCGCCGGCGAGGCGGGCCGCGGCTTTGCGGTTGTTGCATCGGAAGTCAAATCGCTCGCGGTGCAGACCGCAAAGGCGACCGAGCAAATCGCCAGCCAGATCGAAGCAGTTCAAAGCTCGACGCGCCTTGCCGTCGACGCCATCCTTCGCAACACGAAACACATGCGGGAAATCGACGGATATACCTCGGCTGTTGCGCTGTCCCTGCAACAACAGGACAGCGCGACCGACGAGATATCGCACAACGTGGCCAGCGCGGCAGCAGGTGCTAAGGGAATGGTCAGCGTTCTCAACGAGGTGACACGAGCGGTCGGCGACACGCGCAGCGCTGCCAGCAAAGTGCTCGAGGCATCCGAAACGGTTGAGGCCGCCGCCACAAGCCTGCAACGCGGTATCGAAGGCTTTCTCGGTCGCGTCGCCGTCTGACACCGGCCGGCGTTTAGTCTTTCTCTTCCTTAAAGGTCTGACGGAAAGGATGCGCAGGGTAGACGCCCAGCACCGTCAGTTCCTTGGAGAAGAAGGCGAGTTCCTCAAGCGCAAACACAAGCGACCGATCGTCCGGATGACCCTCGACGTCTGCATAAAATTGCGTGGCGAAGAAGTTCCCGCCGACCATATAGCTCTCGAGCTTCGTCATGTTCACGCCGTTGGTCGCGAAGCCTCCGAGCCCTTTGTAAAGCGCGGCCGGCACATTGCGGACTCTGAACACGAAGGTCGTAATGACTTTGCCTTTGCCGGGCTGTGCCCATTTTTTCTCGCGCGACAGCACGACGAAGCGCGTGGTGGAATGTGACTCGTCCTCGACATTTTCTTTAAGAATGTCGAGGCCATAAATTTCCGCGGCCAGCCGTGAAGCGATCGCCGCCCGGGTCGGATCCCTGGCCTCGGCAACCTCGCGTGCCGAACCGGCGGTATCGGCGGCAACCACCGGCTTGAGTCTCAGCTCGCGGATAACATTGCGGCATTGACCGAGTGCCATCACATGGCTCTGCACCGTCTTGATGGTCTCCAGGCTTGCGCCTTTGGGCGCCAGGAGTTGGTTGCGAATCGGGAGAAACCATTCGGCGATGATGTGCAGGCCCGCGGTCGGCATCAAATGATGGATGTCCGCGACCCGTCCGGCGACCGAATTCTCGATCGGAATCATGCCGAGATCGACGTCGCCGGCCATAAGCGCGGTGAAGCAATCCTCGAAAGTCGGGCAGGGCACCGGCTCGTAATCCGGATAGGCTTCGCGGCAGGCCAGATGCGAATTTGCTCCCGCCTCTCCCTGAAAGATGATCTTTTTCTTGGCCATGTCCCACCGCGTCTTGCTTGCGTGTAAGTTCCGTACGCAGACCTTCGCGCTGGAGTCAACCGCCAAGCAGCCTGCGCGCTTTTTCCAAATCCTCGGGCGTGTCGACGCCAAGCGGCACACTCTCCACGATCATCACATCGATGCGCATGCCGGCGTCGATCGCGCGCAATTGCTCCAGATTCTCACGCCGTTCATTGGCCGACGGCGCGAGTTTGACGAAGCGTTCCAGGGCTGCGCGACGATACGTGTAGAGCCCGATGTGATGATAGTGTGGTCCGCTGCCGGTCGTATTTTCGCGGCTGAAGGTTTTTGCCCGAAGGCGCGCAGGCTCAATCTGTGTTCCTGAAACCTTGACCACGTTTGGATTCGTCCGCTCGGCGGGATTGGAAATGACCGCTGCCAGGGTTGCGATGTCGACCTGTGCGTCGCCAAGCGGCTTGAGCGCGGTGCGGATGTCCGCAGGATTGATGGTCGGAAGGTCGCCTTGCACGTTGACAACGAGGTCGATGCGGCGCTCAGGGTCGATGGCCTCCAGTGCTTCGTAGATCCGGTCCGACCCGGAGATATGGTCGCTCCGCGTCATAACGGCACGACCACCGGCTTTTTCCACCGCCGCGGCCACCGGCTCGGAATCGGTTGCGATCACGACCTCGCCGATCCCGGCTGCTTCAGCACGCCGCAGGACATGAACGATCATTGGTGCGCCGTGCAGTTCGGCCAGCGGTTTGCCGGGCAAACGTGTAGACGCGAGGCGCGCCGGGATGAGGATAATTGCGTCTGGCATCGGGGTTGCCGGAATCCCGGCCGCACGTTGGCGAGTGTCGATAATGCCGCAGGCGCTTATACGGGTTGCCATGGGCGAGGCAAACCGGTATCTCATCGCCGCCGCCGGAGCCCCGGTGGTACTCGCCCCGCACGTTTTTGCCCCGCTCCGGGAGCCGCCTTTCGATGAATTCCTTCGAACTCAACAAGATCCTCGGCGCCATCCTCGGCACCTGCCTGATCCTGCTTGCGCTCAATATCGGTGCTGGCGCTATTTTCGCGCCTGAAAAACCAGGCAAGCCGGGCTACAACATCGCTGTCAAAGAACAGGGTGAGGGTGAAAAGGCCGGCGCAGCCAAGGAGCCGGATCAACCGATCGAAACGCTGCTCGCCAAGGCGTCAGTGGAAAAGGGCCAGGCGACCGCCAAGCAATGTCAGGCCTGCCATACCTTTGAAAAAGGTGGTCCAAATCGGGTCGGACCGAATTTGTGGAACATCGTGAACCGCGCACGCGCATCCGAAGCAGGCTTTAACTACTCGGCGGCGATGAAGGGCAAGAGCGGGGCCTGGAGCTTCGACGAGCTCAACAAGTTCCTGGCCAATCCACGCAGTTATATTCCGGGAACGGCGATGACCTTTGCCGGGCTGTCGCGCCCCGAACAACGCGCCGATGTGATCGATTATCTCCACACCTTGGCCGACAATCCGGCGCCGCTGCCAAAGGCGGCGGAAGGCGCCCCGCCGGCGGCCGGTGGCGAGCCGGCAAAGAAATAGCCATATCAGCAACATGTCGACCGACGGCCGGGCCATCGCCCGGCCGTTTGTTTAAAAACCGCGGCGTTTGGCCACGGAAATTTGACGCTTGGGCCACCTATGGCGGCTGCCAATGGCTGGCGAGGTACCGAAAAACCGACATAATCACCGACGACTGGATTGTGGGGCCAAAGCCGGAGTAGTCGCATGAAATTGAGCCGCCGGTCCGTGCTGCGCGCTACAGCAGCCACAGTCGCTGCGCCCGCTCTCGGCGTATTGGGTGCAGCATCGCCGATCGGGCGAGCATCAGGCGAGACACAGATCTGGAGGCATGCGCTGTCTCTGTTCGGAGACATCAAGTATCCCGAGGGCTTCAAGCATTTTGACTACGTCAATCCGAATGCTCCGCCGGGTGGCACCCTGCGTCAGAGCGCTCTCGGCACATTCGACAATTTCAATACCGTGGTGTCCGGCGTGAAGGGGAGCATTGCCATCGGCACCGAGCTTTACGTGGAGACGCTCACCACCCCGTCGCTCGACGAGGTGTCGACCGAGTACGGCTTGCTGGCAGAAGCGATCAGCTACCCGGCCGACTATTCGGCAGTCACGTATCGCCTGCGCGCAAAGGCACGCTGGCATGACGGCAAACCAATCACATCCGATGACGTTCTTTTTTCATTCGACGTATTAAAAAAGAACAGCCCGTTCTACGGCGCCTACTACCGGCATGTTGTGAAGGTGGAAACAACAGGGGAGCGGGAGGTCACCTTCACTTTCGACGGGCCGGGCAATCGCGAATTGCCGCAGATCATCGGTCAGCTCCCTGTACTGCCAAAGCATTGGTGGGAAGGTAGCGACAAATCCGGACGCAAGCGCGATGTCACGCAGACCACGCTTGAGCCGCCTCTCGGCTCCGGGCCCTACCGGCTCAAGGATTTCGCGGCGGGCCGCACACTGGTTTACGAAAAGTTCGATGACTATTGGGGCAAGGATCTCAATGTCACCATCGGGACCCGCAACTTCCAGACGATACGCTACGAATTCTTTCGGGACTCCACGGTTGCGCTTGAGGCTTTCAAGGGCGATCAGGTCGATTGGCGTTTCGAGAACAGCGCCAAAGAGTGGGCGAACTCCTATGATTTCCCGGCCGTGCGCGATAAGCGGGTGGTGCGAGAAGAGTTTCCGACCCGCAATATCGGCGTAATGCAGGCATTCGCCTTCAATATTCGCCGCGACAAATTCAAGGATCCTCGTGTTCGTCGCGCCTTCAACTTCGTCTTCGATTTCGAGGAAATGAATCGTCAGCTTTTTTTCGGCCAGTACAAACGGATTGGCAGCTTCTTCGAGGGGACCGAACTCGCCGCCACCGACTTGCCATCCGGAAAAGAACTGGAAATTCTTGAGACCGTCCGCGGGAAGGTGCCGGACGAGTTGTTCACCAAACCGTATACCAATCCGGTCGGCGGCAATCCCGAAGCTGTACGCAATAACTTGCGCGAGGCCCTGCGGCTGCTCCGCGAAGCCGGTTACGAGGTCAAGGACACAAGACTGGTTGATGCCACAAGCGGCAAACAATTCGCCGTCGAATTCCTGGTCGATGAGCCCGCTGCCGAGCGCTTTGTGCTGTTTTACAAGCCCTCCCTGGACCGACTGGGAATGACGGTGAACGTGCGCGTGGTCGATGCAGCGCAGTACGAAAACAGGTTGCGCCAGTGGGATTTCGACATCATCGTCGCATCGTGGGCGCAATCCCTTTCGCCGGGGAACGAACAGCGTGGCTTCTGGAGTTCGCAGGCAGCGGATCAGCCAGGCTCGCGCAATTTGATCGGTATCAGGAATCCGGCGGTCGATTCGCTGATCGAACGAGTCATCTTCACCAGAGATCGCGAGGATCTGGTCGCCGCCACCAGGGCGCTTGACCGCGTCCTGCTGTGGAATTTTTACGTGGTGCCGCAATGGACCTATGGCAAGCAGCGTACCGCACGCTGGGATCGCTTTGGCCATCCTGAAACGATGCCAAAATACGGGGCGTCGGCGTTCCCCACGATCTGGTGGTGGGATGCAGCGAGAGCGGCCAAAGTGCCACAACGGTCCTGATTCAATGAAGTTTGATCGCCGCCGCGCGTTGAGCCTTTTCGCCAGTGCGGCTGCAGCCGGCGCCAGCGGCGGAATTTTTACAGCATCTGCGGAGGATGCCGATCGGCATGGCATGTCGGGCTTCGGCGATCTCAAGTATCCGCCGGATTTTCCGCACTTTAGCTACGTCAATCCGAATGCGCCAAAGGGTGGTGTGTTCTCGCAGATTGGTCCAAACCGCCAGTTCAACCAGTCATTCCAGACCTTCAATTCCCTCAATAGCTACATTCTCAAAGGGGACGCTGCGCAAGGCATGGAGCTTACGTTTGCGAGCCTCATGTTGCGCTCGGGCGACGAACCCGATGCCATGTACGGGCTGGCCGCGAGCAGCGTTCGCATCTCCGACGATGGTCTGACATATCGCTTCACGCTGCGCGAGCAAGCAAAATTTCACGACGGTACACCTCTGACCGCGCATGATGTGGTCTGGTCTTTGGCGACGCTGAAGGAGAAGGGCCATCCGATCATCACGCAGCAGCTGCGCGATTTCACGGGTGCGGAGGCGGCCGACGATCGTACCGTGGTCGCGCGCTTTGCCGAAAAGCGCGGGCGCGACGTGCCTTTATTCGTCGCCGCGCTGCCGATTTTTTCGCGAGTCTATTATTCGAAAAAGGCGTTCGATGAATCCACGCTCGATATTCCGCTCGGCAGCGGCGCCTACAAGGTCGGCCGCTTCCAGGTCGGGCACTTCATTGAATTTGAGCGGGTCAAGGACTGGTGGGGCGCCGATCTTCCGGTTGCGCGCGGGCAAGGCAATTTCGACGTGGTTCGCTTTGAGTACTATCGCGACCGCGAAGTCGGTTTCGAAGGCTTCACGGCGAAAAACTATCTGTTCCGCGAGGAATTCACGTCGCGGACATGGGCAACGCGTTACGATTTCCCGGCGTTCAAGGATGGGCGCGTCAAACGAAACGTGCTGCCCGATGACACGCCCTCGGGTGCGCAAGGCTGGTTCATCAATACACGGCGAGACAAGTTCAAGGACCGGCGCGTGCGCGAGGCCCTGATCGATGCCTTCGATTTCGAATGGACCAACAAGAACATCATGTACGGATCCTACGACCGGACCCATTCAGTGTTCCAGAATTCGCCGATGATGGCGAAAGGCAAGCCGGATGCGGACGAGCTTGCGCTGCTCGAACCGTTTCGCGGCAAGCAGCCGGACGAAGTGTTCGAAGAGCCCTATGTGCCGCCGGTTACCGATGGATCGGGGCAAGACCGGCAGTGGCTTAGGCGCGGTGCGCGGCTGCTCGATGACGCCGGGTGCATGCTCAAGAACGGCAAACGAGTTTCGCCGGGTGGAAAGCCGATCACCATCGAGTTCCTGATTGATGAGCCCACGTTCCAGCCGCATCACTTGCCGTATATAAAAAATCTCGGCGTGCTCGGCATTGACGCCACTTTGCGCGTGGTCGATCCGGTCCAGTATCGGGCGCGGGTGGACGCTTTTGATTTCGACATCACCGTTGAGCGCTTTAGCTTTTCCGCAACCCCGGGCGATTCGCTGCGCACTTTTTTTTCATCGCAAGCCGCAGCAACAAAGGGAACGCAGAATCTCGCTGGTATCGAAGATCCCGCGGTGGATGCGCTTGTCGACACCATTATTGCCGCCAGGACGCGGGCAGAGCTGACGGCCGCCTGTAAAGCACTTGACCGGGTCATCCGTGCCGGGCGGTACTGGATCCCGCATTGGTATAAGGCGTCGCATTGGATTGCCTATTGGGACGTGTTTGATTATCCGGCCAACAAGCCCCGATATTTTCGCGGTATTCCGGAAACCTGGTGGTACGATCGCAATAAAGCGGCGAAACTAGAACAAAAGGGTTAGGAAACGCTGCGGCCTCAGGGCCGGCTGCGGAATGAGGGACGCATGACCGCGTATATTGTACGCCGCCTTCTGTTCATATTACCCACGATGTTCGGCATCATGTTGGTGGCCTTCACCGTTGTGCAATTTGCACCCGGTGGCCCGGTCGAGCAGGTGATCGCCAAGCTCACCGGCTCGGATACGGGTGCGACCTCGCGCATTTCCGGCTCCGCCGGCGGCGATTTTGGCAACCGCGGGCTGTCGCAGGGTGCTTCGCAGGTCGACGCGTCCAACTCCAAATACCGTGGGGCGCAGGGTCTCGATCCCGAGTTCATCAAGAAACTGGAAAAGCAGTTCGGCTTTGACAAGCCGGCGCCCGAACGTTTTGCGCTGATGCTGTGGAATTATGCGCGGTTTGACTTCGGGAAAAGCTATTTCCGTGACGTCAGCGTTTTGCAATTGATCAAGGAAAAGCTGCCGGTGTCGATGTCACTCGGCATCTGGATGACATTGCTGACCTATCTGATTTCAATTCCGCTCGGCATCCGCAAGGCGATGCATGACGGTTCGCGCTTCGATATGTGGACTTCCACCATAATCGTGATTGGCTACGCGATCCCCGGATTTCTGTTCGCGATTCTTCTGATCATCCTGTTCGCCGGTGGATCGTTTTTCGATTGGTTTCCTTTACGCGGTCTCGTATCCGAGAACTGGTCGCAAATGCCGTTGTGGCAGAAAATCCTGGACTATTTCTGGCATCTGGCGTTGCCGATTATTTCGATGGCGCTGTCGGCCTTCGCTACCATGACGCTGCTGACGAAGAACTCATTTCTTGAAGAAATCCGCAAGCAATACGTGCTTACTGCACGCGCCAAAGGGTGCACCCAGACTCAGGTGCTCTATGGGCATGTTTTCCGCAATGCCATGCTCATCGTTATCGCGGGATTTCCTTCCGCTTTCGTGCACGCCTTTTTCACCGGCTCGCTGCTGATCGAGACCATTTTTTCGCTTGATGGGCTCGGGCTGCTCGGCTTCGAAAGCGTCCTCAACCGCGATTACCCTGTGGTGTTCGCCACGTTGTATATTTTCTCACTTATCGGGGTGGTGGTGAATTTGATCTCAGACCTGACGTACACCTGGATCGATCCGCGGATCGACTTCGAAACGCGGGAGGTTTGAGGTGGACGTACGCGCCGGCATCAAGCCGCCTGAGACTGCCGTTTCGCCTATGGGGTTGGCGGCGCCGCCCACAGGCAAGGCTATAGCGCTTTCTCCCCTCAACAAGCGGCGATGGGAAAACTTCAAGGTCAACCGGCGCGGTTACTGGGCGTTGTGGATTTTTCTGACGATGTTCGTGGTGTCGCTGTTCGCCGAATTCATCTGCAACGATAAACCGATTTTCATCTATGTGAACGGGCAGGTGTTTTTCCCGGCTGTCCGCACCTATCCGGACACAGCCTTTGCGAAAGTGCAGGATCCGAACCTGTTCGGCACCGCCGCGGATTTTCGTGATGATTACCTGATGGGTCTGATACACAACGAGGGAGGCATCATTGTCTGGCCGCCGATCCGCTTCTCGTACAACACGCAAGTCAGCAGGCCGCCGTCACCGTTCCCGTCCAAGCCCACATGGTTGCTGACGCAGAAAGATTGCGAATTCGCTGCCAGTCACGGCTTTGCAAAATGCGATGAAGTGGAAACCAACTGGCTCGGTACCGACGACGGCGGTCGCGATGTCGTCGCGCGCCTGATCTATGGTTTCCGAATTTCGGTCTTGTTCGGACTGGCGCTCACCATCATTTCCTCGATCATCGGCGTCGCCGCCGGTGCCGTGCAGGGATATTTCGGGGGCTGGACCGATCTCCTGTTCCAGCGCTTCATCGAGATCTGGACCTCTATTCCGTCGCTCTATCTGCTGCTGATCATTTCTTCCGTTCTGGTGCCCGGATTCTTCGTGTTGCTTGGTATCTTACTTCTGTTTTCCTGGGTCTCGCTCGTTGGCCTGGTGCGCGCGGAATTCCTGCGCGGGCGCAACTTTGAATACATCCAGGCAGCGCGTGCACTGGGTGTGTCGAATACGGTCATCATCTTCCGCCATTTGCTGCCGAACGCGATGGTGGCGACCATGACCTTCCTGCCGTTCATTCTGTCGTCATCGGTAATGACGTTGACGGCACTCGACTTCCTTGGTTTCGGGCTGCCGCCGGGCTCGCCCTCGCTTGGCGAACTGCTGTCGCAAGGAAAAGCAAACGTGCAGGCACCGTGGCTTGGGTTCACCGGATTTTTCAGTATCGCCTTCATGCTCTCGCTCTTGATCTTCATTGGCGAGGCTGTGCGCGATGCCTTCGATCCAAGGAAGACCTTTCGATGAACACGTCAGAACCGCTTCTTTCGATTCGCGACCTGTCGATTGCCTTCGGGCATGGCGCGCGGGAGGTCTTGGCGGTCGACCGCGTGTCGTTCGACATTCGCAAGGGCGAGACGATGGCACTCGTCGGAGAATCAGGCTCGGGCAAGTCGATTACCGCGCTGTCGGTTATGAAGTTGCTGCCCTATCCGGCGGCGCACCATCCGTCGGGCTCCATCAAATTTCAGGGCCGCGAATTGTTGACGATGTCGGAACAGCAAATTCGGGAAGTGCGCGGCAACGACATCACAATCATCTTTCAGGAGCCGATGACCTCGCTCAATCCCCTGCACACGATCGAGAAGCAGATTCGAGAAATTTTGGCGTTACATCAAGGGCTTAATGCTGGCGCCGCACGCACCAAAATTATCGAATTACTCGGGCAGGTGGGAATCCCCGATCCGGCCGGCCGCCTCGGCAGCTATCCGCACCAGCTCTCGGGTGGCCAGCGCCAGCGCGTGATGATCGCCATGGCGCTCGCCAACAAGCCGGACCTTCTGATAGCCGACGAGCCCACGACCGCGCTCGACGTGACCGTTCAGGCGCAGATCCTGAAATTGCTGAAGGACACCCAAACCCAGCTCGGCATGTCGATGCTGTTCATCACTCATGACCTTGGCATCGTACGCAAGCTTGCCGATAGAGTTTGCGTGATGCAGCGCGGAAAAATCGTTGAGCAGGGCGACGTCGAGCGCGTCTTCACCGCGCCCGAACATCCTTACACCAGAGCATTGCTGGCTGCCGAGCCAAAGCCTGATCCGGCGCTGCCACGGCCGGATGCGCCAATCGTTATCGAAACGAAAGACCTGAAAGTGTGGTTTCCGGTCAAGCGCGGTGTGATGCGCAAGGTTGTCGGTCACATCAAAGCCGTCGATGGCGTCAGTATCGAGCTGCGAAAAGGCGAGACACTCGGCGTCGTCGGTGAATCGGGTTCTGGCAAAACCACGCTTGGGCTCGCCATCCTCCGGCTGATCTCCTCCACGGGGCCGATTGTATTCATGGGCCACGCCATTGAAGGCCTCAAGTTCAAGCAGATGCGGCCCTTCCGCCACGACATGCAGATCGTATTCCAGGATCCATACGGTTCGCTGTCTCCACGCATGGCGGTATCTGACATCGTTGAAGAAGGCCTGTGGGTGCACCATCCAGGACTATCGCGGACCGAGCGCGAGCAGCGCGTTGTAGCGGCGCTGAACGATGTCGGGCTCGATCCGGCAACCCGGTTCCGCTATCCGCATGAGTTCTCGGGTGGCCAACGCCAACGGATCGCTGTCGCTCGTGCACTGGCTCTGGAGCCCACTTTCATCGTGCTCGATGAGCCCACCAGCGCGCTGGACATGCTTATACAATCGCAGATGGTCGATTTGCTGCGCGACCTGCAAAAACGGCATGATCTGACTTACATGTTCATCTCGCATGACTTGCGCGTAGTGGCCGCATTGGCAAGTCGTCTGCTGGTCATGCGCAACGGCAAGATGGTCGAAGAAGGTGCGGCTGCGGAGCTGTTCAAGGCGCCAAAGACGGAATACACACGCGCGCTGTTTGCCGCTGCCTTCAAATTGGAAACGGTCCCCGAAGGTGTAGTGTCGCAGTAGCCAGGCATGTCGAAACGGCGAGAGCTTGCAGATTTATCTGCGGATGTTGTCCTGTCCCGGCCACAGGTGCTCGCCAAAGCCTATCGCGACTATCACCGTTATAGTGTGACCTTGAAGGGCGATGACGGTCCAGTCGTGCAGGAGCGCGACGTGCTGATCGGCGGCAAAGTGGTCGTGGTGATGCCGATCGACATCGCGCGCCAGGAAATTGTATTGATTCGTCAGTTTCGTTTGCCAGCGCATCTGGCTAACGGTCACGGAGATCTCGTCGAGTTTGTTGCAGGACGCGTCGAGGCAGACGAATCGCTGGCCGAGGCGGCACGGCGCGAGTGCACCGAGGAGATTGGTATTGCTCCCGGCGAGTTGGCCGAACTGTTCACTTTTCTGAGCACGCCTGGAGTGACGGACGAGGAGATCACGATGTTCGTCGCCGCTGTCGACGCTACAAGAGTGCGTGAAGGCGCTCTGACAACGCCGGACGGCGAGCATGTTTACGTTCACCGCGTTTCCGTCGATGCGGCGCTCGATGCGCTCGATCACTACACCATGCGCGGCAGCCCATTGATCATCGGCTTGCAATGGCTGGCGCTCAACCGGCAGCGCATTCCTGAATTGCTGGGTTAGGTCACGCGCTTTACGGCCGTGATTTCACTTCCCGTCGCATTGATGCGTGCGATCGCTTCCATGGGCGGCTCGATTGCAACCATCATGTGATGGGCATTTGCATGGATCAGGGTCTCGGGATCGCGGGCGATGGCGACGTGACCCTTCCAGAACAGGAGATCGCCGCGGCGTAGACTTGCCAGCGACGACAGTTTACCGAGCCCGAGTTCCTGCAGGTCACTATCGCGTGGACAGGCGATACCGGCGGCCTGGAGCGAGACCTGCACCAGGCCTGAGCAATCCAGGCCAAGCGAAGTCTTGCCGCCCCACAGATAAGGTACCCCCAGAAACTGTTCGGCCACAGCCACGAAATCGGACCTCCGTGCCTTGATCGGCGCGAGGCAGACGGCCGGCACATGCCATCCGGATACGGTCACGGCGAAACGCTCATCTTGCTGTGCGATCGTCAATCGCGCGCCCATAGGCAGTCCGGCGATCGGAGGCATCTTGATGTCCGGTCCCGGGAACGCAAAAGCTCGCAATACCGCGACTTTGTGAGTCGGCGCCGGGCCGCTTGGTCCGAGCGAATTGGCCGATAACCAGCCAACACAGCCGTCGTTTTCCAACTGGCCCCAGGCCCAGCCCTCCTCAGTCGTTTCGTAGATCATTGCGCGTTCGCCGAGCAGCGCTTCGCTGTCGAGTCTTGCGTCATGCGATGGCGTGCGGCGGAGAGCGGTGACCGGTTCAAGCACCTGGTAGCGCCTGCCTTCGACAAACCGCGTGGCCTCGACCTGGCCTTGCAAATGCTTCGCCGCGATCTCGGGTCGAAACGGATTTATGCGGGGATCGAGGGCGACCATGTCAGCGTTTCATTGACGTATGATGTGATCCGAAAACCGGCGCCCATGCTCCGGGAGATGCGCTACGAGTAGCGGGCGCAGAGTAACGCATAAAGTGCACGTGCCACCTGGCATTCGGCGCCTTCCGGGCGTCCAGGCCTGGCCGCCGGTGTCCAGGCGAAAATATCGAAGTGTAGCCAGGCTTTTGTCGCGACGAAGCGCCGTAAAAACAGCGCGGCTGTAATCGCTCCGGCATAACCACCAGTCGCAACATTGTTGAGGTCGGCAACCTTTGAGTCGAGCATCGCCTCGTAGGGCCGCCAGAGCGGCAACCGCCAGAGCGGATCGTTCTCGGCGACGCCGGCGCGGCCAAGCTCACCGGCTAGTGCATCGTCATCGGTGAAGAACGGGGCCACCTCAGGCCCGAGCGCGACGCGCGCGGCGCCCGTGAGAGTGGCGAAATCCACCAACAACGCGGGTTTGTCTTCGTCGGCAAGTGCAAGCGCGTCGGCAAGGATCAGCCGGCCTTCCGCATCGGTGTTGCCGATCTCGACTGAAATACCCTTGCGCGAAACGTAGATGTCGCGTGGACGGAAGCTGGTGCCGGAGATGGAGTTCTCGACCGCCGGAATTATGACGCGAAGCCTGACTTTCAATCCACGCGCCATGATCATATGGGCGAGTGCCAGTGCGGTTGCTGCTCCGCCCATGTCCTTCTTCATATTGAGCATGCCGGTATCGGGCTTGATGTCGAGCCCGCCCGTATCGAAACAAACACCCTTGCCGATGAGTGTGATTTTGGGATCGCTGGTCTTGCCCCAGGTCATATCGATCAGCCGCGGTGCGCGCGCTGAGCCGGCGCCGACCGCGTGCACCAGCGGGAAATTTTTGGCGAGTGTATCTCCGCTTGTAACCTGCACTTTTGAGCCATGCTCTTTGGTGAGGGCGCGGCTAGCCGTCTCCAGCTCGGCCGGTCCCATATCGTTGGAGGGCGTATTGATGAGGTCCCGGCAGAGCGTCACACCTTCGACAATGCGGCTGAGGTCTTCGCCATCAACACCCTCGGGCACCACAAGGCGCAGATTGCGCGCATCCGCCTTCCGGTAGCGCGCGAACTGGTACGCGCCAAGCGCAAAGGCGAGCGCAGCCAGACGTGAATCGTGTGGCGTGTTGGCGAATCGGTAGTTTCCTGGCGGCAATTGGCCGGACAGTTGCCCGGGCCGGAAGCGGTCGATTTCATTCCCATCGGGGGCTTCGATGCCGAACAGCGCGCCGGCGAGCGTCCCGTCTGCGGCCGGGAGCAGCATCAGCCGGCCGGGTTTGGCCTCGAAACCTGCGGCAGCGACAAATGTACGCCCCCGTTCGCCGATGTCCCTGGAGACTGAGTCGAAATTTCCGGTGTGAACAAACCAGATCGGTGTCGCCTGCGATGTGCCGGCGCTTGCAAAGACGGGATGCATGATGACTCCGCGGGGTCGCGCATCGAGGATCATGCGCGATCAAGGTCAATTTACAAGTTAACCAGTCATTAGGGTTAACGTTTTATTGCTCGGCGTATGGGGCTGAAGACCAACGTCGCGCAATTGCTTGCCTCTGCTGCCTTAGCCGCCGTCCTGGGCTTCTCCACGGGCGGCTGCTCCAACATTGGCTCCCGGGATACGACCGGCTCGGTAACGACAACCAGCGCCGCTCCGGCCAATCAGGACGAATGGCGACGCTCCCTGGAGGCCTTGGGAGCTCGTTACCGCGAAAATCCCAACGACGCTGACGCCGCCATCGCATACGCCCGCGCGCTGCGCGCGACCGATCAACGGGCGCAAGCAGTGGCCGTGCTCGAGCAGGCCTCGATCCGCAACCCACGCAATATGTCATTGCTCGGTGCCTACGGCCGAGCATTGGCCGACGTTGGCCAGTACCAGCAGGCGCTTTCGACCCTCGAGCGCGCTCACCTGCCTGACAATCCGGACTGGCGCATTCTCAGCGTCGAGGGCGCGGTGCTCGATCAGATGGGCCGCCACACCGACGCACAACGCTACTATGCGTCAGCCCTCAAAATTGTACCCGACGAACCGACAATTCTTTCAAATCTCGGACTGTCTTATCTGCTGACGAAAGATCTGAAGAACGCCGAAATCACGTTGCGCCGTGCGGTGGCTCAGCCGAATGCTGGTCCCAAGGTGCGTCAGAACCTTGCATTGGTGGTCGGCCTGCGCGGCCATTTCGAGGAAGCGGAGAAGATTGCCCG
>DATAPP010000269.1:0-5227 GCA_036265125.1 Pseudolabrys sp. | reverse complement strand
CGCGAGCATGCCCTTTACCTTTACCATCTTGCAAGCAACAGTTGAGTATCGCGCGTCCTGGCTGTTTCTGCTGTTGTTTGCAGCGAAATATCAGCCACCGACATCACTCCGAAAGAAATTTTGCGCCGCCGATCGGCGAAGCGCCCCGCCATCCTGCTGCGCTCTTCGGGAAAGCCGCCAGCGCTAACGCCAGAATCCGCTTCACCGCGTAACTTGGGGAGATCTGCATGTGCGCATGATACCATACAATTTTATAAAATGCTATTACAGTTATTACCTCGATAGCAATTCCCTCCATCGTTCCGGGTGCGTGTCCAATCAGCAGTTCAGGCCGTACACTTTCAAAGCTTTGTGCTTTGGGGTTTCTGCAACGGCAACTGTTCATATCGGCACAGCCCTGGCGACCGAGACACGATATGCGAGCGTCATCGCAGCGGCGCAACCGTCTTCCGGCGTCTCGCTCCGCGCAACCCGAACTTACAGTTTTAAGTAAACCGTCACCGTAATTCCACTAGCCGATATGTCAATCCGCGTCGATCCCTACTCGACAGGAATTCCACGACTGGAATGGCGTTTTGCCCGCCTGATAATAAACACAGTAGCTCGTATGATGAACCATCCCAACAGTCTTATATGCGAAGCAGGTCATAGCGACGATGAACTTTTGCCCGGAAACGATATCGTTATCAGTAAATCTGTTATCCTTGTCCATTCCAAAAGTCCGAGGAGGAGCAGAAGCATTAGTTGGGAATACAACGCCAGCACCATTCTGCACATTGGTTGTGAAGCATCGATTCCTATATGCTATTATCTTCGCTTCTCGTTCCTCGCTGGTGGTGGTATTGATGGGAATTGCGAATACATCACCGCTAAGAACCAGATTTGTCGCGGGCTCTCTTCCTGTATTTTCATAATCGACCGTAACGCTAAACTCCTGCCCCACCATAGGAAGTTTATCGGAACCTGCACTACGGGGACCGACCCATGCCCGCTGATTAGCATTCAAGGCGCGTTGCCCGTCTTTGAGGGCGCAATAGGCGAAAGCAGCTATTACCCAAGTCCCGATTGCAAGAGTCCACGTACCATAAACCAAGCTCTGTTCATGTGTTACCTTACGAAGTATAGTGCTAACGCGGCGTCTATAATATCGATATACACTTTCGTCGGGCAGGCGCTGGCGGCTTTCTATGTACCCTTTTACTGCGATCTCTTCGGGTTCCCGCTCGGTATTGCCATTTGGGCTGTCACTCATCGCGGCTGAGCATATCTTCCGGTGGATTTTTGTATCGGCATGGCGGCTCCCAAAGCGCCCGTCACGCCTTCGGTAGTGTCAGTCCTAACGTGACGAAGCGGGCGCACGACGGTGTTTGTAATCACACTGTAAAGCCATGCGCTCGCAGCATTGCATGCAATGATAAAGCGATTGCGAGCGGTCTTATCGGCGGCGTCTCCTAATCCTATGATATCCATGCGGCCATGATTAAGGCCCCAACGAAGAAGCGCCATCGGACCATCTGTGGATATGTCGGGTCTCACCGCAACCGATAGTATCGTGGACCGGTTCGGGCGTGAGCTTGATCGGTATGTTCGGTAACTCAGATCGGCTCGATCGCCTAAAGCCCTCGAGTTGCCTAACATTTAATCCAAAGGTGGCTCACCCCACCTGCCACTTGCCCGCGATCGTTCGCCACGAGAAGGTTTAGTTAGGCTGACCCATCAGCAGCACGCGGCCACCGGTTTGCAGGAGCTTCATTGACCCCTCCTAATTGCGCAAACTTGGCCGAAATCTCAGCGAAACCCGGCACGGGACGCATCACGTGAATTGCTCCCATGTACCTGCGATCGATTGTCGCACCAGGACTGCGCTTAATAGGGTCGATCATCAACGCAGCCGACCCCCCGTCTGTTCGACCCCGGCAAACATCTCGGAGTCCTTCCGCGTGGTGAAAGGCTCGCGAGCTGCTGCCAACCTTCGAAAGGGTTCCTTTTTGAACCAGCCTTGGCATGCCTTAAGGGGATGGGGTAGTCATCTCTTCTTTGGGTGCCGCACGAAGGGTTGGCGCTCTTCTACGCCAGAGCCAAAAAATTTTATAGCCGATTGAGGAAGTAAAATGGAATTTATTCACTCTGTCCGTAATGCATTCATGACGTTCGTCACAAACACCGCAGAATTTTTTGCTTCAATCGAAAATGCAGTTTTAGAGTTACTTCATAAAGATATCGCTCCAGTAGTAGATATTATGAATGCGTGCATATTCTTGCTTGCGCTTGCTGCCTTGTGCACAACATTATTTCAATTTAAAATAGAAAAGAGGCGTGATAGGGAAAATTATGCTAGAGAATTATATAGAGACTATTTGAAGATGTCACTTGAAAATCCAGAGTTATCGACTGTCGAATACGATGAACAAGATCGAAAAGCATGTGATAGGTATGATACATATATTACGATAATGTTAGTAACATTTGAGGAATTAATGAATGCAAGAAGAAAAGAAAGAAGGTACTGGATACCCGTTTTAGATGGATTGGTAAGAACACATGAAAAATATATCAAAGCAATACTACACAAAAACGTACCAGCAGAAGAAAGTATACGAGAGGCCTATACAAAAAAATTCCTTGATGTCCTTGATACGATATTTGATCACATAGAAGCGGAACGGTTAATCGCGGCAAGAACAACGGCCATTAAGCTGCATAGCGAAGCTACGGTAGCAAAGGAGGGGTCTTTAACAGAAACACATGGTCAGGGGCCATCTCCCGGCACCCCGCTACCGAAGGGCGCAGAGACGCAAAATAGTGGGCGGGTGGGGCTTATGCCCTAGGTCCGACTTTTGGCCACCTCCCTCCCTCCCGCCAGCCATTTCGCCGTCGTCTCAGGACCCATCGCAGCATCCCAAGAGGGCATCGCCCCCCGAAATGAGCGGGAGCAAGGGACGCGCGGGGTCGCTGACCAAAATGACCGACGCGCGCACCATCGATCGTCACGGGCTCCACGGAACGGAAGGCCGCTCAACACCAGCCAGCTTGCCGAGGCAGTTTGTCGCACCGGGAACGGTTTAATAGGGTCGACACAACACGCGACCAATTGGCGTTATGTGCGGACGTTCCATTCGCCCCCGCCGTGCTCGACGAGCACGTCAGTCTCAGGATTGTACCGCCAGCAAACGCGGGTTTCGTGCTCGCGTCCAAACACGTCGTCGTAGATGACCCGCCCGACAAACAGTAGCACGAACAGCCCCCTGCCCATCTGCTCAACCTCTTCGGAAGTTAATGGCTGTGCCAAACGGGCTGCGAGTTTGAACGCGACGACCTCCCCAGGATCAAGACGCGGGGCTTGAGGATCGGCAGGGATAACCTCTGGCTCCGGATATGTCGCCCCACCCCTGATTACAATGGCACCGGCACTGATTGGTTCGGCCTGCACGAAAGCGGGAGAATCTGTGTCCGCCCGGTATTGGAGAGTGAATGTATTGGCCTTGACGATAGCGGGCGTCTTACCGTGGTTGACGATGTGGAAATCCACTGCGGATGATTCCTGCGGTTTTACGGCCTCCTGACTGTAGGTTCTGAGGATGTGCAAACGGACTTTCAGGTCGAGGAGGCAGTTCGGTTTGGTCTCGACGAACAGATAAGATCGTTCCAGCACAGGCAGTGCTGCGGCGCTGTCCTGAGCGGCCTTCGCGGCAATCGCGCCTGACTCAGCCAAATCTCGGGTCAAGCGTGCTTGGCGTCGGCTAACAACCGCGAGGACAGCGGTAAAGGCGGCAACCACTATGGACGCGAGCGCTGTGAGCGCTCCGTTATGTACGTCGAGAAAGTTTTCGATCCCCTGTATGGTCACGCGCCTCCCGTCCTCCGCCGACATCACCCTCATAGGCCTAGAGGCGAGCGATTCCGACAAATTTATTAGGCTCGACCATCAGCAAATTGTGGCCGCCCGCGGCGGCGATTTCGAGGGCGCGCTTGGCGCTCTCCTGGCCCTTCAAATCGGCGAGGTCGAGGCCGGCCGAGCGCGACGGCGCGAGCCGCGGCTCGGGTGGCGGCAACAGCTGGGTCCCCTTGAAATGATTGACGATCGCCAAGAGGCTCGGCGCCGCTATAACCTCTACCTCGGCCGCCCAGGCCGCCTCGCCGCCGCATTCCGCCGGGCAGATGACGCCGCTGCCCCCGCTCGCCGCCGCCAATGCCGCGAGCAGCACCCCGGCGACACAGGCGCAAAGCTCCCCAAAAGCAAACCTAGATAGCACACAACTGTAGGACAGCCCCTTGCCGCCAGGACACGATATGCGAGCGACGCGACCTTCTTGCATCCAATACGACACCTTAGCCGACCTCTCGCTCCGCGCAACCCGACCTTACGGTTTCGAGTAATCCATCACCGTTATTCCGGGGAGCGAGCCGCGAAAGTCCACGGCTTGTCACCAAGGTACGTGCACTTCCGAGCCATCGAATTTCCGATGATCAGCCGCGCGATCGCGCGCGGCGCCGGTCCCGATCGATGCTTTGCAAACTCATCAGCCTTGCTTATCATCGATAAAGGACAGTTGTTGCGTTGTCGGATGACGGCGGGTGAGGAGCGAGGCACGGGGGCCGGTTGCAAACCGGGGGATGATCACAGCGTCGATCATGCTGGCGACGATCATGCAGGGTGTCGACAACACGATCGCCAATGTCGCCTTGCCGCACATTCAGGGCAGCCTTTCGGCGGCCCAGGATCAGATCGCCTGGGTGCTGACCTCGTACATTGTCGCGGTGGCGATCATGACGCCGCTTACCGGCTGGCTCGCCGGGCGGCTCGGCATCAAATATGTGTTTCTGATCTCGGTGGCCGGGTTCACCATCGCCTCGGCCTTGTGCGGCAGCGCCACCAGTCTCACCCAGCTGGTGATTTATCGCCTGCTGCAAGGCGCGTGCGGCGCCGGGCTCGTCCCGCTCTCCCAATCGGTGCTGATGCAGATCAACCCGCCGGAGCGGCACGGGCAGGCAATTGCGATCTGGGGCATGGGGGTCATGCTGGGGCCGATCTTCGGCCCGATGCTCGGCGGCTGGCTGACTCAAGACTATAGCTGGCGCTGGATCTTCTACATCAATCTGCCGGTCGGCGTGATCGCCAGCCTCGGCATCCTGATCTTTATCCGCGAGACGCGGCACACGCATCGCGAGGCCTTCGACTTCTTCGGCTTTGTGACCTTGAGCATCGCCGTCGGAGCATTGCAGCTGA
>DATAPP010000268.1:0-6634 GCA_036265125.1 Pseudolabrys sp. | reverse complement strand
CGGCATTTCTCCAGAGCCCCTTGGGCAATGGCATGCGCCATGTCGAGCGACAGCGCCTTTTCGGTGACGACCTCCTGGGCGATAGCCGGAACGGCTGCGACCGCGGCCGGAAGCGCCAGGGAGAAGACGACGCGAGCGAAGGGCATATCGAGATCTCCGGCAGTCGGCGAGCACGGCTCGGATCACGGGCATAGCCCTCTGCCGGGGGTGGGGTCAATGCGCCGGCACTGCGAGCCTGGCGGCGGCACGGCGCAAGAGTGGCCCCTTCCATAACCCTCCCCCGCAAGCGGGGAGGGAAGGGTGGGGGCTACTGCCACGAGCGCAAGGCAAAAAAGAGATCAGGAGCAAGCCCTTGAAATTCCAAGATTCCGAGTTCGTCAAACAGGTGATAACAGGATAACAAGACGGCGGTGACGGATTGACGAGGATATCCGACATAGGCGGGGTTCCGGCGGGAAGCGCATCAGGCGCATATGAGTTCATGATATGTGCTCGTCAAGGCCACCGCCAGACCGCGCCAATTTCGCCGTTAGCGCAAATTAGCGGGCGCGGCCTGCCGGAAGTGGTAGGGTTTGACCTCGTTCACGGTTACGTCGTGGCAGAGCAGAAAAAAGTGATAAGCTATATTCAAGGCACCAGCCTAGATTCCGAAGAATTCCAAGACACCTGCATGTTCACATACCACAGACTTCTTTCGGACGAATTTTGCACGTCAGGAATCCATAGGGCTACACAGGGAGAAGTGAAGACTAGAAATAAGCTTGACGGTGAAAATTTGTAACCCTAGGCCAGCTTTGTATTGTGTCGTTTCTGCGCGTTTTAGAACGATTATTTGCGACGGGAATATGTAATCGCTAAAGGCAAGCTTGATCCAAAAGAACACGACGAGAAGGTTGTCAACGAGCGCCTCCGCTTGCACGCGAGCGACGATCTTTGGGGCGATCTTAATTCACTCCGCAACTCCATCGTTCACAACCGGGGTATTGCGGCTTCGAGCATCGCACGCTGCAAAGTTATTAAATGGTTTAAGTCCCGCGATCCGGTGACAATTACTCTTGAACGTATGCGCGCGATTTTTCTATCACTCCTCACATATCGGAATAATCTTTTCGCGAGCAGTTTCCTGAACACTACATAGAGCTGCGCGAATACTGGTCCTAAATCTGGTATCCCCGGGCCGGCAAGCGGCAGGGCTTTTGGCGGGCGACCCGAGGATTACACCACACTTTCTATTGCTTCAGCAAGACCGTTCCCATACGCGTCAGGTACCCGCGCTCGCCGTATCCGCCGCTAACGGGGGTGTCATCTCTACTTTGGGTAATAATATACTTGACTCAGTAGACGGTCGGTATCATATTGATCTTTATGAACGCCGCCGCTCCGCTCTCCGAGCCTCAAACCCTGATCGAAGCCATCCGGTATTTCGCCGATCCGGATGTCTCGCTCCGCACGATGGTCGCGCTGCGCTGGCCCAATGGCGTTTGCTGCCCGACCTGTGGCCGCTCCGATGTTCGCTTCATTGCGACGCGACGCATGTGGGAGTGCAAAGAGAAGCATCCGCGTCGCCAGTTCTCCGCAAAGGTTGGAACAATTTTCGAGGACAGCCCCATCGACCTCGGGAAGTGGTTTGCCGCAATCTGGATGGTCGCCAATTGTAAGAACGGGATCAGCAGCTACGAAATGCACCGGGCGCTCGGTGTCACTCAGAAAACCGCGTGGTTCATGGATCACCGCATCCGGCTGGCAATGCAGATCGGCACGTTCTTGAAGATGGGCGGCGAGGTCGAAGCCGACGAAACTTTTATTGGCGGGCTCGCCAAGAACATGCACCGCCATGTCCGCGAACGGAAGATTAAGGGTACTGGAGGTTCTGGAAAGGCTGCTGTTCTCGGTATCGTCGAGCGCGGCAGCGACGAGCGCACCAGCCGTATCAAAACCTCGCATGTCCCCAATGTTAAGCGTCGCACGCTCGCGCCAGAGATCCGCGCCAGCGTTGAGCCCGGCGCGACGGTTTATACCGACGCGTTGAAATCCTATCTCGGGCTCTCCGATGCCTACGATCATCAGACGATTGACCACGCAATCGAATTCGTGAACGGCAATGTTCATACGAACAACGTCGAGAATTTTTGGAGCCTCTTGAAGCGAACCCTCAAAGGCACTTACGTCAGCGTTGACCCTGCTCACCTTGACGCCTATCTCGATGAGCAAGCCTTTCGGTTCAACGAGCGCGAACACAATGATGGCGCGCGGTTCCGCTAGGTGGTATCGTCCGTCGCTGGACGACGACTGACCTACGCGGAGTTGACCGGAAAGAATGGCGCAGAGACGAAAGCGCACTGAAAGGCAGAGCGACAAGGACGCGGAAATCGTCGAGGCGGTCGTAAGAGCCGAGTCGGCACAGACGCCAATGGAGCGATTTAAGGCCGTTGCTAGACGAGTAGTCAATGTATCGCGACCGGAGTTTGAAGAAGCCCGCCATCACGATGACGCCGAACGGAAGAAGAGGCGGACGAAGCGACGGGCAACATAGTCAGTTATTCTCCCATCGGATGTTGGCCATCACGCCCTAGACGGGCGTGAAGGGTTTCTTCTTTTGCCGCCAGAAATGCCTTCGCCTTCGGATCGTCATCTAATAGTTCCAACAGCGCCCATGACGGTACGGCGCAAGTCATTCCGGACAATCCCTCAATCTCCGCTTCGCCAATAAAGCGACGCGGTTGCGACGATGGCTTCACTTTGCCTGTCGCAGTGAGCTTCCATTTTCCGGGAACTGGCCCCAATGCACTCCTAGCAGTTTCACAAAAACCGTGCCGGGGCCGGTCACCATCATCGATCTCCGCAGATCCTCGCCAAGCGTCCGGTAAACAAACGTAGGCGAGCCCGAATATCCCGTACGGGAATGGACGTCGAGAACGTAGCTTTCGAGTGTCGCTCCAGTTGGCTGCGTGATGCCCGACACCGGCATGACACTGATATGCCCGAAACGGACAGATGGGTGATTCGTCGAGCGTCCGTCGTGATCGACGAATCGACCGACCATAAAAACGTCAGCGCCCGACCAAATTTCTAACGCGGCAGTTTCTTCCCTGCTGAGCAGCATTTGGCGATGGATTGCCGTCATTGCCTCATCGGTATCAGGCATCCCAATGATGGCGAGATCATGCCACTTTGAGCGGAAAATCCATTCGGACGGATCACGATCTAGGATGTCAACTCCGCCGCCGACCTTGTTGACTCGGATAACCGAGCAACCATCCCTTACCGCAACGTGCCAGTTGGTTACTCCAAAGGTGTGGAAGACGCGCTCATCTACCTGCGATGGCACCGCTAAGAGAAAGCCGGTTCCGCCAAATGGTCGCCCAGACCGCGCGTCGCCTTTGGTTTTGTACAGGTAAAAGCAGCAGTTCAGGACTTGGGGCGGTATCAACGGCATGCCACACCATAACCATCTTGTGCAGCCGCGCTCGTCGATAATCCTCGCTTTTGGAAAAGCGTCCGAAAAGGACCAGTGCGCGACCGTCTGACCAATGCCGAGCATCGTTATACGCCCCGACTCACTGAGTCAAGTATATTATTACCCTACTTTGCGCGCCGGGTGACATTTCTATCTTGCGCCAACATGACAGCGCCGCCGAGACGCCTAAGAAACACAAGATGCAGGAGGCGGGGAATTTGCTTGGTGCGGCGATACGGCGTGGCGACCCCACCAGAAAACGAGGGTTTTCTAAGGCTGTGGTTCCGGTGCCCGTCACGCGTTAGTACGATTTGTCATCTCCACCTCACGTGACCGTCAGTGGCCCTACTCAAGACAAAAACCGATACTACCTTAATTGACAGATAAGTGGTCGGTCGATGCCGGTCGATATAGGAGACGTGAAGGGCCACCCCGTGTCAGAGCAGCCTTACCAACAGCCACCAATTACCGAAGCGGTGATCGAAATCCGATTCTCCGAGCCGATGCCCACTGCCGATTTGGCAAAGGTGAGCGACACGTTCAAATCTACATATCCGCATGAACAAATTGTAACGGATGTCAGTGTACAGTTGTATTTCCGACACGATACCCAAAATACAGCCCAAGCAAAAGCCATAGAAAAACGCGGCCACAGAAGGAGCTCACCAGATCAGACCGAACTTGTCTTATTGTGGCCAGCGATTTTCGTGGTTTCGCAACTTGCACCCTATCCCGGATGGGATGTGTTTTTTGCACGTTTCCAGCGTGACTGGAATACGTGGAAGCGAGCGGTGAGCTACAAAAACATCAGTCGGATTGGCGTACGCTATATAAACAGAATCGATATTCCGGTGGAGGGCCGCCCCGTGACGCACGAGGAAGAGTTTCTAAACGTCTACGTTCATATGCCTGACGAATTGCAGCCCCTCGCGGCGTGGGCGGTGCAGGGGCAGCTCCGGCTTCCGGACATGGGTTGCAAACTAACGCTCAACTCGTCGGTTGTACCTTCACCACTACTCGGACATGTGGCCTTTGTCCTTGATCAAGATATTGCCAAAGACGATAGACCACCACAGAATGATGCCGAAATATACAAATTGCTAAACCAAATTCGCGATAAAAAGAATTCGGTATTTGAATCCTGTATCACAGACAAGGCCCGGAGGCTATTCAAACCATGACTAGCATAATCACTCCGGAAGCGCCGAGTGCAAGCACGGCCATGAGTGCAAGCATGCTTGCGTCTGTTGACGTTGACCCGAAATTCATGAAGATTGCGCACGATATTGACTCACTGCTCAATCAGTTGTCACCTTCAAAAGCAGTGGTTGCACCCCCTGAAACGCAGGTTTTGGAACAACAGCTTTTCGACGCTCTTGCTGCGGTCAAGATTTTGACCTCACAGGTGGCCATGCATTTAGACCGCGAGTTGCGTCAAAAATTCTTCCAGCAGCTAGACTCATTGCACGATGTGCAGGAGTGGGAACCCGGAGATGAACCAATCCGCGAAGCGTCGTTTGCCACTTTTCTCAAAGCTATATTAAGCATCAATCCCGCACGACGCCCGGGACTTGGCCTATCGAACACAGGCAATCTGGTTGCCGCGTGGACCACCGGGCGCGACCGCCTAACTATTGAATTCCAGCCTAATGATCGTGTCCGCTGGGTGCTTGCACGCTATCGAGATACCGACGAGCCTGCACGGTTTGCTGGCCAAACCCACGTATTCGACTTGGGCGAAGGTCTAGCCCCTCATCATCCAGAACATTGGTTTTCGCATGAAGAGCGCAGTGACGAACCTTCCCAATGACGACCACGTGATGCGCCATGTATCGTGGACCCGGCTTCGCAAGGATGAGGACGATAATATTTTGGGGTTTCTGCCCGACGCGTTTCAGAGAAACGAAAATCACACGTCTCTGTCCGTTAATTGGCTAGAGTATTTTGAAGGTGACCGCCAAAACCAGATACAAGGGTCTGTTAGGATGTTTCGCAAAACCATAACCGTGCGCCCGAAAAGTGCTTTTGGTATCGGCAATGTTGCCAAGATCAAAGAAGTTTGCCGGTCCAACGGAGCCAATGTGCGCATTGTGTATGAGCCGGAGGAGAACAACCCATCACATTCCGGAATACGGCGGCTGCCGCGAGATGATTTCTCCCTTCTTGAAGCGTTAGCCGCCGACGCCTTTGTTGAATTGGTACACAATACAGCGATACCACTCGACGAGTCTGGCGAATAAATCCTCTTTCGATTTTCCATTATCGCGGTTACGAAGTCCACCGCATGCGTTTCGACGTTCCTGCTGGCTTTGCCAGGATCCCATTCGAATTCCTCACTGCGATGCTGTACAGCATCGCTGTCGGGCGCCGTCCCCGCTTACCCGCCTTGTTCGCCTCAGTTGGACTGTCCGGGGAAATTTTGCGGCCGCAAAAGAGAGGAAATCGGCCGAATAACTTCGTCTTAGCCGGGCTTGGCCCGGCCATCCACGCCGTCGAGGAGCCGAAACAGAGGCGCGGATGCGCGGATCAAGTCCGCGCAAGACGACTTGGGGTGATATGAAAGTCGATAATCCGTTGATCTTGCAAGAAAAATTCGCCCGGACAGCCCTGCCGCCGGCCGGGGGAGAGGGCAGTGTGAGGGGGCCGAGCGGGTCTGCGGTCTTGCCCACCTCACACCCTCCCGTCGCGATGCGACGGGCCCCTCGCTCTCCCCCCTGAAGGGCGGAGAGGGGCTTTTGTCCGAAGCCTACGAGGATCAAAGACTGAGACGCGCTGCAAGGCCACTTCGCTAGCTCGGGGTGCATTTTCCGGAGTGCGATCGCGGTTCGGTGGAGCAAGGCTGATGTTTGCGCCGTGAGGGCGCGTATGGACAAAGGGCCTGAGATCGGCGAAGATTAATCCCGAGGCGGTCATCCACTCTTGGGGGAGGTACGAATGAGCGCTCGGATCGCGGCCATCCTTGCGATGGCGGTTGCGGCCACGTTGCCGGGCGTGGGCGCAAAAGGTGCGTGTGTCGTAGGAAGCTCCCACTGGTGCGCCGATACCGGCTCGCCGGTCAATCTGAACTCCGTATCGGACATCGCGAGCAAAATCGTCAACGAAGAACCGATCAGCGCCAAACAGGGTAAATCGGCGACCGAGCCCGCCGCGCCGGCGCCCTACACCGGTCCAATTGTC
>DATAPP010000267.1:0-2831 GCA_036265125.1 Pseudolabrys sp. | reverse complement strand
GGCCAGAATTCCAGATTACTGACGCAGTAAGATTAGAAGGCTTTCCCATATCACCAGAACAGGAGTTACTTGACGCGCTTATCGTTTCCGGCCGCGGACCGAATGCAGCACCCCTCAGCATTGATAGCGACAAATGCCGGTACACTGTTATTGCAGACGCACGCTCAGCAACGCTGTTCTATTCCTATCAAAAAGAAAGCCGCTGGAATGTCTTCCCGTACCGCTCGGTTGATTTGACCAACGATTCCGAGGAGCGGTTATCACAGACGTACAGCGTCCTCGCAGGCAAGAGAGTCGGCATCGTCGGCTGCGGCGCCCTCGGATCAAAGATCGCGGCCAGTCTGGCGCGAAGCGGCACCCGCGCCTTTGTCTTGGTCGATGACGACATTTTAAAACCCGGCAATCTCATTCGCCATGACCTCGATGTGGGAAGCCTCGGGGCACACAAGGCCGAAGCAGTCGCAGCACGCCTAAAAGCGATAACGGCAGGCGTCAACGTCAGCGCTCGTCGGGTGCTTCTCGGCGGGCAGGAGGCCGCCGGTAGTACCGCATCGGTCCTCGATGAGCTTGCCACCTGCGATCTCCTGATCGACGCCACGGCCGACCCGCAAGCGTTCAACTTCGTGGCGTCGGTGGCTACAAGTCGCCTACGCCCCATGGTATGGTCCGAGGTTTATGCGGGCGGCATCGGCGGCTTCGTCGCGCGTCTGCGGCCCACAGCAGAACCGCCGCCGCATTCCGCACGCAGGCAGTATCTGGCCTGGTGTCGCGCCCAAGGCGTACCCTGGCACGGAGAAGACCGAGATTACGGAGCACGCGGAATAGCTGATGTCGCACTCATTGCCGACGATAGCGACGTTTCAGTAATAGCGGCTCACACGAGCCGAATGGCTATCGACCTGCTCGTGAGTCCCCATGATTCGGCTTTCCCGCATTCGGCGTATCTCATCGGCCTGACGAAGCAATGGATATTCAGCGAGCCCTTCGATACACATCCATTTGATTTCGCGCCCGACGGCGAATGGACGCCGCAAATATCGCCGGAGCGCACCGAGGAAGCTATCGCCTTCATGTCCTCTCTTTTAAAATTTGACGGCAATGAGGATCGAACTTCCGGCTGATATTCCAAAGAGGTTTCACACTTCATTACGGCAAGCGGGCGATCATGAAATCGGTGGGATGCTATTCGCCGAGCAACTAAAGCCCAGCCACTTTTGCATTGTCGATTTCTCCCTTGATTTATGCTCCGGTTCACACGCCGGATTTCGGCGCGATCCTCAGGCCCACCAAAACACGCTGGATGAGTTTTTCCTACGCACTGGGCGAGATTTCCAACGCTTCAACTATCTTGGTGAATGGCATTCCCACCCTTCTTTTTCAGTTCGCCCGAGCGCGCAAGATCTAAGCACCATGACGGATATCGTTGAGAACGAGAGTTCGGCAATAACCTTTGCCGTTCTCCTGATTGTACGGCTACGCTTGCGGTTATGGATCGATCATTCATTGACCATTTTTGCCAGGGAGCGACCACCACAGCGGAGCAGCATCAGCCGACGTATCATCTGGATTTAAAATGTTTTCTATCCCCGAATCGTTGCATCGCACCCTTTTCGAATCGGAACACACCCGGCATTGTCAACTTAAGCGGCCGTGGTATGCTCGTCGTGTCGGTGGCGCGGCAGCTCGGGTTGGGGAACTCCTTTGCTCGCCTATTATGCTGCCCCGCTCAAGCCGAGCGGGGCCGGAAAAACGCGCCCCGGGTCCGCTAAGTAGACAGTGCCGCGCGGACACACCCATACTGTCCCCGTGCGCGAGGACGGGTTCGTATGACGGCCAGCGCTATCGCTCCCAAATCTCAGCGGCGTCGGCCCGGCCGGCTTTTTATTCCGCTATCACACCGCGGTGCGCTGCACCGTCTCGGTCGCCTGCGTGGCGTAGAGCTTCCCGTCGCGCTCTTCGATGCGGCCAGCCCGCTTGTAGCGGGCGATGGCTGCGCCGACGTGGTTCGGGCGAGCTCCCTTGCATGCAGCGGCGATTTCCCGCTGCGTCTTGCCCTTTGCCAAAGCAAGCACCTGATCACCGAGGGTGGATGAGGTGCGCTTGCCGCCAGCTGGTTCTTCGGCCCCAGTGCGCGGGCGTCTTGGTCGCGGTGGAGCAGCGGCCTTCGTCGCCGTGGTCGGCGTCTTGGCTGAGAAAATCTTTCTTGCCGGCGTGCCCTTCCTGTAGCGCGCGAGCACCCGCTCAGCCGCTTCCAGTTCGCCGAGCTGGCCAGTGAGCTTCTCGCGCTGTGCATCGACGCGCCCGAGCGCCTCGCCGATCCGCTGCTTCTCTTTGGTGATCTCGTCCAATGTCGACATTCTTTTACCGTTGAGACAGAGTAAAGGCTGATCAGGATCGATCAAACTACTCGGCGTCTATCACTACAATGCACACAGTGCAACGGCAGAGTGCCGTGATTCAAACAATCTATCGTCTTTAAGCGAGTTCCCCCTTTAGCGGAGCATCATCGGGCCGATTGCCGAATATCACTATTGCGGATCGCACGGTTTCGGCTGTGCAATCTCACGCTCAGCTGTAGCCGAACAACGCCACAAGATTATCCGGAAAAGAGTGGCTTTGCGCCGCGACGAGAGCGTGAGTGGGGTCACTGTCGGCACTGGGCCGGCGCGAAACAGGAAACCCCACCATGCGCATCTACATCATTGGCAATGACGGAATTACCCTCTGCCGCGAGCCACCGGCGGCAGTGAATGAGGGCGAGATTGTCGTCGCATCGAACGAGGAACTGCACGCGGCCCGGCTCAGCGGCAAGCGGCTGCTGGCCCTGTGGA
>DATAPP010000266.1:0-58854 GCA_036265125.1 Pseudolabrys sp. | reverse complement strand
GAGATCGCAACGGCGCGCTGAATCGCGGCTACGGGAGCGCCGAGCTGCTCCGCCTGTTGCAAAACGGAATCGAGTTTGCCAGCAAAGTCATCCTGCTTCGTAACGCCCGCTGGGGGAGTGGCTTTTGACTGCGCGCGCGCCACCAGCGGCCATGCCGCCGCACCACCCAAAACGCCGAGAAATTCCCGCCGCCTCATCCTTGCCTCCGACTCAGACTGAGCATCGTATCGGCTCAATGGAGTCCTTTAATAGGGGTTGAAATCGAAATGCTGGCTGATGTCCGCTTTGGGTCATAAGCGGACATTTGCGCCGCAAAACTGCATGTCCGCTTTACCCCCGAAAGCGGACATCGAATGGTCTTCAAAGCGAAGGCGGGTCAGTCGCACGCGCTTACACTTCGCAAGGGAAAGGTCGTGATTTCAATTCGTAGCTGGTGTCAACGTTTTAGCCTTGCGCCTCTCCTGCGAAGCAAAGGCCTGACAGCACCGTGACAGCACGGCGCATGTGACTCATCGTGTTGAATGTCAACAAAATGGCTCTGGCGGCATCGTACGCGGGGCCACCCCGCCCCCTGCCACACCCACAATCGAATGCTGAAGCGGTCGCAACGCTGACCGACAAAATTTCCGGTTCGGAAATTTCATGTCCGCTTACGCGGTCGCTTTTGGGAGTAAAGCAGACATGGGTTTTTGCAATGCGAATGTCTGCTTATGACCCAAAGCGGACATCAGCCCCGCCACAGCCATCGACCGAGCAGTACGGCTAGGAGCATTCCAGCCATTTGCGCCGCGACGAATGCCGTCACACCCCCGGGCGCAATGCCTGCAAACGTATCTGAGAGTGACCGAGCCAACGTGACGGCGGGGTTAGCGAACGATGTCGAAGCCGTAAACCAGTATGCCGCGGTTATGTAGAGGCCTACCGCATAGGCAACAGCCTGCGGGGCGCGAGCGACGCAGCCAAAAATGGTCAGCAAAAGGCCAAACGTCGCGACAGCCTCCGCCAGCCATTGCCCGGAGCCGGTCCGAATGTGTGTCGAATATTGCCACACGGGCAACTCAAACATTAGGTGGGCGGCCCAAACACCGACAACAGCGCCACAAAGCTGCGCGACCAGATAAATTCCTACCGTCGACCAAGAAATTTCGCCGCGGAAACCAAAAGCAAGACTCACGGCCGGATTGAAATGGGCGCCGGAAACAGGCCCGAGGATCAAGATCAGCACCGTCAGTATCGCGCCTGTTGGGAGCGTGTTGCACAACAGAGCGAGCGCATCATTTCCCCCCGAAAGGCGCTGCGCCATGATGCCTGAGCCAATCACGGTCGCAAGTAGGAACGCGGTTCCGAGTGTCTCGGAAGCGGCACGCTGCGCCACCGAAGGCATCAAGTCGGCTCTTCGGCTACCGCATCGGTCACGCGGCCAATCTCGCGCAGCTTTTGTTGCAGGCTCAATTTGTCGAGGCTGCGGATCGGAAGCGCTGTGAAAATGCCAATTCGTTGCGCGAGCATCCTGTAGGCGTCTTTAAAGGCAAGACCTATCTCTGCTTCCGATCCCCTTGCTTCGGCAGGGTCGGGAACACCCCAATGCGCGGTCATGGGCTGGCCCGGCCACACCGGGCACATTTCACCTGCGGCGTTGTCGCAAACCGTGAAAACGAAATCGAGCGGCGGCGCACCAGGCTTGGCAAACTCCGCCCAAGATTTGGAGCGGAAGTCCGAGGTCTCATAGCCCAGAGCTTGGAGAAGCTGGATTGTGTTCCGATTGACCTGCCCCTTGGGCTGACTGCCGGCGCTGTACGCTCGGAACTGTCCGCGACCAGTCTTGTTCAAGATTGCTTCGGCGATGATCGACCGCGCCGAATTTCCGGTGCAGAGAAACAGGACATTAAACGGCTGCTCGGTCATCAGCGTGCCTTCTGTAGTTTGCGCGATGCTGAGTGTGGGGTCGGCCGACATAGCTCTGGACGGCCCTGACAGCAGTGGTCGGTAAGATAGGAAACTAGATTGTTCATCGCTTCGATGCGTGCGGCATAGATCATAGAGCGGCCATCGCGGCGGACTGTGATCAGCCCCGTGTCGCGCAATCGGTCCAAATGAAAAGTCAACGCACTGGGGGCCATCTTGAGGCTTCCGGCAATATGGCCTGCTGGCATACCGTCAGGGCCCGCCTCTACGAGCAGGCGGAAAACATCGAGACGATTGTCCTGCGCCAGCGCAGCGAGGATCACTACCGCATCGGCACTTTTCATATTTCAATAAAAACTGAAATATTTTGGCCCCGTCAAGGGATATTTCAGCGATTGTTGAAATGTATTGATGTCAAGCAGACATGTCGAAAAACGCAATCGATGTCGCTATTGGGGGGTAAAGCGGACACAGGTTGATGCACCGCAAATCTTGCTTTTGACCCAAAGCGGACGTTTTGACGCGGGACCAAGGTCCAACTCGATTGCCACCGGTTCTATGTTTATCGTCGCGTCCGAAATCATTCACCTACGTCCGATACCATTTCCCTCGAGGGAGAATGATTATGTCCGCACAATCTTCATTAGCTACCCGGCTCAGGACCGCCGCAGTAGAACCCGACGAGATGGTTCCGTCGCGCTACGCGCAAAAGGTCGGCGCGATTGACGTGCTGGTTATCAGCGACGGTGTGCTGCCAATTCCAGCCCAGACTATTGCGCATAACATCGAACCGGCCGTCAGAACGGCCTGGCTCGAGCACGAGTTCCTGTCGCCGGAAATGCTCGAGTGGCCACTGAACGTGGTTGTGGTGCGTAGCGGCGGCCGGACCATCCTCATCGACGCTGGGATAGGGATGGACCCGGGTTTGAACTTGCCGCAAGCCGGGCGGTTGGTCCGGCGACTGGAGGCCGCCGGCATCGATCTCGCATCCGTGACCGACGTGGTGCTGACCCACATGCACATGGACCACATTGGCGGACTGCTCATCGACGGAGTAAAGGACCGGCTGCGTCCGGATCTGCGGATCCACGTCGCAGCCGCCGAGCTCAAGTTCTGGGAGTCGCCTGATTTCTCGCGTGCCGTCATGCCGGCGGGGTTCCCGGACGCGCTGCGGCGGGCGGCCAAGCGGTTCGTGAATGACTACGGCAGCCAGCTGCGGCCGTTCGAGGAGGAGCACGAGGTGACGCCGGACGTAGTTGTCCGTCGCACCGGCGGCCATACCCCCGGACACAGCGTGGTCCGTCTGGCATCCGGCGGCGACCGGCTGACGTTCGCCGGTGACGCCGTGTTTCAGGTCGGGTTCGATCAACCAGAGTGGCAAAATGGCTTCGAGCACGACCCCGAAGAGGCGGCCCGCGTCCGCGTCAAACTTTTGCGGGAGTTGGCGGCGAATCGCGAGCTCCTGGTGGCCACTCATCTGCCGTTCCCGTCCCTCAGCCACGTGGCAGTCGATGGTGACACATTTCGCTGCGTACCGATCGTCTGGGATTACTGAACTGCTATGGCGAGAACCTATCGTGACATTGCAATAGAGGACATGCTCGGAACCGTCCAAGAAGCGATGTCTCAAGCTATTGACTGGTGGGGAGACCTGCCGCCGCCGATGAAAGAAGCGATCGAGCAGTTTCGCACCGAACTTGGAGCGGCGATTGATTCCGTAGAATTTGTTAGAAAGGCACTCAGCAGACAAGTACACGAAACTGACCGCGGGGGAGGCCCTCCGTGATGACCGCACAAGGCGGTCTCTTTTTCGCTCTGCTCGCTGCGTTTACGAACAACTCGTAGTTAGCTTTTCTATTCCTCAAAAGGCGCGTTCATCAAAAGATCGACTGCCGACACGACCTTGTACCCAGGTACAAAACGTTCGCCAAAATCACGCAAGAAATTGTCCGAACTTGTTTCTGGCCTCATCTGGATGACATGACAGCACGCCCGTGCAAATTTCTCCTTCATCTTGAGGCGCGGAAATGCGTTTATAATGTTGGCCGTCTCTGCCGCCGGGATGGCGTCGATGCCAAAGCCTCCCCAGTCCAACCCGATACCCATAGTTCCGACGGCGACTTCCGGCTCTTTGTAAAGCGCTACAGAGGTCGTCGAGTTTAGCGCGACTAAATCCCAGATCAGCTGCGCACGCCGATCCGATAGACCGCGCTCGGCGACAAAGGCTCGCGCGGCGTCTGCACCATTGACCTCGAAACGTTTGGGACCCGTCACACTATCCGTAAGTCCGATGTCGTGAAGGATCGTGCCGATCGCCACGACCTCCGGGTCATAGTCGATGTTCTTAGCCCGCGCGATGCTGATCGCAAAAAGCCATGATCTAACGGCGTGATTGAATAGGTACGGCTCAGAGAGCCGCTGCGCATAGCCAAGCGCGTCGGCGATTATTGGAGTGTTTGGCACGCTGATGCCGGCGAACAGTCCCGATCCGAATTGTTCCATTTCGGTCTCCCGTGGCGGTCAACGCCGTTGTAGACGCGTAGTATGTCCGCTTATGGCCCATAGCGGACATTTGGCCTTCTCGTGTCTGCCGCCCCTTTCATAGGACTACCGTGGGTTGCTACGATGCGCTGTTTTTGGGGGAGGCAATGAGACGGCGCGACCGAACACGTGGCAAAGCCGTAAAAACGCAACGCCGAAAGACTTTAGAGCGCCGAAATGCGCCAAAGGTCGCTCGACGGCGCAAACTTTCCGCCGCCGATGCAACCGAGACAATTGCGCTCCTCACACGGGAGCGAGACGAGGCGCTGCAGCAACAGACTGCCACCGCCGACGTGCTCAAGGTCATGAGCCGATCGACGTTTGATCTCCCGAAAGTGCTCAACACGCTGGTCGAGTCGGCGGCTCGGTTATGCGAAGCCGATAAGGCTCGAATTATCCGGCCAACTGGAAAGGAAGCGAGCTACTATGTAGCAGCACTGTATGGAAGCACCACGCCTGAATACGATGAACACGTTAGGACTTTAACATTTTTACCGGGACGCGGCAGTGTAGTCGGCCGGGTTCTGCTGGAAGGCAATTCCGTTCAAATTCCGGATGTTCTTGCTGATCCGGAGTACACATTACGTGAAACCGCAAAACTGGCCGGCTATCGCACAAGCCTCGGGGTGCCGCTTCTACGAGCGGGAAGTCCAATTGGTGTACTCGTCCTGCAACGCGCTACCGTACGGCCGTTCACCGGCAAAGAGATCGAACTTGCAGAGATGTTTGCCGCGCAGGCGGTCATCGCCATTGAGAACACGCGCCTGCTCAATGAGCTGCGCCAGCGCACGGCCGATCTCACGCAGTCGCTCGAAGAACTTCGCGCCACACAGGACCGCCTTGTGCAGACCGAGAAGTTGGCCTCGCTCGGGCAGCTCACCGCCGGCATTGCGCACGAAATCAAGAACCCGCTCAATTTCGTCAACAATTTTTCGGGCATCTCTACCGAACTGCTCGGTGAGCTGCAGGATACTTTGAGCGGCATTTCGATTGATCCGGCAGCGCACACCGAGATCAAAGAGTTGACCGATACACTACGAGGCAATCTCGAAAAAGTCGTACAGCACGGCAAGCGCGCTGACGCGATCGTAAAGAACATGCTGTTGCATTCGGGCGAAAGCTCCGGGGAGCAACGGTCCACCGATATCAATGCTCTCGTCGAGGAAAGTCTCAATCGTGCCTACTACAACGCACGGGCCGAAAAACGGGGCTTCACTATCAAACTGGAGAAGTCGTTTGACCCCGCTGCCGGCGAGGTCGACCTGTTCCCGCGCGAAATTACACGGGCGCTACTCAACCTGATTTTAAATGGCTTTTACGCGGCGACGAAGCGCAATGCAGAAGCGAAGGCAGTCGAGCACGAGCCCACCCTCGCTGCGGCGACCAAAAACCTCGGTGACCGCGTTGAGATTCGGATCCGTGACAACGGCAGCGGTATTCCGGCTGACGTAAAGGAGAAGATGTTCGATCCATTCTTCACGACGAAACCTGCCGGAGAGGGCACGGGGCTTGGGCTCTCCATCAGTCACGACATCATCGTCAAGCAACATGGCGGCTTGATTGAGGTCGATACGGAGCCGGGCGAATTCGCGGAATTCAGGGTGATTTTGCCGCGCGTCGCAGCGTTGTTTCCTAAACGGTTGTAGTCGAGCCAATGTCCGCTACTGGCCCAAAGCGGACATCCCTAATTGCACCGCACATGTCCGCTTTTGGGGGTAAAGCAGACATGCCGTTTTGCGCTGCAAATGTCTGCTAATGACCCAAAGCGGACATCCCATAGTGAATTGATTTCAAGCCGCAATAAGACAGTCATGGCTGCTGACCCAACTGTGCCCCTAAGGCCAATTGCCTGGCAATCGTCTTCGGCAGCAACCTCCAAAGATATCGGGCTCCGGGGAGGCGACGTACCTAGGAGGTCGTGATGTCGAAAGCAGTAACTGTCGGAGCGACAGCACTCTTTGCCTGCATCTTGTGCGCAACTCCAGTCTCGCTTCGCGTGTCACCGGAAAAAAACGTGTCGTTGTCCGTGGACACCGCCTCCGCGGTGATTGGCCGCCCCCTCACTCCAATGAGCGTTGCGGGAGTTAATCGCAGGGCCCATCGACGCGCCTATCGGCACGGGTACTACGGCTCCGGATACGGCGCGTACTACAATCCGTATCGTTACGGATATGGAACGACGTACCAACCGTCTCGCTACGGTGGATACGCGTATCAGCCTTACAACAGCTATCGCTCTTACCAGCAGCCCTACTACGGCTATGGCAACAGGCAATGGTGGCAGTTCTGATCGCGCGATCAGCACAATTGGAGAAGCCGCGTGGGCCGCTCGCAACTAGCGGGTGACAGCCGTTTTGGCTGACCAAACCACCGCACTCCAATCGACATGAGTATGCCAAGGACTGAACGTCGGCCCTTGGCTGTTGCACGCAGTTAGTCAAAACATCCGGAAGGACAGCCCATGCAAAAGATCATTTTTGCAATCGGTGCCATCGTGTTGCTCTCGACAACATACACGATGGCGCAACAACGAGAGGTTATAAGCGAATGTGCCGCCGACATCCGGGCGGCATGTGGCGATGTGCCGCCGGGTGGAGGCGCAATCAGGTCCTGCCTTAACTCGCATTTGGCGGATCTCACCCGGCCGTGCCAGACTGTTTTGATCGGAGCGGCAGCAATTGCGAATGAATGCCGCGGCGACGTCAGTACGATGTGCGGAGGCGTGCAACCTGGAGGCGGCAGAATTGAAGCTTGTCTGCAGTCTCACCTCACAGAACTCAGCCCAACCTGCATAGATGTTATGGCGCGAACCGTTGGACGTGGGCAGTAAACTCAACTCCTTGGGGGGTGCGGATGTGTGGTCCGCGCCCTCTCGCTCAAGCGGTTGCAAGCAGCAAAGCTGTCGACGCCGAAAACTCAGCAGGCAAATTTAATCCCCTGGCTCAGGCATTGAACGTCACGGATATTTTATCGGCGGCGTAACGGACTATGCCGGGACTTGCCGCTGGCTCAACGCGGCACGAGCGGTGCTTTTATTATTCTCGAACGAACATATGAGATTTTATCTTCCACTGTCCGTCCGACTGGTGCTCAAGGAGCCTTACGGTGCTGCCAGAGATGGGGGTCGCCTTCTCATTCGCTACGAATGTAGCAGTGAAGTGGGAGGTGACATAGGCGTGGCTCCCAATGAGCAACACATCCACTAATTCAAGTTTGTGATTACTGATGCTTCTTCCCCGCCCAGCGAAGAAATTACGGACTTCCATCGCGCCGGTGGCTGGCTGGGCACCAGGCGGCATCAATCTGGCATCAGCGGTATACATGGGCAATAACGCATCGAAGTCCGCGTTGTTAATGGCGGCATCCCATCGCGCGTTCATCGACGCCATTTCATCCGCAAGCGGATCTGCCCATACCGGGGCGACACAACTGGTGACCAGGAGCAGAGCAAATGACACCAGCGAAATGCGGCTCACACTTGGCTCAGATCTTTGAGTATGCATAGCGTCCGCCATTTGGGTGAATTTACGCCGTCTGACACTATCACTATCTTCGGGCACAAAACGGACATTCGGTATGGTGTCTTGGTTTAGGTCAGCGTTGCTGACTCTTGCTCAAGGAATTTGAGGACGGCGCGAGAAAGTTGCGGTGGCATGAAATTACGTACAAATGGTCATGGGCCGAGGCACCCGACTTCTAGGCGCTTGCTCCGAACAAACTGACCGGTGCCCGTTTATTCCAATTGGGCCGCTCAGGTGATGTAACGCGCGTTGTCATTTTGATTGGTCAGTCAGACAACCTCACTGATGTAGTTGGGTGATGACCTTCACACACGCAATCTAGGGTGAGTGCTAGCGTGCGTCCGAAATTAGGGAGTGACGATCATGAATGCAGGACCTGTAAGGCGGGCCGTTTTTGCAAGATTTAAGCTAGCAACTCACGCACGGCGGTGCCGACGTCTTCGCAAGTTAATTAGGGTCGCGGGCGCGGGGTCATACCCACGGCCTTACTGACTGTCGGTGGCGTGACTATCGCGGCGCGGTTATTCCGCGCTTCCTGGCCCGCGCGGGCGCACCAGGGTGTATCTGGTTCCGTGGTACAGGACGTCCCTGGCCTTTGCGAGTTCGCATGCTTGAACCGCCAAGTGTCGCACCACATCTGGATATTTTATGTGACGAAGCATGGCCACGCAGTAAGGTCGAACACGACGAATGATATCACCGCTCCCGAACATTTGGGCGAAGCTGGCGACACAAAATCATCGTGAATGAAATAGTGACAGCGCTGTGCTGTCAGGGTGCAGTCAAACCAAATTCGCTTGCGCAGGTGTTGAGCTAACCCACTGATTTAATGGTGCTGCCGGAGTGGATTGAACACTCGACCTCCCCCTTACCAAGGGGGTGCTCTACCACTGAGCTACGGCAGCAGAAAATGCGCAACGAACTGCGAACTGGCGCGAACGCGGCGGAAACTGCCACAACGGCCCCCGGTGACGCAAGACAAGGGCTGGCTTGCGCGGGGCGCCGCTCGGCAGATAATTGAAGCCATGACCCGGATGAACAAAGACAGAAAAACAAAGAAAAGCGGCAATCGCAGCGACCGCCTGGCGGGAGCCCTGCGCGAAAATCTTCGCCGGCGTAAGGCCCAGGAACGGGCGCGCGGGGAATCGGAGGCCACCGGAACTGCGCAAAAGCCGGAGCCCGCGCGCCGCGATGATCCGGTGCGTTAAGGAAGGGTCCGACTTTTGCCGCAATTGGCGGAGGAAAGTGCTAACACTGTTGATATGGCGCTACTGGAAGGCGGCCCGCGGGCCCATAGATTATGGGCTTACGGCGAATAGCCGCGAGTAAGTGGGCGGGGCGAGCATGGACCGAATACGAATAGTCGGTGGACAGCGCCTGAACGGCACGATCCCGATCTCCGGCGCCAAGAACGCGACACTCCCGCTGATGATCGCCAGCCTGCTGACCGAGGATACGTTGATCCTCGAGAACGTGCCGCGGCTGGCCGATGTCATCCAGCTCCAGCGGATTCTCGGCAACCACGGCGTAGACGTCATGATCGCGGGCAAGCGAGCCGGCGATGACCCGAACCAGGGCCGCACCATTCATATTTCGGCGAAACATATCATCGATACGACCGCTCCGTACGACCTGGTCTCCAAGATGCGGGCGAGCTTCTGGGTGGTCGCGCCTCTGCTGGCGCGGATGGGCGAGGCCAAAGTCTCAATGCCTGGCGGCTGCGCCATCGGAACACGACCGGTGGATTTGCTGATCATGGCGCTGGAAAAGCTTGGCGCCGAAATCGAGACCGAGGGCGGCTACGTGATCGCGCGGGCCCGGAAAGGGCTGCGTGGCGGTGAAATCGAATTTCCGAAGGTCACCGTCGGCGGCACGCATACCGCCCTGATGGCAGCGTCGCTCGCCAACGGCACGACCGTGATCGAAAATGCCGCGCGCGAACCCGAAGTCAGTGACGTCGCAGACTGCCTCAACAAGATGGGCGCGAGGATTTCCGGCGCCGGAACCTCCCGTATCGTGGTCGAGGGGGTGCCGAAATTGCACGGCGCACGTCATGCGGTATTGCCGGATCGCATTGAAACCGGCACTTACGCAATGGCGGTCGCAATGACCGGCGGCGATGTGCTGTTGCAGAACGCGCGCCCCGAGTTATTGCAGACCGCATTTGATGTCCTGGGCCAGACCGGCGCCACGGTGACGCCGACGAACGAAGGCGTCCGGATCGCCCGCAACGGGTCGGGGCTCACGGCGGTCGACGTCACAACCGCGCCGTTTCCCGGCTTTCCCACCGACTTGCAGGCCCAGTTTATGGCCTTGATGACGCGTGCCAGCGGCACCTCGCGCATCACTGAAACGATCTTCGAAAACCGCTTCATGCACGTGCAGGAGCTTGTACGGCTCGGCGCCCGCATCAATCTCGACGGGGAGACCGCCACCATCGAGGGCGTCGACCGCCTGAAGGGCGCGCCGGTGATGGCGACCGACCTGCGCGCCTCGGTGTCGCTGGTCATCGCCGCTCTCGCGGCCGAAGGCGAGACGATGGTCAACCGCGTCTATCACCTCGACCGCGGCTTTGAGCGGCTCGAAGACAAGCTCGCCCGCTGCGGCGCGGCGATCGAACGTATCAGCGCCTAGACGAAACCGCGTCGCTCGGCCACGATCCTTCCTGCAATAAGGGAGAAATTTATCGTGGCTGAAATAAAGATCATGAGCGCCGGCGCCGTGAAGTCGATGGTCGCGGCGCTCAGCGCCGAATTTGAAAACGAGACGGGTAGCAAACTTGACCTCAATTTTGGCACGGCTGGGTCACTGCGCGAGCGGATTAAAAACGGGGAGGTCGCCGATCTTATCGTCCTGTCGGAATCCGCCATCGCGGAGCTCGCAAAGCTCGGTTTTGTCGTGCCGGGGAGCCGCACTGATCTTGGCCGCACTGTCACGGGAGTGATTGTGCGCGAGGGCACACACATCCCCGACATCTCGACACCTGACGCGTTCAAGCAGGCCTTATTGACGGCGCGCTCGGTGGCCTACACAGACCCGAAAGCGGGCGGCTCCGGAGGTATCATGTTTGCGGCGCTACTGCAGAACCTCGGTATTGCCGACGAAATCAATAAAAAGGCTGTGCTTGGAAAAGGGGGTCACGACGTTGCGGTGTTGGTCGCCGAAGGCCGGGCCGAGATCGGGACGACCTTCATCAGCGAGGTACTTCCGGTGAAGGGCGTCAGGATCGTCGGCACGCTGCCGGGCGAATTACACAACGCGAACACTTATACGGCGGCCATTCATACGCGTGCTGGGTCGCCGGAAGGCGGCATGGCCCTGCTTCGCAAACTGACCGACGCGACGACCCGCCCACGCTGGACTGCCGCCGGCCTGGAGCCCGCTTTTCCCGAGCGTTGACCATCTTGCATGGTCGGGCGAGCTTGCCTAATTACGCGGGGAGGGAGTGCAACGCCATGGATGCACTGAAATTCGTCGTCCTTGACGAGGAGGATCTCGAGGTCGCTTCGACCCACCTGCAGGATGCGGTGGTGAGGGTCTCCGACGTTCTGTGGCGGCCGCACGAAAGGCGTCTCGTGGTGGCGCTGAACCGGTTCGACTGGGAATGTGCTCAAGTTGGCCAAGAAACCAATGCGGTCAGCTGCGAATATCGCCGACGGCGGGCTGCCTTGCGCTTCGAGCGGGTCATGGCGTGTCAATGTCGGCAAATAGACCCGGCTCGTAAAGACGCGGTTCTTAATCTCCTGGCCGTCGAATTTTCCGAGACCGAGGCGCCCTCGGGCGTGGTTATGCTGACATTCTCGGGCGGTGCCTCGCTGCGGCTCGATGTCGAATGTCTGGAAGCCGAACTCGCCGATCTCGGTCCATCCTGGACAACGGCTGCCTGCCCCGCCCACGCCGAGATTGCAGAGGCCGCGAAGTCCCGTCGTAGCTGACCTCGTCGCGATCGCGCCATGCAGCAGCAGGGTTGACGCCAAGGCGCGCATCACCCATTGACCTGTCGGTCGGTTTCGAACCGGCAGGACCGGGTTATGCCTCTTCGTTTGGACAGCCAAAAGGCGGATTTTTCAGCTGGTTTTCGCAGCCTTCTCGCGGTCAAACGCGAGGCGGCTCAGGACGTCGAGCAGGCTGTGCGCACGATCGTTGCCGAAGTGGCGACGCGTGGTGACAAAGCGCTGCTCGAGTTTACGACCAAGTTTGACCGGATCGATCTCACCAGGACAGGTTTGCGGGTCACCGCCCCCGAAATCGAGGCGGCGGCGAAGGCCTGCGAGGGCGATGCGCTGGCGGCACTCAAAATCGCCCACGAACGTATCGAGGCCTATCATCGCCGCCAAAGGCCGAGCGACGAGCGTTTCACAGACGCTCTGGGCGTCGAATTGGGTGCGAAGTGGACTGCAATCGAAGCAGTCGGTCTCTACGTTCCCGGTGGTACGGCGGCCTATCCGTCCTCGGTTCTGATGAACGCGGTGCCGGCCAAGGTCGCCGGCGTACCGAGGCTGGCAATGGTCGTCCCGGCGCCGGATGGCAAGCTCAGCCCTCTGGTGCTGGCGGCGGCAAAGCTCGCTGGCGTCGATGAGGTTTACCGCATCGGCGGTGCCCAGGCGGTGGCTGCGCTCGCTTACGGCACCGAAACAATCGCGCCTGTGGCCAAGATTGTGGGCCCCGGCAATGCCTATGTTGCGGCCGCCAAGCGCCTGGTATTTGGCAAGGTCGGTATCGACATGATCGCAGGGCCGTCCGAAGTTCTGATATTGGCCGACAAAACCGGCAACGCTGACTGGATCGCCGCCGACCTGCTGGCACAGGCCGAGCATGATGCGAGCGCCCAGTCGATCCTGATCACCGACGATGCCAGGCTCGCGACCGAGGTCGAAAAGGCCGTCGACTCCCAGCTCAAGATGCTGTCGCGGGCTGGCGTCGCCGCGGCCTCCTGGCGCGATTTCGGTGCCATCATTATTGTCCCCAGGCTGGCCGATGCGATCGTGCTGGTCGATCAACTTGCGCCGGAGCATCTCGAAATCGTGGCCGCCAATGCCGAAGAGCTCGTGGCGCGCATCCGCAATGCCGGCGCGATCTTCATCGGCGCCTACACTCCCGAGGCGATCGGCGACTATGTCGCGGGCTCCAACCACGTGCTGCCGACTGCGCGCTCGGCACGGTTTTCGTCCGGCCTCGGCGTGCTCGATTTCATGAAGCGCACGTCATTGCTCAAATGCGGGCCTGCGCAATTGCGCGCGCTCGGACCTGCTGCGATTGCGCTCGGCGAGGCGGAAGGCTTGACCGCGCACGCTCGCTCTGTGGCTATCCGCCTCAATCAGAAATGAGCCCGGCGAAATCAACGCCTCCTGTAATGAAGCGGCGTCTCGTCGCTGTCGCTCTCGACGAAAAATCAATTGGCCGGTCCAATCCGGATGTCGAGCACGAGCGTCAGATCGCCATCTACGATTTGCTCGAACAAAACTCCTTTGCGCCAATAGGGCAGGACGATGGGCCCTACGCACTTCATTTGAGCATCAACGGAAACCGTCTGGTCTTTGATATCCGGCTTGAGAATGGCACGCCTGTGGTCGCGCACCTGTTTTCGCTGACGCCGCTGCGCCGGATCGTCAAGGACTACTACATGATCTGCGACAGCTACTATCAGGCAATCCGTACCGCCACGCCCGACAAGATTGAGGCAATCGATATGGGCCGGCGCGCCATCCACAATGATGGCTCGCGTATTTTGATCGAGCGTCTCAAGGGAAAGGTGACGGTCGATCTGGATACTGCTCGCCGCCTGTTCACCTTGATCTGCGTACTGCACTGGAAAGGTTGATGACCGGATGGCCGCGTCCGAGCGCCCTTCGCGTCCCCACGCGGTGCTATTCGCCTGCGGCATGAACGCGGTGCGTTCGCCGATAGCTGCCGGGCTGCTCAGGCAGATGTTGGGAACGAGGGTCTATGTCGGCTCCGCTGGTGTGCAGAAGGGCGAACTTGATCCCTTCGCGGTCGCCGTTATGCAGGAAGTCGGCATCGACATCTCGCGCCACAAGCCGATCACGTTTGAGGAACTTGAGGACCTCGAAGGGCTCAATTTCGATCTTATTGTGACGCTCTCGCCGCCTGCACATCACAAGGCTCTGGAGTTGACTCACAAGGTCGCATCCGATGTCGAATATTGGCCGACGATGGATCCAGCCGCGAGCGAAGGCAGCCGCGAGCAGCGGCTCAATGATTATCGCGAGGTGCGGGACCAATTGATGGCTCGCATACGTGAGCGCTTCGGGCAGCAAAGTGGAGGCAATGAATGAGGGCGTCGTGTCGGGTTGTGGAAACGTGGCCATTCCGCTAGTTTCCGCGCCCATTCAAAGCGTTTTCTCCACTTGTCGCCATCACGCGGACAAATGATCGGTCGCCCCAAATTTGTGCTTGCTTCGGGTTCTCCTCGCCGGCTCGCCCTGATCAATCAGGCCGGGATCGAGCCGGACGCGCTCAAGCCGGCTGACCTCGATGAAACCCCTCGCCGCAGCGAGATTCCGCGTGCCTACGCCACGCGGCTAGCTCAGGCGAAGGCAACAGCGGCTTTGGAAAACGTGAATCTGGATGACGAACTGCGCGGCGCCTTTATTTTGGCAGCCGACACGGTTGTGGCGGTCGGCCGGCGCATTCTTCCCAAAGCGGAGCTACTCGACGAGGCTGCACAATGTCTGCGCCTGCTTTCAGGCCGCAATCACCGGGTGTACACCGCCATATGTCTGGTGACTCCAAAAGAAAATTTTCGCCAGCGCCTGGTGGAAACGCGTGTGCGCTTCAGGCGGCTATCGGAAGAGGATATTGAAGCCTATCTCGCCTCGGGTGAATGGCGCGGCAAGGCCGGCGGCTACGCGGCGCAGGGTATCGCCGGAACTTTCATCGTGAAGATTGTCGGCTCATACAGCAATGTTGTTGGTTTGCCGCTTTATGAAGTCATGACGCTTTTGGGCGGCGAGGGTTATCCAATTCGTTTCGGCTGGCTGAATGCGGTGTAACGTGCCGCGCGCCTTCGCTTCGTAACAGGGAAGCGCGTCTGATGAATGAAATTGACCGCAAGACTGCAAGCAAGCATTCCTGTCCTATCTGTGGGAAGCCGGTCGATCCCGAATTCAAACCATTCTGCTCCAAGCGTTGCGCTGACCTCGATCTCCATCGCTGGCTCTCCGGCGTCTATGCAATTCCGACGAAAGACGATGAAGACGAGGACGGCGAACGGCCGGCCGAAGGTGAAGCGGGTGATAAGTGAACACGCGAGCCCATGATTGGCCCGACCGGCTATTCGAAGTGCTCAAACACAATGGCGTTCGCCAGGTCGGCTATGTGCCGGATGCCGGCCATGCGCGCCTGATCGACCGGTGTCGCGCCGACGATGAAATCCGTGATGTGGTGCTGACCACGGAGGAGGAGGGGGTAGCGCTGGCGGCGGGCGCATGGCTCGGCGGCGAGCGCGCCACGCTGCTGATGCAGTCCAGCGGCCTCGGCAACTGCATCAACATGTTCTCGCTGGCGCGGACGTGCCGCTTTCCGCTGCTGATGTTCATCACAATGCGCGGGGAGTGGGAAGAGTTTAATCCCTGGCAGGTGCCGATGGGATCGATCGTCGATCCGGTGCTCAAGCTGTGCGAGGCCGAAGTTTATCGCGTGAACGTGCCGGAGGATGTCGCTGGCGCCGCCGAACGCGCTATCCAGCAGGCATTTGGAAACGAACGCATCGCCGCCGTGATCCTGTCGCAGCAACTGATCGGCAGGAAAGTATGGACCAAATGAAGCTCGAGCGCCGCGCCACGATGGCCACGTTGCTGGAGAATCGGGGTGACGACCTTCTGGTGGTCCCTGGTCTTGGCTCGACCGCATGGGATGCAGCAGCTGCCGGCGACAACGACCGCAACTTCTATCTCTGGGGTGCCATGGGCGGTGCGGCCATGATCGGTCTGGGGCTGGCGTTGGCGCAGCCCAGACGGCGCATTGCGGTGATCACAGGAGACGGTGAGATGCTGATGGGTCTTGGCTCTTTGGCGACCATCGGTGCCCAGCGGCCGCGTAATCTCGCTGTCATCGTTTTCGACAATGGCGTTTATGGCGAAACCGGTATGCAACCGAGCCACACGCAAAGTGGAGTTGACCTCATCGGTGTTGCCGGAGCCTGCGGCATCGGGGCGTGTCTTGACGTGCGCGACGAGAATGCCCTGTTCGATCTTGCCCGCAGGTTGAAGAATCTCCACGAGACGCTTTTCGCCCGCGTGCTGATTGCCGCTGAGGAGCCGCCCCGCGTGCTGCCTCTTCGCGACGGTGTTGCGTTGAAAGAGCGTTTCCGCGCCGCTATCGGGATTCGCGCATGAACCTGTCCGAAAGCCGCTTGGCGCCCCGCTTGGCGCCCTGTTCTGGACAGTGCGGATTCGAGCCTCTATAACGCCCGCGCCTTGCTGAGCGGCCCACCCGGGCCGGCCCGGCGCCCAGGTAGCTCAGTTGGTAGAGCACGTGACTGAAAATCACGGTGTCGGTGGTTCAATTCCACCCCTGGGCACCACGCTATCCACGATCGATGCAATCGCTCCTGTCAGGGCAAAGGCCGCACCGGCGCTCCCGGACCAATCTTTTGAAGATTGCCGTTGATCACGCGCTCGCCCTCCGAGACGCCTTTTCGGATGGCGATGAGACCGTCATGGCTGACACCCGTTGAAACAAGTCGCTGGTCCGCTTTATTTCCTTCTCCGACGACATAGACGTATTTGCCAAGCTGACTGGATCCCAGGGCCGTCTCGGGCACCATCAGCGCATCTGCCTCTGACCCGACGGCCAGCCGAATGCGAACGTACTGGCCGGGAAGCAGGCTGCGGTCAGTGTTGCTGATGGTCGCGCGCGCAACGATGGTACCGGTCGAGCGATCGACCGCATTGTCGATGAAGGTCAGCTCGCCGCTGTGGCGCGCCTGCGTCTCACCCGGCAAAAGAACGTCGGCCATGACTTTCCCGGCGGCGCGCGCCTTCTCGATCATGGCGAGGTCTGTCTCGCTCGGATTAAACGTGACGTAGATCAGATCGAGCTGCACCAAAGTGTTCAGCGCCGCGCCGACTGTGCCGATCAGTGTGCCGACAGAAGCCTGGTTGCGGCCGAGCCGTCCCGAAAATGGTGCGCGAATCTGGGTATAGCTGAGATTGAGCTCGGCCGTTCTGATTGCCGCCTGGTCCATCGCCAAAGTCGCTTCAGCCTGCCGTGCCGCACTGGAGCGCTGATCAAGGGTGTCCTTGGCGAGGAAGCCGCTTTGGGCGAGCGTGGACCCGCGATCGAGGTTTGAGCGCGCGTACTCAAGCGCCGCGATATTTCTCTGCGCCTGCGCCTTTGCCTGATCCAGCGCCGCCTGAAAATCGCGTGGATCGATCGTGTAGAGCAAATCGCCTTCTTTGACGTCGGTCCCGTCCGCTATGTGCTGCTGCTGAATGAAGCCGGATACTTTTGCCTGAAGGGCAACATGGCGGATTGATTCCGTGCGGGCCGCGTAGTCGAGCGAGATCGGAATCGTTTTTTTGACGATGTTGACAACGGGTACCGGCATCGCAAACGCTGCCGGATTGGGAATCGCTCCAGCGGTACCGCCAAACAACGCGTCACCTTGCCGAACAACCACGACTGCGATGGCCATTGCCGCCAGGGCGGTAGTACCCAGAACTATTTTCCAAGTTTGCATGATACGGAACTCCAATCTCATTCCGCCGGTTCGGCGTGGCCTTCGACGGGCTCTCGTGCGGCTGCGGGCGGGCCCAAGCGGCTTTCCCGCAATTGCTCGATGAGTGCATAGAAGACAGGGACAAAGGCGAGGGTGAGGATAGTGGCGGCGAGCATGCCGCCAAATACGGTGGTGCCGATCGACTGCCGGCTCGCTGCTCCGGCGCCGGTTGCAAACATCAGCGGTACGACGCCGAGAATGAAGGCGAAGGCAGTCATGAGGATCGGCCGCAGACGCAGGCGCGCCGCCATCATTGCAGCTTCGACAATGCCGAGACCGTCCTCGCGCCGCCGCTTGGCGAACTCAACGATGAGGATCGCGTTCTTGGCGGCGAGGCCGATGAGCATGACGAAGCCGATCTGGGAATAGACGTCGATTTGTCTGCCGCGCAGCCACAGCGCGAGCATTGCGCCGAAGAGCGCGAGCGGCACCGCGAGCAGAACCATGAAGGGCATCGACCAGCTCTCGTATTGCGCTGCCAGGATGAGAAAGACGAAGACGATCGCCAGTGCGAAAACGATGGTCGCGATCGAGCCGGCCTTGAGTTCCTGGAAGGTGATGCCGGTCCATTCGTAGCCAAAGTCTCGCGGCAGCACCGCTGCCGCTGCCCGTTCCATCGCGGCCACAGCCTGGCCGGAGCTGTAGCCCGGCGCAGCGCCACCATTGATGAGGGCCGACGCATAGTTGTTGTAGTGCGGCACGGTCTCAGGACCGGCGATGGCCCGCAGGGTTCCGAGTGTGCTCAGCGGCACCATGCCTCCGGTTGAGTTGCGCACATAGAGACGGGAAAGATCGGACGGAGCGGCGCGGGCATCCTTGTCAGCTTGCAGGGTCACGCGGAAGGTGCGCCCGAACAGATTGAAATCGTTGACGTAGAGGGACCCAAGGTAAATCTGCAAGGTATTGAAAACGTCCGGAAGCTTGAGGCCAAGGAGCTTTGCTTTGTTGCGATCAAGGTCGTAGTTGAACTGCGGTGTGGACGTACTGAACGACGTGAACAACTGCTGAGGGTTGAGCTCCGGCTGCTTGCGTGCTTCGGCGATGAGCGCCTGGGCGACATCGTTGAGCGCAACGCTTCCCCGGCCGGTCAGGTCTTCCACCTGAAACTCAAAGCCGCCCGTGGTGCCGAGGCCAGGAATTGAAGGCGGGTCGAAGCTCAGGGCGATGGCGCCGGGGAGGCCAAGGAGCTTCGGCCGAACGGACGAGACGATATTAGAGGCGCCTTGCTCGGGCGGCCGCTGATCCCAAGGCTTGAGGATCGCGAATTCTACCGCGGAGTTCGACTGCGCGGCCTGGGTGAGAAAGTTAAGACCACTGATCGAACCGACGATATCGACCCCGGGTGTACTCTTCAGGATATCGCGGACCTGCTTGGCCACCGCGTCCGTGCGTTCCAGGGATGCACCGTCCGGCAGCTGGACAACCACGAAAAAATAACCCTGATCCTCGACCGGGAGAAACGTCGAGGGTATCCGCAGCGAGACGAGATAGGTCGCGCCCACCGCCAGCACGAACAGCGCCAGCATCGCGACGCGCCAGCGGATCAGCACGCGTACACTTTCGGCGTAAGCGTGCGATAGCCGGCTGAAGCCGCTATTGAACCAGCGGAAGGGCGCGAAGCGAACCTCTCCGCGATGGCGCAAAAAGGCCGCGCTCAGGGCAGGGCTCAGCGTCAGCGAATTGAAGGCCGAAATTCCGACCGAGATCGCGACGGTAAGTGCGAACTGGTTATAGAGCCGGCCGGCCACTCCCGGAATGAATGCGACCGGAACGAACACCGCCATCAGCACTGCCGTCGTGGCGATGATCGGGCCCGTCACCTCTTTCATCGCCGCCCGTGCCGCTTCGAGAGGCTTGAGACCCGCTTCGAGCTGCCGCTCGACGTTTTCCACGACGACAATCGCATCGTCGACGACAAGTCCGATGGCCAGCACCATGCCGAGCAGGCTCAGCATATTCAGCGAGAAACCGAGCAGCTGCATCACCACCAGCGTTGCGATCAGCGACACCGGAATCGCGATGGTGGGAATGATTGTGGTGCGCCAGCTTTGCAGGAAGATGAAGACGACCGCGACGACGAGCAGCAGCGCCTGGATCAGGGTCACGACGACATCGTGCATCGAGGCCGACACAAAGCGCGTCGTGTCATAGTGCATGGCGTAGTCGATGCCCTTGGGGAAGCGTTTCGACAGCTCCTGCATCTTGTCCTTGACGCGTTGCTGCAAGGCGAGCGCGTTCGAGCCGGGCATTTGATAGATCGCGAGCACGACCGTTGGATCTTCGCCGAAGAACGCAGTGGACGTGTATTGCAACGCACCGAGCTCGATCCGGGCGACGTCGCGTAGCCGCACGACGGAGCCGGCATTCGCATCGGCGCGCACGACGATGTCACCGAATTCGGTCACATTGCTCAGGCGGCCCGTCGCATTCACCTGCATCTCGAACGGCGTGCCGGCAGGGGCCGGCGACTGGCCGATCTTTCCGGCAGCCACTTGTACGTTCTGTTCCGCAATAGCGTTTTGTACGTCGACGGCAGTGATGCCGAGATTGGCCAGCTTGTCGGGATCGAGCCAGATTCGCATCGAATAGCGCCGTTCGCCGAATATCTGGACGTCGCCGACGCCCTCCAGACGTTTCAGCGGATCGACGATCTGCAGATAGGCGTAGTTGCTCAGTGCCACCGGATCGACTGACTTGTCCGGTGAGGTCAAATTGACAATCAGAACGAAGTTCGGGTTCTGCTTTTTGATCGTGACGCCAGCCTGGTTGACAATCGGCGGCAGCGATGACGCCGCCTGCGCGACGCGGTTCTGAACGTCGACGGCCGCGATGCTCAGCGGATAGCCGACGTCGAAGGTGATAGTGATTGTCGACGAGCCATCGTTGGAACTCGACGACGACATGTAAGTCATGCCGGCCACGCCATTGATCTGCTGTTCGAGCGGCGTGGTCACCGTGTCGGCCACGACCTGCGCGCTCGCGCCGGGATAGACGGCGCTCACGACAACCTGCGGCGGCGTGATGTCGGGAAACTGCGAAACCGGCAGCAGGAAGTAACAGATCGAACCCGCCAGCACCAAAATGACTGCGATTGCGGACGCGAAGATCGGGCGCTCGATGAAAAATCCGACCATGGTCAAGGCACTCCGCACATCTGGAGGCGCCATCGCCGGGTGGATTCGACGTGTTCCGACGAATCCGCACGCCGAACGGACAGGGCACGCAAGCACGTCTCAAGCTCCTGCGGGTTGACCCCGTCCGCGCGCATGACAGCGCGCGTGATGGGATCGTCGAGCAATTCGGCGAGGGTCGGGTCACGGAAACAAGCGGTCATTGGCACTTCCTTTACGTCGTCTGGCCCCCCGGCCTTGACGATTACCCCACAGGGTGTTACCTGTAAGTAACATCGATAATGTTACAGACCGGTCACACCCTGTCAAGTGACATTCAGGGTTCTTTTTGGAGGAAACCATGCAGGAGGATGGCGGGGTCCCGTTGAGGCCACGGGAACGCATCATCAGTACGGCCCGTGATCTCTTCCGTAAGCACGGGATCCGGGGGGTCGGAGTTGACGCGATCGCGGAGGCGGCCGGCACCAACAAGATGACGCTCTACCGCCACTTCGGCTCGAAGGACGATTTGATTATCGCGTGCTTGCGTGACGTTGCCCGTGAGGTCGACGAGATTTGGATCCGCTTCGATCGCGAATATGCGGATGATCCGCTGGGAGAGCTTGGCGCGTGGGTTCGCGTCGGTGCCGAGTGCGTTCTCGACGATGGCCGCGGTTGCGATCTCGCGAATGCCGCGGTTGAACTTGCCGAAAGCGATCATCCGGCGCGGCATGTCATTGAGGAGTTCAAGAGGGACCAGCGCAATCGCCTCGCGAAGCTTTGTCGGCGGGCTGGAATCGCAAAAGCGGATTTGCTTGCGGACACCTTGACGCTTCTGCTCGAAGGCGCCCGCGTCAGCCGCCAGAGTGCTGGCATTGAAGGGCCGAGCGCACGTTTCATCGCGATTGGCGAAGCTGTGATCGCAGCCTTTGCGGGCGAAGGACAAGCGCGCAAGCATTCGCGATTGTCGCGATCGACTGGCCGGCAAGGGGAGGGCGCCGCGATCGTTTCTCCGCGCGGCCGAGCCAGGCGTGTGCCGGTCGAGCACGCCCGGTAACCGGACGTACGCTTTAGGGGTCTCAGCTTCTGTTTTGGGAGGCATCGCCACGGTGCGCACCGGAGGTCGAGCGGACACGTCCGCGCGACATCCGTCCGTCTCTCAAAGACGGATGTGTCGCGCGGTCTGGGAAGAGACGACGTTGATGGTGACGGGAGCTAGCCCTTGCCCTCGAACTTGAACGAGACCTTCACCTTCGCACGATACGCTTCAACTTTTCCGTCCTTGAGCTGCATGTCCTGCTGCACGACCTCTGCGACCCGAAGGTCCCTCAAGGATTTACCGGCTCTGTCGACTGCCGCCTTTGCGGCTTTTTCCCATGATTCCGTACTGGTGCCGACCAATTCAATGACCTTGTAAACGGACTCAGGCATGACTTCCTCCTCACGCTTCGTGCGGTGTTAGGTGATCGGGTTGAAGCAATCCCCTGGCTGCTGATTATGACCCTCTCACGAGAAGTTCTGAACCGCTTCCAGCGGGTCTCACGCCGAAGTGAGAACGGGCTAAGCGCTTCGCTTTTCTCGCCATTCGCCGAACAGCGAACACAGCTCAAACCAGCTTGGCGTCAAGTGTGATCTCGGCGTTGAGAACCTTGGAAACCGGACAGTTCTTCTCAGCATCACCCGCCATTCGGGCGAATGTGGCCTGGTCCAGGTTCGGCACGTTGGCGCGCAGCGTCAGAGCCGAGCGTGTGATGCGGAAGCCTTGCCCTTCAGGTTCGAGCGTGACGGCGGCTTCGGTGCTGAGTTCGGTAGGTGTGTAGCCACCGCCCTGCAACTGAAAGGCCAGAGCCATCGTAAAGCAGCCGGCATGCGCGGCGGCGATCAGCTCTTCGGGGTTGGTGCCTTTCTCGTTTTCAAAGCGGGTCTTATAAGAATACGGAGTTTCAGCGAGCACTCCCGAATCTGTGGAAAGACTGCCGTTGCCGGCGCGGCCAGTGCCGCGCCAAATAGCCTTTGCTTTGCGGATCATGGAACTCTCCTGTGCTAATTTGGCCGTGCGAGCTGTTTTCTTCTATTGGTAGCCGTAAAAATGACCGACCGGAAAATGACCAAGCAATATCTTGAGGATTATGCGGTGGGCCAAGTGTATCGCTCCGGCCGGCTGCGCATCGACAAGGATCAGATCATAGCGTTCGCCGCGCAATTCGATCCGCAATCCTACCACCTCGACGAGGCGGCCGCGCGCAAATCGGTGTTTGGCGGGCTTGCGGCAAGCGGCTGGCACACTGCAGCGCTGACCATGCGTCTCCTCGTGGAAAGCGAGTTCCGACCGGCGGATGGCATCCTTGGAGTCGGTTTCGACGAACTGAGCTGGCCGCGCCCGGTCCGCCCGGCCGACGAATTGCACGTCGAGAGCGAAGTGCTTGAAGTACGTCCATCCAAATCACGTCCCGACCGAGGCCTTATCCGAGTACGGATGACAACGTTCAATCAAAACGGCGAACCCGTGCAAATTTACACTGGCAACCTGCTCGTTCCCCGCCGGCCGGCGAAACCGCCTCAATGAGGCTGTTTGGCGCCTGGTTGCCAGGGGCTGGCTGAAAATACAAACCGGTGCCCATGCCTTTGCTGTAGCATGCTCGCCAAGAAGCGCCGTTGAGGCGCCGTTTTGATACGCGCCAGGGAGAGCAAAAAATGGAAATGCCGAGGAGTGGAATGGCGAGCTTTGCGCTCGCACTGCTGGTTGCAATCGGAGCGACTTCGATGTCCATGGCCAAGACGTTCGTTTACGTGTCGAACGCGCAGGACGGAAATATCGACACCTACAATATGGATATGAGCAACGGCGCTCTGACGCCGGTTGGCAAGACTGAAGCGGCCAAACTGGTCATGCCGATGACGGTGAGCCCGAACAAACAGTATCTCTATGCCGTCATACGCTCGCAGCCGACGCGCGTATTGACCTACGCAATCAATCCCGCAACCGGCGCGTTGACGCAGAAAGCATCGGCGCCGCTTCCCGACAGCATGCCCTATGTCTCGACCGATCACACCGGACGTTTCCTGTTCACCGCCTCCTATGGCGGGGACAAGCTTGCGGTGAGTCCAATCGGCGAAAATGGGTTGGTCGAAGCGGAGGCGATTCAGGTGATCCACACCGGGCGCAATGCGCATTCGATCATGCCCGATCGCAGCAACAAGTTCGTCTACGCGGCCACGCTTGGCGCCAATCAGGTGCTGCAGTTCGCCTTCGACAGCAAAACCGGCAAGCTCACGGCCAATGAGCCGCCGGCCGTCAGTCCGGAAGCAGGTCACGGACCTCGCCATCTCGCGTTCTCGCCGGACAACAAGTATCTCTATGTGCTCAACGAACTGTCCGGTCACGTCACGCAATACACGATCGATCCAAGCAAAGGTACATTGACGCTCGTCGACAGCATCAGCTCGGTGCCGGCCGAGGCCGGTCTCGCCTGGGGCTCTCCGCAAGGCCCGGTCGGCGCCGCACCGGCGCTTGCTTCAGTGGCAGCCAAGGACGACAAGCCGAAGGTCTGGGCGGCCGACATCCAGATCACGCCGGACGGTAAATTTCTTTATTCGACCGAGCGCACCACGAACAAGATCGCTCTGTTCACGGTGGCGCCGGGCACCGGCAAGCTCACCTATGTGACCAACTTCGCGACCGAGGCGCAGCCGCGCGGTATCAGGATCGATCCGACCGGCCAATACCTGGTCGCCTCGGGTGAAAAATCGGACCGTATTTCGGTGTACAAAATCGACAAAGGCACCGGGAAACTCGGCGAGCCCAGCCGCTATCCGGTCGGCAACGGCGCGAACTGGGTGGAGATTGTCGACGTGCAGTGAGCAGTAGCGCCGGCCGCAATGGTGTGAGAAGCCCCGGAGGAATCCGGGGCTTCCGTTATTTCAGCATAGTACTTTCAATGATCTGCATGATCGGTCGATTGAAATTGTCGGGTATCCTGCACGCCGCTCTCAGATTTCTGGCGTTCTCTTCGAACTTATTTACATCGATCACCGAGTTGTGGCGGCCGCCGTTGTAATATCCGCTCAGCCAGATCGCGACCGAATCCGCTTTTGGCAGGACAATGAATTGTTCGCACGTAATCTTCGAGATATCGACGGTGACTTGCGCGTGCGCGGTCTGTGCCGTGCAAACAAGGAGAAGGATCAGTGCGCGTGCGAATGGACTGGTCACGACAGACAACCTCGCTTCTTTGACGAGCGTCAATTGAGCCCCCTAATGTCTAGTTTTGTATCTGAAAATAGCCAGTTGGACCACGGTCCAACATATTGGCCTCTAAATCGCAAATAATGAAGCCTAGTTGAATTAGGATAGTTCCAACTTATACTTGATAGTGGTTGCAGCCATCATCACGGACCGGGAGGGGGTGCGGTATGCAGTTCGCATACGAGCCTTGGCTCGTTTTGCTTTCCACCGTGATGGCCATTCAGGGTGCCTATGTCGGGTTCACTCTGGCGGTGCAAGTTGGTGATGCTGTCGGCATTCGGCGGCGGGTACTGCTTGCCGGTGCGGCCTTCTCTTTGGCTGTCGCTATCTGGACAATGCATTTCGTCGGCATGCTTGCCGCGCGCATCCCGTTTCCTGTCGACTACCTCGTGTTTCCGACGCTTCTGTCGTTGCTGGTTTGCGTGCTTGTGGTGGGCATCGCGGTGTTCGCCATCAGCGGGGGGCCACTCTCCATCGCTCGCCTGATTTTGTCCGCCTGCTTGATGGGCACCGGCATCTTTTCCATGCACTACATCGGAATGACGGCGCTGCATGCGAGTGTACACATGGAGCATGCGCCGCCTTATGTCGCTGCGAGCTGGGTCATCGCAGTTGCAGCATCAGGATTGGCGCTTTGGCTGGCGACCGGCCGGATCGGCCGTCCGCCGATAATTTTGTCCGCGGTGGCGTTCGGCATTGCGGTTTCGGGGATGCACTACACAGCCATGGCGGGCATGACGCCATTCCCGATGGCGATGCTCTTGTCGGGTGCACCGGCGCTCTCGACCGACCTTTTAGCAATCGTTGTTGCTGTGGTCGCTTTTTGTGTATCCGGGATATTCTTGCTGGTTTTGGTACCCGAGCGCTCGCGAGAGCAGGACGTGGCGCAAGCGATAGCGACCTATCCTGACGTGTCTGTTGCTCCAGTCTTTGCAGGCAGCAGAAATGGCAGTCGAGCGCAATTCGGCCGGGGAACCTATGCGCCGCTCGGAGGGGCCGGCGGCCCTCCACCGCGCATCGCCCACCATCTGCCGGTTGAGCGCGAGGGCGCGACACATTTCATAGCCGTTGAAGACGTGGTCGCCGTCCACGCCAATGCCCACTACACTTACGTATTCAACGGCACCCTCAAATTGTTTTGCCCCTTGGCTATCGGCGAAGTCGAATCGCGGCTCGACAAAAGCCGTTTTATTCGCGTCCACCGCAGCCACATCATCAACATCGACCGAGTCATCGGACATCGGCGAAACGGCGATACCGAATTGGTGGAGATGGCCGCCAGTGATCACTACTCCGTTCCGGTCAGCCGCAGCCGTATTGGCTGGCTGAAATCGCGAATCGGCGCCAAGGCCGTTTGACACTAATCATGTCAGTAGTTCTGACGCAGTTCGTGTCGTCATTCGTGCAAACTCTACCGCTGTTGGTGCACGTCTTCTCGCGATTATAAATCGGCCATTGCCGCTGCAACGCACATTCGTCACGATCCCAACGTCACATGGACAGGATGCCCGTCTCAGGGACCGCAAGTTGGCCGTAAGCCGACCGGTTAGGGAGCGTCCGGGGAGGAAACCTATGATACCTGGGCCATTTGCCTATCACCGTCCTGCATCGGTCAAGGAAGCCGTCAGTCTGCTTGGCAGTCTGGGCGAAGATGCACGTGCCATTGCGGGCGGGCACAGCCTAATCCCGATGATGAAACTCCGGCTCGCGAGCCCGGCACACCTCATCGATCTTGCGGGCGTTGCCGATCTCAAAGGCATTCACGAGGACGGCCGCGACGTCGTCATCGGAGCGATGACCACCCAGCATGAGGTCATCGAATCGAAACTGCTGGGCGAGAAGATCCCGATCCTGCGGGAAACTTCGTTTGTGATCGCCGATCCACAGGTGCGCTATGTCGGCACGCTTGGCGGCAATGTTGCCAACGGCGACCCCGGCAATGACATGCCGGCCGTGATGATGTGCCTTAATGCAAGCTATCACGCCGCCGGCAAATCCGGCGAGCGCCGGATAGCGGCGCGCGAGTTTTATCAAGGCGCCTATTTTACTGCGCTGGAACCAGGCGAGATCGTCACTGCCATTCGTATTCCGGCACCCGCGACAGGGCATGGCTACGCCTACGAGAAGCTCAAGCGCAAGGTTGGCGACTATGCAACGGCGGCCGCAGCGGTCGTGTTGACGATGAGTGGCGGCAAAGTGGCCAGCTGTTCGATCGGTTTGACCAACGTGGCGGAGACGCCGCTGTGGGCCGAGGCGACTGCAAAAATCCTGACTGGCTCGACGCTCGATGCTGCGACTGTGAAAAAAGCAGTGGCCGCAGCCGAAGCAATCACGTCACCGGCCACTGACAGCCGCGGACCGGCCGCTTACCGCACGAAGATGGCGGGCGTGATGCTCACGCGCGCTCTTGCCCGCGCCAAAGAGCGCGCCGGCGCCTGATTGGGGAGAGAACGATGGCGAAATCCCACGTTTCCATGACCGTGAATGGCAAGAAAGTGGAGGAGCTGGTCGAACCGCGCACGCTGCTCATCCACTTCCTGCGCGAGCAGTTGCATCTCACCGGTCCCCATATCGGGTGCGATACCAGTCATTGCGGCGCCTGCACGGTCGATCTCGATGGTAAGTCGGTGAAATCCTGCACCGTGTTCACGGTACAGGCGAACGGCGCCGATATCCGCACGATAGAGGGCATGGCCGCGGCGGATGGCACGCTGCACGTGCTGCAAGAGGCTTTCCGCGAAATGCACGGCCTCCAATGCGGGTTCTGCACGCCAGGTATGATCACGCGTGCATATCGCCTGCTGCAGGAAAACAAGAATCCGACCGAAGAGGAAATTCGCCTGGGTATCTCCGGCAACCTGTGCCGCTGCACCGGCTACCAGAACATCGTCAAAGCCATTCAATACGCTGCCGCCAAGATCAGCGGCGTGCCGTTCCAGGAGGCTGCAGAATGAACGAGATGACCCCCACCTCCGCCGAACGCGCAGAAAAGCTGCAGGGCATGGGCTGCAAGCGCAAACGCGTTGAGGATATTCGTTTCGTCCAGGGCAAAGGCAACTACGTCGACGACATCAAGCTGCCCGGCATGTTGTACGGCGATTTCACCCGTTCGCCGCACGCCCACGCCCGCGTCAAGAAGATCGACACGGCCAAAGCCGCGGCTGTGCCCGGCGTCGTGGCGGTGATCACGGCGGAAACCCTCAAGACCGTCAATCTCGCCTGGATGCCGACGCTTGCCGGCGATGTGCAGATGGTTCTGGCTGACGGGAAGGTCGTGTTCCAGAATCAGGAGGTCGCCTTCGTCATCGCCGAGGACCGGTACACCGCCGCGGACGCGGCCGAGCTGGTCGAAGTCGAATACGAGGCGTTGCCGTGCAATGTCGACCCGCTCAAAGCGATGGCTGCCAATGCGCCGGTGATCCGCGAGGACGTGAAAGACAAGAAGGAAGGCGCCCACGGCCCGCGCAAGCACTACAATCATGTTTTCAATTGGCAGGCCGGCGACAAGGCTGCGGCCGACGCGGCCTTTGCAAAAGCGGACGTGACCATCAAGGAGATGATCGTCTATCCGCGCGTGCATCCTTGCCCGCTCGAGACGTGCCAGTGCGTTGCCTCATTCGACAAGATCAAGGGCGAACTCACGTTGTGGGGAACATTCCAGGCGCCGCACGTCATCCGCACGGTCGGTTCGCTGATCTCGAAGATTCCCGAGCACAAGATCCACGTGATCGCGCCCGATATCGGCGGCGGCTTCGGTAACAAGGTCGGCGCCTATCCGGGCTACATCTGCGCCATTGTGGCGTCAATCGTAACGGGGCGGCCGGTGAAATGGGTCGAAGACCGCATCGAAAATCTTTCGACCACCGCATTTGCCCGCGACTTCTACATGGAGACGGAAATCGCCGCGACCAAGGATGGCAAGGTGACCGGGCTGCGTTGCTATACGGTCGCCGACCACGGTGCGTTTGATGCGTGCGCGAATGCGACCAAGTGGCCGGCCGGCCTGTTCAGCATCATCAGCGGCTCGTACGACATCCCGGCCGCGCATGTGTCGGTCGATGGTGTCTACACCAATAAGGCGCCGGGCGGCGTCGCCTATCGCTGCTCGTTCCGAGTCACCGAGGCTGCTTATGCCATTGAGCGCGCCATGGACATCATGGCGCAGAAGCTCGGCATGGATCCGGTCGAGTTCCGGACGAAAAACCTGATCCGGCGTGAGCAGTTCCCGTACACCTCGGCGTTTGGCTGGGTTTACGACTCCGGTGACTATCAGACCGCTCTTAACAAGGCGGTGGAAACAGTCGGCTACAAGAAGCTACGCGTGGAGCAGAAAAAGCAGCAGGAAGCATTCAAGCGCGGGGAGACGCGCGAGCTGATGGGCATCGGTGTCGCGTTCTTTACCGAGATCGTGGGTGCCGGTCCGTCGCGCAATTGCGACATCCTCGGCATTGCGATGTTCGACTCCGCGGAGATCCGAATCCATCCGACCGGCACCGGCATCTGCCGCCTTGGTACCAAGTCGCAGGGTCAAGGCCACGAGACGACCTACGCGCAGATCATCGCGACCGAGCTGGGATTGCCTGCCGACAACATCATGGTGGAGGAGGGCAACACCGATACGGCGCCATATGGACTCGGTACTTACGGCTCGCGTTCGATACCGGTCTCAGGTGCTGCAACCGCGATGGCTTGCCGCAAGATCAAGGCGAAGGCGCAAATGATCGCCGCATACATGCTGGAAGTGCATGACGACGATCTTGAGTGGGATATCGACCGCTTCCGGGTGAAGGGGAATCCGGAACGTTTCAAAACGATGACCGAGCTCGCCTGGGCGGCCTACCACGAAGTGCCGCCCGGCATGGAGCCCGGACTGGAAGCTATCAATTATTACGACCCGCCGAATTTCACGTTCCCGTTCGGCGCCTACATCTGCGTGGTGGATGTGGACGTAGACACCGGCTCGACCAAAGTGCGGCGGTTCTATGCGCTCGATGATTGCGGCACGCGTATCAATCCCATGATCATTGAGGGTCAGATCCACGGCGGCCTGACCGAGGCTTTCGGCATCGCGATGGGCCAGGAGATCCACTACGACGAGGATGGCAACGTGACCACCGCCTCGCTGATGGACTACTTTCTGCCGACGGCGGTCGAGACCCCGAAATGGGAAACCGATTGGACTACCACGCCGTCACCGCATCATCCGATCGGAGCCAAAGGCGTCGGGGAAAGTCCGAATGTCGGCGGCGTGCCGTGCTTCTCCAATGCAGTGAATGATGCCTTTGGTTTCCTGGGGTCGACCAACATTCCGATGCCGCACGATAATTGGCGTACCTGGACGGCAGCGGAAAACCTCGGCCTGCACAAGTGAGAATGCCGGCTGGACGGGCACTTGCGGCGCCGGAGCAAGTCCGACGCCGCGTCCCTATATAGTGGGCGCGCATGATCCTGAACCGCGACAATATTTCGGACCGTCTAGCTGCCGTCGGCTACATCGCTGATCGCGACGTTGCGACCGCACTGTGGCTGATGGATTTCCTCAAGCGACCGCTGCTGCTTGAGGGTGAGGCTGGCGTCGGCAAAACCGAGGTGGCAAAGGCCCTTGCGGCAGTGCACGACGCCGAATTGATCAGGCTGCAATGCTACGAGGGCCTTGATCAGAATGCCGCGCTCTACGAGTGGAACTATCAGCGCCAACTCCTCGCCATCAAGACCCGCGAAGGCGTGGGCGAAGATGCCGACGTGATTGAAGAGCACATATTTTCCGAGCGGTATTTGTTGGAGCGGCCTCTATTGGCGGCGATCCGTCGCGAAAAGCCACCGGTGCTTCTTGTCGATGAAGTCGATCGCGCGGACGAAGAATTTGAAGCCTTCCTGCTCGAGCTGTTGTCGGATTTCCAGGTGAGTATCCCCGAGCTCGGCACGGTCAAGGCGACCTCGATCCCACGGGTGGTTTTGACGTCAAATGGGACGCGTGAACTGTCGGACGCGCTGCGACGGCGCTGCCTTTATCACTACGTCGATTTCCCCGACGTCGATCGCGAAGCGAGGATCATCATCACCCGCACGCCAGGTATCGACACCGCACTTGCGGTGCAGATCGCGCGCATGGTGGCGAGCGTGCGCAAGGAAGATCTGCGCAAGGTGCCTGGCGTTGCCGAAACCCTTGATTGGGCAGCGACGCTCGCCGGCCTCGATCTGCATGATCTGCGGCAGGAACCGGAAGCGGTGCACGAAACCATGTTGTGTCTGCTCAAGACGCGAGAAGATCGCAGTCGCCTCACGCGCGAAGTGACGGAGCGGCTGCTGGGCAAAGTTGCCTGAGTGGCGGGGTGACCGATGTCAGCTGCGGCGGTCAGCACTTCCGGTGACGGCGTCGGTGAACCGGCGCGCCGGCGCCTGGCAGGTTTTGTGCGCACGCTGCGGGACAACGGTTTTAAGATTGGTCTCGCCGAGACAGGGGATGCGCTCGAGATACTCGCTGCGCCGCTTGCGGTGCGGCCCTCGACGCTTAAACCGGCGCTCCGCTCACTGTTCTGTGCAACGCATTCGGATTGGGAGCGCTTCGACGAGATATTCGAAGCTTTCTGGCAAGGCCGGGGCGTCCATCAGGCCCGTACGCTCGCCGCGTCCGCGCTGGAAAGTCGCGCGCCTGCCCGGCATCTCAAAGATGTAGGACCGCGCTCGGGGACGCCGGGTCTTCCCGATCAGGTCGAGCGCCGCCACGACGATAACGATGGAGAAAGTGCTGCCGATGGCCGCGGCAGGCGCGAGGGTGCTTCGCGCTTTGAGAACCTCACAAGTGCCGATCTGCGTCACATTGTGGACCCCGCAGATATCGCGCAGGCGCATGCGCTCGCAGCGCGCCTTTCGCGCGCGATGCGAGCCCGGCTGGTGCGGCGTGAGCGCGTTCGCCGGCGCGGCCGACGTCTCGACCTGCGCCGGACCATTCATCGGAATGTATCGCACGGTGGCACGCTGGTAGAACTCGCCTGGCGCCGCCGCAAGATCAAGCCATTGCGGCTCGTTTTCTTGCTCGACGCGTCCGGCTCCATGAGCCTTTACACAGCGTTTTTCGTCCGTTTCCTGCACGGTGTGGTCGATGCTTTCCGCGAATCGGAAGCCTTCGTCTTCCATACCCGGCTCGCCCATGTGTCCGCGTCACTGCGCGACCGCGACGTCACGCGCGCGGTGGACAAATTGTCGTTGATGGCGCAGGGCATCGGCGGCGGCACCAAGATCGGGGAGAGCCTAGCCACGTTCAATCGTTGGCACGCGCGCCGCGTGATCAATTCGCGCACTGCAGTGATGATTGTTTCCGACGGTTACGACACTGGTACGCCCGAGCAGTTGGGTGAGGAAATGCGGCGCCTGCGGCGCCGTTGCCGGCGCATTGTCTGGCTCAATCCGTTGATCGGCTGGCGCGACTACAGCCCGCAAGCGCGCGGCATGCAGGCGGCGCTGCCTTATATCGATCTGTTTGCCCCCGCCCACAATCTCGAAAGCCTTGCAGCCCTCGAGCCATATCTCGCGAGGATATAAGTTTATGGATCGAGCGTCCGATATTCTTGGCATCATCTCGGCCCGCAAAGCGGCGGGAGAGCCGTTCGCGCTGGCGACCGTCGTGCGCACGGTGGCGGCGACCGCGGCCAAGGCGGGCGCAAAGGCCGTGATCTTGCCGGACGGCACGATTTCCGAAGGGTGGATTGGCGGCGGCTGCGCCCGTGCAGCCGTGCTCAAGGCAGCCAAGGACGCCCTCGCGGACGGAAAATCGCGTCTCGTTTCGGTGCAGCCTTCTGACTTGCTCGACCAGCAGGGCCACGCTCCCGGCGAAGAGCAGGGCGGCGTCCGTTTCGCCAAGAACATGTGCCCGAGCCAGGGCACGATGGATATATTCGTGGAGCCGGTTTTGCCGCGATCTCAGGTCATCATTTGTGGATCGAGCCCCGTTGCTGTTGCCGTTGCCGATTTCGCCAGACGTGCCGGTTTTGCCGTCACGGCCTGCGCCCCGGCAGACGAACAAGCCGCCTTTGGCGATATCGACCGCCGTATTGAAGGATATGCACTTTCGGTCGACGAGCCCGGCACCCGCTACATCGTCGTCTCGACGCAAGGCCGCGGCGACGAAGCTGCCCTCCTGGCGGCACTCGCAGTCGATGCCGACTACATTGCGTTCGTTGGCAGCAGAAAGAAAGCCGACTCCCTGAAGGCCTCGCTCCTCAAGCGCGGTATTTCGGACGAGCGGCTCGCCAAACTCAAGGCGCCCGCCGGTCTCGATCTCGGCGCGATTACACCGGAAGAAATTGCAATCTCGATCCTGGCAGAAATTGTTGCCGTGCAGCGACGCAAGGATTCGCGTGGCGAAGCAACCGCCGAATGACCACTAAAAAAGACTATTTCGGAATTTTTCGGCGTCTCGCCTATCTACACTCTGCGCGGTTTGGCTGCGCGATGCATCACACCGTCGGTGCAATTGCACCCTTTTGTGACGCCGAACACATGATTGCCCAGCATGCCTGAGGTCTTCGTTCCTCAAAGACCTGGGCTTTCGGAGATGGTCGCTCTTTGGGTTCGTTTTGCCAAAATTGATATTTTAATATAGGACTATATGCCTAGGAAGTTTGCAGTCGTGCGCCACATTGTGGAATAAAGTAGTGTGAAAATAGTGTGAAAAATTCGTTCTCTTTACTCCGAAAGCGCGCGCCAATGGCCAATTTGCGAAACCTGAGGCCTTTCCAAAAAGGCCACAAAAAACTTGGGGGTCGTAAGAAAGGAGTCCCTAATAAGAGTTCGCTTTTCCTCGACAAGGCACTTATCGCCGCCGCCACGCAGGCGGGTAGTGATGGCAAAGGTAAGGACGGCGTGGTCGGATACTTCGCGTGGATTCTTCAAACATATCCCTCGCTCGCCGTCAAACTCTTCGGGCGCATACTAGCCTATGAAACAAAACATCCGCCAAAGGATTTGGCAAGAAGAGAACTGATACGAATTTTGCAGTCCCTTAACTTAACGCAAAAGGAATACGCGGTCCTGGCGAAGATCGGAATAAAGATCTCTCGGGATTTCTGAGTAAGTCGCGCAAATCCAGTGGGCCGGCCGCTTTTGATCCCGGGACGGCGACCTCCCACTCTTCGGCATCGACTACAGCTGCACTGCCCTTGCGGAACGCAGGCAAGTCTGGGAGCTGATTCAGCAATTGCCAAACTGCTTTCTGATCTCAAGTAACCGATCGCGAACAGTCACTGGCGCAGTCTGCGCTAGTGACTGAAATTAGCTTCGTTTTGTAAAAGATCTTCCTGTCGCTCGAGCCATGTCCGCTCTACCCCCGAAAGCGGACATTCGTGAGCGCGGTGCATGTCCGCTTGGGCCAGCAGCAAATAGAGCCCAGCTGCTGTACTATGTCTCACCTCGCCACTCCTCAGATTATTTGGCCTTCTTTAGCCGCTGACGTTTGTGAAGCCGTACGCCTGGGCCGCCGCCGTTCTCGTCGATGAATTCGATGCCGGCGTCTTCTAATGCGCGCCGAACAGCCAAATTATTTGCTGCCGTCATCGTCATGTGCTGTTCGGCGAGTTCAGCACGCCGGATCGTACGAAGGCTTACTGATGATCGCCGCGAAAGGTCCTCTGCGCTCCACCTCAAAAGTGCCCTGGCAGCCCGAAGTTGATCACTAGTCAAAGGCATTTTGGCTCTTGACCCATATAGTGCCATATGGCACTATTAGTGCCATTCCCAGTTTCGCTAATAGGAGAGAGTATTTTTGTTGGAGCAGGAAGCCATGAAACAACTTTGTACACAAAAGCTGGTTCGGGGCACGTCCATTGGACCCCCGATCACGGTCAATCCGGTTGTGGAGTAAACCGATGGACCAGATGACAATCGCCGCGGCCGCCTATCGCACCATCCGTGACCGCATCCGGGCCGAAGACCCGACCATTGATGAGCAGACCCTCGCCGATACGGTGGAGGGTCTGACCGACCTGCACGAGATCGTCACGGCAATTATCCGCTCGGCCCTCGCCGATGAAGCCCTGGCCACAGGGCTCAAGGGCCGCATTGCCGAGATGCAAGAGCGCCTTGATCGGTTGCGGGATCGGGCCTCCAAACGGCGGCAGATCGCCAAGGACGTGATGGTCGAGCTCGACCTGAAGAAGATCACCGGGCCGGATTTTACGGTCTCGATCCGCCCCGGCCTGCCCGCCCTCATGGTGATCGACGAGGCGGCGGTCCCAAGCATTTATTGGGAGCCGCGGGAGCCCCGCCTCAACCGCCAAGGATTGGCGGCTGACCTGAAACACGGCGCCGAAATTGCTGGGGTCACCCTCTCCAACCCAGAGGCGGTTCTAAGTGTGAGGACACGGTGATGGGCTTCTCAGCCAAACAGGTGAAAGCGCTGAGGCGCAATCTTGATTACCGTTACGTCCGCACGCGCGCGGCCAACGGCCGTCAGCTCTCCTATATCGAAGGCTGGTATGCGATCTCGGAAGCTAACCGGATCTTTGGGTTTGATGGCTGGAGTCGAGAGACGATTGAATCGCGCTGCGTGCTGGCGCGGGAAAACCGCGGTTCTTTCCTGGCGGTCTACACGGCGCGGGTGCGGATTTCAGTATCTGCCGGAGGCACAGCCATCATTCGCGAAGGCCACGGGTCAGGCGAAGGCCGTGGCGCGTCGCCTGGTGAAGTCCACGATACCGCGCTCAAGGCTGCAGAAACCGATGCCACCAAGCGTGCATTGGCCACCTTCGGCAGACCGTTCGGGCTCGCCCTCTATGGCAAGTCAGCATCAGGAACGGCGCTTCCATCTGGTCCCGCCCAACGTCTTGCCTTTCATCCTGACGACACAACGCCCATTCCAAGACCTTCGCACTACTACGGCCGACGGCATAACAGCTCAATGAAGGAGTTCTTTCCGAGCGCTGGTGCAGAGACGACAACAGCGCCGCCACTGGCACCAGCGGGTCCCGATGGTTCGATTTCAAGCCGGATTGACAAGAGCCAACTCGCCCTCGCCGAACCCAAGCGGCTACGAGACAAAGCGCATCTGAAGTTCGTGACGTCTCAGCCGTGCCTTGTCTGCGGACGCGAACCGAGCGATCCGCATCATCTTCGATTCGCGCAGCCACGCGCGATCGGCCTCAAAGTCAGCGATGAGTTCACGGTCCCGCTCTGCCGCGGCCATCACCGCCAGCTTCATCAGGCGGGGAACGAAGCGGCCTGGTGGGAAAACGTAAAGATCGATGCCCTGGATGTTGCCAAGCGGCTTTGGGAGCAAACCCATCCAAAGTCAGCATCAGTCTGCGCACTCGATATTCATTCCTCAGCGCCTGAAAACTGAGTGCAAATTTGACTTCGCTCAAGCAGATAGAAGCCAACCGCCTCAACGCCCTCAAAAGCACTGGGCCCAGAACCGAAGAAGGTAAATTGCGTTCGCGCGGAAATGCCGTGCGCCATGGGCTTACCGCGGAAACTGTGATTACCGGCTTTGAGGACCGAGAAGATTACGAGGCATTCGAAGCAAGCGTGATTGCTGACTACGACGCGCGATCGGCCGTGGAACGCGAGCTGGTGCTCCGGCTGGCGAGCCTACTCTGGCGGCTGCGTCGGGCCACAGGCATCGAAACGGCCCTTTTTGAATTTGTAATACGGCAGGACAGCCGATCGATGCAAAAAGCATCCTCCAAACAAGCCAATGTCTCGCGTTTATTTGCGCATCCGAATTGTGCCCAAGGAAGCAAAATTGCCGAGTTTTTCCTGCGCTTGAACGATCTGCCCACATGTCCCATCGACCGGCTGAGCCGATATGAAATCAGGCTTTGGCGTCAAGCTCGTCAGATTGTCATTATATTGAGGAAGCCACGAAAGTCCGAATCTCAGCGCAGAAATCTCGGCTTCACAATTCGGCGCGACGGACGAATATTTTGAGCTCCTAATCACCGGTTCGAGAAATCGCAAACAACGGTGTTGCTTCATATGTGACCGACCAAGAAGCGCCCCGACGAAACGCAAAGATTGCTCGGGATCCACGACCAAATGTTCGTCTATTACGTCTCGCCGAAAGCGCGGGAAAAGCTGTCGAAGACCGGCTTCATGATGCTCCGGTCTTGATGTAAACGTCGGCGGGCATCATCGGCAGCTACACCAAACCGGCACCGAGGAGGCCTGGTGGGATAAACACCAAGATCAATGCCCTCGAGATCGCCCGCGGTCTGTGGGAGCAAAGCCGTCCTGCATCCGCGCCACGCGACCCACGACACAAAGCCAACGTGACGGTCACCTGCAATGTCCGCTTTCGGGGGGTAAAGCGGACATTGCTCGGACATAGTGGAATGCCGCTTATGACCCAAAGCGAACATTTTGTCATGCGGTGGATCAGCTATACAAAATGTCCGGCCACAAGGCTCGTCACCAAAAAACGCTCGCGTCAATCCGCCCAATCAACAACGTAGTGAACCCGACCGTCGTCAGGTCCCGCTTGGCTCGGTCGTACACGGGCTGCAACGCTGAGCGCAGAGTGACGATCAAAACCGCACGCGAGGGACCCACCCACACTCGGGGATCGGGTCGCGGCCTTTGTGCGGGTGGTGCCGGTTAGTTGGATTGTTCAGTGCGGATAATCGTCGCCATGATCTTCAACGAAGTGGTTGGCCACTGTTGGGATCCAAAAAGAGCCGGTTGTTTTGACCATTGCCCGGTTTATTGAAGTCGAACAGGTTCGACAACGACCCGGCAAGCTCATCGAAAGAGCTGCCGCCGATCCGGCCGGTACTCCAATTGTCTTCGATGAAACGTATTACGGATGATTGATCGGTCAGCGCGTGATCGACGAAGTTCGTCTTTGCAAAGGGTGAGATCACCAGCAGCGGCTGGCGCGGGCCGTAGCCGCATCTACCTTCAATCCCGCCCAGCGGCGTCCCATTCCCGCAAACGCCCGGCGCGTTCAGTTGGTCGCTGTTGCCGAGACTCGCGGCCTGGAGTACCGCCGAAGGATTCACGATTGGGCTCATCTGGTGGTCGTACCAACCATCGGAATCGTCGTACAAAATGATTATGGCGGTGCTTCTCCAGAACTGCGAGCGCATGATGGCGTTGACCGTGTTCACCAGGAACGACTGTTCGAGAAGCGGATCGGAGTATCCAGCATGGCCATCCTGCGCAGCGATCGCCTTCAAGAAGCTGACTGCCGGCATGTTACCCTTCGCCAAGGCATCGAAGAAATCGTGAAGGTCGTATTGATGATTCGCCGGCCCATTGTGGCCGATCTCGCCGATCGAGAGTGGCCGGCTATGCTGTGGGTTCGCAGTCGATGCGTGATACTGGAAGAAGGCGTGGTGCGGGATGTAGTCCTTGGTCGGCCCGCCGTTCGCAAGGCTTGCGGGGCTTTGGCGGTTACAGCCACTGCTGCCATCCGGATTCTGCACGCTCAGGTCGAATCCGCCCATGAAGGCGCCCCACGTCACGCCTTGGGCGTTCAGCAGGTCGCCGATGTTGCGGCCGCCGAGACGCACCGTGGTGCCGGCCGAACAAATATCACCCGCGGGATCGAGGTCGCCGACCAGCGTACCCGGGCCGGAATTGAGCGGGACGACTTTGGTTGAGGCTCCGCTTGGGCTCGCGGGGAATGTATTGCCGGCAACCAGATTCAACAGCCCCGGCGTCGATGGCCCGGAAGTAGTGCCGTAGGAATTGTCGCTCATCGCGAAATTCTGGGCGTAATTCCATAAGGCGGTGACGGTATTGCCATCAAAATAGCCCATCACCAATCCCTTTCCCTTACCGTAAGAGAAGGAGGCATTGCAGAATGGACCGTCACCATTACCGACGGAGGCCGGGAACATGTCCATCAGCCCTTGATCGAAAGCCTTCTGCTCATCTCCGTAATTATGGTCTTGGTCGCAGGTGGAGGCTTGTGATCGGTTCAAGCGAAATGGATTTATTGCGCTGGAAGCGTTTGCCGGGTTGCGGGCGTTGGGATTGTCGGTCAGCAGAACGCCAACCGGTTGCGCGTTGACCAACGTTCCGAGCCCGTTGACACTGGGCGTGTCGTCGCGCGCATCAAACCGCGGCTCTCCGGCTGGATTGAGCGCCGCCGGATACGTTGCAAAATAGTGGTCGAAGGACACATTCTCCTGAAAAATCACCACGGCATGTTCGATCGGCGTGGTCGCCGCTGCGTTGGCGGGGGCCGCCGCAGGCAGCGCTAATGCAACGAGACAAAGGCCGGTCATTCCCATTGAAGTTTGCTTGTGCTTCATGATGGTCGCTCCCGAGTAGCAAGAATTGAATGAATAGCCGCCTTCCGGACTCTGGAGGGTGGTTGCCGCTGAAGCGCGGCTGTCGGGAACGGTAGTTTCGCCGTGTAACAGAGGCGTAACGAACGCATGACGCGAACGCTATTGGCCCAAAGCAGACATGGGCTGGTGCACCGCAAATGTCTGCTTTCGGGGGGTAAAGCGGACATCTAGAAACAGCCGACTAATGTCCGTCTTTCAGGGGTAAAGCGGACATTGACCGTTGACGCGACGCGAAGTTTGGGAGTGTTGGCCCTTGGTCCAATTCGAACCAGTACGTGTATAGCCGTAAAGTACGAGCGCTGGGCGAGACCGCTGAATCAACCGCATCTATTCAGAAGTCTGGTCGGCCAAACGATTGGGGAGAACCGCAATGTACTTTGAAGGAGGCTACACCTATTCGAATTTTTTGATGAATATGCTTGGGATATTCGCATTCGTCGTATGGTTCTGGCTGCTAGTCATCATCTACGGCGACCTGTTTAGGCGTCACGACATCTCTGGTTGGGGTAAGGCGCTGTGGGTGATAGCGCTGGTGCTGACCTCTTACCTCGGCATTTTTGCGTACCTAATCACCCAAGGACGGGGTATGGCGGAGCGCAGCGCGCAGCAACAGCAGCAGGCGCGCGAAGAACTGCGCCGCGTGGTCGGCTACAGCGTGGCAGACGAAATTACTAAACTAGACCAGCTAAAGAAATCTGGCTCGATAACAGACGACGAGTTCCGGAGTCTTCGAGCCAAGCTCGTCTAGGGGGATCGGCGCAATGCGCCCTGCCTGGCCCCCAGCCCCCTAGCGGACATTCAAAAATTCCCGGTCAATGTCCGCTTTCGGGGGTAAAGCGGACATCGCAATTTGACTGCGCAATGTCCGCTTTTGACCCAAAGCGGGCATCGGCGTGGAGATCGATCTCAACAGCTTGTTTCCGAAGGCCCTGCCGTTTGGCGCAATTTGGATGTCCGCTAAGGGCCAATAGTGGACTTTAATCTCCACGCGTACAGATCGCGCGATACGCGTTCGCTGCCCGAGAATTGGGATGGCCGTAGTCTAGGAACGCTATGTCTTCCTTCACGAGATATAGAAAAGCCCTTTTTCCGGTTTCCGCGCCCGATGCATTTTTTCCTCTAACGTGGCCACAAATGGTGTCGATAGATTGCCCAAATGTATCGTGCCTGACGGCTCTATTCATGTCCTCGAATTCGGCAGATGCCGGGTCTTCCATCGCACTTGCGACCGTGGTCTTTGCTTTTTCCAGGATAGGATCGGAGAGTCCAGAGGCCGGACCTGATGCGGCTACGCTCACAACATTGCTCTTTGCGTTCTCCACGGGCTGCGAAGGTGGGGCAGAAGACTCGGGGATCATTTTGATCGGGGACGCGACTTTGTCTTTGTCGGATCCGTTGCTTGTTTGAAGAGAGGTTGGTTTTGCCGCCTTTGCCGCCACGGACGATGCCTTCGCGGTCTTCGTCGCGTTTTTGGATCCCACTTTTGCTGTCGTAGGGTTGGGCTTAAATGGCGTTGGCTTTAGTTCGACCGGCGGGCTTCCAGCAGTTCTGTTAAAACACGGCTTTGAAGTGCAAGCTTCCAGCATCGCCTGCGGTGCGGTAGGGCAGCTGCAGCCGATCAAGGTCACAGACAAAACGCCAACGAGAAACATTCTCATGCAATTTCATCTCCTCGCGGGGAGGAGTCTCGCGTGCATTTCTTGAAAGGTGGTCACCAAGGTGCGTACAACTAGAGGTAAATGGCGAGGGCGAACGGTGAGGTAATACCATCATTAGGAATTCCTCGGTGCATGGTAAATTCACCAGCGCAATGTCCGCTATTGGCACTTAGCGTCATTCGCCGCGACGCACTATTTTGTACGCTTTCGGACAATAGCTAATGGCCAAAATCGGACATTGGCGTCGGGCTGTAGGCCCGCCGTTACTGATGCATTTGATGGTGGTGCTGGCGTCACGCAATTTGCGGATAGTGTATTGGCTGTACTCCGCCCTGGTATGTGAGATAGCTCACAGGACTCAGCAGCGCATCATATTTATCGTTTGATCTTTGCCGTCAATCATCGGCGAGTGGCTGCCCGTCTCTTCCCCTGCCGGTCGGCCATGCAGTACCGAAGAAATTCGGCTCGGTTTCTTCTTGCTACATTCTCTTGCGCAGCCTGTGCCGTGCACACCTGACGGTCTTGCTTACGCAGCGCCCGGCGAGACAATTCAGGCGAAGGATATGCCGCCGATTGCGCGACAGCATCGGAAAATAGGGCCAACGTGAGTATGCCAGCCAGTAGGTGTCGCATTGTGAACTCCATGCCGCTAAAACGTATCGCCGTGCAATCACGTGAGATGCATTATGGATGTCCGCTTTCAGGGTAAAGCGGACATGTGCTTTTGCGCTGCGAATGTCTGCTTTTGACCAAGGCGGACATTGGCAGCTGTAGCCCCCAGCACCAATAGCAAGCAAATAGCGTGGGGGCAGGCTGTTCTAAAGCGCCTCGCCGCGTGATTGTCTGCTTTTAACCGAAAGCAGACAGACCAGCAACGCGATCAGTGGGATTGCGTGGTGTGTTACAGGCAGTCGCGTCATAGTCCGACGCCGCCGACTCGAAGTCGTCTTGCGCGGAGCGAAGTCGCGAGAACTCGCTTGAGCAATTGTCGTGGCCGTCGCTCCGGGACACGCATGATGCGTATCTTCGAAGGTAATCTCCGACGCTGCCCTTGGCTGACTTAAAAGTATGTATCGCGCCACGACACGCTTCGCGGTCGGCCATCGCGGAGACGCCAGCGAGCAGAAGAGCCACTGCGCCGACAACTTTAATCATGAGCGTTTCCTCGAGAAAGCGTGTGCGGTTGATATCGCTAGGCCACTAGGCGTAGCTCGGCCTCGTCGGTCGCGATATCGGCGGCGGTACAGGCCAGCCAGACATTTCGTTGAGGGACATCGCGTTGATGCGCCGTCAGGCTTCGAGACGACACGCGAGGTTGAGATGCGAGAAATAGGGGACAGGGCGTTTTTGGTCCGGCGCATCGGTCAGCGTCCAATACATCGTAGTCATTGGGGCCCCAGTCGATATTGCCTGGGCGGCTCTAGTTTGCGTGCTTGAGAATTAGAGTCGACATTTACTCCCCCAAAAGTGAGGAACGGTGATAGCCGCTATTGCGGCTACTGCTGAGATGCTGGCGATTACCAGCGCGATAGTCGCCTTGGTATTTGCTGTCTGGGCCGCCCGCGCGGCGGGTCGCCAAACTCAAGGCGCCCGCCCGTCTCGATCTCGGCGCAATCACACCGGAAGAAATTGCAATCTCGATCCTGGCAGAAATTGTCGCCGTGCAGCGACGCAAGGATTCGCCTGGCTTGCCGCGCGTTGAATAATCGCGACTTCGTGAACGAAACGGCGGCAGTTCGTCAGGGCTTCAATCTCTTGTTCCCAATTAATGCAATCCGAAGAACGACAGGACCGCCACAACGACGACAACCAGCCCGACTAAATAAATAATACCGTTCATATTAGCCTCCCTAACGCTCCAGCCCTGAGTGGGCATCTCAGACAAGAAAACGGGAGGCACGTGCGATTGTTCCACCATTGTTGCGGAAGGAACATTAGCGCGCGGTAGCCGTTCGCTTTCATGTCGGAAGGAGGATGGCAACCGATATGAAAAAGTTCCTCTTAATCGCAGCAGTGTGCGGGATTCCTGCCACAACAATACCGGCGATCGCGCAGGTCGATTTTGACGCTAACCAAGGGGGCACCGGAGTGAATCGCTTGGATGACCCCAACTACGGCTGGCCTCAGAGCCACTGGCGACGCGGGTATGATTCCTACGCCCGAGGTGAGTGCCGGGTGATCCGCGAGCGCGTTGTCATGCCCGACGGACGTGTCATCGATCGTTCACGCGAAGTTTGCGGCTAGCAACCCGCGAGTGGCGCTTGGTAGGCTGTCGGGAGCCGGGCAGATTTATTTTGGCCGCCTGCACCGGTTCGCGCACCATCAGTTTTTTTTGGTCTGGATCGCGCGGAATGTCTGTCCCAAGCCCAAAACGCTCATTCTAACTATGGCGGCGCAGTTAGCGTTTCGACTTCAAGCCATATTCTGTGAGCAAAGGCGACGTATCCGATGGTTTATCTAGCCGAAACATCGGCACCCAAGCTAAAGGATCCTTGTTGAAATCCGAATACTGAGTGAGGAGCCAAACGTTTCCTGTTGCCGTGTCGAGTAAAAAGGTATCACGCGCATTTGTCACGATTTGAAAACGCCCAAGCTGTGAGGGAAATATTGGAGCCGCACTGTTTTGTGCGTTTGCCGCCCCCACTGCTAAAAAAAGCAAACTTATCGCCAGCATTATACGCATAGACGCCCCCCGCTCACACTCACACGGTTGCTGCTCGATCATATCAGGGAAGCGGGGAGAGCGTATTCCAGAATGGGCCGTCGTGAGCAACACCTGGCCTCACCGAAGGCAAAATGAACACAGCGGTTTTGGTAGGGAGCGGGCGTCACCACGCAGACAGGTGCTTTTGACCAAAAGCGGTGACACTCTGATCCAGTGACGGAGCTCTTTTATTTCGCCAAATCGCACTTTTTGCCATCATCGCCATAAGTTCCCAGTAGCAATTTACCAGTCCTCGAAACGCGCTGCGCGTGAATCACGTGCGACGCTTTTATTGCGCGCTGACGACAGCTTGCGTGCGGCAGGACGGAAGCCAAGCCGCGAAGGGGAATAATTTGGACGTGCTGATGTTAAAACGATTGGGCCAGTCCGATAACTCGAGAAGCATTCCCGTACCACACGGAGGGCGACTTATGAAGAACATGGATCGATTAAGCGCGCGGGGAAAAGTATTGGCAGCCGCGGCAATCGCTTTTCTCACATTGTCGATCGCGGCTCCCACGAAGGCGGACGAAAGCAACGTGCGATGGCGAACGATCGTCGGCATTCTTCAGGCAGGAAATATGGTCGGGAATATTGGTGGTGGCGGACAACCATGGACGACGCTTGGTGGTCGCGCTCGGGTCGATTTGGCTAAGAGTCGCTTAGATTTCGATGTGCAGGGATTGGTACTGGCGGGAGGAAACACAATCGGAACGCCAGATGCCATTACCCAGGTAATGGGCACACTAGTCTGCGGCGCAGGTACTCTAAATATCGCAATCGACACCCCGTTGGTACCGCTAAGTCCACAGGGCGATGCTGATTTTTCCGGCCCGATCGGTCCCATTCCCACGACATGCAATGCAACCAATGTCGCATTTCTTATTCGGATAGCAGCGGGTCGTTGGATCGCAAACGGAGCGGTGAGAAGCACACCGTAGAGGCGCACATGGCAATCGCGCTGCCGAGTGTCTGATTTCGGGCAAAGCACACAACTGTAATTATGGGAGCCATTCAAAACGTAGAGCGTGTTTAAATTTTATATGTTGCAAACCTCAATGGCGGACCAGGTTGCCCCAATCCGCCAATAATGCTCTGCCAACTCAAATCACCATTGCCGTCAGTGCCGCTGCATTTCAGTTCGCGCACAAAGAATTAGCAAGCTGTATATCGGCCAGCGTTGCTGCATAGCCCGAGAGCACGTTTCCTGCGGCCGCCTGCGCAATCAGCGTTTGTGCATCCGACGGGAGAAGGAAGCCCTGTGCGACCGCCTTGTTGGCAGCTTTCGTCACGACGCAAACGTAGCCGGTATGAGTACCATATCGCTCCTCGAGCGACAGACGCGGATCACCGGCTGCTTGGCGGTTCGCTTGCGTATCCCAGAAGGGCCAATAGCCTCCGCTATTGCCCGCGCCCGCAAATACTTGGCCAACGCTTCCCTGGCCATTGCTTGCATTGGGCCCGTACCATCCAGTGGTGGCCAGGTTCCAACCCACGTAAGTACCCAAAGGCGCCTCGCCCAGCACCGTGGGCATGCCGTCGACAACCTCGTTGCCGTCTGCATTCACCTTCGCTGCGTAGACCGGCAGCACTTTCTCTATGATGGGAGGTTGGATGGTCGGTATCCCGCTCTCTTGATCGTAGTCCTCTTTGGGTCCGAAGTTGTAGGTAAACGGGGGCCAAGCCTGATTTCCGCCAAATGGCAAACCAGGAATATTGGGGAATCCCTCAGCCAACTGGGTGTTGGGGACAAGCTGTCCGCTCGATAGCGTGGGATAAGCGCTCCGCGGCATCGCGACGCCGTTCATGAGCAGCTGAACGAAGGCGTACTGCAACGCATTGTTCGTGAAGGCGAGTGGAATTGGATCGTTAGGCAACGACTGACCGGCCGGTATGGTCACCTTGTTGGGGGCAATCCAATTGAAGCTGACCGTCCCACCGCCGTGAGTGGCGCCTGGCGAATAATACCGGTGAACATTTGATGGTATCGATATGTCGCTTATGCACGTGAAGCCGCAAAGGGAGACATGCATCTTTTCCGAATAGAGTTCCGCCGAGCCGAAGGTCTCTAGGATCTCCGGACACGTGTTGTTCTGAGCGCAACGGTGAAGCATGCCGTTAGGCTGAAGGTGGCGTGCCAAGTTCGGATAATCCGCCCACCAGACCGGAGCTTCGTCACCGCCCATGTACAAGTACATGAGATTGTTGGGTTGGCCCCAGCGTATGTTCATTACCATCATGCGCCCGTCAATCTGCGGCCAGGCACCATCAAAGACGATGCGGCCTCTTTGATCATGGCTCAAGTGGTCGCGGCCTTCCTCGTTAAACCCCCAGAAGATGAAGCCGTGAAGAAACGCGGCAGATTGCGAGCCGCCGATGGTGAGTGCCTTGGTGACCGTGCCGGCGATCGGGTTTGATCCGCCACCTGGGGCAACCGAGCCGTACCTGAGGAAAGAGGCAAGGTCTCGAAATGCGACAAATCCGACCCCAAGCACCAACGGATTCGCCGCCGTGTAAACCATTTCATACAGGAGGTTTGGGTTGAAAGTTGTCCCCTTCAAGCAAATCCAATTCGGATTTGGCGTGCCAGGCCAGCCATTGGGGCAGTACGCCCAGGCCCATTGGCTGCTCTGGATTGGAGTCTTTGCGCTATCCACGCCAGCAAAGGTTTGAGACGATACGCTCCAGAACTGTGCCTGGGTCGTGTCCAAGGTCGCCGGGTGGTAAGGGGAAAATGCCGGCCCTTGGATGACCAGCTGTGCCGTGCTTGTTGGCGCGCTGCCAACTGCTAAGCCGCACCCGTTCGTACCGGTGCAAACGTGGCTGTAGACCTGACCGGTGATGATATTGCCTCCTTGCGGTGGGTCGCCATTCGTTGCGACGGGGACCTGGACGACATAACTCGCTAAACTTTTTAGCCCAGTAACATCGGACACCTTTGGAGGAGTGAAAGCGCCGATGGTGGTATCCAGGCTGCCATACGGTCCAGTGTTGAGATCAAAACAGGGATATGGGATCGCAGGGGACGGCGAGCATTGGGCGAGAAGATCGCCCTGCCAACCGCTTTGTACGTAAGTCGCACCCTGTATTAGTGCGGCTGTGGGGATCGCGTTGTTCCCGCGGTTCGGCACTTCGTGAATCATCAAACCGCTGCGCTGTCCTGGGTCGGTCGGGGTGACAATCTGGAAGTTGGCAATGTATTGAATTTTGCTGCTCGTCTTGGGCGCGTGTTCGATGTCTGTAATGATGGAGTATTGTTGATCGTTTGGATCGAGTTCACCAAATATCCGACCCTGGTAAATCGTGTAGGGCGTAGATGGCCCGGGGGTCGAGGTGCCCAATATAATTGGCTTAAAACTGACGCTCGCTGTCTGATCGATGACGATCTTCTTGACGTAAGCATCGCTGGACGAACTCCAACTGGTCACTGCACCGAAGATCGTTATCGCCGGCACGAGAAACCGGAACGGCCTGTTTTTGTTGAGACACATGTTTATTCGCTCCCTTAAGTTTGCTACCTCACTGCAAAGGCGGTTGCGCCGAAATGCATTGATATTTTGTGGGATCAGCCAAGTCCGCCAAATTGCTCGCTATAGGTATGCCGCCGACGTTAGACACGTTGCCGGTAAAGCGTAGTTGCTGTGGATAGGGACACAGTGGCCTTGTTCGGGTCGTCGGTCCGGCCACAAACGACACTTGATACACGGCCGGAGTGAAGTTCGTGCCGGTCGCCTGTACCGCTCCCGGAGCGACGCCGTTTTCAACCCAATCAGCGAGTGGCGTTAGCAAATCAAATCGGTCAGTGGCTGGGCCGCCCGAGCAGTGACCCATGTTCGGGACTGTATAGAGGCGGGAGAACTGCTGGGCCTTATCCAAACCACCAAACTTTGTCGACATCTTTTCGTAGTACTTGACGACCGCCAGAACAGGTGGGCCCGGATCGCTATGGCCGTGGTACCAGATGATCTTGTGCCCATAGTTGACAAAGGACTTGATGTCACTCGAGGTGGAGTAAAATACGAGCGGCATGTTCGGGTTGAGCAGTCCGAGATCGGTGTCAAAGTTGAAGTTCAGTGCATAGTAGGTCGGCTGCGGCGGAGAGATGAAGGCATAACCGAACTGGCCCACCCGAATGGCGAAGTCACCCGGCACCGTGCTCGCACTTCCGATCTTTCGCGCCGGAATCCCAGCGGTCGACATCCATCCGCCGTCCCATGAATAACCTTGCGCAATATTGCTGACGGCGTCTTCGACGACCGCGCCCGCTGGCGCGGCAACAGGCTGTCCATTACTGCGGGGACCGGCGTTGATTTTCTTGACGGCCTGAATTTGCGCAGGCGACATGCAGGTTACATTTTTTGCTCCGGTGCATTGCAGCTGGTAAGTCACGCCTGCTGACGTATAAGTCGCGGTTGCAGGATCGAACTTCGCAAGGCAAGCAGGCAAGTTGTCGACTACACCGTCTGCGACGCCATCGAGGGCATCGCAGGTTTGGAGGATCGCCGTTTCAAGGAGAGCCTGGTCAGCCGACGGAAAGGCTGGGTAGATGATTGGCGCCGGCGGCTGAGGTGCCGGTTGATTTATGAACGAGAGTGGCGGCAAGGACGGATTGCTGTTGTAGACGTTCAGGAGTTGTTCGATTGAATACGTGTCGCCGAGTGCTTGGGCCTGTTGGTCGTAGTCTGCGGCTCCAGCCAAGATCCCGTCAAAAAATGAGGGGAAGTGTTGCGACATGACCATTGCCTGACGTCCGCCCGTCGAACAGCCGGTCCAATACGAGTGATGCGGGCCATCGCCGTAGAACCGGTTGATTAGATACTTTGCCATCAGCGTGGTCACCTCGATCGATTGGTAAGCGTGCGAGATATTGGCAAGCGGATCGAGATAGAATTGATTGGGATTTCCGTAACCCGCATCACATCCGGGAGACGCCAAATCAGTATTGAAATGGCCGCCGTTTTGAGAGGCTACGGCGTAGCCATTGACGATGCCAAACGTCGAGCTCGTATTCAGAGTGCTACCGGTAGCGTTCGGTACTGTCCCTTCCGTGCCATTGCCTCCCTGAAACATGAAACGACCGTTCCAGTTGGCTGGTAGTTGGACCTGGAAAGCATTGACGTACTGGCAGTGATCGACCGGACTGATGTGCTGATTGATTACGCCGTTGACGATACAGCGTTGCGGCAATCCATTTCCCGCAGGCGTATCAACTGCCGATGTGATTGCCGTGTTGGGCACGGGAAAACCTGCGGCAGGCAAATTCGCCAGGTTAGCACATGCTGTTGGAGTGGTTGGCGTGGCAATTGATGTCGTCGTTGTTGCAAAATCGGCGCACTGCCCCTGTGACTGTCCGTTGACCCAGCTCGGCCCATGCAAACGGGTCGGAGCTGACGAATTGCTTTGGCAATGTAGATTTCCATTCACAGTGACGAGGCTAACGTCAGAGGCTGATTGTGAGTTATTGGATTGTATGTGGAGATTTCCGCCAACAGTACCGAGCCACGCCAAGCAAGGCCCTGCATTCGACTGGCACTGAAAATTTCCTTGAATGAAAACGTCTGGGCCTTGAAAGCCGTTCTGCGCTGTGCCGTTGCATGAGTTGATAATTAGATTGCCTTGGACAGTAACATTGCCTTGGAGAAGGACCGAGTTGCATTGGGTGGCGACAATATTCCCGGCAATCGTAGATGGCTCCGCATAAGCGGATACGACGAGAGTTGCGTCACGTCCAACCTTCACATTGCCCGTAATGTTGACGAAGTTGAGAACGCAGGACTTCCCGTCGGGTACTGAGACGTTCCCATTGATGTTTGCAACAGTTGCTTCTCCGCCAAGAACTCCCGAACAAGTTAAATCGCTTGCAAAGCACTGTGCGGCAGCCGACAACAAAAAAGCGAACACAACAAACAGACGTGTTGTCATTGATATTCCCCGCTTGAAGAGGCGAGCTGGTTTAACGAAGACCTGTCGCAGGACTGGGGGTGGCCATCGGAAAACTCGCCACTCCCAGTCATATCGTTCTGCACTTCACGCTTTAGCTCTTCAGCCTCCTTTGCCGAGGCATGCCGCCACCGTGTCTTGCGGGGAGGGATTTCCTTGAGGCGCGGGCACCCCGGCAGCGAGCCCCGCCTGTTGCAGTCGTGCAAAAACGTTACCGGCATCATCGCAAAGCATGAACCGGTTCCGTACCAGATCATTGATCGCTCGCATCACGCCGCTGCGATACATCGCGAACGAGGGATAACGTTCCTGGACCGATGGACGCGGATCGCCTGCAGCCATCCGTTCGGCGGCCGTTGCCTTGAATGGAATGTATTGCCCGGAAGCTTCGCATCCGTCGTTCGCCCAGACGCCCGATCGCAATCCCCACCCGGTGTAGGTTGCCAACGGCACGGTCAATTCCGGTAGCCGAACTCCGGCGATGTCATTGCCGTCGCTGTCAGTCTTCGGCACATAACTCGGATAGATCGGGCCGTTTGCCGGATTGTCCTCGTATGGCGGGGTGAACACCGGCGGGTTTATGGTCGGTATGAAGTTTTTATAGAAATCCGGTCCGAGGTTGAACCGATAACGAGTGGTCTTCAGCCCGGTGTATGTAACGCCAGGGATTTTTGGAAATCCGACGGCCGATTGTGGCAGCGGTGGCACCAGAGTCCCGTCACTCAGCTTTGGAACCTGCGATGGCGGCGGCGCAACTCCCCGCGTCGACCATTGGTCGAGGGCCTCCCAAAGCGCCCGCTGCACTGGGGCCGAGTCAAGTGGATTGAGGAACTGCTGGCAAAGGCCTTTCGAGGTCGGATCGCCAGCGCCGCCATGCTGCTTACTCGAAAGCAGGTATAACCGTGCCTGCGGATGATCGGGCAGATCGACCTTCCCCATCGGATCGGTGCTCATCAGGGAGCCAGCCTTCACCCAATACTCATTGGCCGAGTAGAACTCCATCGCCAACGGACAGGTGCTGGTCTCGCTACATTTTTTGTACCGGCCATCGGTTGTGCCGGAGATCGGGTCCGTGAGCGTCTGGTTGGCGAACGGAAACAGGCCTTCGAGATACAGCAATTCCTGGCGATTACGGTTGGTGCGTTTGGTCTGCGACCAGCGGTAGTTCATGTTGAGGCCGTCGCCGGCGCCGATCCATTGCAGCATTCCGTCAAAAACTTTTCGGCCATTCTCGTCTTGGTTGAAACCGAGGTGGACGAAATCATTGAGCGTCCGCGCGGGCTGTGATGACGTTTCGGTGTAGATTCGGGTGACGTCACCCTTGAGCGGATTCGGCGTCCCCATATCGTCTTGACTCGCGTAACGCAAAAAAGAATTGAAATCGCGAATGGCCGCGAGCCCGAGGCCATTCACGGTCGGATTCTTCGCGAGATATGAGAACTCGTAGATATCGTTGTTAACGAAGGGCCCCGGCACCAGTTTGATGGCTGTGTTGAACGCGTCGGTGTAGGCCCAACCGCTTTTGTCGACGACTACCGGTGGATCGTCCAGGTGGACGCGGTGCGTTAACACTGCGTCTGGCGCGCCCTGCTTCCCTGAAGCAGCCGGGTATGCCAGCGTGAACGTGGCCGCGCCGGTTACGATGTATTCATAACCCGGGCCGGTGATATTCGTGCCCGCGACTGGCAAGCTTGCTGTCGCCGTCAGACCGGTTAACGGGCCAAGGTTGTTTTCCCACCCGGTCCACACCGTTGTATAGCCGCGCGTCCAAAGGAACGAGTTTGCCAGCATATTAGCATCGGTGAGTGCTGCCGGATCGTTGGTGCCGGACGGAGTGTTGTTGAGCGTCTGGTACGTTTTGCCGCCTCGATTAGGCGGCTCATACATCATCTTATGGTTACCCTGGCCGAGGTTTACGGGCTTCAAAATATAGAAATTATGCTGATAGACGACGTTGCCACTCGGGTTGACCGGCGCGAGCTTGATATCAGTAATGATCGAATTTTGCAGACTATTCGGATTGACCTCGCCAGTCGCGATGCCAGTAATCACCTCATACTGACCGACACCAGGAAACGAGTATCCACCGAATGCGATGGTCGCGGGATTCATTTGGATTTTGGTAATGCGCGCCTGGGCATCACCGCCTTCAGCCAAAACGCCACTTGCAAGCGCGCTCGCCATTCCGAGCTGCAGCAGTTTGCGCTTGGTGATGAGTTGAATGCGTGTGAGGTGCGTACTGCGCTTGAAGTCAACCATATTTCTCTCCCTTAATTTTTCTTTTGATGCCGTCTTCAGGAGGTCCTTCCTGACCAGCGACTGATTGATTTTTACGCACACAGATCGCCGCCCTGCCCATGAGAGCAGGTTTGAACCAATGAGAGTTGTAGGCTTGCGGTGCTCGCAAACGATGGACGGAAGTAAATCCGTGCACGCTTTACCCAGGCCCGAACTCACGATCTCTAGATTTTCGGGAACTCCCGCCTATGCCGGAAATGACTAGCGGTAGCGCTGATGTTACCTCCGTCCGGGCCCCATGATCCTTACCGACTGCTGCCAACGCCGCCCTGATCGTCACAGCAATCAAACCCGCGGGCCCGAATGGAACTTCCGGAACGGGCGCACGCAAAAGCGCGATTGGAAATTATTTGACACTTTGCCGAGTTGTGGAATAGCGATTCTGAACTATCAGATATCTGTTAAGTAGATAACTCTAGCTGCCAATCGATACCACCATAAAAGCCCAATGGACCTCAAAAAGCTCGATTACTTCGTCCAGGTCGCTGATCTGCGCAGCTTCACTAAAGCTGCTGCGGTGCTCTCCATCGCCCAATCCGCGCTGAGCCACCAGGTGCGTCAGCTCGAAATTGAGGTCGACCAGACTCTGCTCTATCGAAATGGACGCGGCGTCATGCCGACTGACGCCGGCAGACGTCTGCTTGCTCATGCGCGGGGAATTCTCATTCAGGTACGCCGCGCCCGCGATGAAATGAGCGAGACGAAGGACACGATGGTCGGGCATGTCACCCTGGGGATGCCCTCCAGTATCGCCAGGCTTCTCACAGTTCCGTTGGTCAAATCCTTCCGCACTGCCTTCCCGAAAGGAAGGCTCGGTATCGTTGAAGCACTGTCCGTTCCCGTTGTGGAATGGCTCGTAGAAGGGCGCTTGGACATGGGACTGGTTTATAATCCCGCCTCGCTGCCGTCCATCGAGATTAGACCGCTGCATGAACAGGAATTATATCTGATCTCGTCAAGACCACCTGGAGCAAATCGGCAGCCCCAAACGGTGCCGCTCCGAGACCTGCCACGCTATCCGTTAATTATTCCGAGTCGGAGGAATGCAAATCGGATACTTATCGAGTCGCAGCTTGCGCTTGTCGGGTTGAAGCCGCAGATCGAGCTGGAGATTGATGGGATCGCATCAATACTCGACCTAGTCTATGAGGGGTACGGTCATGCTGTGCTGCCCCTCCACTCATTGCGATGTCACGCCTTTGGGCGGAGTTTCATCGCAAGACCAATCGTAAGGCCCAAGCTTAGTATCCGGCCAGCGCTGGTTACGTCTGCCCATCGGCCTGTCACACCACTCGCGAGAGAGACGGTTTCGTTGGTTGAGACAACGGCAGCACGCGTCCTTTTTCCGGAGAAGTCTCGATAAATCGGATGCTGTTGTCGCACGTTTTGCAAGCGGTCGACGACTTTAATCGTCACGCAACAGCGCGACAGGAAAGGGGCAACTGTATTTGTTTCCCGAGTCCGAGCCGCTAATGGACAAGTTGCGTAAATAGCCTTTGTCTCGCCCGGCCAAAAGCAAATCAGCTTTATGGGTTGTCCGCTCTGGGCGAACGACACCATTGTAACGCCATCATGCAGACTCTTGGGGGTGAAGAATCCTTCAAAGACGCGCGCTACCTTGTTGGTTGCGTGTGAGGTGTCGGTGACGTTTGGATAGGGCAGTTTCTTCTCTTGCGCGACAGACAAACCGGCGAGCGTGATGCTGACGAGCCAACCGAATGCGATCGCCGATTATCATTTCATAAGAGCACGCAAATATTGTTCTTCGCCGCGAAATGATTTCATCGGACGCTTGAGTGACTGGGCCATTTGCGCTCATACCATCTCGCAAACAGGGTCGCCGTGCCAACAACGGACGTCAAAGCAATGAGCCATTGAGCCAGGATCAAAATGCCGGCAGTCGTCGGGAGGGGCCAAGGCGTCTGCCACAGAAGCTGGGCGCGATCTACCGTCCACTGCCAAGCGACAAGAGCGACTGCGGCAGACAGGATCGAGATTCCCATTCGGCCCTCCATGCGACCTCGTAGCACAAGGGCGAGGAAAGGGATGAAAATCGCCAGAGCGACCAGTTGCCCAATTTCGATTCCAACGTTGAACCCGAACAACGCGGTTAGCAGGTTAGAACCGGCGAATTGCAATTGTTCGCCCAATGCGTCAGCAAAACCAAACCCGTGCACAAGGCCGAAGAGTCCAGCGATGATCCATCTTCGCTGCAAGTTAGGACCAATGATGTTTTCTACGGCCATGTAAACGATGGACACGGCGATAGCCATTTCAACGAACGGTGGGAACCATTTCGCGTTGGGTGCTAAGCCAAAAGTAGTGCCGATGAGTGTTATCGAGTGTCCTACGGTAAACGCGGTCACGACAGGAATAAGGCCTCTGATCCTGCGAAAGGGAATAACCAGACAGAGCAAGAATAGAAGGTGATCGAAACCAGTTAGAATGTGTTGAACGCCCAGCGCGACAAAGCCCAATCCTGCATCATACCAGTGCGGATCGAGCTTAACGCGGCCGGACGCGCCATTGAGCATCATCGTCCGGCTTGGTTCGCCGAGGGGCAATATTCTAAGCGCCAATCTTGTATAATCTCCGTAATTTGATCCAATTTTATTTTCGATTGAGAAAACGGAATTCGGCGACGTGATCGGATAAACGAAATGAACGTCGAAGTACCCTAGATCGAACCCAATAACAGCTCCCGAATCTGATCGATCAAAACCCGAAATAGCCGCATCGAAGCTCTCAAATGAGCGATCGGAAAGTGGACTGAGCTTACCCTTCTCGCTCAGCGACTCGAGTCGCGTGTTCCCCTCCCATAAGAATAAATGAGCGTTTATGGCTCGCAGCGCGGCGAGGATCACGGCGCCAGAAGCAGCAGTATCATAGTGGTCCCCGACCGTTGGAAATGACACTTCATGAAGTAGATCTAAGGGAATTCGAATGACCAAATCTGCCTGGTGGGCTTCAATTTTGATAAATGCATTCATGGTTCGATCGAGGGGCAGGTCGTGACCATAAGCCACCGGAATCAAACCAAAGAGCGTGCAGATCAATATCCAGACGCTTCGCGCGCTCGCCCACGAACCGAAACGGAACATTTCTAATCCATACTGGCTGAACGGGACGGCCAAGCTTTTTGGCCGTCCCGATGCTCGCTATTGCCGGATGTTAGCTCCCGCTAGTGTCCGTTGCCCATCACGGGAGTAAACTTTTGAATGCGCCGACCGGTTATTGTTTCGGCGATGTAGAGGTTGCCCTTAGAGTCGGTGGCCGCCGTGTGTCCGAATGCGAAATGGCCGCCGTTATGGCCCGGGCATGGTATTATGCCGCAGACTCCCAGAGCTCCGAAGACCGTCGCGGTCGCCTTGTCCATTAGCCAAGTGTTGTCGTTGCCAAGATCGACATCGACAATCACGTGCTGACTTGTCGGGCTCTTTGAGGCGAGAGCATCGATATTGGGCCAGAAGTCCATATCATCGCCACGAGTACCAGCGAGTTGGATCGCAGCTGCGGCAGCTGGATCTGCAAGCCGGAATGCGTTGTTTCCGTCGGACGGTGGTGGCGTTACCCCGGCATTTAGCCCGATGTTGATGATGCGCCTCGGCTGACAAATCGGCTGGCTGTTCGATACTGATGGCCCGCCGCAACTCTTATCGAAAACCTGGATGCGGCTATTCGGCCGGTCGCACACGTAGACAAGTCCGTCATTGCCGAGAACGATGCAATGCGGGTGGCCGCCTCCAGTTTGGCCGAATGTGCCCGCGGGGCAGTCTTGACCAACGTGACCACAACCAGTGCCCCATTGCCGATTGTATTGGTACGATTTTCCTCCATCGCTGGTCGTATAGACGACCACCCGATGGTTTCCGTACCCATCAGCAATGTAGACGCTTCCGGAAGTGTGTGTAACGGGATCGGGATTGGGATCGACCGCTATGTCGGCGGGTTCGTTCAGTAGCGTGTGACTGGTATTGAACGAATTGGCGTCGCCGCAGGATGCGTACGTAAAACCCGGATTCGCTGGATTCAGCGGTCCATCACATTGTGCGTGGGTGCCAATCTGCGTGACATATGTGGCGGTAGCGCCTGCTTGGGCAGCCGCCTGCGGGTTATATTTTTGCACCACGCCATCACCATTCCCGCCAACCCACAGGTAGCCCTGGTAATCGACGAAGCAGCCGTGTGCACCATGGGGCAGATACGTCGGGTAACCGAAGTTCGGGTTCGGCCCTTGAATGAGCGTTGGGTTCCCAAATCCCGCAATCGTGTTGCCATCGCTATCAAATACAACAACCGGCGGAGACGGTATCGCCGAAGCAGTGGCGTCTTGACCGACAATTGCGCCAGATTGGTTACCCTGAAGGACGCCGTTGAAAGTTACGCCGACCTCCCAACCGCGATTGAATGTGTAGACATTGTCCTGGAGATCGACGCAGTTGCCCGCTACCTCTCCTTGCACCCATGTATGAGCAACGCCGTTGGTCACGGGAGCCGGCAACGGCTTGGGCCACGAGGGGTCCAAGACGAACGACGGAGTTTTCATATTCGCTAAAGCGTTCAGACTTTGCGCGTCCGCAGCCGAGTTCCACCCGACCGCTCCAACTATTAACGTGGCGGCAAGCGCCAGGTCGCGAACATAATGTCGGCAGTCAATTGGCATGGCTTCCCTCCCGGGCTGTCAAGGCAACCCTGTTCATCAAAGCTTCCCGGCCGAATGGAAAATCCGGAGCGGGCTCACGCAAATTGCGAATTTTCGAAATTAATGACACTTCGCCGAGTTGTGGAATAGCGGTTCTGAACTATCAGATATCTTTTAAATAGATAACTCTGGCCGCAAATCGATACCACCAATGAATGCATCGCAAAGCATAGCTTCACTAAAGCTGCCGCGGTGCTCTCAATTGGCCAATCCGCGCTGAGCCACCAGATGCATTAGCTCGAATGAGTTCGACCAGACTCTGCTATATCGAAAGTCACACCACTCGCGAGAGAGATAGTTTCGTTGATTGAGCAAACGGCAACACGCGTTCTTTTTCGGAGAAACCTTATTAGCACGAACGCCCTCACTTTCGCGCACGCTGTGTTGAGGTTCTATTTTTTTTGCAGTGACTGCCAATTTTCTACAAAAGCAACTTGTCGCGCCGCGCACCAGATCAGAAACCACAACCAGGATAAAAATCCAGAGCAAACGGCAGCGCTGCCCGGTTTGGTATCTAATTTGCAGATATCTGGTAGTTCAGCGTGGCTGTTCCATATATTTGCAAAGTGTCGAATAATCTTGCGTGGCCGTTAGCAATTTTCTATCGACGCGCGGTCGAATCGCTTGCTGCGACGATCCAGATAAATCGGCAAAGCAATTTTCCTACGGCAAGAAACCCCTGTAGGGATGAACCTGGCGGAGGGTATCAAATCCTTCGCATAAGAAAGAGGGAGGAGAGTGGAATGGCACGAGTCACACCTGATGGGCTGGGATTCTCCCGGCGGGACTTCGTTGTAAAGGGCGCCGTCGCGGGCGCTGCCTTGGCCGCCGTGGCTGGCGGGAGAAGCGCGAATGCAGCGAGAGGCGGCTCCGGGGGCCCGGCCGATTTGGCTTTGGTCAACGGCAACATCCTCACGCTGGACGCGAAGAACACGATCGCAGGATCAATCGCGATCACCGACGGACGAATCGCGGCGATCACTCCCCACGGGGGGAATGACGCCAGTCAGGTGATCGATCTGAAGGGGGCGACCGTCATCCCGGGGCTCAACGATTCGCACATCCACTTCATCCGCCTCGGCATCGACCCCGGTTATGGGGTGCGCGACATCGAGGTGGCGCAGTCGATCAATGAACTGCAGCAGATCATCGCCGGCCGCGCGACAACGGTGCCGGCGCAGGCGTTCATCACGTGCATCGGTGGCTGGAATCGCGCCGGGCTTAAGGAGAACCGTCTGCCGACCCAGGCCGAACTCGACGCGGCCGCTCCGCGTAATCCGGTCTACCTCGCCGAGTCTGGCGGTGGCGGCGCCGGCATCACGAACACGGCGGCGGCGGCATTCTTTAAGGCGAACGCTGTCCCCGTGAACGCCGATGGGACGGTCAGCAACACGACAAACGCCAAAAATGCGCTGGTTGCCGTCCAGACTGACGCCGACCGCCTGCGGAGCACGGCGGAGGCGGTCGACCATGCGACAGGTCTGGGCCTGACGATGATCCAAGACATGGGTGGCCTCATCGGGTTGAGCTCTTACGCCTCCTCGCTGCAGCTCTGGGCCGAGAAAAAGCTGAACATACGAATTCGTTTCTTCAACTGGAGCGGGGACGACGCGGGCATTACCGAAATGGAGACCCGGATCGCGAACCAGCTCAACCAACTCGGCGACAACCGCTATCACGCGATAGGCGTGGGGGAGCGCGTCCACAACTCGACGACCGATCCGATTAACATCGAAGCCTACAAGTTTGCGGCGCAGAACGGCTGGACCCTGACGCAACACTCGCTGACGCCTGCCGAGATCGCGTTCCACATCGGCGCATACCAGCAGGCCGCCCAGGTTGGCCCAATCGACAAGTTGCGCTGGTCGCTGTGCCACGTCGATCCGATCACCGACGCCCAAATCGCCCAGGTCAAGGCAATGGGTATCGGGTTGAACATCCAAGGCTACGGTTACATTCGGGCGTCCGGAGCAAACTCCGGGCCGCCATTCCGCAGCCTGGTCGCGTCCGGGATCCCACTTGGTGCGGGAACCGACGCCACTGTCGTGGGTCCGATGAACCCGTGGTTGATGATGTCCTTCATGACGACCGGCAAAAACAACGCCGGGCTGTTCTCGGCCATGCCAGGACAGCAGATCACTCGTCTGCAGGCCCTACAGATGTATACGAGCGGTAGCGCCTACCTGTCATTCGACG
>DATAPP010000265.1:0-7759 GCA_036265125.1 Pseudolabrys sp. | reverse complement strand
AATTTCCAACGCGCTCTTGACGGCGTTAGCATTTGGAAATGGAAATTCGTTTAATTCAGATGCGCTTCTTTTCACGGCAGGCGATGGCGTATTTGGCGAAATTCAAGTCGCATCCACTCCTCTTCCTGCAGCTTTGTCTATGTTTGGTTCGGTAGTCGGCGCCTATAGCTTCGTTAGTTGGCTTCGACGAAAAAAACGGCGGGTCAATTAAAACACTTCCTCGCGTCGCGGCTCGCTTTCGCTCCACGCAAGCAAGCAATGGCGGATTTCAAAGCCCAGTGGCGAAGCTAGATTACGGACCCGATCAAATTTATCAGCCCAAATCCAAGGACGCCTATCCAGGCGGCAGTCAAACTCAGACCCAGAACGATTACTGCTGTTGGCCAGATCGCAAGACGGTGGCTTTCCTCTGACATAACGAACTCATGCACTAAACGCCACGGACGAAGCATGCCACAGGAGCTGCGGTTGGCAATTGTCAAATTTTATATGCGGTAAATAGAAAAGGCCGTCTCACCCAACGGCCTTTCCCTGCCACAAACCAAATTGATTAGGCTGCTAGCTTCCGCTTCCTGCGCCATCCCAAGAGGCCGAGCGCCACCGCTTGCGAAGAGCGGGAGTGCGCCGGGAAGTGGCGTTGCGACCAGCGTCGGGCCGGCGATCGTGAATGAGCCCTGGTCAGCTGTCCCACCACCCGCGCTACCGTTATGAAGGATTTCCTATGTTGTGCGTTGCTGCGAGAGACGAAAAATTTAGCTCTAGCGCACCACTGCCGACTTGGACCGTTCCTTGTCCCTGCACAAACTTATTGAAGGTGAGATTGTAGATGACGTCGGCGCTAGCCGGCGACGCACAAGCAATTGCCGCGCTGGAGGCCAGCGCCAGGCCGCAACGCAATACAGAAAGACACTTCGTACAATTATGACAATGGAACTTTAGCCGACCGATTCCTTCTCCGTCCGAGCCGCCCCAACACGCCGAGGTCGGTGGCGAAGCGTAGAAAAGTCGCAGCGAAACGCCTGCGTTAAGCTTAAGTGGTTGAAACGCTAGGCAGTCCAAAACGCTTCCCATACTAGTTCTCAAATGAACCGGCTTACTTTTAAAAGGACCGGCGCTCTCTACGGCGTGCCATGGTGGACCCTCAGCAAGGACTATCTAGTCCTGGATGAAGGCCTGATCATTGGCCGCATTATTTGTGGTCGCGCCGGGCCGAAAGATAAGCGTTGGTCCTGGATAATCCTTACGTATGGACCACGGTCAGTAAACGAATCTGGCTATGCGCCAAGTTTCAGAGACGCGATGGCAGCTTTTCGGGCGCGGTGGTCGCGTAGCTTGGGTCAAAAGACCTACGCGCAAACTATTGCGTAGGTCCCCTCAGCTTCCTTCTCCACCCGAGCGGACCAACGCGAGCAAGCGATGGCGGATTTCAAAGCTCAGTAGCTGAGCTAAGCGCGTGGCTTAATTGCAGATTCGCACTGGCCGCCAAACTACGCCATAGATTGTTTCAATCCGGGTCCTTCGATAGCACCGCAGGAAGTATTCAGGGTCCGCGTAGAAGCGAAGATCGTCATAGAATGCCCAATAAGCCTTGCGCCGATCTTTCTTCGACCAGGCATCTTTCCCCGACCGACGGCTACCGGCGATCCAGAACTCTGACCCATTGTGTAGCGCGGAACCGCCAAAGTGCGATGTGCCCGAAGCGGAGGCCTCTGTCGGACGGAGCATAATAGCGAGCAAGGCAGAGATCGCGATGACGACACTTAGCCGCAAAAACACCGGCGCGCACAGAATGGCGAGTGATCGGAGTGAGGTCATCCAACTACCTTTCGGTCGGAACCTGCTTGCTTGCCGGAGCAAACGTCCGCAAGTGTGATTCCGTTCAATGCAGCGATTTTGAGGGCGGGTTTTCGGCTTCGCAGAGCCGACGAAACTTCTCACTGCCGACAGGCACATACTTGCATTGACAGCGATCACGTGTGCATTGAGGAAGTGGCAAGGAAGGTACGGCATTGGCCGGATATTCGCTGGCGAACTGCTTTACTACCACTTCGCATGCGTTCGGTCCGGGCAAGATGCGAACTCCACGGACGAGGCCTCGCCGATCCGCGTTACGAAGCGCACGTAGTGAGTGGGCAATTTGCGACGGACTCTTAGGCATGGATGCAACGATATCCAGTCGCCGCCGAAAAGCGGACGGAACCTGAAATTCAGGATAATTGTTAGGCCTAATGGGCACGCCTGCGCCGGACTTGCGCAAACTCGTAACGCTCTTGCTGAAAACGGCGATGCCCTCACTCGCATTGAAACTGCCTCGCGGCGCCGAAATCCGATCAGGTTGTTTTGCTCAGGCGGCGATCGCTTTCCGCTTCCTGCGCCAGCCGAACAGACCCAATGCTTGTTCTGAAACGCGGCGGCGTGGCACCGCGAGCCATGATCCTCAAACTGGCGTTAGCAACGGCGACTGATGCAGGTGCAGTTGCATATCGCCGCCCTGCATGGACGCGCTCCGCAATGGGGGATAGATGCGGTGCAGTTCACTAGGGTCGATCTGCCATTCGCCGTTCTCGTCCTTAGCAACTGAAATCTTTCCGGCTTTGATCGCCCGCAGGATTGCGGTCTTATTCCGGCCGATAGCCGCAGCGGCTGTTGCGATGCTGTACATGGGATGTTGCCTACCGTTTCAGTGAGCAGATACGGTGCAACCGCGCTGGTTAAAAAAACGTGACTAGGCCAACACATCAGAAAGGCCGCCTCGCGGCGGCCTAGCCGAAATTCTATCGGGTGTATTGATCAGGTTGCGATAGCAGGAGGTGCCTTCCGCTTCCTTCTCCACCCGAGCAGACCCAATGCGCCAAGGCCGGTGGCGAAAAGCGGGAGGGCGGCTGTTAAGGGCGTTACAATCTCAAAGGTGAAGCTGTTCGCAGTGGGTTGGTGGCGGGCCCCCAAGTTCAGACATAGGTTCCGGGTATCGCGCCGAGACTGAGCGAAGGTGGCGTTGGCAAATGTTGCGGTGTCCGACAGAGCGGTGTTGGCGGTAGCTGCGGGTAAATAGGGCGGCCAGCCAGCGACACGCGACCAAGCAATGGCAGATTTCAAAGCGCAGTAGACTACGCTTCCTTCTTCACCCGAGCAGAACCAATACGCTCAGCGGTCTTCCGAAAATTCTATCACGCTTTAATAAAAAGACCCCGAACTCAGCTCGGGGTCTTTTTATTTCAAGTTGAGGGGCCCGTGTTAGTACGGCGCTTTCCCCAAATTGAACCTGTAGTTCACGCCGACCAGGACGGTGGCCGCTTTCGCGTGGGTGCTAAAGACACAACCAGCCGCACAGGCAACAGGGGTGATTATAGTATGATCGTTGTTGCCGAAGTCCATGTAGTTGCCTTCCAGAAACGCCGACCAGTTCGGCGCGAACATCCATTCAATGCCACCACCGGCCGTCCAGCCTGTTCTGGTGTTACTGAGATCGCCAAACGTAACACCAGCAAAGGTGAGGTCTGCTTTGGCATTGGCCCAGGCCACACCGCCCTGACCGTAGATCAACCAAGCGGGTGCCACCGCATAGCCGATGCGGCCTGTCAGGGTGTCGAACCATTGGGTCTTCAAGTTAACCTGGCCAACTGCACCTGTGATTGGATCGAACAAATTTCGATCCCTCTTCAGGGATGTCCCATCAAACATATCGCGGAAGCCGATCACCCATCCGCCGGCGAATTGATAATCGCAACCAATTTGACCGCCGCCAGCAAAACCAGAATTATTGTTTGAAGAGGCTTCCCCAAATGGGAAATTCGCGTCGCCACGGCCAAATATCCCGCCGACGTTGGCGCCGATGTAACATCCGGTCCAAGTAATTGGAGGCGGCGCCGGTGGCACGTAGGCCGGAGCCTTTCTTGGAAGATCAGCCGCCGAAGCTTGACCCGCAGCCAAACCAATGACCGCAGCCGTAACCATGCTGAACGATAGCCGTCCCATCAGTCTCCTCCTATTTGCTTTAGCGCCTGCGCCGATAGGCGCGCGACCGAAACCGTTGCCCTTTTTTAATATGGTCAAACCCCGGACCCTATAGACATTCAAACAGGAAAAGAATTTTCGGGATGGAAGTATCAAAAACGCCACACGTAAAATGTTACCGTCGCTTAAACAATCAATCTTTTAGGGCCAATAGACTTCGATTGGCCGCGAGAGGCTGAAGTTGCCTCGCAGTTATGCGTGTGGTAGCTATCACTTGCATCATAAGTTCTCTGCCCGGTTCAGGCGCAAACCTAAGCCGGGCCTTTTCTTTCATGGCGCCTCGTCCTCTCTACTCAACCCCGGCATGTTAAGAGTGCCGGCAAAGCTGTCAGCGCTGGCGCCTTAGGCATCCGGCTCATACGTCGACTCAGCCTTGGCTCTTGGTACCTTCTGCAAGCTATGAAGATCGGTTGCCTCGCGCGCCGACATCCCGCCCGCCATCGCTGCGGTAATCCTTTCAAGGGCCTCGTGTGCTTCATACGGCAGGAGGTTGGCGATCCAATCGGTGTCAGACATCTTTTTACTTTGTCAGTTCGGTCACGCTGAGTGAGAATGTCCCGGCATCATTGCTGATGGCAGAGGTTATTAATCGGCCATTTGCGATTCAGTTTGGCGACTAGCGCGCTGCATGAAATTTGACTTTGTACGGAAGTGCTCAAGTACGAAAAGACGGATCGCCGAGGATAGGTTGCCGTATTGGCGGCTCCCCTCGATCTCCTCAATCAATTCCGAGATCGTGGATCCTTGTGCACGCGCTATGTCCCGCAGGTCACGCCAGAAGGCATCTTCGAGGCTGATACTCGTCTTGTGTCGACTAACGACGACGGAACGTTTTATGACTGCGGACTTCATTGGCTTCGTCCCTCATACAGCCGATCATCGGCATGACAAGGAGACTAATCCGTTGGAGCATTCTTCCAAATTGAATAGGCCAATTCACGTTAATGTTGGCCCATTTCGCCAAAATTTTATGAAACTCCGATTGATCTCACATTAACTCCGTCCGCGACACGCGAGCAAGCGATGGCAAGAATTTAAAATAATATGCAACGGCAGCCTAGAGTGTGGGCCACCGGTCGAGGCATTGGGCCCACCTTGATGAAAGAGGTCGAGCGGTACCGGGCGCAATTCAAAATAAAAGGCTGGTCGCACGAAGCGGCTTTGCTATTTTTTTGGTATCCACCACCCCAGGGTAGACCGGCGAGAAACCGTGACATTGAGACATTGACCCACATCAAAAGTCTTCGTCTTGCTTTCGACGATCATGACTTCGGATGAACTCTTGAGGCATTCCTCCTCGAGGCAACCGAGTGGTTCGTCTGTCTCCGGCACGCTGTGAGGCCATATCTCAGTCGTGCCGGGGACCCACGTCCAGCGTTCGGAGGCCGGCGCGATGTCGGCTTTACCCCCGAAAGCGGACATGTGTGGTGCAACTAGGAATGTCCGCTTTGGGCCAAAAGCGGACATCGCCTGAGCTATTCGATCACCTCGTCGGCGAGCGCAATGAGCGCTCGGGAACGCCAATGCGGAACGCTTTGATTATTCAAAACAAGTTCAAACTTGTTGGCCTGGTCGATTTGTCGCATCTTTGTTACTCGGGAGTTCTGACCTCGTCGAATGTCGCACAACGAACCCAGGGGGCTTTTTATGAGATTGTCATCCACTATTCGTGCCACACTGATTGCTTTGACCGTGACCGGGGCTGCGATAGCAACCGCCGCTTACGCTGATAGCGGCAGCGTACGTTTCAACGTGGTCAAGGCCGGCTTTGTCATTGGCGGCTCTGCCGGCAGTGGCACGCTGGTGTTTCAGGGCCGGCGCTATCCACTCTCGATCGGCGGGGTGAGCTATGGCTTTACCTTCGGCGCCTCCGCTACCGATTTTGTAGGCACCGTCAGCAACATCCGAAGGCCGTCCGACGTTAATGGTGTCTATGGCGCGGCCGGCGCGGGCGCTGCGATCGGCCGCGGTGCAGGGGGGATCGTACTGACCAACCAGAACGGCGCGGTCCTGACGCTGGCGGGCCGCCAGGCGGGACTGATCGTCGCCGCTGACCTCAACGGGCTGGTGATTACGCTGCGGTAGTTTTGCGTGCTGAACGGACAGTGCTCTCTAGTAACTTTTGGCGCGATCGGTATGTCCGCTTTGGGTCAAAAGCAGACATTCAACCGAGAGCCCCAAGCTGTTGCAAAGATGCTATCGCTCTCCCTGATCTCCACCATCGGAGTCGTCAGTAGTGAGCAGCGCTGTCTCTGCGCGCGTCGGATGCATAGGTTGGCTTGACTTCCGCCATCGCCGCCGAACGTTCGGTAGTTTCTCCGATGATTTCTGGACCTGTCCAGCAGCGGGTGGGGTTTCACCTGGTGGTGCAGCCTCAGGTGACGGATGGTCGTGGACTATTACGCTGCGATCAAAACTGTCGCTGCTGGTGTCAGCGACGTCCCGCACCAATTGGAGCGTTGAGCCGCTTTTTTCGTTCCGGAGCGCTTCGACGTATTGGACTGCGTGCCGCGTGCGATACCATGTCTTACTCGCCTCCCACGGCCACGCCCCGTAGAACAGCCGCATTCCCCCGAACACTACGGCAATCAGGATCGCGGCTACCGCGAACTGATCGAATGGCAGCGTCATCGTTGCTTATCCCCTCGATTTTGCTTCGATCGATCAGAAGAGATGGCCGGTGGCTTGAACGCGCCAGAATCTTCAGCGGCCGACCTCTCGGCAATGTATTTTCGGATAACGGCAAGAACGGCTTGGGGAGTGTCAGAATTTGAAAGAATGCGCTGTACTGTTTTAGCCGATAAGCGACCGAGTTTGTGTTTGTTCTTTATGATGGTCCAGGCCGTCGCTCGATGAATGCCCAGCGCTTTTGCCTGCCCATCTAAGCTTTTGTAGCCTGACGCGATGAGCGCATCAGCGATATCCTGAATTCGTGATGACCGCTTGTGTCGGGTGTAGCTCCGCATAAAATCCTCTTCCGAGGCAATGCTTTCCTCGCGCCGTTTCCAAAAATTTGGATCGGCCAGCAATTAGAAAATTTGGCACTCTATAGTTTATGAGCGTCACTCCACTTGCATACCCAAACGAACCGGCACTGACGTTCGTTCCATCAGTCAGCTATGGACACAAATGACCAGTTCTTAATTACATGGATTCAATGGAATTTAATTTCAGGCGTCCGCTTTGCTGAATTACTCGCCATGCACAGTTGATGTCCGCTTTGGGTCATTAGCGGACATTTGCGCCGCAACAGTGCATGTCCGCTTTACCCCAATAGCGACATCGATTGCGTTTTTCGCCATGTCCGCTTTGGGTCAAAAGCAGACATTCCTGTCGCGATTTGCCATGTCCGCTTTACCCCCAAGAGCGGACATTTGTGGCGCACTAGCGCATGTCTGCTTTGGGCCAAAAGCAGACATTCCAATTCAATTTCTATCACGCGGTGTAAGAACATTTTAATCCGCTAAGAGCCACGATGAGGTATTCGCCCCTGTAGGCGACCTCACTCGCACTTGGAGATTTAGCCATGACATCGCGAGTTAACGCAATTGATCTCGTTAGCCTGGCTGGTGTTCTTGCCTTGGGCGTCGTGCTCTTGACGTGCGGACCTTTGCCGTAGGCAGCAAATCTTGATGTCTGCTTTACCGAATACGGACATTTGCAGTGCAGTAGCGCATGTCCTCTATAGGCCATAACGGACAATGCGCGATTCCCGTTGAGGTCATTCCGCTCTTTTCCTTCACCA
>DATAPP010000264.1:0-3672 GCA_036265125.1 Pseudolabrys sp. | reverse complement strand
GTCTGAGGTAGTTGAGACGTTCGTCGTATTTCCAGCTGTCATAGTTTTGTGTGGATTTGATACGTCGGTAGCCAAAGTGGGGCCACCCAGCAATACAGAACCACCAAATACTGCAAATTGGGTCGACAAGTTAATAAATATGGGGGTCTGGCCACTACTATCCAAAATTCTCTGATCGGACGTACCGGACCACTGAAGGGCATTAGTACCCGCCAATGCCGAGTATACAGTCTGCGTGAACGGGAAGCTGAAGCTGTCCGCCGCCTGCGTCACCGTCGCGGTGGTGGTCGGGATGTAGTCGGCCTGGAAGGCGGTGTTGGTGTACTGGAGGCCCCAAACGTTCCAGCCGGAAACGCCATCGCCTGCAAAGCTGCGGTTGCCGCTAGCGATGTTCCAACCATTCACCGTAGCAACGACATTTCCCCCCGCCGCTAGCGTGGCTGTCACCGAAATCAGGAACCAGCCACCGGCAAGCGCAGTGATGGCCCCGACGCCGGTTCCAACGTTGGAGTTCACTACTCCAGTGTGTAGATTGAACGTGGCGTAATCCGTCAGGGCATTGTTCGGATCAAGTACCACATCATAGATGTTTGGGCCGGTCGGCTTAATGAAGACCGAAGAGGTATAGGTTTGGCCGCCGGTAATATTTATTCCAGCGGATAAGAAGAAATTGTGAGGTAGGGAAGCCGTGTTTAGAATAAATGACGCCGCAGCCGAACCACCGGTTGGGTCGGGTCCAACATTTGCAGTTAGCGTCCCATTCGCCGTTGTGTAACTGGCGATGCTGCTACCAATTGAGGATTGCAGATGCAGGTTGATCGCCGCCCCGGTCAGCCGCAGCCCAGTCGGGGCGCCGGCAAGGGTCGTCGGGAACCTCGCCGTATTGGCCGCGGCCGTCTTGACGACGCCGCCTTGCAGATAGGTCGCCGTCGAGGCCCGGCTGTAGGTGGCACCAATGGCGGTCATCCAGGCGGCGAAGCTGGGCTGGATCGCTGCAAGGGCCCAGTACTGATTGTTGGCGAAGTCGGCATGGAGGGTCGGGTTCTGACCACCGACCTGCGGCGGTGCCCAAGCCGCACCACCGCCGCCAGCTACACGTCTCCAAGCAACGGGGGAAAAAGCAAGCACCGATTTACCCCAATGCTAAAATGCTCTGCGCTGTCGTACCGGTCGCCATTACACGATCAAACTGTACCGGCAACAGAGTTCCTGCTGGAACGGCTTTGAACGTCAAAACCGACTTGTCGGCTGACATTCGCACAGTGAGATCACCGGCAACCCCGACATAAATCCCACGGAAACCGTCAGGAAATGTCGTAGTGTCGTTTGGTGTCACTGCCTGTCCCGCCGTAAGGGACATAATGCTGAGAGTAGACATCAGACTTTCTCGACTTGGCCACGCTTGATCATGGCCTCAGCGATCGCTTCGTAAACGTCGGCTTCCTCACCCTTTTCGAGCGCCTTGGTGTCGGTGTGCGGGCGGTTATCGACGATGCACTTGACCCGCACGTGGCCGGCGGCAGCCGGAGCACGTTGCGGATCGGCAGCGGTTTCCGCTTTGCCGTCGTTATCCCAATCCTCATGGGTTTTACGCGTCATTTTGGTTTCTCCGGTTTTTGAAGACGAAAAGAGGCGGCAAAAGCCGCCCCAAAAATCACACGACGTCAGCGACCATCGCGTGGGCTTTCTCGTTGCCGACGATGACGCCCCATTCGCACGAGACCAGACGGCGATCCGAAAGACCGGTCTTGGCGAGCGGCTGGTTCTTCATGCCTTGCAGCCAACCAACTTCGGCGTAGCCGGGATCAAGAATGAGCACGCGGGTCGGGTCCATGAAACGATCCGGCACGATTTGGAGTTGGCCAAAATCGCTCTCATAAACATCGATGGCCGCAATTAGCTTGCGATCTTCGGCCTTCTTGAACCGGGTCGCGTTGCCGGTAAAAGTCGAAATCACCGTTTTCTGCGTTCCCGACACGAACGCATATTTGGGATTACCGCCTTGCGTCCACGCTTGCTGAATGACGCCCTTAAAGATCGCCTCCGTCAGCGCGCGGCCAGTGCCGGGCGTTTCCGCAGTCGAGGGGTAGCCGTTGGTGCCGCCGCTCAGCGCACCATTGGCGCCGGTCGCGCCGCGGCTGACGTTGGTGTGAATGAATGCAGCAATCGCGGCCGTCTGACGCGCGGTGGTGCCGGCGGCGCCGGGCACAGCAAACAGGGTGCCTGAGCCCATGATACGGGCTTCCATGTCACGCTTGATCTCTTGCGTGCCATACAAAACCTGTTTGGCCATCTTGTTGACGTCGCCCGCGCCGACGACCGCCTCGTCGGTCGACGAAACACCCTTCGTTTTGGTCATGATTTGCGTATAATTTCCCAAGCGCAGCGCCGTGGTCGGCGCATCATTCGGGGTGTCGTCGCCTTCGATCTTGGCGTTGTTTGCGTTCGCCGCGGCCAGCTCGACGACGGGCCATTCGTGAAACGTCTGCTTGAATTTGCCCTTGCGCCCGATCGATTGCATGCCCGGGGTTTCAAGCGGCGAGATTTTGTAGACGAAGTCTTCCAAGTCCTCGCGGATGATGTTGAAGCTGTACGTCAGCGCAGTTTGTGCCGGTACGGTCATGTCGCAGCCCTCTCAACGCAAGAGGAGGGAAACCGCGTCCTCAATGTTTCCCGTCCTGTTGAATTTTTCCTGTGCGGCCTTGCGCGCCTGGGCTTTGGGCACGTTCGCCGGCTGACGGGCACCGGGGGCAGGAATTTGCGTTGCGTTTTCGATCTTGCCTTTCGCCTTTTTCAGCGCCGCTTGGTGGTTGTCCCACTGGCGCGCCTTGGCGAGCATGAGGATCATGCGATGGTCATAGGCTTGATCGATTTCCGCATCCGAGAAGTTGAAAGCTTTGCTCGCGTATTCGCGTAAAGCCTTCATTTCAGCTGGCCCTTTTTCCTGATCGGCAAAGACCGGGAGAGCTTTGACCAGCTTCTGACGCTCGCTGTCGATGAAGGTGCGGGCCTGCATAACGGCCTCACCCCTCTTCTGTTCAGCGATGCGCCCTTGCTCCTCTCGCACCGCATTGCGCTGTTGCTCCCGCCGCTGGTAGTCGGTCCACTGGGTCGCGTAACCCGCTGGATCGGCTGTGCGGAGGGCGTTCCACTGCTCTGCGGTTGGTTCCTGATCCGCGGGCCCGAGCCGTTGAAGAATGACGTCGAGCACCTGCGCATACTGGTCGCGGTTGGCACGCGCTTGGGCCTGCTCGGCTTCGAGCGCCTTGCGGGCGTTCGCTACCTCCTCGGTTTTGCGCGTGTAATCGACATGCCGTTGGTAGCCGGCGAGAGCTTCTTTCAGGTTGACCTGCTCATCCTTGCCGTCGATTTTGACGGTGTAGAGCGGTTCCGTACTTGGCTCGTCGCCGATTGCCTCTTCGCCATCGTCGCCGTCGCCACCCTCATCCGCTGGCTCATCGGCGCCGGTCTCCTCATCGGAGGTGCCAGGATCGCGTTGGCCATTGGTCGGGGTGGCGGAATGCTCGCCTTCCGTGTCAGACGCATCCCCCGCGTTATCGCCCTCGGGTTTGCTGGCCAGGAGCCCAGCGAGGTCGGTCATGGAAATGGGATCGTCTTCGTCTTCGGGAGGCAATGCCCTCTCCTCGGGTTGAGCATTGCTCAACCCCGTTA
>DATAPP010000263.1:0-102277 GCA_036265125.1 Pseudolabrys sp. | reverse complement strand
ACCCCAACTGGCCATCAAAGTTTTTGAGCCGGTGGCTAACCTCCACGCGAGTATCGATGCAAAGAGAAATCTCGTTTTATTCCGACAGGTACGGGAAGCACGTCTCCGGAATTTGGTCGGTATTCGGGGGCAGGATTACGGTAACAGCGCCCGATGGCCGGCAACAAACGACCCACGTAGGAAACAGCACACCTGAAACTTTGGCGCGCTTGATGCTCATTGAGATCGAAGGGCAAAGACGGCGCAGCTAGACCAACTAGCAGCAAAGCGTTAGCAACATACCCGACATTTCCCTGCGCAGGTCACGCCTGTTGCGCGCGCCGCCGCCGCAGGCAAGTGCGGTGAGTTAGTCCTGCTTGCGTTTGACACAGTTGTATTGCGTTCCCCTTGGAGTTCGCACCAAATCAAACGTAGGTGTCGTACTGAGACAGCTGCCGGTAACTTGTAAAATTTGATCCGCCGGACACGTGTTGTTTTCAACGAGAACTTTCTGTCCGCACGATAACTGGTTTGCGTCGGGTTCTTTCTTAAGTGTCTGAGCCCATACCGGAACGGTATAAGCGATACCCGCGCAGGCCGCGATAACAACAAATAGTTTGGTAGGCCGAGAATTCATCATCAATACCCACCTATAGGCCTATCGGTTCCGTGAGTCTTTAGAAGAGACCTACATCCCCTAATGAACCATGAAACGGCAACCGGCTTCGCCTCCTGCATCCAAAAGGCGCCCTTCAGTCAGCCGCGCACGATAAAAGGCCCGGCGCTTGGCCGGGCCCCAGTTTCTTCAATGGTCGCGCAGCCTACTTTTGCTGCTGCTGGCCCGGCTTGTCGTTGCTGGGCTGCGGAGTGCCCTGGTTCTGCTGCGGATTTGGAGCCGGCGAGGCTGGCTTCTGCGGCTCAGAAGATGAGATTGGAGTATCCGTCATAGTATGTATCCCTTCAAAATGGATGTAAGTACGAACTAGGTACCTATTGAAGGTGGCTACGCGCCCTGGCGATAACAAGGCGCCGCGGCTCTCATTGGCCGATATATTTCGACGGCTGCCTCGACGCCTCAATATACTTGTATCAATAACCGACCAAAGCGCGCACGGTGGCCGGATGAATAGTGACACAGCTGGTTGGGCGATAAACTTTTCTTTGTGGGGGCTCGCGTTGTTAATGTTGAGCGGAACAATCCTCGCGTTTCTTGTCTGGTGAGCGCGCAATACACCTAGCGACTGTGCTGCCACTCGAGGACATTGCCATGATCACGCGCACGAAACGGGTAACGCTGACGTTTAAGCATCCTTTTTCGCTCAAGGGCGTTGATCGTCCCTTGGCGCCTGGTCAATATGAAGTGGTGTCCGATGAGGAGTTGATCGAGGAATTGTCGTTCCCGGTCTATCGCCGCGTTTCGACCCTCATATTTCTTCCGCCCCACGGCTCTTCGTCGATCGAAATGGTCAATGCAGACCCCGCCGAACTTGCGGCGGCTCAGGAGCGAGATCGTGTTCTATCATCGGCCGAGATGAACTAGCGCTCGTATGGCTCAGCCGCGCCGATGTCTTCTTTGAGTCATTAGCAAGCGAAAATGTTTGCGACAGGCAGCAGGCGCTGCCTGTCGCGTCGATTATTTTTACCTTGGGATCGTGTCGTCCTTGTCAACACTGGCTCCGGGCACTGACGTATTGTCGGTGCCATAAAATTCAAAGATTCCTCCCTTCGAAGCTTGCGTTTGAGCCGCGCGCTCCTGGTGACGTGTCACTTTGTCCATGACATCTTGCGCGCGCGTATTCGTCGCCCAGGTTTTACTCTGGTCCTCAAAATACGCTGCATAGGAAAGGGTCGGTGCGACGACCGAAAGCATCAGTGCGGAAGTGAAGATAACTTTGGTGGCGGTCTTCATCGCTTAACTCCATTGGTTGACGCAGGATGATTTCTACGCTCGGCGGCTCTCGTTCTCCGCCGGCTTCGGAAATGGAGATGCGTGACCTTGCCTGCTTGCTCGAAATTGCTGTTTTTGTCGCGGGATTGCGCAATTCGACCGGTGGAACCGACCAGGTTCCAGCGCAGAGCTGGTGTGCATGAAGCGAATACGCGTACGCGGACACCGTCGGCCCCTCCACACACCTGCGGTTTTGGCCTAGCCTAATCCAAGAGTTGCCAGCCGGAAGTGCCGGTCCTTTTGGGAGGCGCTCATGCCGTCGGCTGACAAAATCAATTTCGTAAAAATGATCGTCTGCCCGTTACGGAGCGCGCAAAATCTCCCGTAGTTCAACAGGAGGCGTTATGATAAACCGCCGGACGTTAATCGGGGCTGCCGCCGCCAGCGCCGTCCTTCCCCTGTTCAACCGAGTTGCCAGCGCCCAGACATTGCCGAAGACGAGGAATGTCGTCTTCGTACACGGACTTTTTGCTGATGGCTCCTGCTGGTCGAAGGTCATCGCCCGCCTCCAGCCGAAGGGCGTCAACTGCACGAGCGTGCAGAATCCTCTGACGTCGTTGCATGAGGCGTCGGAGGCCGCGCGCCGGGCGATCGCGGCTCAGCCGGGCTCGGCGGTGCTCGTTGGCCACTCCTTCTCCGGAATGATCGTGTCGGAGGTGGGCGTGGACCCGAAAATCACCGCCCTGGTCTACGTCGCCGCGCGAGCACCCGATGCCGGCGAGGACTATACCGCGCTGGCGAAGAACTACCCGATGCCACCGGCCACCGCCGGTATTGTCTTCGACGACGATTGGGGCCGGTTGTCGGAGGAGGCCTTCCTGCGCGACTTCGCGGGCGACTTGCCGCCGGCGGAGGCGCGCGTCCTCTACGCGGTTCAGCAGCCGTTCAAGAAATCGCTGACGACGGAAAAGACGACGAATGCCGCATGGCGCACCAAGCCGAGCTTCTATGCCGTGTCCACGCAAGACCGGACGATCAATCCCGACCTTGAGCGTTTCATGGCCAAGCGGATGGGCGCGAAGACGATCGAGATCGATGCAAGCCACCTGGCGCTGATCTCACACCCCGATGCAATCACGAACCTGATCCTGGAGGCACTCGCCGTCTGAAATCCCTCAGGTCCCGGTCCTGAACGACACTCGGCACGTCTCGGCAATCTAAGTTAATGAAGTGTTAGGCATATTTCTGTAGTGAGTGGAGACCCTTGCTATCAAGCCGCTCTGTTTCGCAGCGGGTATCCGAGAGGGGGAGCGCAACAATGCCCACAGCGCCTAATCACTCGGCGTCGCAGAATCTGAACTCGACTGGCATTAACGCTGTCCCGCGTCTTGCCCTTCCAGTCTGCGTCATTGCGATGAGGGCGGAGGCGTTCTCGCCCGACGATAAAACCGTGGTCGTTTCATTGACCACAAAATATTCAAGCGTTGAACGAACTTATTCTGTGCCCCTTGAATGTTTTCACGACCTCGTCGATGACCTGCAAAGGTTAAACGCCTTGACAGACACCACGTCGTTTTGACATCCGATCTTGAGGCGAAAGACGCCTAGGGGATGTCCGCTCTCCGATGATTGAATTGGAAGGCTATGGCTCTTTTAAAGCGCCATGGCGGTACATTTTCTTCTCGGCTGCCGCTACGCTGCAATAGCAGCTTGGCATGAAGTTTGCCGCGCGTGCGCGGCTTCATCCACCGGGGTTCGTAGCACTTCCGCTTCGGCAGTTAAGTTAGGCTGCGACGCAACGCGCGCGTTCAATTCGGGGTGACAGGCGCGGCACAGAAAACTCGGGATTGTGACCTCTACTGAGTGGTCTAAGAGGCATGTGCTCTGCATAGTTTCGCCATTTGTGCGTTGCTGGCCGATGAGAACTTTGGATCATCATGGTTAATATCGCCTAAACGCCGAAGCGGAGACGAGTGGCGCCATGTTCGCCGATGGCACAAAACGGACACTCCAACCGCAGCACAAATGAGCCTATTGGCACAAAGCGGACGTTCAACTGGCGCCAGTCAATGGCCGCTTTCGGGCCAAAAGCGGACATGAAGGTTTTTCGTCAGCCTTTCGCGACAGCGATCTCCAATGGGAAGTGGTCAACGACCTCGTGTCCGTCATCGGTAATGATGAACGTGTGCCCCAGGAAAATGCCGAAAAGACCATCGGGTGTGATCGGGTTGGGTTCCGCCATGATCACCATACCGGGCCGCAATACCTCTTCGAATTTTTCGGCGGAGACGTGCTCCGCGACGACGTGCGGCTTGTCGGTGACCAGATCGATGCCGTGGCACTGGGTCGGCCGCGACTGATAGCCCTTGTCCCGGAAGAATTTGCTGGCGGTACGCATGGCTTCTACCGGCTTTCCCGGCGCGATCTCGGCAATGATGCGCCGATAGCCGGGAAGCGTGATTTCATTCCAGAAGTTTTTCACCATTTCTGTGGGCTCGCCTACGCAAATGGGTGAGCCGATTTGCGCGGTATAGCCGCGATAACCCGCAGCCAGCTCCATATTGATAATGTCGCCCTTTTGCAGCACGCGGCTCGAAGGGCGCGGGTTGCCGAAAATCATCGACGGGTTCGCCATCGGCGTTGAGCCGATAATCAGGAAATCGATATCGCCGCCGCCTTCGAGGATCGCTGCGCCCGCCGCTGCGCGCAGTTCGTACTCTTTCACGCCGGGACAAGCCCGTGCGACCATCGCGTTCATGGCATTGTGGCACAACACCCCTGCCTTGCGGACGCAGTCGAGTTCCTCGGTGCTATGGATGGAAAGCAACTCGTGCAAAAGGCCTTGGGTGAATACTAGCTTCGCGTCCGGCAGATTTTCACGCAAGACGTTGTATTGGTTCACCGGTAGATAGTCCGAGTGTCGCGGATCGATCTCCATTAGGCCGATGGAACCGCGCTCGAGTTTTAGCTCACGGATGCGCTCGACCATAATGTCGGCATAGCGGCCGTTCCGGCTATGACGGACATCCTTGATCGCGACCTCGACCTGCCGCCGCACGGCTTCGGCGTGGGTGCCGCCCATGGAATAGATCAGCGTGGGCTCATCTTCGAGCGGGACGAGCACATAGCTCGAAAGCGCGTGCCATTCCCAATGGCCAGTCAGCCAAAGCATCCCGCCACCAAAGCTCCAGTGACTCGGGCCGCCAGGGACGATCAACACGTCGAGTCTGTGATCCCGCATTTTCTGCCGCAGCGCGCGGTAGCGACGGTCGTATTCGGCCTTGGTGAACTGCTCCCACACCGCATCGCGGTAATAGGGCGTGTCGCGCATGTTGGCGAAAGGCAGCGACTGGTCGAGTTTGGTGCGCACTACATCCCAAGGCTGGGGGCCGATACGGGGCGGTCTGATATTCATCGTGAGTGCTCCCCAACGTTGTAAACGACTACGCTCTGCGAACAGAGCAAATTGAATTTGGCGGGCTACTTCGCCGCAGCTTAGTCGAGCGGCCTAACATCGGCTTTCTTCGCGAGCTCCATCGTCGCGTTTAGATCGTCTCTGAAAAACGTGCCGAATTCTTCGACACTCATCTGCGCTGGTTCGACCCCCAGCTTGGCCAGTTTTTCGCGGAGTGCGGAATCCTTTAGGGCGATTTCGGCCACGTCGTGCAGCTTGTTCACGATGTCGCGCGGTGTTTTCGCCGGGGCCGATATTCCGTTCCAGAAACGAAAGACGGCGTCCGGATAACCGAGTTCGGCGACCGAGGGCACGTTCGGCAAGAGAGCGGCGCGTTTCGGTGAGCTGACCGCCAGCAAGACGAGCTTGTCGCTTCCCAGCGCCGAGGCGGCCGCCGCCAACGGAATGAAATAGAAGTCGATATTCCCACCCATCACTTGCATAAGGCCACCTTCCCGGAACGGTACGTGGCGGACGTCGATGTTGGCGGCAAGACGGAATCGCTCGGCGGCCATGTGGGAGGATGAGCCGATTCCCGCTGACGCAAAAGTCAAGGTGCCCGGCTTCGCTTTGGCGGCAGCCACGAGGTCAGCCACCGTTTTGAAGCCACTCTGGGCTGAAGCGACTAGCAAATTCGGCGACGTGCCGATCAAGACCACTGGAACGAAATCGCGGACGGGATCGTACGGTAGCGTCTTGTGCAGTACGCTTTCGGTTGCCATCGAAGACGAGCTGGTCACTAGCGTATAGCCATCCGGGTCGGACTTGGCGACCGTACTAAAGCCGATGCTTCCGCCGGCGCCTGGCCGCATCTCAATGACCACTGGTTGTCCGATAAGCTGCGAGACCTGGTCCATTACAACGCGAGTGACAGTGTCCGAGGCACTCCCGGCCGGATACGGGCTGATCACTCGAATTGCTCTGGTTGGGTATTGCTGCGCATTCGCCAACGCGGTTGTAGCGATAAGGATTGCCGGCACAGCCACGCGGCATAGTCTGCTAAACGATAACAATGGTAGCTCCCGAAAAAGGAATGACAGTTTGCTCTTGGTAGTCGCTGCCTATCAGAAATTCGAAATGTAACCGCATTGGACAGATTAGCCAATCTGCCGCGGTACTGCGATCGCGGTTCCATCGTAGTTACTGCTAGAGTGACCACCCCGTAGCTTTACAGTCTGCCGATGTTCGCTATTCGCACAAAGCGGATATGGCAGAGCCGCCGATCAATGTCCGCTTTCGAAGGTAAAGCAGACATCAATCAGGTCATCCGTGGTGCCAGTTCCGCGCGGCTCTGCGCATGTGCGGGGAGGGTGGAAGATTGGCTTCGATAAAAGGAATTATGGGAGGCAATCTCGGCCTGTTGAGCGACCACCAATGAACAAACATCATCTTGCCGGACCATGCCAAAAGCAGCATGCTTGAGATCAAGAGCGCGCCCTCGGGGCCTGCGTATGGGCATCCTCACGGGCAGGGAGGGGGAGCTCATGACGAAACAAGAGTTCGATCGCCGCGATTTTCTGAAAGGCGCCGTCATAGGCGGCGCCGCAGCGGCCGGCGGCACGGCCGCGTTGGCTCCGACCTCGACTGCCCAGGCACAACAGCCAGAGACCGCGCCGGCCACCGCCGCTCCAGAGGCAGCGGGATATGAATTCCTCAATCTTGACGAGGCCGCATTCATTGAGGCGTTGGTGGATCATATGGTCCCGGCCGACGAGATTAGCCCGAAGGGTACCGATCTTGGCGTCAACATTTACATCGATCGAGCACTCGCCGGCGCCTGGGGCAAGGGCGAGCGCCTTTACATGCAGGGGCCGTGGAAACAAGGTGCACCGAGCCAAGGCTACCAGTTGCCGCTCACGCCAGCGCAGCTCTATCGCGCCGGCATCGCGGCCACCAACGCGCATTGCCGCAAGACCTATGGCAGTTCATTCGACCGGATCGAGGACGCGCAGCGTGAAGAGGTGCTGATCGGCCTCTCGACCGCAAAAATCAAATTCGAAAACGGACTGCCGGTGCGCGTGTTCTGGACCACGGTTTATCAGACCGTGATCGAAGGTATGTATTCAGATCCGATTTACGGCGGCAACCGTAGCAAAGCGGGCTGGGCCATCATCGGCTTCCCCGGCATTATCGCGGTGCATCGCGACCATGTGGAGAAATATCGCGGTAAGCCGTTCCCCAACAAGCCCATCGGCATTGCGGATATGAGTTGAGGGGCCGACCATGACCACCAAACTCAAAGAAGTCGATGTCGTCATCGTCGGGCTGGGCTGGACCGGCGGCATTCTCGCCAAGGAACTGGCGGAATTTGGTTTGAAGGTGGTCGCGCTCGAGCGAGGCGCACCCCGCACGAGCGAGAACGACTATTCGCTGCCCAACATCCGCGACGAGTTGCGCTATGTCGTACGCCACGACCTGATGCAGAACACCGCGCGCGACACCATCACGGTGCGCAACAGTCCGACCCAGGAAGCACTGCCGATGCGTCGGCTCGGCTCGTTCCTGCCCGGCGAGGTGGTCGGCGGCTCCGGCGTCCATTGGAGTGGTCACACCTGGCGCTGGACCGACATGGAATTCAAAGTCCGCTCCAATTACGAGGCGCGCTACGGCAAGAGCTTTATCCCAGAGGACATGACCATCCAGGATTGGGGCATCACTTACGCTGAGCTCGAGCCCTATTACGACAAATTCGAGTATACCGCGGCGATCTCCGGCAAAGCCGGCAACATCAACGGCCAGATTCAGCCGGGCGGCAATCCGTTCGAGGCACCGCGCGCGCGGGAATATCCGCTCCCGCCGCTGACGCCCATTCTAGCGAGCGAGATGTTCAGCGATGCCGCGCGCAACGCCGGCTATCACCCTTTTCCGCGGCCATCCGCGAATGCGTCGCAGGCTTATACAAATCCCGACGGCGCCAAGTTCGGTGCCTGCCAGTATTGCGGCTATTGCCAGCGCTTCGGCTGCGAAGCCAATGCCAAGGGCAGCCCGCATATGACTGTGATCCCGATCGCCATGCGCAACCCGAATTTCGAGCTGCGCACCAATTCCTGGGTGACCAAGGTAACCAAGGATTCCGAGGGTAAGCGCGTCACCGGAGTGAGTTACACCAATGTGCTTAACGGCGAGGAATTTGAGCAGCCGGCGGGCATGGTCTTGCTGTGCGCCTATGCCATCAACAATGTGCACCTAATGCTGTTGTCGGGGATCGGAGCCCCCTACGATCCTGTCGAGCAAAAAGGCGTTATCGGCAAAAATTATTGTTACCAGACCGGTGCCGGCGCCACGCTCTTTTTCGAAGGCAAATACTTCAATCCGTTTATGAACGCCGGCGGCTCCAACGCCACCATTGACGACTTCAACATTAATTGGGCGTTCGACCGCGCGCCGCATAATTTCGTCGGTGCTTATAATGTGGCGGGCGGATTCAACACCGTGTTGCCGATCGGTTACCGTCCGGTCCCGAGTGGCACTCCGCAATGGGGCAGCGAATGGAAAAGGGCGACTGCGAAGTGGTACCAGACCGCGATGGTGATCAATGCCAGCGGTAGTGTGATGGCCAACCGCTACAACTGCTACGACCTCGACCCAACTTATCGCAATGCGTTTGGTCAGCCATTGATGCGCATGACATTCGATTACAAGGCGAACGAACACAAAATGGGCATCCACGCGGCGCAGGTGATCAATGACATAGCCAAGTCGATGAATCCCACCAAACTCAATCCGGCCAGCGCACGTACCGATCCGTGGACCGTGGTGCCCTACCAAAGCACCCACAATACCGGCGGTACCATCATGGGCACGAATCCACGCGACAGCGCGCTGAACAAATATCTGCAGAGCTGGGACTGCCACAATCTGTTCGTCGTCGGCGCTAACGTGTTTCCGCACAACGCGTCCTACAATCCGACAGGGCCGGTGGGCGCGTTGGCCTATTGGACCGCGGACGCGATCAAGAACCGTTACGTGAAGAATCCTGGTCCCTTGGTGGCAGCATGATCGACGTCACACGCGCGGTCGCGGCATTTGCCCTGACGCTGATGCTGGTCGGCACAGCCCGCGCCGGCGGCGATCCTGCGCGCGGCGAAGCGCGCTTCCAGGATTGCGCCGCCTGCCACAAGTTAGAAGCCGGCAGCAATAATGTGGGGCCCAGCCTGCATGGAATTTTTGAACGCAAGGCGGCCGCGCTGGCGGATTTTCGCTATTCGCCGGCCATGAAACGCAGCGGAATTTCCTGGACGCCGGAGACGCTCGATAAGTTCATAAATGATCCGCAGGCCATGGTGCCGGCTAACCGCATGCCCTATGCCGGGATGGCGAACCCAAGCGATCGCGCCGACCTCATTGCTTACTTGGAGAAGGTGTCGAAATAGGTCCCCAAAAGCAGGCATCTGGGTTGGGCCATCACTAACGACCCGCGCAGCGATCCTTCGACCGAGAATTCGATGCGTGACGATCATGCCGGTGAACTGTCAAACGGCGAACAGGACTAAATTTGTGCGCGAAGGAGCGAAAAGGTCACAGCGGAAGTAAAATCGACGTAAAACCTTAAAATAAGCCATTGATTTAAACCTAACGAAATCGAGACGACAATTTACGTCCAAATATTTTCGCGACGCAGACGCCCTCGCACGTGAAATTTAACTCGATGGCGCCTATGCCGCCGTCGTTTATTTACCGGCCTTTTATGTGACAGACCGGCTCCCCGCGCTAAAGCCACATCGGGAAAAGAACTGAATTGAACAGCAGTTAGTTCATGAGCGATGTTATTGCGTTCGCGCTAAAGCAGCGCGTTATCATGCTGGTACTGTTTGTCGCAACGGTCGCCGGCGGAGTGATCGCTTTTTGGCAGTTGAATATCGAGGCCTATCCCGATCCGACTCCGCCGATGGTGGATGTCATCACGCAGAGTGCCGGTCTTTCGGCAGAAGAGATCGAGCGCTACATCACGATACCGATTGAGGCACAGACCGCGGGGCTACCCAATCTTCGATCGATCCGAACGATTTCGCTCTACGGGCTCTCCGACGTGAAGCTGCAATTTAGTTTTGACTACACCTACGAGCAGGCGCTTCAGCAAGTGCTGAACCGTCTAACCCAAGTGCCGCCATTGCTGAATGGTGCGCAGCCACAGATCTCCCCTGTCAGCCCGATTGGCGAGATCTACCGTTACAGGCTCACTGGCCCACCTTCTTACAGTGTAACCGATCTCAAGACATTGCAGGATTGGGTACTGCAGCGGCGATTTCGTGCTGTTCCTGGCGTCATCGACGTGACTGGCTGGGGCGGCAAGACGAAGCAGTACGAGGTCGAGGTCGATCTAAATAAACTCGTCGCCTCTAAACTCACACTTCCCCAAGTCATTCAGACGCTGAACAGCAGCAATATCAACGTCGGGGGTAACACGGTCGACATTGGTCCGCAGTCTGCGGTGGTGCGCGGAGTGGGGCTGATCCGCAACGTGGAAGACCTCAGCAATACAATGCTGGCACAAAACAGCGGGTTTCCGATTCTGGTGGGTGACGTGGCCACGGTAAAGATCGAGTCCAAGCCGCGTCTTGGCATCGCTGGCATGAACAATTCCGACGACATCGTTCAAGGTATAGTCCTGATGCGCCGCGGCGAGCAGAGCACACCGACCATTGAGCGCGTGGAGCGCGAAGTAGAGAGCATTAACAGCTCGCACATACTCCCGTCGGGCGTCCGGATCGAACGCATATACGATCGGAAAGACCTGATCGAGATCACTACAAGGACGGTACTGCACAACATGGCGATCGGTATCGCGCTCATTTTTGCGGTGCAATGGCTTTTCCTCGGCAATCTTCGCAGTGCTTTGATCGTCGGCGCAACCATACCTTTCGCGCTTTCCTTCGCCGTCGGGATCATGGTGCTCCGCGGAGAGTCGGCCAATCTCCTATCAGTCGGAGCCATCGACTTCGGGCTCATCGTCGATGCGACTGTGATCATGGTCGAGAGCATGTTCCGGCGACTCGCCGCTCGAGACGAGCTTTCCTTCCAGGCAATGATGACCTACCAGTCGCACGGCAGTGATTTTCGCGGCAAGATGCTCGCCTTATTCCACGGCGCGGTCGAAGTGAACCGGGCCATTCTGTTTGCCGCTGCGATTATCATTGTCGGTTTCATCCCGCTGTTCACCCTGAGCGGAGTCGAGGGCCACATTTTTGCGCCAATGGCGAAAACATATGCCTATGCGATAGGTGGCGGCCTGATCGCGACTTTTACTATCACGCCGGCACTTTCCGCACTGCTGTTACCTGCGCACGTCGAGGAAGCTGAGACGCGGCTCATGGGCATACTGCGTCGGTTCTATAGGCCTATTCTTGAGGTCGCGATTCACAGAAAGACTTGGACGCTCGCAGCCGCGGCCGTGCTGTTCTGCGTTGCTCTTTTGGCCCTTCGTTCTCTCGGCTTGGAATTCCTACCAAAGCTGGAGGAAGGAAACCTTTGGATTCGAGCGACACTGCCATCCACGATTTCGCTGGAGGAGGGAAACAAATACGTCAACAAAATGCGCGCCGTAATCGGCGGCTTCCCTGAAGTGGAAAGCGTAGTGTCGCAGCATGGGCGGCCCGACGACGGCACCGATGCCACCGGATTTTTTAACGCTGAGTTTTTTGCCCCACTCAAGCCAGCATCAGAATGGCCCAGGGGCATAGACAAGGAACGTTTGACCAGCGAGATACTGGCAAAACTTCAGGCAGAATTTCTCGGAGTTGAGTTTAATTTCTCGCAATACCTGCAGGATAACGTTTCCGAGGCCGTCTCCGGCGTAAAGGGCGAAAACTCGATAAAGTTATTCGGCAACGACCTAGAAGTCCTGACTAAGACCGCAAATGAGATCAAGGAAGTGCTTTCCACCATACGCGGCATTACCGATCTTGCGGTGTTTACCTCCCTGGGCCAGCCTACGGTTCAGATCGACATAGATCGCGCTCGCGCCGGCCGCTATGGGCTCACTCCGGGCGATATAAATTTGACTGTTCGTGCTGCCATCGGGGGCGATTCCGCCGGCGAACTGTATGTGCCGAACAGCGATCAGCACTTCCCGATCATCATACGGTTGGCGCCGCGCTATCGCGATACTCCAGAAGCGATCGGTAACATCCCAGTCGGGATACAGGGCGCAAATGGAACGATGCAAGTTCCGCTGACGGAGATCGCGAGTGTCGATCTTGTGTCTGGCGCGGCTTACATTTATCGCGAGCAGCAGCAACGTTACCTGCCAATTAAGTTCAGCGTGCGTGACCGCGACCTAGGTAGCGCGATCACCGAAGCCCAGCAGAAGATCGCCAAGCAAGTAACGCTGCCGCCGGGATCTCGACTGGAATGGGTTGGCGAATTCGGCAATCTTCAGGATGCAATCGCTAGATTGAAAATCGTAGTACCGGTAACACTTGGGCTGATCGCGCTATTGTTGTGGATTAATTTTGGTTCGTTGGGCGATACCCTGCTCGCCATGAGCGTTATTCCGATGGCAGTCGTCGGCGGCATTATCGGTCTTTTCCTCACCGGCGTGCCGTTCAGTATATCGGCCGCGATCGGATTCATTGCCTTGTTTGGCATATCGGTAATGAACGGCATCATTGTCTTGTCGCAATTCAATTTGCTGGTTCGGGGCGGTATGGAACGTACACAAGCAATTTTGCGGACTGGCGCCCTTCAAATACGACCTGTGCTGATGACCTGCGTAATCGCAGGTGTAGGCCTGTTGCCGGCGGCGATATCGACTGGCATCGGTTCGCAGGTTCAAAAACCGCTAGCCATCGTGGTGGTAAGTGGGATGACACTTGCCCCAATACTTATTTTGATCGTACTGCCGGTTCTCATAAGTGTTTTCCCGCGCCACACATCTAGCGCGGGTCGTCTGCAACCGCAGACAGAACCGACCCCTGTAGTCTGAACAAGCGACCAGCCTCTTTCAGATGTGGCGCGTGTGAGTCCACTCCGTAGGCACGGGCAACGCAATATCCGAGAGTGCTGCGATCACGGCGGCGTCGTGCTTACACAAACAGCTACGAGGGGACTGTGCTCGGGGTCTGGCATAATGCCACATGACACCGCACGCTCGGTAAGTACCTTCGCATCCTGACGTGAGGGTCCACAATATGCCGTAACAAGAACCTCGTTTTCGTTGCAAGTCGCCGTACAGGCTGTGGAAGTGCAGCTTTGTCGGATTATCCGCATCTGGGAAGACGGCCCCGCAGGCCCTTGTGGCCCAGGCGACCCAGGCGGCCCTGCAGATCCCGGCGATCCGTTTTCTCCGCGGTCACCTTTTGGTCCCTCCGGTCCCGGATCACCCTTGGGACCTCGCTCCGGTTTGCCACAAGCAGCTACGCAGAGAATTAGCCCCAGCATGGCAATTGAAATAAATTGGCGCATCAAAGAGTCTCGTTTGTGACTTCACCCAAGAGGTCCCCAATAACATCGGGCAGTCACTGCATTCAAGTGAACTGGGTGTGCATCCCATTGTCTCAGCGGACAGTTCAATTTCTGCATCGAACGATAGTGGTCTGTCGAACCGCTGCGTAACGTTCACGTAAATACCGGTCCGCGCCGGCGATTCCTCCGGCTTGCGCCCAGATTCGGCCTCGAACCGATGATGGGAATTCGTACGATCGATGCAAGGCGCCGGGAAGCACGACCATGCTACAGAAATTGCCTTTTCTATACCGCTTTCTTTCCAAGGCGCTCTGCGGGTTTCTGCCGGCCGCAATCGCCTGCTGTAAAATGAGAACTGTGACAGTCGCAATTGCAATTGCTTTACTGGCAGTGGCAGTCCCTCTCCACGCAAAGGGGAAAAGACAGCAACAGGACGCGCCAAAAGCAGAGGATCAAGCAAAAAAGAAGGCCGCCGAAGAAGCATACAAAAACGCGCTCAAGAGCATACCCACATCGAACGAAAAATCAGACCCCTGGAAAACCATGCGCTAGCTTCCTCAGCTGGCGGAACGAAGTGATCGATTGGGCAAAATGTCCGCTATTGGCACAAAGCAGGCATTCGCGAAATAACGCTCCCGAACAGAAAGACCGACGATTATTGCCGACTGCCGGAAATCGCTCATTGGGCGATGTATCCCGGTGCGCAAGGTCGGTCGATGGTAAACTAGGTCGGCTTAAATACGGAGCGCCGCGACTTCTGCAGACTCAAAACGGGAGGAACAGACGTGGTCAACTCTTACGGCCGTTTCGCCTGGTACGAATTGATTACGACAGACGTGGAGGCTGCCAAGGTCTTCTACACTAAGGTCATGGGTTGGGGCGTGCTGGACGCTTCAGTGCCCGGTAGAGCCTATAACCTGTTTACGATTGGAAGGGCTCCTGTAAGCGGGATGATGGACCTGCCGGAGGAGGCGAGGAAAATGGGCGGAAAGCCGAGTTGGATTGGATATGTCGGAGTCGACAACGTAGATGCTACCGCCAACCAGATTCAGCGTCTCGGCGGAGTCGTGCAGGTCCCACCGACGGACGTTCTAAACATCAGCCGCTTTTCAATCTTTGCTGACCCGCAAACCGCAAGGCTCGCATTGTTCAAGTGGCTAAAACCCGGTCAAGAGCAGCCCGCCGAGCCGGACGCACCGGGCCGCGTCGGCTGGCACGAGTTGCTCGCCGCCGACCGGGAGCAGGCGTTGGCTTTCTATGGGGAGCTTTTTGGCTGGCAAAAAGCGGACGCCGTCATTGGAGAGATGGGAACGTATCAGCTGTTCTCCGTCGGCGGGCAGACGATCGGTGGCATGCTCACCAAGCCCTCGACGATACCGTCCCCGTTCTGGCTTTATTACTTCAACGTCGACGAGATCGACGCAGCGGTGCAACGCGTGAAGGCCGGTGGTGGCCAGATTCTCGACGGCCCGCTTGAATTGCCGGGCGGCAGTTGGATCGTCCAATGCACGGACCCTCAGGGGGCAATATTTGCGCTGGAGGGAAAGCGGAGCCACAAAGCTATCGGATATTTCGAGCGCGTCGGATCGCGCAATCCTTCCGATCCGCTGGGCCGGCGATGGTCTTGGTAGGCTGGGAATCGTGTATAGACTAGGCGCCTTGGACCGTGACGCCGTAGTTGCGTGGCCATTGCCCGAGCGACGCTTAAGCCGTCAGATGGTCAGTTTGTAGCCCCCGATTTCGAACCGCGGCCCAACGCAAATTGACCGACAGGGCCCTCGACGTGGAATTCGATCCCCGTCATTTTCGCGAACAGATCTATATTCGTGCTTCCGATCGCGCAGCCGCCGAGCCCCATATCAGTCGCCATCAGGTAGAACGTTTGAGTCAATACGCCGACATCCTTCAGGATGAGCGCATACGCGAGCGAGCTGTACTTCCATGAAATCCGGCCAAAGCGCGCAGCAGTCGTGATCAGGACTTGGGGCGCGGCGGGCGCGTCCATTGCAAATTTGGCCCCCGTCAACAGCGCTTCGAGCTCATGGGTGCGGGCACCGATTGCCAGCAACGCGTGTCCGCCAGCGTCGTAATGATAGAACCCACGGGCAAGCCCTTCGCATTTGTCGACGGCCAGGTAGAGCTCGAGTTCGTAGCTCGCGCCCGCAGACGGATATGGCCTGACGGCGTACGCGACCAACGGGCCGCCGTCGCCGAGGTCGACCCTGCTTGTCCATCTCGACAGGACACGCGCAGTGCCGTCGAGAAACCGTGAAAGCTCAGCGAGCGTGATCGGACTCTGGTCATCGAAGCTGCGGGTGGAGTGACGTTCGCGCACGAGCTTTGCGAACGGCGAGATTGCCTCCGAAGGTGCGGCCGAGAACTTGCGCAAATTGATCTTCTTGCCGGGCCAGCGAGGCCGTACTGCCGGTAGCGGCGGCACGACACCCGCATATAGACCCACTCCACCTAAGGGGTTGGCCTGTCGACCCTCCGTACTTCGCGCGTGAAACAGAAGATCGTGAAAGTCCCAAAGAACGAGGTTCTCATCACCTTCGGCCGGCCGGAGACCACTGCCGCTATCGGCGTCGATCTTGAACAGGATTTGGCAATCCACCAGCATGGCGAGAAGCTCGACCCCCGGAAAACCGTCCTGTCGACGGAGCCGTTTGATTTGTTGAGGTGTAGACAGCAGGGCGATCGCGGTCGCGATCTTCGGGTTGCAAATCTTGAACACCGCCCCAGCGCGCGGCGATTCCAGCACCATGTCATTGCCGCGCCGTCGCATGTAGGCGAACCGTGACAGGACGAGAAGATCGGCATCAACGAGATGTGGCGTTCCCGGCCAATAATCGGCAGTCTGCGGTTCGACGACGAGCTGGTCGTCGTCTTTCCGTGAGCGGAGTCGATATTCTAATAGACCGTGCCTGGCCAATCGCCGGACCAATAGGTGAATCTCCTTGTCGATATTCCGGACTCCGGACGCAAATGAGGCGAGCGGCACACCAATGCGCAGGTCCTGCGCGCGATTCGCCGCGGCGGCGCTGAATGTTCCCAAATCGACTGAATAGCCACCGAAGCAGGCGATGATTTTTCCGCCCGCGTGCGCTTCGAGAGTGACGTGACCACTGAGCCGGGCTGAAACAGTTGGCGGTGTGGCCCGTCGCCCTCTCTTTATTTTGGGAGTGCGCAAGCCGGGGATGACCCTCAGGTATGGGGGTGAAGTGGATTGAGCTCGTTTTCCGATAGCGGTCGGTCGCGCAACCTGAGCTTTACCGGAACATCGTAAAGCCGGCCGGGCGCAAAGCGGCGATAGAAATGCCGCAGTCCCGGAACGATCACCCTGACGACCGGGACATTGATGTCCGGGCGCGTCTGATCGAGGACGAGGAAGTCGAGGCCCTCTCGCTTGGCAAGATTCACGCAGGCAGTCACCTGCCCACGCGAGTCGAGGTTACCCAGCTTCGAACCGATGCCCGGTTGGACCGCTGGTTTGTCGCTTGGCGTCAAAAAGAGATGGTCCCGCAGACGCAATGGAGTGGAGCCATCAAGGCTCGACTTCTCTCCGGTCCCGCCTCCCATGAGACCGATGGACAGGAATTGGTTCAACTCGGTCAGTGCACGCAGCAAGGCAATTCGAGTATCAAAGTGCGCGCCGGACCCGAATTCGATATTTTCCTGCGAGTTATGTATCCAGTGCAATATCGCTACAAAGCTCGGAATCCCGAGATCGGTGGTCACGTCGAGCACCCAAAGCCGGCGTCCGGTTTCGGCAAACCGGGTTCGCAGATCGCTGATGTAGGAATCGTCGACCTGGCCGAGATCCACTTCGGGCCGCTGCAATCGATTGTACCACCAGATTGCGTATGCATCGCGTTCCACCAGCTCGAGAAAACCTTGGACGATTGCTTCCTCGAGCGTATTGCCGGCCGCGCAACCGTTGGAATCCGCATTGATCTGGCCGGCGCCCCTGTAGAAAAAATATAAGAGGCTGGTCGGCAGATATTTGAAGCGTTCGTCGCGCAGAGACCAGACCGGCGACCACTCGATTTCGGTCGATCGATCGAATGGGGCCGGCGTCGACGGCGCCTCGTCCGAGTCGGTCGTCACCGCCTGGTCCCGTAGGTATTGCGCATCGCTGAACAGCAGGACGTCATTCGGAACAATGGCATCGCCCGACGGAAAATCCGTGAACCGGCGTGTCGTTCTGATTTCGTCGCCCTGAAAAATCCCGGAATAACGTTCGATCGCCTCCATCAGCGCGCTGGCTTCGCCCTGTTCGGCAGTACTGCCCTTGCCAAAGCTGCCGCCGCTCAGTCCTGCCCTGAGCTCATTGACCGTCTTGGCGGGCGCCGAAAAGTTGTGCGCGGCATAGTAGTTTGTGTTCAAGGGCAAGTCGGCTTCGATCCGTTCGAGGCGCGAGACCACGCCCGTGAGGGGGCTCACGAGCTTTCGAAAACGTGCAACCGTGGCGCTCGGCGAAACGGTCCGGTATCCCCCGCTCGTCATGACCAGCTTGCCCCCGGCGCCAAGCTCGAACGGCGACGGCGCACGGTTTGGGTTCCGCAGCTTCTTGCGACCACAGCTCGGACACTGCGGGCGGGCCGCCACGTGATGCTTAACGATAGTCGAGCCCAACAGATCTAGGCTGATGATGTGATCGCGCAATTCCGTGCGAAAGTCGGTGGCGATCGCCTTCGCAATCTCAACGGCTGCAAGCTGGACGGCGCTGTGTCCGATCGTGTTGCGGGCCAAAGGCGAAACGGCGACGCAACGGGCCTGCCTGCGGTCAAGAAGCGCCTTGACCTCCCGGTTGCGTTTCATGCGATCGACAAGACAAGTCCAGCAGGCGCTCTTGCCTGGACTGAATATTGGCCCCACCAAGGGGAAAATGCCGGAGGGTTGGACGAGCAGCCAAGGTGTATGATCCGACAAATGCTGCCGGTTCAATTCGGCCAGCCGTCTGTCGAGATAATCACTTACCAGAGTGACCGTCAGTTCCGGCGAACGTTTCACGACGCGAACGCCCAGCCCACTCAGGGCGGCGCCAAGTTCCGTCGCACCCTGCACGTCGATCGATTGGATGCGTACACGACATTTCTGGAGACTTTTCTTAGCGGTGTCTGGCGACAGACCGAGGCTTGCCCAATAGGCGGCCACGGAACCCGTGGAAGAGCGCGATGCTGGAAGGATATAGCGCCGATCGGCCAATCGCTTCAGGGCTTCGTGAATTTTGTCGGATGGAAAATCCCGTTCCAGCTCGCGCACGAGCTCGCGGACAGTGCTTCCACCTTTTCCTATCGCGGAGGCCAGCGCGCAATAGAGTTCACCATGAAGAAAGTACTTTCGGTCCTCAGAATAGAGGCACACGACATCGGGTGGCAGCACGTACACCGTGAAATTCGGCGCGAACTGTGGAACGTTTTTGCTGTTATGCTGCGTAAAACTGTTCTCGTGATCGCCTGTCATGAGGTCAGTACGCTTTTGCCACAGCTTCGACCCGCGAGCGCAAGGCAAATTCTCCGCCTGCCAAACGCTCGCGCGCTAGCGTTCCTGGATTTAGCGCTTCTTGGTAAACTTGGCCACCCGCTCGTCCGCCATGTGCACGCCTGACGCGCGAATCCAAGTAGGCACCCCTGCATACAGGACGCAGCTGGCCGGGTCGAACCTGATTTAACCCGGCTACAACGACCTGCATCCGTCAACGGAGCGGAAAATATTCGACGCTAGCAGTTGCGGCAAGCTCCCCACGACCAACAGCAGCTGCAGCCGCAGCCTCCAAACCACCAGCCGCCTCCGCAGCCTCCGCAGCCTCTTACTACTGCGCAGCCTCTGCATCCTGCGCAGCCGCAGCCTCTGCATCCTCGTACTGCGCAGCCTCTGCAGCCTCTGCAGCCGCAGCCTCGGCAGCCGGCTGCGAGTTGTACGCCTTGGCCGAGCTGAGATGTTCCGACGTTTTCCCTGTCGAAGACATAGAATGTCGCCAAGCTGACGTCAGAGATTTCCTCCTCGCCGAGAATAATTACGGGACGCGGTTCTACGTCTTGCGACGGTACATTCGCTGTGGGCGGTATTGCCGATGCGCCGCCCCCCATCGCTAAAGACATCCCGGCGGCCCCCAATGCCGGTAAGGCCATCTTCCGACGCCTTCGTTTCGAACCTTGCTTCGCGCGCGCCATCGAGCCCTCCTACAACTGGGGCAAATCCCGGGTGTTAGATGATAAATGGGGACGTGTTGATTTTGTGGCGCCGGGCCGTGATCTGTCAGGGCGCGCCGTATTTTTTACATAAACAGGTGTCGTCCAGCGAGTCTGCCCGGTGCATTGTCAAGTTGGTGCGATGCACGCTCCAACCGAACAATGCGGCATTGATAGCCCTGATGATGTTGGCCTTTTTACACCCCGGACGCGACTTCAAAGATGCTGCATTGCCAGCAGTGTCGTGTAAAATGACATACGCCCCCCATAACCTCAGGACTTTGCCGCGAGTTCATGGATCCATCGCTGCGAAGTCTGGAAGACGACCGCTTCTTACGAAGCCGTCGCTACTTCGGACACAACTTGTCTAACCCCTGGAGCGTTGAATCGATCTTCTGACCCTCTGGTGAATTTGGATCCATATCCTGAAGCGCGTTCATAAACGCGGCATATTCGGGACCAAGCTTCGCCACCAGTTCTTGCATTTTCTGATTCAGCTCTTCGACTTTCTTCATGTCTTTTTTCTGGGCAGCCTCATCGGCCTGGTCACCCAACTTGCTGATATCGCAAAAGGTCTGGGTCTTAGTCTTGTCACCGCTGATGGTTTTGACAACGTTTTGCGCGTCGGCATTCGTCACCTTCGCAGGATTCGGCTTTTGAGCCTGTGCACACACCGGCACAATGGCAGCTAACAAAATGGCACCAATCAACTTGGAGTTCATGAAGACCTCGCTGTATGCCGCAACCCGCAATGATTGCCTGACCGAAAAACCGATACAAATAAAAATCTCATAACAGCAGTGTTCATATCGGCAAACTAGAACTGGATGTCCGCTTTGGGTCAAAAGCGGACATCAGGTGATGTCCGACGCACGTCTGCTTTACCTCCCAAAGCGGACATTTGCTCTCCTATTTGATTTCCTCATCGCCCTGGGGCCGCCTTAGCGTATCGGCTCATTTTTCTTCGGCGCGAACGGATTGAGTTTCCGCAATTTCTCTCGAAACCCACCGCGCTGCGGCGCGCCCGGAGTACCCTTCTGTTGGAAGCCCGGACCGCGATTATTATTCTTTTGCTGCGTACCGCCTGGCTGCCGAAGATTGTTCGGTCGCTGGCGGCTCGGTCCGCGCAATTGCCGACGCTGGATCGCCATCTGACGCCCGATATTGTGCGAGGCGAACAGGCGCTGCACCACTCCGCGGTCACGTGCTGCCTCCTGCGGGGGGATCTGGAATGAGACGGCGGCAAATCGCCCGCCCGGGCCCGGCCGGATCGCAAATGCGCTCGACCCTTGCGTCAGCGTGCCGAGGCGCCCGCCCTGCCGATTGAATACGTCTATTTGCCCTACACGCCCATCGGCATCCGGATAAAGCTTGATTTTGGCCTCGCCCGCGCCAACTGCGGTGCTATCTGGAACATCGACGACCCCTGTGGTGCCGCGGATACCGAGTGTCGCGGTCGGCGTGGAAATCGTCATTTCGCCGTTCTTGGCCACGAGGCTGGCAACAAACGCGACTGTGCCGCGCGCAATGTTGAATGCGGCACTGTTGCCTTTTCCACCCTCCTCATAGACGAATTCATTGACGACGATGTCCGCATTTGCGGTGAGGCTGAGAGTAGTCTCGTCGTCGAAGGTAACGCCTAGAGATGAGTTGGCGCCGGTCTGCAAGACGTCTTTCTTGTAGATGCCGTCGCTAACTTTTAGCCTGGAACGCGCCGCGTTGCCGCGCGCCACCGTCGCGGTGCCTTGGAGTGTCGCGACCTGACCCACCTGATCATTAGAATCCTGATTTGCGTTTGTTTGATTTTGCGCGCGTGCCCCGAGTGGCCATCCGGTCGCGCCCACGAAGAGTACGATAAACTCACGGCGCTTCATTCCCATCCCCTGACTCCGGAAGGGCATCGTAGCGGCTCGAACAGGGATATTGGAAGGGTTTACACATCTCCGCTTTGGGTCAAAAGTGGGGATGACGCCTTTAGTTTGCGATGTCTGCTTTACCCCCGAAAGCGGACATTCATGGTTGCGATCCGAAGTGTCCGCTTTGTGCCATAAACGGCCACAGCGGGATGTTGAGCCAACTACGGAGATACAAGGCAAAGAGTGTAGGGGCTGGAGTCGTCATGCGGTCTCACCCACTCGTCCTCGCCTGCGCCCTGCTCGTGCTACCCGCCCAAGCCCTGGCCGGTGCCACGGAGAAGGTCGCGGCGCTCGCTCCGTCGGGGCTGGTGCTCGCGATGGACGAAAAGGGCAACGAGTTGGTGGTACAGAACGCTGAAAAGCCCTTCGTCCCAGCCTCCGTCACTAAGATCGTGACCGCATGGCTGGCGATGGAGGTCCTGGGTGGCGACTATCGCTTCGAGACCCGCTTCTACCTGGACGGCGACCGGGTGCTCTACATTCGCGGGGGCGGCGATCCGTTTCTGGTCTCCGAAGAGCTGGCTCAGCTCGCGTCGGAGCTGGTCGCCGCAATCGGCAAGAAGCCGTTAAGCGGCATCGTGCTCGACGCGAGCTACTACCCCTCCGACATCCGCATCCCGGGCATCGAGGACACCGATGAGGCCTACGACGCGCTGAACTCCGCGCTCGCGGTGAACTTCAACACGATCTACGCCGTGCGCGAGGGCAAGACGATCCGCTCCGCCGAGAAGCAGACCCCGATCACGCCGCTCGCTATCAGCCAGTTCCGGGCGCGGGGCCCCCAGGGTCGGGGTCGCATCAGCCTGACCCAGGACCCCGCGGTGGGGCTGCAATATGCCGGCGAGCTAATCGTGGCATTCATCGAGCGGGCGGGCGGCAGCGTCAAGGGCAAGATCTCGACCGGAGCGGTGCCCGAGGGCCTGGAGCCGGTCTACATCCACCGCCAGTCGCGCACCCTTTCGGAAATCCTCACCGGGTTGCTCCTCGGCTCGAACAACTACATCGCTAACCAGGTCTTCTTGGAGCTCGGGGGGCATCGCCTGGGCGGGCCCGTCAGCCTCGAGAAGTCGCTCCAGGTCGCCAACGAGATGCTCGCCAAGCACGGCCTCGCCGAGTCCATCCATCTTGAGGAAGGCTCGGGCATCAGCCGCGGCAACCGCTTCACGGCCCGCGGCCTTGCCCAGTTGCTGAACCTCTTCCAGCCCCATGCCAACCTGCTCCGCCGCGGCGAGGGCGCGCTCTTCAAGACCGGCACCGTTCCCGGCGTCCGCACCTTGGCCGGCTATGCCGATACCTCCAACCATGGGCGAGTACGCTTCGTGATCTCGCTCACAAGCAACGACAGCGCGATGCGCTTCCGGCTGCTCAAAGCCATCCAGTCGGGGCTGTAGACGGAGGCGTGCCCGCTGAGTTGAAGTTCCCCACGCGCGGTGTCAGTTTTTGGATAAATCAGGGATCGTCATGCGGATCGACGCGATCAAGATCGGGACCAATCCACCAGAAGACGTGAACGTTATCATAGAAGTCCCAATCGGCGGGGAACCAATCAAATACGAAATGGATAAGGCCGCCGGAACTTTGGTTGTTGACCGCTTCCTACACACACCAATGCGCTATCCAGGCAATTATGGTTTCGTTCCGCACACGCTATCGCGTGATGGGGATCCAATCGATGTGCTGGTGGCAAACACTCGGCCGATCGTGCCTGGTGCGGTTATTAATGTGCGGCCAGTTGGTGTGCTCAAAATGGAAGACGAGGCGGGCGGGGACGAGAAGATAATCGCGGTGCCGGTGGCCAAACTGACCAAGCGCTATGCGCATGTTGCGAATTACACGGATTTGCCCGACATCACGCTGCAGCAGATCCAACATTTCTTTGAACACTATAAGGATCTTGAACCTGGCAAGTGGGCGAAAGTCGTCGATTGGGGAGATGCGACAGAAGCTAAGAAGCTGATCGTGGAAGCAATAGCACGTGCACAAGCATAAAACGTTTCCTCCCATCATTTCCTATAACACTGACCCGGGTTTCCGTCCGCTTTGGGTCATTAGCGGACATTTTGCGATGCGATAGTCGTGTCGCTTTGCCCCCGAAAGCGGACATTTGCAGCGCACTGGCGCGATCCGCTAATTGCCACAAGCGGATATTCCGACAAGTCCGTGCGATCACTCAAAAAAATCAGGCCCGTCTCAAGGGTGGAGGAGCCTTCAAGATTGTCGCTGGATCAGCGGGTATCCGACAATCGCAAGAGTTTTCCTTACAGGGCCGGAAGCTGTGCATCGCAAACGATTGCTAGCGTTTCTTCCAGGTTCGAGTCGTTTGTCGTTCTCGGTCAATCGATTGTCGCTTACGTCCAAGTTTTGGCCGCGGAATCCAGTTTATTGTCGCTACAAACCGGCGCGTGAATGCGCCGGACGCCAATTTCAAAAATCACAGAAAACTCAGGCTGAAATCTGACTCGGGCCGGCGCTGTCGAAAGGACGTCGTGCATGCAATACGTCGTAAGTGCAAGCCACGCGGTGACCGCTATCCCGCCCGCGACGGTCACGCTTGCGGTCACTTTCCTTTCCATTTTTTTCGGTTCGCTGGCGGCGGGCCTCGCCGGATTCGCCTTCTCGGCGATCGCCGGCGCCATGCTGTTTCACCGGCTGGCACCCATCGAAGCCGTGCCGCTGTTGCTCGCCTGCAGTATCACGACACAGCTCCTCAGTATCACAAGGCTTTGGGGCACGATGCAGTGGCGGCTCTGCATTCCCTATTTGATCGGCGGCATCGCGGGCATCCCTGTCGGCGCAAGCTTGCTAGAAGGGTTCAGCCCCCACACCTTCGCCGCCGGTTTCGGAATCTTTCTGAGTTGCTATAGCGCCTACATGCTTCTGCGGCCGCCTTTCGCGTTTAGCGGCGGCGGGCGAATGGCGGAGATAGCCGCTGGCTTTGCGGGAGGCATTACTGGCGGCGCAACGGCCATGCCCGGCGCGATCCCGACCATTTGGTGCAATCTAAAGGGGCTGTCGAAGATCCAGCAACGCGCCATCGTCCAACCGTTCATCCTGCTCATGCAGATTGCGACGATGGCTTATTTTTCAAAGCTGGGAATTCTGGCGTCGGCAATCTGGACGACGTATTTGTGGTGCGCGCCGGCCGTTGTCGCCGGCACGTTCCTGGGGCTCTGGCTATTCGAGCGGGTCGATGACGGAAAGTTTCGCCGGCTTGTCCTGCTTTTCCTGCTGATCTCCGGCGGGACCATGATCCTTTAACCTGCAAACAGACACGTTGGGGCTGAACCGACGGGAGTATTCAATGGATCTTCGACGCCGCCGATTTCTGATTCTGACTGCAAGCGCCGCGGCTTTGCCGTTTATTGCGGGGATTGCAAAGGCGCAAACCTATCCGGCACGGCCCGTGCGCGTGATCGTGCCATTTTCGCCCGGCGGCCCAACCGACATTTTTGCACGGATCGTCGCAGGAAATCTCTCGCGCAGCCTCGGTCAGCAGTTCTACGTCGAGAACCAGCCGGGCGCCGGTGGAAATCTTGGCATGGGAGCAGGAGCGCGAGCGGCTTCCGATGGGTACACCGTGTTGATTGTCAGCACGAGCTATGTCGTCAATCCCAGCCTCTACGCGAAAATTCCGTACGACCCATTCAAGGATTTTGCGCCCGTCACTCTCGCGGCCGCGACCCCCAACGTGCTGCTGGTTCATCCATCGATCCCGGCGAGCAGCGTCAAAGAGCTGATTGCGTTTCTCAAGGCCAATAACGGCAAATACAGCTACGCTCACTCCGGCATCGGCACTACGTCGCATCTGTCCGGCGAAATGTTCAAGCATTCGCAAGATCTCGATCTCGTGTCGGTGCCATTCGGCGGTGCGGCGCCGGCCGTCCAATCGACGCTCGCCGGCCATACGCCGATTGCCTTCACTGTGCTCACGCCGGCCGTTCCGCAAGTTAAGGAAGGAAAGTTGCGTGCTTTGGCCGTGACGACGCCGAAACGAACGCCGGCGCTGCCTGACGTGCCGACGATGGCGGAAGCCGGATTGCCGGGTCAGGAGTCCGACACAATATCGGGCGTCCTCGTCCCTGCCCACACGCCGCCGCCCATAATCGAGCTGCTCCATAGGGAGATCGGCAAGGCGATGATTGAGCCGGAAGCTGCTCAGAAGCTTGCGTCGCTGGGCTTTGATACAATCGACACCACGCCGGAAGAATTCTCCAGCCGCATTCAGACCGAGATCCCAAAATGGGCGAGGGTGATTCAGACAGCCGGCATCAAGGCCGAGTAGATCCCGGAAACGTATAGCGGGATGCCAATAGCGGACATCCGTCACGCTTTACCCTCTGGACAATGACCACTCCGAAGCTCAGCATAATGAGCTGTCGGGATAAGCCGGATGCGCAAGATATCCTGCCCCTGGGAGGTCATCATGATCAATTCGAAGCGCCGGGGGCACACGCCCTCGCAGGAATTCGTCGCCGGTAACGGTTTGATCAATCGCCGTGCCCTGCTTGGGCATGGTATCGCGATCGCGGGCGCGATGAGCACTGCCGGCACCATGACTGGCGCCGCCGCCGAGCCGCTCAATGATCCGCAATGGAGCTTGGAGTTCGGCTCGACCTTGCCGCCGGTGCAGATCGCGTCGCCGTATGAAAAGGACGTCGTGCGCTCGCTGAGTAATCCAAACGGAGAATTCCGCAACTCGCACGCACGCACGCCGCACCACCTGCTTGGCGGTACCATCACGCCGAATGGCCTACACTTCTCCATCGATCATAGCGGCGTGCCGAACATCGATCCGGCTCAGCACAAGCTCGTGATCCACGGAATGGTGCGCCAGCCTCTGGAATTCACCCTGGAGACGCTGTCGCGTTACCCGCTCGTCACCCGTATAAATTTCCTGGAATGCGCCGGCAATTCGGCGCCGATGTTCTCCAAAGAGCCACTGCAGGTGACGGCGCAGGCGATCCACGGCCTCGTCTCCAACGCCGAATGGAGCGGCGTGCCGCTGTCGATCCTGCTGGATGAAGCCGGCATCGATCGGAATGCGAAATGGCTGATTGCCGAAGGCGCGGACGCGCACTTCCTTGATCGCAGCGTGCCCGTCAAGAAGGCCTACGACGACGCGCTGGTGGCGATCTACCAGAACGGCGAGCACCTGATGCCTGGTAACGGCTATCCGATGCGCCTGCTGCTGCCCGGCTACCAGGGCAACATGAATGTCAAATTCCTCCGCCGCATTAAGGTGGTCGACCAGCCGGCCATGAGCATGTTCGAGACGAAGACCTATTCGCAAATCCTGCCCAACGGTAAGACGTGGCGCTTCCACTTTCTTATGGAGGTCAAGAGCTTCATCACCTATCCCTCGTTCGGCCACAGTCTGAAGGAGCCGGGATTCTATGCCATTACCGGCGTCGCCTATTCGGGCACCGGGCGCATTGCCAAAGTTATGGTCTCGGCGGATGGCGGCGAGAGCTGGAGCGAGGCCGCGCTGCAAGGTACGGTCCATGAGAAGGCATTTACGCGCTTCGTTATGCCGTGGCGCTGGGATGGGCAGCCCGCAATCCTTCAAAGCCGCGCCTGGGATGAGGCCGGCAACGTGCAACCGCTACGCACCGAGTTTGTGGCGGCGCGGGGCGAGGCCAGAAATCCAGTGACGACTCCGCTGGCCTTTCCCAATCAGCACTACAACAGCCTCACGAGCTGGGGCGTCGACAGCAAAGGGGGGATCAAGCATGTCTATGCATAAGCGACTAGCTGGCCTCATCCTTGCGCTCTCGTTCGGTGCCGGTAGCGCGCTTGCCCAAAGTCCGAAACTTGGCAAGCCGATTTCGGAGGCGGACATCAAGCAGTGGGACATTGCCATTTTGCCGGACGGCACCAACCTGCCGCCCGGTAGCGGTACTTCGGCGCAAGGCGCCAAGATCTACGCAGAGAAATGCGTTGCCTGCCACGCCGAGAGCGGTAAAGGCGGCGCTTCGCCCGGCGCCGGGCCGTTGGCCGGCGGCGCTCCGCTCACCAACGGCATCGATACGTTGAAAACGATCGGCAACTACTATGCCTATGCCACGACTGTGTTCGACTACATCCGGCGGGCGATGCCGTTCAACATGCCGCGTTCGCTGACGGACAGCGAAGTCTACGCGCTAACCGCGTACATCCTCTCCATAAACAAGCTCATTGGTGACAACGACGTGATTGACGCCAAGTCGCTGCCGCAGGTGAAAATGCCGAACCGGGACAACTACATCATTCCTTACCCAGATCGAATCTAGACGCTCATTGGGCGCCGCGGCGGTCGCGCACGCTTTGGGTCAAAAGCGAACGTAAGGCCGCCCAATTGTGATGTCCGCTATTACCCCAAAAGCGGGCCCGCTTTGCCCCCAATAGCGGAATTCCGCGTAAACCTGTAGTGGCGGTGGCCGTCCCATTTTCGTGAAAAAAGGTCGCTGTCCTGTGAGCTATCTCACATACCAGGGCGCAGCACGGCCAATACACTATCCGCAATACGAATTGCCATGTGCATGATTAAAGGGAGCGTCAAATGTCACGCGAATTCGATTCCAGCCGCATTGAGCAAGTTATCATGCTCGGCGGGCTGGCGGTTTTTCTCGTACTAGCCACCGTCATACCCGCCTAAGCAATCAGCGCGCTTGATGGTGTGGTCATTTTACAAAATTGTGCCGCAGCTTGAATAAAATTAAATCGAAATTTGTCGGAGGTCGGCAAGCGGCGTTTGCGCCAGGTTGAGGAGACAGGGCAGATGAGCGCGAAACCACTTCACGTAATGCTGGTGGCGGCCGTTATCCTCTCAACAATTGCTCCAGTTCCAACATTTGCAGAATTCAAGAAAACCGAGTGGGATGTTCAAGAACTTTACAAACAGTGGGATGTCCAAGAACTATACAAACAATGCAAAGGAGGAAGTTTTGGTGAAATTTTTTGTTTGGAATTTGTTTCACGCGTGGCACGGCAGGTCTTTACGAACGGACTGGCATTGAAAGGCATTAAACATCCCTCTGATTCAATGACAATGTCTATTCCTTCTGCATGTCCAAAATCATTTGTATCAAATGACGCGATGGTTGAAGCCTTCAGCGAGTGGGCAAACCAACACATTGAGAAATGGAGTGCGAGCGCACAAATAGGTGTAATGCAAGCCATGCGCGACACATGGCCATGTTTTTGATGAAAAACCCGCGTTGGTTGCGTGACGGTGTGTCCACGCGATGTCCGCCGTTCCCCAAAAGCGGACATTGATCAGCGGCTGAGGAATACCTGCTTTGTGCCAATAGCAGACTCACGCAGGTCCGAAGAGGCCTGCGCATCCAGGTCAGTACTCGGCCCGCTATGCTGAAACCTATAGACCCGCACCGCCCCATTTTGGGCGCAGTTATTTATCCAAATGAGATCACTGGGGGGACGACCCATGAGCGTCCCAAATGGCTTACGCGAGTAATGCGGTTCGCGGTACCGCCTTTCATGAGGCCGGGAATGCCGTCGTGGCACGGTATTTTGGGCAAAAGGTTATCAAGCTCGAAATTCGCGAAGACGGCAGTGGCACAACCGAGACTGTCGGCGCTACCGATGACTTGCCGCTCATCGACAGGATAGCAATTCTCTGCGCTGGCGAGGCTTCTCGAACAATTTTCAAGTGCCGTAGTCGCGCGCTCGCTGTTTCTTCGGAGATCAGCAAACTTGTGGAAGTGCTGGTGGATGATCACCAGCTTGAAATCAGAAACGCCGGTTATCGCCGCGCCATCGAAATTATTAAAAGTAACGCGCCCGAGGTGGAACAGCTGGCCGGCCGTTTAATTAGACAACGACGCGTCAGGGAAGCGCAATTGAATGAGGTGGAGCGGCAGACGACTGCCACTCAAGCCAATCAGGTGGACGAAGTGCCCGCCGCAAATGTGGTGCGTTTTTCCGTGCCGCCTATTTCATGGCGCGGATCGATTAACGCTGGCCAATACGTTCGACTTCGACATTTCGCCAAGGCGGCCTCGGCCGGCGCGTTATAGGTACTTTCCGGGATCTGGAGGCCCCGAACCGCCTGCGGGCGGGGGCGGCCGGCTCTCTGGACCGCCGCTCCCCGTACCCTTGCCGCCCTTTGCCTTTTTGACTTTGCTCTTAGAGGTTTTGGCAGGCGCTTCAGCCGGCCCCGGCTGTGCCGTACCTTGTGCCACCTTGATGTTTGAATTGGAGGTGGTTTGCGGTGCGTTTTGCGCATGTGTCACGGTCGCGAGCGCGAAAAGGCTGGCGCACATCACCGATCCGAGAATAGGAAATGACATAGTGGGTGGGTCCTTCCTGGAATTGCCGATCAACTACTGCACTGAACCCCAGAGGTGCAGTATTTAGTTCCGTAGTGGACGGGCTTCCTCCTGCTGCCATTATAACAACACGGAAGGATCGTCGTCCGCCTTACCAGGATTGGCCGCCAAAAAAGTTCTATTGGACCACGGTCCAACTCGATTGTGCCGCTCCCGACGGTAGCATCGGCCCATGAGCGAGCACGGATGGATAGAAAGCGCCTGCGGTTTTGGGCGGGGGTCTGGATATTGGCCCGGTGCTCCGATCGGCCATCCGCGGCGCCATGGCCGGCGCCATCCTCACTTTCTTCCTCGTGAAGACCATAGTGGCCGGTCAGCCGACGAGGTGAATGAAATTCGAGTCGAACTCTTTGCGCGGCCTCGTCGCGCGATCGCAAACTAGGTGGGGCGGCATCGGTGGCGATGTCTTCGAAAACTACGTCTGCATGATGGGAGCCAATGATGAAAAATGATGACTCAGCTATTCATGTCCGGCCTCAGCGAGTGCAAGAATGTCGGCGCCGAAGCACGATTCTCGCAGGTGCGGCTGCCATCGGGCTAATATGCGGCCTGCTGCTCGGACCCAGCCCGGCAAATGCCCAGCAACAACAGCGTCCGAATATCCTCGTCATCTTCGGCGACGACGTCGGACAAACCAACATCAGCGCCTATGCGCATGGCGTGGTGGGTTACAAGACGCCCAATATCGACCGTATCGCCCGCGAAGGCATGATGTTCACCGATTACTACGCAGAGAATTCATGCACGGCGGGCCGTTCGACGTTTATCACCGGGCAAGTGTGCCTACGCACCGGGCTCTGCAAAGTCGGCATTCCCGGCGCGACCGTCGGGCTGCAGGATCGCGACATCACCATCGCGCAGGCGCTCAAACCGCTCGGCTACGCCACCGGTCAGTTTGGCAAGAACCACCTCGGTGACCGTGACGAATTTCTGCCGACCAAGCACGGCTTCGACGAGTTTTTCGGCAACCTCTACCACCTCAACGCCGAAGAGGAACCGGAGCGGCCTTACTATCCGAAGAACGACGCTAATTTCGTCAAGTCCAATTCGCCCCGTGGCGTTCTCAAGTCGTCGGCAGATGGCAAGATCGAGGACACTGGACCGCTAAACCGCAAGCGGATGGAGACGATCGACGACGAGACCACCGCAGCGGCTGTCGATTTCATGACGAGACAGGTGCGCGCCAACCGCCCATTCTTTACCTGGATGAACACCACCCGCATGCATGCCTTCACGCACGTGCGGGAATCGATGCGTGGCCAGAGCGGCATGCCCGGCAACGAATATGCTGACGGCATGATCGAGCATGACGGCGACGTCGGTAAATTGCTCAAAGCAGTCGATGATCTCGGCATCGCCAACAACACCATCGTTGTCTATTCAACCGATAATGGACCCAACCAGTGGTCATGGCCGGACGCCGCGACAACGCAATTCCGCAGCGAGAAGGACACCAACTGGGAAGGCGCTTTCCGCGTGCCGGCCATGATCCGCTGGCCGGGCCGGATCAAGCCCGGCGAAATCTCCAACGAGATGGTTTCGGGCCTCGACTGGTTTCCCACGCTGCTCGCGGCTGCGGGCGATACAAATATCAAGGATCGACTGCTCAATGACGCGAACATCGGCGGCAAGACCTTCAAGGTGCATCTGGATGGCTACAACCAGTTGCCATACCTGACCGGTCAGCAGCCGAAGTCCGCTCGCAACGAGTTCTTCTATTTCAACGACGACGGGAACGTGGTCGCGTATCGCTACAACGACTGGAAGGTCGTGTTTTGCGAGCAACGCAAGCCAGGCGGCTTCGAAGTGTGGTCAAATCCGTTCACGTGCCTGCGCGCGCCGAAGGTCTTCAACCTTCGTATGGATCCGATGGAACGGGCGGACATCGTCTCGGATCAGTACTACGACTGGCAGGCCAAGAACGCCTACCTGCTCCAGTACGGCGTGTGGCGGGTCGCGCCCTTCCTGCAAACGTTCAAGGACTATCCACCCAGTCAGCGGCCGGCAAGCTTCAGTATCGACCAGATGGTCGAGGGATTGATGAAGTCAATCTCGAAGTAGTCGCCCCATCAATTGCCGGCCGGCCTCGTGCCGGCCGGTTCGACTGGCAGGCAGTGAAAAATGGCTAGTCTCGATACAAAAGTTGCACAGGCCGTGCCGGCTGCCGCACGGCCGGTGGCCTCTGCCGCCCGCGACGCCATCCTCGAGCTCAAGGCCCGCATCGGCAAGTCCGTGCTTGGTCAGGATCACCTAGTCGAGAGCATGCTGATCGGCTTGCTTGCCAACGGCAATCTCCTGATCGAAAGCCTGCCCGGTCTCGCCAAGACCCGAGCGGTGAAAACGCTCGCCAAAAATCTCGCCGCCGATCTGTCGCGCGTTCAATTTACACCCGACCTGTTGCCGTCGGACGTGACCGGCGCGGAAATCTACGTACAGACGGATAAGGGTGGACAGTTTCAGTTCCAGAAGGGGCCGATCTTTGCCAACCTCGTGCTTGCCGACGAGATCAACCGTGCGCCCGCCAAGGTACAATCCGCTTTGTTGGAGGCGATGGAGGAGCGGCAGGTCACGGTCGCCGGCAAGACTTACAAGATGCCCGCGCTTTTCATGGTGCTCGCAACCGAAAATCCGATCGAGCAGGAGGGCACCTATCCGCTGCCGGAGGCGCAGCTCGATCGCTTTCTGATGCACGTGGTTATTGCGTATCCGAATGAAGAGACTGAAGGCGAGATCATCAGGCTCAACCGCGAGGAGAACGCGCAGGCGCCAAAAGTCGCCGCTTCCGAGCCGGCCGCCGTGCCGCAGCAAGCGATCTTCGATGCGCGAGCCGAGATTGACAGGATTTTTGTCTCCGATCTCGCGGAGAAGTACATCGTCGACATCGTCTTTGCCACACGTTTTCCGGATCGTTACGGCGAACCGTTGTCCAAGTGGCTGCAAATCGGCGCAAGCCCGCGCGGCAGCCTGGCGCTTGATCGCTGCGCGCGCGTGCGTGCCTGGCTCGACGCCGGTGAATTCGTCACTCCCGATCACGTGCGCGCTGTGATGCATGACTGCCTGCGCCACCGGATGATCCTGAGCTACGAGGCGCTGTCGCAGGGGATCACCGCTGACAACGCGATCGACAAGATCGTCTCTCTCGTTGCGTCCGCATGAGGGCGCCATGCCCGCCACCGAACCGACAGACTCTGGTGTCTACGTTGATCTCGAGCATCTCATTAGCCTCGAGCAGAAAGGCCGCAAGGTCTCTTTGTTGCCGCGCCAGCCGGTACACAGCCTGCTGTCGGGCCGCTACGCCTCGCGCATGCGCGGGCGCGGTCTGAACTTCGAGGAGATCAGGGACTACCGTACCGGCGACGACGTCCGCTCCATCGACTGGAAGGTCACTGCGCGACTGCAAAGTCCGCATGTCCGCGTGTTCAACGAAGAGAGGGACCGGCAGGGGCTGCTGGTGGTCGATCAGCGCCTGTCGATGTTTTTCGGAAGCCGGCGTGCGATGAAATCGGTCACAGCAGCCGAGACTGCGGCGATCCTGGCCTGGCGCATTCTCAACGTCGGGGATCGCGTCGGCGGCATCGTGTTCAATGATCGTGAGTTTGCGGAGGTGCGGCCGCAGCGAAGCCGGCGCATCGTATTGCAGTTTCTCAACAACATTGTCACCCAAAACCGGGCGCTCGGCATCGGGCGTGGCGTCAGGCGCGATCCGGCCATGCTGAACCGCGCGCTTGACCGCGTGCGCCGCCTTTCGGCGCACGACGCAACCGTCGTCATATTGAGTGACTTCGACGGCGCGGATGAGGTGACGCGCCAGGCGGTTGCGGCAATTGCCGCGCACAATACCGTTGTTGCGGTTCTGGTGCACGACCCGTTGCAGAGCGAATTGCCGGAAACCGGCCGCATGACCGTCACCGACGGAGAACTGCAGATCGCGCTCGACATCACTCACGGCAATACGCGGCAGAATATTCTGGAGATGACTCAGGCGCGATTGCGCGCTGTTTTGGGCTGGACGCACGAATTCGGCGTTCCGGTGCTGCCGCTGAGCACGGCCGTGGAGCCGGTCAATCAACTGCAACATTTGCTTGGACTGCTTCCGCAAGTGAGCCGGCGCGGCCCGCAAGTGGGAGCGCCCCATGGATAAGACGCTTCCTAAAGACCCGGTCGCCGGCCTGATCGACATTCCATTGCCGGCGCAAATCGGGCTGTGGCCCGAGACCTGGACGTCGCGGATCGCGATTGCGCTCGTTATCCTGGGGCTGGTCGCGGCGATCTGGTGGTTTGTGCGCTGGCGGCACGCGAACCGCTACCGCCGTGCGGCCCTTGCCGAACTTGATCAAATTGCTCGCGCTCCGCAGCCGACCGCGGGGGCGCTCGAGTTGCTGGTTCGCCGCACCGCGCTTGCGGTAGTCCCGCGCGACGTCATCGCACCACTGACCGGTCAGGCGTGGCTCCGGTTTCTGGACCGCAGCTATGGGGGGATGAATTTTCCAAGGGCGCAGGCCGCGCACTCGCAACCGCGCCGTACGCGCCGGCTCAGACACTCGAGAACATCGGGCCGCTGGCCGACCTTGTTCGTCGCTGGATCCGCACGCACCATGCTTGAGTTCGAATGGCCCTGGGCGTTCCTGCTGTTGCCGCTGCCGCTTCTGGCGTGGTGGCTGCTGCCGGCCTATCGCGACCGGCAGACCTCGGTGCATGTGCCATTTTTCGGCCGGCTGGCGGACGCGACGGGGCAGACCCCGCAACCCGGTGCCGTGGTGCTGCGCCGGCGAGCGGTTCAGATGTTTACCGCCGCTGTCATCTGGCTGCTGCTGGTGACGGCGCTTGCCCGGCCGCAGAAGGTCGGCGATGCCGTGACCCACGAAATATCAGCGCGCGACCTTATTCTTGCCGTTGATATCTCGGGCTCGATGGAGCAGGCCGATTTCCGCACATCCGACGGCAGGACGATCAAGCGTCTCGACGGCGTCAAGCAGGTTCTTGGCGACTTCATTTCACACCGCCGTGGCGATCGCGTCGCGCTGATCCTGTTTGGCAGCAAGGCCTACATCCAGGTGCCGTTTACACAGGACCTTCAGACCGCGCGCACGTTGCTCGAACAAACTGAGGTCGGCATGGCTGGCCAACAGACCGTGATCGGCGATGCGATCGGTCTCGCGATCAAGACATTTGAGAGCAGCAAGGCGAAGCAGAAGCTGGTCATCCTGTTCACGGACGGCAACGACACGGCCAGCCGGGTGCCGCCTGAGCATGCCGCCGACATCGCGCGGCAGAAAGGCGTCGTCATCTACACCGTTGGCTTCGGCGATCCCAATGCGACTGGCGAGAACCAGGTCGATCTGAGCACGCTCCGGCAGGTGGCGAGCATGACCCAGGGACAGTTTTTCCGTGCCGAGAACGGCGCGGAGCTGGCGGCAATTTACGCGGATATCGACCGCCTCGCGCCTGTGAAGCTGGAGACGCTGACCTGGCGCCCGCGCCTGCCGCTCTACCAATGGCCACTTGGCGGAGCTGTCGTGCTCGGCCTTGCTCTGTGGTGTCTGTTGCTGATTGGAAGCATCTTCTTTCGCTGGAAGCCATCGTCCCATGCCTGACGCGCTGCCCATCGCGTTTCATTTTTTGCGGCCGCTCTGGCTGGCCGCGCTCTTGCCGGTTGCGGCGGTTGTCTTGCTGGTGCTGTGGCGTCAGCGCCCCGAAAGCCAGTGGGGCGATGTGATTGCGCCGAACCTGCTGAAGCATCTTCTGGTCAAACCAGTGGATCGCTGGAAGATCAGCCCGCTCTATCTGGTCGCTTCGGGCCTCGTCATTTGTATCGTCGCCTTGGCGGGACCGACCTGGCGGCGCGAGTTGCCGCCGTTCGTCGAGGACAAGGCGCCATTGATGATCGCCCTTTCGCTGGCGCCGACGATGAGCCAGACCGACGTTGCGCCGTCCCGGCTCGAGCGCGCGAAGCAGAAAGTGCGCGATCTGCTGGCAGCGCGCGCTGGCGCCCGCACGGGTTTGATCGCCTATTCCGGAACCGCGCACCTCGTCATGCCGATGACCGAGGATCGTGCCGTGATCGAGCCATTTCTCGCTGCGCTGACGCCGGAGCTGATGCCGTCGCCCGGAAACAATACCGCAGCGGCTACGGCTTTGGCCGCAAATCTCATGACGACGGAATCGGTTGCCGGCACGATCCTGGTGATCGCGGACACGATCAGCGGCGACGAGGCGGCTGTGCGCCGCGCGGCGGGGCGCAACAATGTGCTGATGCTGGGCATTGTTGCACCTGCAGCCGATCCTCAGAACGCTTTGCCCAACACGGTACGCGTCAGCATTGACGGCTCCGACATTCAGGGCCTCGAGCGCCGCATCGAGACCAGTTATCAATCCGCGCAGTCGGCGGCGTTCGGGACGCGCTGGCGCGACGAGGGGTTCTGGCTTGTGTTTCCGGCCGCATTCCTCGGCCTGTTGTGGTTCCGCCGTGGGGTCACCGTGGCCTGGGTCATTGTGTTTGCGGTGCTGCAATTGACCGCGCCAGCCGATGCGGCGGAAGCATCCTGGTTCCGCAACCTGTGGCTGACGCCCGATCAGCAGGGCCGGCTCGCATTTGATCGCGGCGACTATGCCGCCGCCAAGGAATTGTTCGCTGATCCGATGTGGCGCGGCATCGCCGCCTATCACGCTTACGATTTTCTCGCAGCCGCCGAGAGCTTCCGGAAGGTAGAAGGACCGGCAGGCCGGTTCGCGCTCGGCAATGCCGAGGCGCAGAACCACGCCTACGAAAAAGCGATCAAGGCCTACGGCGACGTGCTCGCGGCTCAACCGAACAACGAAGCCGCCAAGCACAATAAGTCGATCGTCGAGGCGGCTTTGGAGGCGCAGGAAGAGAAACGCCGGAAGAAAGAAGAGGAGGGGACGCCACCCGACGAGAAGGCCGATGAGATGCGCGTCGATCAGAAACAGAAGGGCGGCAAGCGTATTCAGGTGCAGGCCGAGGATCTAACGACGCCGGGCGCGGCAGAAGCATGGATGCGCGAGGTGGAGACGTCGCCGGCGGATTTCCTGAAGTTGAAATTTGCGATTCAAGCGGCGCAGACCCCGGGGCCGCGGCGATGATTCGGTCCGTGGCATATGGGCTTGCGTTTGCGGCTTTGACGGCGCATCTCGCACTGGCGCAGACGGCGGTGCTGGAGCCGACGGTGACCGCGACGCTCGATCCACCGCGCGTGATGGTCGGGCAAAAAACCACATTACTGGTGACAGTGCTCGCGCCGAACTACATGCCGGCTCCGCCGGTCATTCCGGATTTCCAGGTGCGCAATACCGCCACCCGCGCGCTGGGAGCCGTCAACCAAACGGAGATGCGGGACGGCATCACCTATGCAGGCGTTCGCTACGAGTTCGCGATCTATCCGCAGGAGCCGGGCAGTTATGCGCTTCCCAACCAGCAAGTGACGGTTACCTACGCGGCCGATCCGCCCAATGCCCGCAAAGTTGACATCACGCTGCCACGGCAGACGTTCGAAGCCTTTATTCCGGATGCCGCCCAAGAACTCGATCCCTTCGTCTCCGCTGAGAGTATTGAAGTGGAGCAGAAGGTTGAGCGGTCAGCGCAGGATTTGAAGGTCGGCGATTCGGTCAAACGCGCCGTGACGCTGAAAGCGACCGGCACGCCTGCGATGTTGTTGCCGCCGCCGGCTTTCGCCAAGGTCGATGGATTGGCGCTCTACCCTGGGCAGCCCTCCGTTCAGGATCATGTTGACCGGCGTACCGGCGCGCTTTCCGCCACGCGTGCAGACGAGGGCACTTATATGGTCGAACGGGCCGGCGACTTCACGCTTCCGGCGATCGAGCTTGCATGGTGGAGCGTCCGCAACGGCAGGATCGAGCGGACCCGCGCCGACGCCATCACGCTGCATGTGGCCGACAATCCGGCACAACGCGTCGGCGGGCAGGGTCAGGGGGGTGCGCCCGCCTGGGACTGGCGTAGGCCCATTCTCTGGGTTCTCGATCACTGGCTGCTGACATTTGCGACGCTGCTGCTGCTTGGCTTGGGGGCGTGGTTTGCGCCAGCGGCTGCGCGGGACATCAGGCAACGCATTGGCGCGAAACAAAACGCCTATCTTGCCTCCGAGGCATGGTCTTTCGCGCAGCTGCGGGCCGCGATCCGCCGACGCGATGCGGAAAAGGCCTACTTCGCACTGCTGGACTGGCTTGGCCGCTTCGCACCGGCCCGCACGGTCGTGGCGTTGAGGCGCTCGGCACAGGATCCGCTACTCGACCACGAAATCAGCTCGATTGAATCGAACCTGTTTGGGCCACACGATGCGGGGGACGCAGTCTGGTCGCCGCGCCGGCTATTGAAGAGAGTGACGATCGCCCGTAACCGACTACTCCGGCCGGGCACCGTCGCGGCCCGAACGGTATTGCCAGGTGGACTCAATCCGTCGACGCCGCGGCACCAGGGCTTTGTGCGGCGCCCCGTCGCTCGATGATCGAACCCAAAGGCATTGCAAGAGCTTCTCGAATTTGCCCCATTCCTATCGTGCGCGACTGAATTGGTAGTCGCGATATGCGAAAGAACTAAGGCGGGCAGATATAACCTGGACCGTTCGGATTGGGGAAACAGCCGACCGAAGCCGGAAGAACCTGTTTCGGGAGCCACAGCACAACCGACGGGAAATAGATTGTGAATGCGATCGTCAACAGAAAAACGGCATAGATCGGACAAGCTGCCCGTAAGGCCTGCGAGAAACGAACCCCGACAAATTTCGAGGCCATGAGTAGAACGAGGCCGTAAGGCGGCGTGATCAAGCCGAACGCGAGTGTCGCGATCAGCACGACGCCCATGTGAACAGGATTGATGCTTCCCGCCTCGGTCAGCGCGTTCACCAACGGCATAAAAATGATAATCGTCGGTACCGGTTCGATGAAATCGCCGATGACTGTGAAAAGTGCGACCATCAGCAGCATGATCAAATGCGGATCATTGCCGGCAATGCTGGTAATCCAATCGGCGATGACTATGGCGCCGCGCAGATAGGCAAAGAGCCAGCCGAACGCATTAGCCGCGCCGATCGTGATCAGCGGTAGCGAGAAAATCAGGCCTGCGAGGCAGAAGTCATAGGCAAGAAACCTGATGTGGCCTCTGTTCAGCGAAGGAATAACGACAAAAAGGATGTAGACGACGGCGACCACGCCGGCCTCTGTCGGCGTGAACCAGCCGGTGAGAATGCCGCCCAAAAGAATGACAGGGATCATCAGCGGCAGCGAGGCGTCTTTGAAAGCGCCAGCAACTTCGCGAAATGGAGCGCGGGGACGCTGTATACCGATCGGACCGAAGAAATAGCAAAAGATCATTAGGCCGAAGCCAATCATCAAGCCCGGCACGACACCAGCCATGAAGAGCCCGGCGATGGAAACATTGCCGATCGCTCCGTAAACCACCGCGGTGATGCTCGGCGGCACGAGTGCCGCGATTGTGGAGGCCGCTGCGATGATTGCGGCGACGAAGGCAGGGCTATAACCCTCTTTCTTCATCGGGCCGCCAAGCGCCCGGCTGATCACTGCGACATCGGCGGTCGTGGATCCCGACATTTCCGAAAAAAACATGCTGAACACGGTGACGACCTGCGAGAGGCCGCCACGAACATGGCCGACCAGGGCGAGTGAGAGATTGACAATGCGCACCACTACGTTAGCCGAGCTCATCAGCTCGCCGACAAGGAGAAAGAACGGAATGGCAAGCAACGCTTCTGCGTCCATTCCGTCGAACATCTTCTGGATGATCGCGACGTGAGAGACTTGCGTGAACGAAGCGCCCACGAGCACGCCCGCCATTAACGCGAACGGGACCGGGACGCCGAGATAGCCGAAAAACAGGAACAGGAAGCTCATCAAGCCGAGGACAAGACCGGAATTCATGGGAGCGGTCCCATGGATGCTATGGTGTCGATCGGTTTGATATCCACCGGCTCTTCCGGCGGATCGGCGTGGTCAAAGCCGTTTCGCAGGCCGTTGACGATCTGCTCGATAGTGAACAGCGCGACCAGGAAACCGCAAATCGGGATCGCGGCATAAAGCGTGGCGATGGGCGTCATCGACGGCATGCGGAAGCTTGAAAAGCCGCGCAGAAAATTCAGGTAGCCGAAATAGATGAAACTGATCGCCACGCCGAGCACGACGAGCCGGATGATCATCTCGACGACGAGGCGCGCTCTGCCGTCAAGCGCCTCGGCGATGGCCGTGAGATAGAGATGATCGTTGCGGCGCGTAGCGACCGCCGCGCCGAAGAAGATCGCATAGATGAACAGCGTAGACGTCACCTCCTGCAGCCAGAGCCAGGGAGCGCCGATCGTGCGAGTGATGATGTCGAAAGTGACCGTGGTGCAGAAGCTGAACAACAGGATGCCGCACAGCACCATCAGCGCCAGCTCAAGGCCATCGAGGGCGCGCCACTTCAGGTGACGCTGCCGCCGAGCGACCAGCTTGACCGCGATGGCCATAGCGAACCCCGATTGCGACAAAAATAAAGGAGCCGGCAAGCCGGCGCCTTCAATCGCGTCTACTTCACGGCCTTGATCAAATCCTTGATCTTGACCGCATGGGGCCCAAGCTCGGCGGCCAGCTTGTCGAGATAGGGATCGGCCAGCTTCTGAAAGCCGGACTTGTCGACGCTGGCGACGATCTTGACGCCGAGCGCCTTGAGTTTGTCGGCCGACTGGTGTTCGAGGTCGACGGCCTTGGCCGGCTCCTTGTTGCTGACTTCATCGGCGGCGGTCTGCACCCATTTTTTTTGCTCGTCGGTCAGGCTCTTCCAAAGCTTGTCGCTGATCCAGATCAGATTGTTGTTGGCCTCGTGCTCGGTCATCGAAAGCACCGGAGCGACTTCATAATGCTTGTTGGCCTGATAGACGTTGACGCCATTCTCGGCGACGTCGACGACACCAGTCTGCAGCGAGGTATAGACGCTGCCGAACGGCATATGGACGGTCTGAGCGCCATAGACCGGGAACATCAGATCTTCGGTCGGCGTCGCTTGGACGCGGACCTTCAGGCCCTTCATGTCCTCGATCTTGGCGATCGGCTTCTTACTGTACATGTTGCGCAAGCCGAGCGTGATCACCGCGATCACGTGTGCGCCTTGCACGGTGTCCTCGACCATATCCTTAACGGCCTTGGTAACCTGCGGATCGGCTAGCGCCTTCACGAGATGGTCTTCATCACGGAACAGGAAATGTAACGACATCACGCCGGCCTGCGGCGTCAGCGTGGCGGCGTTGGCCGACGAGCTGATGCAGAACTCAACGTCGCCGGCTTTGACGAGTTGAAGAACCTGCGGCTCCTGGCCGAGCTGAGCGCCGGGATATTGGTCGATCAGCATCGTGCCTTTACTCAACTCCTTGAGCCTGTCGGCGAAAAGATCGCCGGCAATGCCGTATCCTGTTGTCTTGGGTTGGTCATAGGCGAAGCGATAATGCTTTGCCTCCTGAGCTATCGTCGTTGAGGCCCAAGCCGTCGCAAGAGCGGCGAGCGCAATTCCGCAGGCGGTCCTTCGAACTGAAAGCATGGTTTTCCCCCTTAGTTATTTTGCTGCTTTGTTTTTATGTGCTTCTACACCGCAGTAGGAACGATTTAATCCCCTCTGGTTGAGTTGAGCAACGGCGCTCAAAATGGCTTGTCGCCGACGATCGTGCAGCGGCGCATCACGCGTTTCAGGCGCGCCTCGTCAAAGCCGGTAGCGCGATGGAGCGTGCAGCGGTTATCCCACACGATGCACTCGCGTGGTTCCCAGCGGTGAGTATAGACGCGCGCCGCCGGTGTGATTATCTGGTTGAGCTCCTCGATCAACGCGCGGCCTTCCGTGTAATCCATGCCTTCGATCATCTCGGCATGATCGCCGAGGAAAATAGCCTTGCGCCCGGTCTGCGGATGCGTGCGCACAATTGGATGCGGGACCGGCGGCACCTTGGCCTTTTGTTCTGTCGTCAGCGGATCCTCGCCGTGGCGACGCGTGCGAGAAAAGTCGAAATTGTGGATCGCGCGGCGGCCTTCTATCGCAGCCTTCATGGCGGCCGGCAGCAGGTCGTAGGCGGAATACATGTCGGCGAATTCGGTTTCTCCACCCGCGTCCGGCACGATCTCCGAATACATCATGGTTGCCTGCCCGGTGCGCTCTTTCCAGGAACCGTCGGTGTGCCAGTACAGCGTACCCCTGTCCGGGTGCTTGCCGCTCGGATTGCCGTCCTTGTCGAGGTTGGACAGCATGTAGATTTCCGGATGCTCTTTGTAACCGTGGTACTGGCTGAGCACGTGGATCTGCACCTCGCCGAAATTGCGGGCGAAAGCGACCTGAGTCGCCGGCGGCAGATCGACATCGCGGAACAGGATCAGTTCATAGTCGAGAAAGGCTTCATAAACCTTGGCGAACATCGCTGGCGATACCGCTTCCGCCAGCGTGATGCCGGAGATCTCGCAGCCCAGCACTGGATGCAGCGGCTGGACACTGAATGGCCAATCACGAACTGCGCGTTGCGACTTAAGCTGGGGTTGAGCCATGACAACCTCCCGGCACGATCGGCAATGCCGGGATTATACAGTGCCCGCGTGCATTGGCCACCAAAAGGGTGAAAAGGCCGCAGGTGTGGCCGATCAAGAAACGACCTGGCCAAACCCGATATCGTGCCCGTCGATGTCCTGCGTACCGAATTCACGACAACCGTACGGCTGATTGCACAGCCCGTAGTCGATTTTTGCACCGCGCTCTACCAACTCTTTATAAAGAGCGTCGACGTCATCGACCCAGAAATAGATATCCCAGAGTCCAGCGGAAACAGTCCAGCGTGGAACGATGTGTTTGTGATCCTCAATCTGTTTGACCATAACATACATGTTGTCGCGCTTCAGGATCGCGAAAGACGGAGGTTCACCAAAAATGTCCCCGAACGAAAATCCCATTGCATCACGGTAGTGCTTGGTCGCTGCGTAAACGTCGCGCACAAATAGCACCGGCGCGGAACCAGTAAGTTTCGCTGTCTTTGAAGGCGTCATAGATACCGTTCCTCTCGGCCGCGACATAGAGAGAATACCACGCTTCAAATTGGACTTCTGTGACCGACTGAAACTTGGCTGACGTCCTGTTGGCGCTTGGCGGGCGCGACGTGTCCGCGCATGACTTGATAAGAGTCAATAGCGGGCCAATCAGCATCCAATTCCTCATTGGCAAAAGTAGCCCATTACCGGTTAGTATAAACGGACATAACGACCTTGAATTGCAAATACGTGGGGGCACCATGGAATTCAGTCGTTGGCAAATATTCAAGGTTTTGGCCGCGATCGTTTGCATTGTCGGGATTGTTTCGCTCGCATTGACCCATTTCATTCCCGGACCGCCGTCGAAGGTGGTCATGGCTACGGCTTTCAAGGGCGCTTCTTTCGAATATTACGGCCGGCAGTATCGTGAAATCTTCGCGCGTTATAACGTTGATCTGGAGCTACGCGAAACCGCCGGTGCGGTGGAAAACGTCAAGCTTTTGCAAGATCCGAAATCCGGCGTTCAAATCGCATTCACGACCGGAGGTGTTTCAGATAAAAAACGTGCGCCCGACGTGCTTTCGCTGGGAACCGTCTACAACCAGCCATTTTGGATATTCTATTCCTCGACGGAATCAATCGATCGGCTGACCCAGCTAAAGGGCAAACGTATTGCCGTCGGGCCGGTAGGAAGCGCCACGAGATACACAGCCGAACAAATTCTTGGCAAAGGTGGCGTGAACGGTGAAACCGCTACGCTGCTGCCTTTCGCCGGATCGGCCGCGGACAAGGCACTCAAAGATGGTCAGGTAGACGCGGTTTGGATCATCGGCGTGCCGGAGGCGACCGCTGTCCAGTCTTTCCTGCGAAATCCCAACGTAAAGGTGATGAGCTTTCCAATGGCGGAGGCTTTTACTCGTATTTTCCCCGATCTCAATCGACTGGTATTGCCGCATGGCGTGGTCGATATCGATCGAAATATTCCGCCGGTTGACGTTCAGCTTATTGCAACGACGTCGAAGATTTTAATCCGCAACGATCTTCATCCCGAAATTGTCCAGCTCCTGCTGCAGACAATGAAGGAAGTGCATAGTGGGTCAGACATTTTTAATCGCAGCGGCGAGTTTCCCAGTGGCGTCGACACCGAATACCCAGTCGCCCCGACCGCTGTCGATTTTTACAAGAATGGCCCTTCGTTCATGCAAAGGCATTTGCCCCTGTGGATGTCCGTTCATGTGCAAAGAGCAATTGCTGTGCTTGTGACCGGAATAGCGATCGGTTTCCCGTTGTTCCGTTTCCTGCCCCAGTTCTACAATTGGGTCACGCGACGGCGACTGTTTTATTGGTATGCCCAGCTCAAAGCCCTGGAGGCTTCGTTCGAAACCGGCTCAAACGACAAACATTTGATGGAAAAACACGCCGAGATCGAGCGCATTGAAGACGCCGTCAGTCACATCCGTTTTCCGCTCACATTTTCGGACCAGGTGTATACCCTGCGCAGCCACATCGACATTGTTCGGCGAAAGATCGCAGCGCGCAATAATGCGGCAGAACGGATGGCGGCTGAATAGCCGAAAATATCTGCTTGGAAACAACGACGGCGGTCGCCGCCACTGACGTATCGTCCCCGCATTTCTGTGAGGTTCTTGCATGAGCAACCAGGAAGAATTGTCCTTTGCGTATTTTCCGGAAAACTATCGCTGGTCGCATGGCCTCCTGATTGGGCTCAACATGGCGCCATGGGGCGGAGCGGAAATCGGAGAGGTCAATCGAGTCGGACTGAGACTTAAAAAATGCGTAGGTGATGATGACGCATGGTTTCAGGAGTGGACTCGCGAAGCACAAGCGGTGGAGTCGCGCGGCCGCGAGCGAATTGACGATGGACACGCGCTGAGCGGTGCTCAATATCTGCAGCGCGCCAGTGCCTACTATCATGTCGGCGAGCGCTTCCTGCAACCAAAGAGCAAGGCAGGCCTGGATGCCTACAAGCGCGGCGTTGAGTGCCTGCGCGATGCGGCCAGGTACATCAAGCGGCCGCGTATGGAGCACGTTGAAATTCCGTACGACGGCACAAGCCTGCCGGCGATCTACGTGCATGCCGAGCCAGCAAATCGCGGCGGTAAAGTGCCGGCGATGGTGTTCTTTGACGGGCTCGATATCACCAAGGAGATTCAGTACTTCAAAGGCGTGGCCGATCTTGCCGCCCGCGGCATTGCCTGTCTTGTCGTTGATGGTCCCGGCAACGGCGAAAGTATTCGATTTCGAAACCTGTACTTACGTCCCGATACCGAGCACTACGCAACGCCGGCGTTTGAGTACCTCGCATTGCGTCCAGAGATTGACGCAAAGCGGATCGGCGTGATGGCAATCAGCCTCGGCGGTTACTATGCGCCGCGTGCGGCCGCGTTTGAGCAGCGGTATGCGTGCTGCCTTGCCTGGGGTGCTCAATGGGACTACCAGAAAATCTGGCGCGACCGATTTGACCGGCTGGCGCACGCAGACACCCCATCCCTTTCGGTTGCCGCGCAACACATCTCGTGGGTCTTGAATGTCGGCTCACAAGACGACGTGCTCAGGCGGCTTGCGCCATTCAAACTTGACGGTGTCGTGCAAAGAATCACGTGTCCCTTCCTGATGCTCCACGGCGAAGGGGACGAGCAGATTCCTTTGCAAGAAGCGCAGAAATGTTTCGACGCAGTCGGCTCGAAAAATAAAACAATGAAAATCTTCACACGCGACGAAGGCGGCTATCACCACTGCCAGATCGACAATCAGAGCATTTGTTCGGCCTATATGTGGGATTGGCTCGAAGAGGTCCTGGAGCCAGCACGGTAGAACGCGCAGGTCTGCATGGACGCTTCGTTATTGGTCGATGTGAATATTGTTGCTGCGGACGACCTCGCCCCAGCGCGCAACCTCTTTCGTCATCAGAGCTTTGCCTGCGACAACTGAACGTTCATCCTTCGGATAGGGTTCGACGTCCGTTGCGGCCCAAATTTTCAGCAGGTTCGGGTCGGAAACGACGTCCTGGAGCGCAGCATTGAGCTTGCTGATCACCGCTTCCGGCGTTGCGCTCGGCGCGAATAGCGCCTGCCAGAATTGGATCTCGAGCTTGGGTCCGAACACGGTTACGAAGCTTTCAGCCGTCGGAAGTTTTGGCGATTTCTCCTTCGCGGTGATTCCATAGGCGGTCATTTGTCCGGCAATGACCTGCGGCTCCACCGACTGCGGCGTCGCGAAGAACAGGTCAACATGGTCGCCGAGGATGTCCTGCAATGCGGGAGCCGCGCCGCGATAGGGAATCTGATCGATCTGCACTTTGGCTTCCTGGGCAAGCAGCGACGTCGCCAGATGGCCTGTCGCGCCGTATCCCGGGATTGCTGCTTTCAAAGTGGTGGTTTTCATCAACGCAAGAAGCTCGGGGAGCGTCTTTGCTGGAAGACTTTTGCGGCCGATCAGGACCAGTGGGTTGCGGTTGATGAACATCACTGGCGTTAGATCTCTCTCCGTATCAAACGGAAGCTTTTTATAAAGCGTGACATTTGCGGATATCTGCAGGTTATGGAGAAGCAATGTGTAGCCGTCGGGCGCCGCCTGTACGACCTTGTGTGTGGCAATGATGGTGCCGCCGCCGCTCACGTTTTCGACGATGAAGTTTTGCCCGAGTTTGGTTGAGAGCGCGCTCGCGACCTGGCGTGCGACCTGGTCGGTCGGACCGCCTGCCGGGTAAGGCACGACAATCGTGACAGGCCGGCTTGGGTAGTCCTGCGCGCGAACCGGTGCGGTAACGGAAAAAAGACCAACAATGCCCAGTGCGATTGCGACGGCACGCCTCATCACAGGCTCCTCCCAGGTTATCGCTTTTTTTCAAAGCCTACGCCTCGGGGATAACTGGCAACAAGAGGTACGGCTGCTTGCCGGCCGCAAAATGCAGCGTGTTGCGGCAGTCGAAAACGGCCGGCGGTCGGTCGTCTTTATCAATATGCAGGAAGGGGCCGACCCCCTTCATTGGATAGGGGGCATTCGGCAGAGCCGCGTCCTTCCCGTCGACCTCATAGTCTTTGCCGCGCACCGTGAGCGCGAGCGTGTACCCTGGCGGCACGACGATGCTGGTCGGCCAGATCTCGACATCGACTTCGACGGGTTCGCCCGGGTTCAACGGCCATTCCTCGTCGTGGGTGTGCCAGGGGCGGTAGGGCCGTGAGAATTTGGGATCGAGCTTGCGATGTGACGCGCGTAACCAACCCAACCCCACAGGCACACGCGGGTCGTTGGAGCCAATGAACGTGACTTCTTTGTCAGCAGGATCAAGGACTCGAAGCACCAGGAACAGATCGGCGTCGGTGGTTTCCGATGATATCCAGAGCCTGGCCGCGACCGGACCGGTAACCTCAAGGCTCCTGGTCAGCGGCGGCGTGCGAAACGTCAGCCCGTCGCCTGTCGTTTCATAACTCAGCGCAGCAGCGGCGGTTGGCGCCTCAGGTGATAGAGCAAGGCCGTCCGGGCGCAGGAAATATTCCGTCCATTGCGTTCGCGCCAGCGGCCATTCGTTTTCCGCGCGCAATTCAAATTTCTCGCCAGGATGACGAATGTTGAGCGAGACCCGTGGCTGCTTGTTCCAGCCGGTGTCCTCACCCTTGAGGAAATGTCCGAAGAATCGCTTCTGCAGCGCTTCGCCGTAGCGGCTATAGAAATGCGTGAAGTGGGTGTCACCGTGCACCTCCAGCCATTTCTGTCTGGAGCTGGCGCGCATATAGCCTTCAAAATTTCCGCGTGGGTGGAGGCCCATGCCGCCCCAGTTGCCTGCCGACAGCAGGGGAGCTTCGATCTGTGAAAAATCGGCGGTTCGGGCGGCATAGTAGTCGTCATGGAGCCGGCGCCGCTTTGCTTCGCCGGGAGTGTCGGCGCAATTTTTCGCAAGTTCTTCTTTCGGGAGTGTCTCGGGTCCGGCAACCAGCTCACCCGTCACGATGCTCTTAGCGCCGCGCGTACCGGCGCCGTGCTGGACGCTGGCGACCTGGCGCGGATGCCAGCTGTTGAGAAAGTCGCAGAGGATGCCGCCGTGCCGGCAAAGTTCACGGTAGTAGTCGGATGAGCCTTCCCAGATGCACATGGCGGTGAGGTGAGGTGGCTTCAGGGCGCCGACCTGCCACTGGTTCATTGCGTAGTAGGAAATGCCATTGATGCCGACCTTGCCGTTGCTCCAGCCTTGCGTGCCTGCCCACTCGATGCATTGGTAAAGATCCTGCGCCTCGCGCACCGACCACACATCGAGATCGCCGGGGGAACGACCGGCGCCGCGCGAGTCGATACGCACACATGCATATCCTTCCGGCACCCATTTCTCTGGATCAACCAGTTCCCAGTTCTGGTATTTGTTGCTCGATCCCTGCAACACTTCCGGCGCGGCTTTGGTCAGCCTCGCCCAATTTCCTTTGTAGCCTTCCTGAAAGGAAAGCCCCTTGGCGTAGGGGCCATAGCTCAAGACGACCGGAAATTTGCCGCCGCCCGGCGGGCGAAATACGTCGGCACGTAATACGATGCCATCATCAATCGGGATCGGCACATCCCAATCGATCTGCATGCCGTCGCGGATTTCGCTTTTTGCTGCGTCCATGAGGTGCCAATTCCGAACAATCGGCTACGAACTAGGGTTGCGCAGGCGTGCCTTGTGGTCGATGCCGCTTCACGGCGTCGGGATTGGTCGAATCCACGCCCATATAAATTCCGCGCTCCCATGTGCGTTTGAGCGGGTCGGTGACCTTCAAAGACATCTTGCCGATATTCTGGATTTCGATCTCGACGGCTTCGCCGTCCTGCAATGCGCCAAGGCCTTCATGATTGGTACCGCAGGCAATCAGATCACCTGAGTTCATCGTCATGACAGTCGTCGCAAACTCGATCAGCTGCGGGACACGGTGTTCCATGTCGTCGGTATTGTAGTTGTGGCGGAGTTGGCCGTTGTTCCAGAATCTCACGATCAGATTGTTCGGATCTTCGATCTCGTCGGCGGTCACAATGCAGGGGCCGATCGGTGCGAAAGTATCAAAAGACTTGCCGAGCCAGCTGGTAAGCGGGCTTGCCGGCCAGGTGCGGCGACCTTGCTCACGCGCTGACACGTCGATCATCGTCGTATAGCCGAATACGGCATCCTTCCAGTTCCTGGCTTTCACCATTTTTGCCGGCCCTTTGATGACAAGGGCAAGTTCGGCTTCATGCATGAACATCCAGGGTATGGTGAATTCGGGTAGCATGATGGTGTCGCCAGGGCCGACCACCGCATCTGGATTTTTCATGAACATATTGAGAGGGCGCGGTTCTCGTTGCGCATGCTCCCAATAGTTTGCGATGCACGCGAGGATCTTGCCGGGCCGCGGTAAGGGTGGCCGCAGACGCAGCTGGTCAAGTGGCAAGGCGGTGCCTTCCTGTGCCAGTTTTTCAAGGGCCGGGTGCAATTTATCGAAATCGTCGATGATGCCCTGCATAACCAATTGCGGTGTGTAGTTCCCGGGCACCGCAGCGGAAATATCGGCAACACCGCGATCGGTGAGCAGACCGGGCAGAACGTCGCCGTCAGGTGATGTTTGGAAAAGTACAAGTTTCAAGAATTTTCTCCCCAGCACAAAAGCGTCGTGCAAGCCGCTGAAGCATGTCAGCTTACCCTCAACGGCCTCTCAATGATCCGCCAGTTGGCGAACCGGCAGCAGAGCCTCCCTTCAGTGGCTCCACATAGCGCGGCGAGCGCCATGCATCTACGTATTAGCGGTATTTTTCTGCCTCTGTGGGCCGCTGTTTATGCGGTATGTCGGGGTTGGCGTTTAATCGTAAATCGTTTGTCATTGGTTGGATCAGTTCCATGCGCGGAGTAGTCGGCTTCAATTGGAATCAAAAGCAAATACGCAACAGTCTTGTCATGATTGCAATGGCATTGGCGCTGGCCGGTTGTGCGAATGGGCGGCAAGATCGCGTTGTGGGTGGCGCATTGATCGGCGGCGGCACAGGCGCACTTATCGGTGGCCTGGCCGGCCAAACTGCCGGCGCTGCCCTCGCGGGCGGTCTGATTGGCGCCGCAGCCGGCGCGATTATTGCCGATGCCACGAGGCCCGGCTGGTGCTATTATCGGCGGTACCATCGCCGTCACTACGTGCGATGCTGACCCACCGTAGCGTCTTCGTCGCCTCCCGCGTGCTTCTGTGCAGCGCGACAATGCGCGTGCGATACAGCGAGCGTGACTGAGTGTTTCCACCTATCCGAATCCCGCTTAGGAGGAGAGCATGAAAGTCGCCGCACTTGCCGCCATCGGTGCATTCATCATACTGCCGGCAGAAGCCGTGGAACGCCACGGCGAAAATAGTTCGCCGGCGGCCATCTGCGACAATGATGGCCACTGCGCGACTCTCGGCGCAGCAGCGCCGGTAGCGAGCGCTCGCAAAAACCGGCCCGGAATTAAAAGGACGATAGCGACCGCGCAGCATCAGCCGTCCGCGCTCGACGCCAACGGCAACACGGCTGGCATCGTCATTTCTGGCAAGACAGGTGCACGTGCTCGCGTTGGCGTCGCTTATGCCGCGCGGTTTCAAGCCTATATCGACGATCTGGAAACCAATCACGGCGCGCGCGTGCTGTTCATGGGAGGCATTCGTCCCGGCCGATGTTCGATCTCCAGCGAACATCCGTGCGGGAAAGCATTAGACGTGTGTCAGGTCCGGCGCGGGGCCGTTGACCCACGCTGCAATCTGCCCGGCCGTCAAGTTCTCGGCGAGATCGCCGCTTCACACGGTCTGTTTGAAGGCGGACGCTGGTGCAATTCAGACTACGGTCACGCCCAGATTGGTGTGACCGCCGCCGCCTGCGACGACCGGCGCGTCCGTATCGTGCAGAAGTAGAGCGGCGCCTGCGCAGGCGGGGGAACGTCTCCGTTTTGGCCCAACGCGAACAAACAGAGTGATTGGGCCATCGAATGCTCGTTTTTGGGCCACCTAGCCCTGCGACCTTGGCATATCTCGGGTTTCAAGGTTTTGAATTTCCTGTAGATCGGGAACAAAGCCGGTCCAGGGCAAGCGTGCCTTTTTCGATGCCCTCGGTTATCGTTGTCGGTTGCCACTGGGGGTGGACCAATGGTGCTGGTCGAGCGAATGCAGGCCTTGGACGATCACGCCCGGTCTGGCCGATGGCGCGGCGATGAAAGGCCGGAAGAAAAAGAAGAAAAGCAAGAAAAGCAAGAAAAGGAAGAAAAACAAGACAGTGCCACGAGGCGCGCCGTCATTCACGAATGGGAAAATTGGGCCGCTTTAAATCCAGATGATTTGGCGGATCCCGCCGCCGGTGCGTTCTTTTTTTCTCATTTGCAGCAGAAGAAGCCCGAGCTTTTGAATTTTCTTTCTGACGACAAGTGGCAGACCATCTCTGCCTGGTTACCTCGACAAGGTCACGTCAGAGATTGACGCGAAAGCGCTGGCGCTCTCCCTCGCAAGAGCCTTATGGCAGGCCTGTGTCAGGCGGCAGCGGGGAATTTTCTCGCTTTACCCGCTGCCAATTGTTGTTGTCAGGCTCCGCTACTGGAGGTCAATCGACTGATAGTGTCCGGTGTCGTCGAGTTGTGAACCCCACACTTTGTGTACGGCCTGATGCTCCGATCGACCGAAACTCACCGGGGTTCCGAGCCCGAGGTCGAGACCGCGCAGATTTTCGAAAGTTTCTACCAGCCTTTCGGTATCGAGCTGAGGGCCATTCCGTTTCAACGCTGAAATCATGATACTGGCCGTTACATAACCCTCCAGAGATACGTAGTCAGGCGCTTCGCCGGGAAAGTATTTTGCGAGCGCTGTCTTGTAGTCGAGGACGAGTGACGAATGGCCGTCGACGACTGGAACGACCTGCGTCACGATAACCCCTGATGCATATTTTCTGCCCAGGAGCATCAACTCGTTGGCCAGCGCGGTGCTGCCGACAAACGAAACGCTGGCATAGGTCATATCCGGATACGCATCGCGCGTCTTCTCGATGAATTTTGCGGCAGCGCGATAAGCCGGCACCATGATGACTGCCTTTATCGGGATTTTGCTTTTTTGCAGTTGCGCGACGGCGTCATCCACATCCACTGTGTTGCGTTGATAGTTGAGCCGCAAAATGGCGTTCTCATCCCCACCCGGAATTGAACGGAAGGCCTTGGCGACGCCGGCGAAACCCGCGTCACCGTACGCGTCCTGTTGAGCGAAGACCGCGATCTGCCTCGGCTTCAGCTTTCGCACCTTGACGAGGTAATGAACGATGGCTTCGGTCTCTTCCGCGTAGCTCGCCCTGTAGTTGAAAACATATCGATCCGGTGGATCGCTTCTGAGCAAGCCGGCCCCGGTGAATGCCCCGAAAAACATCATCTTGCGCTCGAGGGCATAGGGCAATGCGACCACTGCCGTCGGTGTTCCGACGTTGCCAATCAATCCGAAAACCTGATCCTTTTCGAAAAGTTGTTTCATTGCTGGGCCGGTTCGCGTCGGATCGTAGCCGTCATCCACCGCCACGAGCCGGAGCTGGCGGCCGAATACCCCGCCGTTGGCGTTGGCTGCACGAAACGCAGTTTCGATGCCGAGCCTCATGTTCTGACCAAGTTCCTTGGCCGGCCCGGTAAATGGCGCCGCAATCCCAAAGCGAATTTCAGTGTCGGTCACGCCCCGAAAAGGCGTACCCCTTGGTTCTTGCGCTTGTGGTGGTGTGACTGCGGCGAGCGCGGGGGGTTGCTGCGCCGGTGCGCTTGTGGGCGGCACCTCACCTGTCGCGATTGCAACCATTGGACCTGACGCGGCTGGCTTGGCCGGCGCGACATTTGCTGTCAATCGGTCGCTCGGTTTCAAAACTTCCGAGTTCACCGTGAGCCTGTCTGACGGTTTGGCTGCGTCCGCTGTCTGCGTGTCTGAGAATAACGCACGCGCACCCTGCGCTATTGGTTTTGCGAAAATTGCCAACAGTGCGACGACTGCTGCAACCGACACTACCATGGTAACTCGGCCGACTAATCCCAACGTGCTGTCCTCCATTGGTAGTGGTGGTGGCTCCGGGACGGACTCAGGACGTGAGGCGAACTCGGCCGCCATTCTCCGGTCTTGATACTCGTTCGGCGCCATCGGCCCGGAATTGACGTACGGGCGATCGCCGCGTGGTGGTTGCTGCTGCGCGCGCGGACGTTTCGGTGCGTATTTGCTGTGATCGGGAGATTGTTCGTCGGGACCGTAAAACTGCTCGTCGCGGATGGGAGTATTCATGACTGTCCTCTTACGCGCTACTGTCTGGTCCAGACTAAATGCCTAACAGACCTGACTGCTAAGACGTCGTTCAAAAGTATTACCACGCCGGAACAATAGTGTTCGGTACGACAATACCGCGGCCGCTACCGACGCAAATTTTAACCTTTGGTTAACGAAACATCAGCCTCTGGTATAATTATACCGCTCACTCCCAATTCGAGGTGTCCCGGAATGGGGCAGGCCGAGGCGAAGTCCTGATCCCGGCGGCTGATGCTGGCGTAAAAATCATCCATAGCCAGGCGCGCATTGCGACTTCTCTCGCAAGAGGGAAAACCTATTCGCACAAGAGCGAAAATTTATTCGAGATTGCAGCTCCTCGAGCCAAGCCAGAGCGCACCGGTGCGATTGCCAAATATGTTCACCCTGCCGGTCGGTTTACGTCGTGCCGCAATATCTCAACGCGCGCGGCCGTCGCAGAAAAAATGCTACCGCATCGCGGGAGCATCAGGGCGATGACATTCGCTATTCGGCGCTCATCATCAAAGATAAATTGGCTCGCACAGTGGTGCGACACCATGCGCGCGCCGCTTTGGTGACGGCCGCGGTTATCGCGACCACCTCCTGCCGCAGAAGTGTTACCGTACCTCCACCTGATCGTGGAATTGAATACCATTCCGGCCGACGTGGAAAAATCATAAAGAGGAAGTTTAATGGTCGGATAGTCGCGAGCCGCTTGTTGAGTCGTGGTGAAGGCGTAGGAGGGGTAGGGGTAGCGTATGAGTACACCGATCCGGCAGGACGAACTAAGTCCAGACGATCCAATATTTTATGCGCCACCAAAGTGGCGCACCGGCGAAAGAGCAGCCCAAGTTCCGGACTCTGCAGGTTCTACCGGCTGGACAGCCCACGATGATGGTCTGCCCTTTGCGGATGCTTTTACAAAATCACGACGGCATTCGGGTCGGATCGAGCACAGTCGCGTGCGCATAACGGCGCTCGCTTGCGCCGTTGCAGTGATTGCCTGGACCGCATTCTGCGTGACGGTCGGGCTCAGCCGTATCGATACCCCGGCTTTCGCTCAGTGGCGAAGCGTTCCCCCGTTAGCGGTCGGTTCGAACGACTCGCTGAATGAGCGGCTTCAGGCGGCAGATGTGGCGATCAATGAAGTATCACGGCAGATATTCCCGCCCACGCTTGCTGTCGCAGACGCGAGCGGGCTTGTAAATTCGGCGTTGCCCCTCGTGATCAAGGTGACCAACTACACACCTGATACGACGGTCAATCTGAGCGGTCTGGCAAGCGGCACGATGTTGAGCGCTGGCTCCGGTGCCGGCAATGGACAATGGCGTGTGCCTGTTGATGACTTGCCGAACGCTCGTGTGATTCCGCCATCTGACTATGTTGGCCCGATGACAGTCGTCGCGGAGCTGCGCCGCGGCGACGAACAGACGGTCGTGCGCGCGCCCGTGCATTTGACCTGGAACTCGCCCCCTTCCGACGCCATCGGGACGGAGGAGCCCAGTGCGTCATCTCCGATTTCAGATGCACTTGACGATCTGCCGATGCCGAAGGAGATGGTGGAGCAAACTCCAGCACGCGAGACCGTTTCCGAGAGTACGCAATCGCGGCGCGCCAAGATCCGGAAACATGCCTCCAAGGGGCAATCGGTGAGGCGTCATCTCAGGGCTCCGCGGTCACTGCAAGTCGGGCAACAACCCGGCGTTGAAATTCGAACGGCGACCGGCCCTTTCAATTTGTTTGCCAGTCCCAATTTTGCCTTTGAACGAAGGCAGTTTTGGAACAGCGACTTTCAGACCAGCGCTGATACCAACAGGGGACGATGCGGATACGAGTGTGGAAGGGATGTACAACGCTGAAAAGAGATTGAAAACGCCGACGCTGTGCAACTTGGGCAATCAATCTCGGATGCTTGAAGAAATCCGACGCCAGTCGGGGACTGGCTAAACCTGAGTTGTGCCCACTAACCCCAACTTAGGAAAAGCCGGGGGCCGCGTACCTTATGCGCGGCCTTTTCCTTTTGACCTTCGACGCGCGTACCATTCTCTATCTGCAGAACGAACATTCAACGCGCAACTCATCACTTATCAAGTCAGGCAGCGCGAATGCGATTAAGAGGAACCTTTCGACAGCGCATTGAGTTCTCAGCCCCGACGTCGCTTCAACGCCGGTGAGCGAGTTGTCCAGCCAAACCAGCCGATACGTCACTGTCAGAGCGCTTCTGCTGGGCGACCGCATTGACACCGTGGGTCTCGAGCGCAACGACGTTCTGTCGACCACACCTTTGGCATTTCGCATTGGAAGCGAAGGTTACGTCGTACTTTTTCGGTACGGCGTTGCGGTTTTATTCGGTATGTCGCCTCTTCAGGAAGACGAAATTATACGGAGCCTCAACGGGCGCATCATCGGCGCGTTTGTCCGCCGAGAGGAAGAATCGACTCAGATCGAGATTGCGCCGGATAAAGACGAGCAAATCACGCCTAATGGAACGATAGCGCTTAAGGCGCTTTTGCCGGAGCACATACTCATCATCGCTGATGCGATCGCAACGAATGTGATTTTGGCGCACGACGAGCGAAATGTGAGCGCTGTCTTCGATGTCATCGAACCGCTCGCACGGGAGTTGGCGGAACATGGCCGCACTCCCGGGGGCCGCCGGACAATCTTGAAACATATCGGAAATGCACTTCTCGTGCAGCATCGCGTCTCTGGTCTGGTGGCCGTTGCAGAAAAGCCCGACGTCCTTTGGGAGCGAGCGGACCTCGAACGGTTTTATGCGAGGCTTGAGGGCGAGTACGAGCTAAAGGAGCGTGCAGATCTTCTGACTCGCAAGCTCACCGTTATCTCCGATACGGGGCAGGCCTTGGCAGACATCATCAATACGGAACGTTCGTTGCGGCTGGAACGAATAATCATAGCTCTGATTTTGCTTGAAACAATTTTTACCGGGTATCAGATGTTCTTTCGGTAGCATCGTCTCACGGTGCGCCGTCGAACGCACGAGTTTATTTTCGTGTCCCGATCAGGGCCGTATTGACTACAACCGCTGTGACAATATTGGCAACCAGTGCGATAAGACCGACGTACATCGTAAAAGAAAAATCGCCGAACGACACGAGATGGAGCGGCTTTAATCCATCGACCCATGACAGGTAGGTCCCGCCGATCAGCCCAACCGCCCAGCCTGCGATCAGCGCAGGGGCAAGAAACCATCGGGTAAAGAGACAAAACACCACGGCTGGAAATACTTGCAATATCCAGAGGCCGCCAAGGAGCTGGAGGTCGAGCGCGAACTGCGTTGGCAAGTAAAGAATGACTAACAGCGCGCCCACTTTGACGACCAGGGATGCGATCTTGGCGACGCTGGCCTCTCCGGCAGGATCAACGTCCGGATTTATGTAAGCTTTCCAGAAATTGCGGGTGAACAGGTTTGCCGCGCCAATGCTCATCACAGCGGCGGGCACCAGTGCGCCGATCGCGATCGCAGCAAACCCAAAGCCTGCAAACCAGCTGGGGAATAGAGTCTGGAGGAGCGTCGGTACAACATCATTGGGGCTGCTGAGCTTGAGCGCAGCTGCGTGGCCCATGTAGCCCATAAGCGCGAGCAGGCCGAGCATGAGTGTGTACGCCGGAAGCAGCACCGCATTCTTGCGGATGGTTTGCGCGCTGCGGCTGGCAAAAACGCCGGTCAGCGTATGCGGGTACATGAAAGCGGCCAGTGCGGAGCCGAGCGCCAAAGTCGCATAGGCGACGTATTGATTTGGTGCCAGCAAAATACCGCCGCTGCCTTTGGCTTTGAACGCCTGATCGGCCGCATCAAAGACAGCTGCATAGCCGCCGAGTTTTCCCGGAATGAGTGCGACTGCGGCGATCACTACAATGTAAATCATTGTATCCTTCACGAACGCAATGAGCGCGGGTGCTCGCAACCCGGACGAATATGTGTACAGCGCAAGGATAACGAACGCAGCGATCAGAGGAAGCTCACCCCTTATTCCGAGCGCCTTGATTGCGGTGGACATTCCGATCAGCTGCAGTGCGATATATGGCATTGTGGCCAGGACGCCGGTGACGGCCACGACGGATTCCAATGGGCGCGATCCATATTGATTGTGCACGACGTCTGCGGCCGTAACGGAATTGGTGTCTTTGGCAAGCTGCCAAAGCCTGGGCATCACGGCAAAGACGAACGGATATACGATGATCGTGTAAGGAAGCGCGAAAAACCCATACGCCCCCACGGAATAAACAAGAGCGGGCACGGCGATCACGGTATATGCAGTGTAGAAGTCACCGCCGATGAGAAACCAGGTTATCCAGGTGCCAAATTGGCGCCCGCCCAGACCCCACTCATCAAGATGAGCCAACGTCGCCGGCCGCCGCCATCTGGCCGCGACAAATCCCATGATCGTCACGAGCGCGAAGAAGAAAAGAAAAACAGCAAGTGCGGTACTGTCGATCTCAGCTTTCATCCGGATAACTCCGGTAGCAAAGCCAAGTCAGGAAAGCCGTTACCGGCACCCAGGCGAGCTGATACCAGTAGAAAAAAGGAAAGCCGAAGAGTGCCGGGTCATGAAAATTGTAAAACGGGACCCAAAGAAGGCCGATGAAGGGGAGCAAGAGCAACCAAAGACGATGTCCAGTCATCGCAGAGCCACTCTATGCATCGCGTCACGTCAATCGGCCACTTCGGGGTCGCCTATCTAATTTGCCATAAAGCAAGAAGTTCCCCCTGAGCGTCCGCTAAGCGGCTTTCTGAGAGCGCGCCTGCCTGGGTGTCTTGCTGGTCCAGCGTTTGAATGCGTGAGTAAACGAGCTGACCTCCTGATAGCCGAGCAGCCAGGCAACCTGCGAGATCGACAGGCCATCGTCGGCCAAATAGCGATCGGCCAGATCGATCTTCAGGCTTTCCAACACGCCAGAAAAACTCATTTGTTCCATGGACAGGCGCCGTGCCAGCGTCCGCTGGCTGACGCCGAGCCGACGTGCGATTTCGTCAACTCTTGCCTTGCCGTGCGGCAGCAATGGCACGATGGTGTTCTCAACGCTTGACCGGAACGCCCCGCGTCTTGACGGCCGGCGACGCAGAGCGTCTTCACAGTACGCGATCAGGAGCTTGTTCAGATGATGGTCGGCGCTGACGATTGGTATGTCTTTGCTGGTAGCCGCAAAGGAAACCTCGTCAATGCTTGTGCCAAACTCAACATCTGTGCCGAAGAAGTCAGTTAGTTCGGGGTACTTTCCATCGCGGCGATGTACGAATCTCACACGCTTTGGCACCAAGCGACTGCCGGTCAGTTGCCGGCATAGACGCACCAATATTGTCATGAAAAATTCGATCTGGTGCCGGTCCAGGTGACGGCTGACGCCGACGTAACGGAAGGTCACGCCGATATCTTTTCCAGCGAAATATCTCGGTGAGACACCTTCGTTGGCGATCGAGCCGTAGCGTGCAAGCTGGTGCAAGGCGTCGCCCAGGTTGTCCGAAGAAGCCGAGACATAATAAAGAAAGCCGAGCTCGCGCAGGTCGGGTGATTGCGCCAGATGAAATCCCAACAGGTCATCCTGCAGCGCCTTGGCGACGAGGTTCAAAAATGTGATTTGATCATGAACGCTGAGCCGCAGGTTCGTATTCTTGATTTGATGAGGCGTTAAATTCGCCTGTCGCAACAGTGGCCGAAGGTCGACCCCCGCCTCTTTTGCATGCGCATAAGCGAGTCGCGTCAAAGTCCCACTCGCGTTCGGAAGTGTGCCGAGACGCCTGGCGTTAGAGTGGCGCATTGAACTCGCCCTCCTGGCCTCCTCGCCCGGACGGATTGTCAATACCTCGGGCGGGTGGCGTGTGCGGACAATGTTTTGGCGGATAATAACAAGACGCCGGTAGAAAGTCGCGCCTATTAAGCCGCCTCGCGGGCAGCGGTCCGCGTCAAAAAATCTTACACCCGGACGGCACCTCAGCCCCTCTAAGGGGGGCCGACGCGCTGTCTGCCGGTATGTAATTCAGGAATATCATGGCAAACGGTCAAAAGATTGTAGCGGTCGTCGACGACGACCCGGAAATGCGCGCAGCGATGGCGAGCCTTTTATCGTCCTACGGCTATTGCGCCGAAACCTTCGATTCAGCAGAGACATTTCTCACATGCGCATCAACGAGCAAGGCAACTTGTCTCGTGGTCGATATCCAGCTGGGCGATATTTCCGGAGTGGAGCTGGCGAACCAATTGGTTGCGGATGGCTACGCCTACCCGATCATATTCATGACAGGTCTCGACGACGAGTTGATCCGGAAGCAAGCCGACGCCGCGGGCGGCGTGGCGTTTTTGCACAAGCCGTTTCCAGCGCGAGTGCTGTTCGATGCCATTGAAAAGGCGCTCGGGTAGGACGTTATGGTGCAAACGCTATTGGGCGGAATCGCGATCTCATTGGTCTTGTCATTGTTTGTGGTTGCCTTGATCATGTGGCGTTTGGAGTTTTTTGCGAAGCAAACGGATGAGTAGCACGCCATTGAATAGCTTCCGCTGATAGGCTGTTGTTATTTTATATTAATGTTGAATATCAAATTCGCGTGCGAAAAAAGCGCGCCAATTTTCCTGATCGGATATTTCCTAATCCCGCTTCGTGCGCAAGATAACGCCCGTGATGCTTGATACTGCCCGCAACGGTTAACGTCGCTGCTTGGAGATCGTTTGTCGCGCCGTCTGCATGAACGACGTGGCTCGATCACGATCATTTAGGCGATGCGTCCTCTGATCAGCGGACGCATCGCAATCGAAAGTCTGCCACACAATATGTTCGAGTCAGTCCGTCGTAGTGGACGAAGCCTTACGTGTTTTGTGTTGGAGGCTGCGCATGAACGAACGCATTGTTGTCGAGCACGCAACCGAAGTTCAGGTTGCCAATCTCGCCCAGTCTCGCACTCTGAAGGTGACGAAGCCGCAGGGGGATCAATCGATCGTCCTCGATCTCAGCGATCGCAACGCGACGTTCGATCTCTCAGCGGTTGCTGACGAAAAAATGACGCTCGTGAAAGCTGGTCCGAAGCTGATCATTCTGTTTGACAACCAGTCCACCGTCACCGTCGATCCCTTTTTTGATTTTTCCGGTAAGCCCCTTGCCCACCTTGATGTCGAATTAGGCGCAGGTCGCGCCGTCAATGGCGAGCAATTCGCGCAGCTTTTTTCAATTACCGAGGACCAGTCGGTTCTGCGCGCGGCCGGCATCATTCCGCCGAGTGGTGCCGATTTTCATGATGCCTCTGTTGATGCACTCCCTGACGGGTTACGTCCGCTGGCGCTGCTTCAGCATGAAGGACTCGCGGCTCGCATCAGCGACGCGGACGATGCGTCATCCAGGCACAGTATCGCGACGGTCTCCCCGAAACCGACGATAACGGTTCCATCGCCCGGTGGCCCTACGACCACGGTGTTCGAGGCGGGGCTTCTGGCCTCACGCGGGCCCGGCGAGTCGGCGGGTACGCATGCGGGACAGTCCTCCTTCCCGACCACGACGAAGGCGGGCGCGATCAATTTTAATTCGCCGGACGGGGTGACGAAAGTAGAACTCGGCGGTCATGAATTGAGCGGCACCGCCCAGACATTCACCGACGCGACCGGGTCCTCGCCGATGCCGGGATTTGTCAGAACGGCTTGCGAAATCGCATTATTGATAGAAAACCACTCGGCCCGAACGTCAGTCCCCACCGTGGCCACAAGCGAGAGAACCGCAGCGATTCGAAGAAATTGCATTCAGCTGCCTCGAACGAATCATGGTTCCCCCACATCATTGGAAAGGCTGAGAAAAGCGCTCTCAACATCATAAAATATATAGTTGAAATGGTCAACAAATAGTTAACGAGCCGCAAAGGCCCGGAGACCGTCATGGTCCGACTTGCGGTGCCGTCCGCGTCTTTGGTGTTGCCGTTAAGACGTGGATGCCCGGCATAAAGCCGGGCATGACGGCGAAGAGGCAATGCGTTCATTCGTCATGGCCGGGCACAGGTGTGCGAAAGCACGCCGTCTTTGGACGGCTATGCCCGGCCATCCACGTCTTACTTCAATGTCCAACAGAAAGCGTAAGTGCCCGCGACAAGCGCAAGCATGACGGCGTGTCGTGCCGCTATGGCTTGATATCGAACTCGCGTGCGAACTCCGTGTATGAATTCTTCTGGTCGGATAAAAATTTTCCGAATTCCGCTCCGCAGAAAAGATTGATGAACATTCCCTGGCTCTTGAGCCTGTCGGCAACGCCCTCGGACTTCACTGCGTCCGATATGGATTGCGATAGCTGCGCCAGCGTTTCCTTTGGAGTCTTGGCGGGCGCAACAAAGCCGAACCACACGGCGGCGTCCAGATCGTTGAATCCACTTTCCGCCAGCGTCGGAACGTTCGGCAACGCCTCAGCGCGCTTTTTCGCGGGCACGGCGATCGGCCTCAATGCGCCCGCCTCAATCTGTCCCTTGAGATCGGAATAGTTGGCCATAACCGCAGTGATCGTGCCGGCAAGCGTCGCGTTCATTGCGGGAGGCGAACCGGGATAAGGCACATAAGTTATGTCGACCTTGGCATCGCGTTTCAGGAGCTCGCCGGCGATGTGAATAATGGATGCCGGTCCTGTGCCGCCGTAAGAAACTGCACCTGGTTTCGATGTTGCGAGCTTGAGGTAGTCGGACAGCGTGTGGATGTCGGATTTGCTGCTCACAGCAAGCACCGCCGGCGTTGCGGCAACATAGCAAAGAGGCTCAAAACTGCTGATGGGATCGTAGTGTCCGGGAAAAAGGATCGGACTCAGAATAAAAGGGTTTTCGACGAGCAAAATTGTCGTGCCATCCGGCGCCGCGCGCGCCGCGAAATCGCTGCCGACAATTGAGCTTGCGCCGGGGCGGTCTTCGACGACGATTGTTTCGCCGGTCTTTTGCGTTATCGCCTGGGCCAGCACGCGCGCAACCACATCACCAGTACCGCCTGCGGCATAGGGAACGACGATCCTGATCGTTTTGCCCGCAAGGCTCTGTGCGACCGCCGGCTCGGCGATCACCGCGAGCGAAACACCGAATATGCAGAAACCGATGAATTTGTTGATCATTTCATTCCCCGCTTTGGCTTTTGCCCAGACTGAAACGGTCCGGGTTCAGCCGCAAGACTAGTCTGACGTGGCGTCCTTTCGATCCTGGATTGCCTGCCATATGCGATATGGCGTCACCGGCATCTTGATGTTGTCGATGCCATAAGGAGCGAGCGCATCGACGATCGCGCTGACGATGACCGCCGGCGCGGCCGTCGTCCCACCTTCACCGCCGGCCTTGATGCCGAGTGGATTGGTCGGCGACAGAACTTCGACGATCTTTGTGACGAAAGAGGGCAAGCGGTCGGAACGCGGCATTCCGTAGTCCATGAACGATCCGCAGAGAGGCTGGCCGGATGCATCAATCGCGCACAGCTCCCACAGTGCCTGGCCGACGCCCTGTACGATTGCCCCGTGAGTCTGGCCGTCGACAATGAGCGGATTGATGCATCGCCCGACATCGTCAACCGAGGTGTAGCGGGTCAAGCGTGCATCGCAACTTTCTGGATCGATCTCGATTTCGCAAATCGCGCATCCGTTGGGAAATACCGGCTCATGCATCTCGTTGTCAGTGACAACTGCAAGTCCGGCGGAAAGATCGTCTGGCATTTTGTGGCGTGTCATTTCCTGCGCCAGCTCGAGAAAGTCGAAGCTGCGATTGCTTTCCCTTGCCGCAAAGCGCCCGTCGCTGAAATCGACACGATCCGGCGTTGTGTCCAGGATAGCCGCGGTGGCCAGCTTGCCCATGGCAATCAACTCGCCCGCAGCCAGGGAAAATACTGTCGCTGCGTGCCGCATGGAACGGCCGGAATGCGTGCCGCCGCCGGCCTTCACGATGTCGGTGTCGCCCAGGATAATCTGCACGGATTCGATTGGCACGGCGATCAGGTCAGCGATCACCTGCGCAAAGCTGGTTTCGTGGCCTTGTCCAGCCGGCTGCGTGCCGATAACCACCTCGACGCGGCGATCCGGACGCACGTTGATGCGCGTTTGCTCTTTGGGTGCACCAATCGAGGATTCGACATAGTTGGCCAGACCGAGGCCCAGAAGCTTGCCGCGCTTCTTTGCTTCGCGCCGGCGCGACTTAAACCCATCCCAATCGGCGAGCCGCATCGCGATATCCATGTTGTCTTCGTAGCGCCCGCTGTCGTAGCGCATGCCGACGGCGTTCCGGTAGGGCATTGACTTCGGCCGCACCAAATTGCGGCGGCGCAGCGTGATGCGATCAATGCCGAGTTTCCTCGCTGCAATGTCGATCAGCCTTTCAATGGCGAAGGTGACCTCGGGGCGGCCGGAACTGCGGTAGGCTTGCGTCGGAACCGTATTGGTAAAAACCGAAACAGCACGCAGGGATGCGGTCGGAATATCGTAACTACCGGTAATCAGACCAGCTCCTTTGCTGAGTGGCGACAGCGAAACGCAGTGTGCGCCGGCGTTGCTGATGTTGGTCGCACGCAACGCCAGGAAACGGCCTCGTTCATCGAGCCCCAGCTCCAGCTTTGTTACCAGGTCGCGGCCCTGGTAATCACTGATGAAGCATTCGGAACGCGTCGCCCTGTACTTGACCGGACGACCAAGCTTTCGCGCGGCCCATAGCACGAGGCCAAATTCGATATAGACACGGTTGCGCGTACCGAAATTTCCGCCGACATCATAAGACAGCACACGGATTTTTTCCGGGTCGACGCCAAGGATTTCGGCGAGCTCGCGCTTTTGGCGCACCGCCCCACCACTGCCCGCGTGGATCGTGTACCGATCATGGTCCTTGTCGTATTTCGCGACGGTGACGCGTGGCTCCATCGGCGCGCCGGTTACGCGATCGATGTGAAATGCCATCGAGACGACGTGGGGAGCATTCGCAAGGATTCGATCCGTTTCGGCGGCATTTCCAAAACGCGTATCGACCAAAACGTTGTCGTGAATCTGATCCCATACCGCCGGAGTGCCGGGCTTCATGGCATCCTCGGAATGTATGACGCACGGCAACTCCTCATATTCGACCGTCACAGCTTCTGCGGCATCAAAGGCCTGCGCCTGGGTCTCAGCGACGACCATCGCGACCGCTTCCCCGACGTGCCGCGCCTTGTCATGCGGCAGCAATAGATGCGGGCCGATGAAAATCTCGCTGCCGCCGGGGCCATGCAGCTTCATGTCGAATTTTGTTTTCGGCAGTGGATCGTGAGGAATTGCGCCGAGGCTGTCGGCGGCACAATCAGCGCCGGTAAACACGCCAAGAACGCCCGGCATTGTTCTGGCGGTGGAATTGTCGATCCTGACAATCCGCGCGTGGGCATGCGGCGAGCGGACCATTGCCGCGTAGGCCTGACCCGGAAAATCAAAATCGTCGGTGAATTGTCCACGACCCGTCAGCAGCCGCGCATCTTCATTGCGCGGCAAGGGCTGGCCGATGAAGCGGAAGGGAGGATTTTGGTCTGTCATTGGCGCCTGAGTTGCTGCATTATATGCAGTCTATGAAACATCTCGCGATCAAACCCTTGAATCCCCCCCTGCTGGTCGGCATCACCGGGGCGTCGGGAGCGATCTACGGGGCCAGACTGCTGGAATTATTGCGCAGCTGCAACGTCGAGACGCACCTAATCGTGTCCCGTGCAGCGCAGATGACCCTTGCGTATGAGACATCCCTGAAGCTCGCCGACGTCGAGCGCATGGCGACAGTGGTCTACTCCAATAGCGACGTCGGTGCGGCCTGCTCCAGCGGTTCCTTCCCTACGAGAGGGATGGTGATCGCCCCATGCTCGATCAAGACGATGTCCGAAATCGCAACGGGAATTACGGCGAACCTGATCTCGCGAGCGGCCGATGTTGTCTTGAAGGAGCGCCGCCGTTTGGTCCTCATGTTGCGGGAAGCACCCCTTCACATCGGACACATCCGCAGTATGGCCACGGTGACCGAGGCGGGTGGAATAATCTATCCCCCGGTTCCGGCATTTTACGCGCAACCAAAATCGATCGAAGATATGGTTGATCATACGCTCGCGCGCGTCCTTGATCTTTTTGACATCGATACCGGGAAGATCCGGCGCTGGACCGGCGAACGCGAGCGTCCGAAAAGCCGTGAAGAGGCGGACAATTCGTGATTGCCGGGTGAAAGCTTGAACCCAGAAAGTCCGTCCCACAGCGACTGCGGCACACTTCGATACGACAACGAGTTCTGGCGTTTTTCCCTCGCAGTCTACAGCCGGGCTGGCGTCGCCGAAGAGTGCCTAGCGTTGCAGGAAATAGCCGGAGCGGACGTCAATATGCTGCTTTTCTGCGCGTGGGCCGGCATGCAGACCATTGTTTTGAGCCGGGACGACATCGAGCAGGCCTTGCGCCTTGTTGTTGCATGGCAGGACAATGTCGTCCGTCCGCTGCGGGGCGTTCGGCAAAGCATGAAAGCACTGGAACACCAAGAGTCCGAAAACTTCAGGGCGCGCGTTAAAAGCATGGAGATTGAGGCGGAGCAGATCGAGCAAGCAGTTCTGTTTGCCTATTCCAAACGCCTTCAAAGCACGCGCAGGGAATTGCGCGAAGCCGTGATCGCGAACATTCAAAGATATATCGGGTTGAAAGCGGGGCCAAAGAGCCTGGCCGCACCGGCGTTAGTCGACGCCGCACTTCATTTGCGTTCCTGATCAGGGCCGCGCAGCGCCATCCTTGCTTTCTTTTGCTGCGTCCATCTGGCGGATGACACGCGCCCATCGGTCCGTTTCGGTCTTTATGAAAAGGGCGAACTCTTCGGGACTCCCGCCCCGCGCATCCAGGCCTTGCGTCGTGAGCTGTTTCAAAACATCGGGATCTTTGAGCGCGTTATTTGTTGCATTCGAAATCTTGTCAATGATCGGCTTTGGCAAACCCGCCGGTCCGAGAATGCCGAACCAAAGGCCCGCGTCGTAGCCGGGCAGGGCGGATTCGGAGATGGTAGGCAGTTCGGGGGCCGCATTCGTGCGTTTGGATTCGGTTGTCGCCAGCGCTCTGACGCGTCCGTCCTTGATGAATGCCAGAACCGTCGACGCGGGCGAAAACATCACCTGAATGCGGCCGGAAATAAGATCCATAACGGTTTGCCCGCTGCCCGGATACAAAACGCCGGTCATCTTTATTCCCGCCATCTGCTTGAAAAGTTCGGTCGCCAGATGCGGGCCACTACCGAGGCCGGATGCGCCATAAAGCAGCTCATCCGGTTTCTGTTTGGCAAGTGCAATGAGCTCCTTCACGTTGTTGACGGCAAGATCTGGATTTACAACGAGAATATTCGGGATCGAGCCAACCAGAACAATCGGCGCCATGTCCTTTTCAAAATTTGCACCCTTGCCCGGCATCAACGTCGTGTTGATGGTCGCCGCGATCGTAGCGAACAACAGCGTGTAGCCGTCCTTCGCGCTCCGCGCGACATAATCGGTCGCGATCATGCTGCTGGCGCCGGGGCGGTTTTCGACAATGACGGTCTGGCCGAGCAGGTCACCCAGTTTGTGACTGACGATCCGGGCGGCAACGTCGCCGCTGGACCCCGCCGCAAACCCGACAATCAAACGTATCGGACGCGTGGGATAGGTTTCATCTGCAGAAGAGGGCCGCTGCGGGACAAACGCGAGCACGGCGATGAGAAAGACGCCAACCAATCGGATCATTTGAATTTAACTACGGTCGTTAGTGGTGGATTGGGAGAGGTCGAGCCAACTTTGTACGTAGTACTATATGATGGTACGACGTAAAAGCGTTCCCTGTCGCGGCTTGCCGGACGAATTTGTTCTGATTTTCCAACGAAGCCAGATGCTATCGGAGATCGGCGATGGAAATGACCATGACGCAAAAAGCACCTTCCGATTTGCACGAACACATTGCGCGGCTGACGGAACGCGGCCTCCTCACGCGAATCGATCGTCCGATCGACAAAGACTCCGAACTCCATCCACTTGCACGCTGGCAATTTCAGGGCGGTCTGCGCGAAGAGGACCGACGTGCCTTTTTGTTCACCAATGTCATCGGCGCGCGTGGTGAACGTTATGACATTCCTGTGCTTGTCGGTGGGCTTGCGGCCTCTCCTGAAATTTACGCGACCGGGCTCGGCGTCTCCGTAGATGCCATTGGGGCGCTATGGGTGAAGGCCATGGCCAATCCCATCGCGCCGGTTCTGGTCGACAAGGCCCCGTGTCATGAAATCGTGCAGACCGGAAAGGATCTGGTGGCGGAAGGTGGCGGGCTCGCGAGTCTTCCGGTCCCAATCTCCACTCCCGGATTTGACTCGGCGCCGTATCTGACTGCGACGCTCTGTGTGACGAAGGATCCGGAAAACGGCGTCCAGAACATGGGCACCTATCGTGCAGCACTCAAAGCCAATGACCGGCTTGGCGTGCGTATGGCTTCCCGGTTGGGTGGTGCGGGCGGATACTTGCACTGGCAGAAATACAAGAAGCTCGGGAAGCTTATGCCCTGCGCAATCGTGGTGGGCTGCGCACCAGCTGTTCTGTTTACCGGGCCACAAAAGCTTCCAATCGACGTGGACGAGATGGACGTTGCCGGCGGTCTCATCGGCAAGGCTGTCAGGACTGTGCGTTGCAAGACGGTCGACCTGATCGTGCCGGCTGATTCCGAGATCGTCATCGAAGGCGTTATCGATACGGATCTTCTCGAGCCGGAAGGCCCGTTTGGTGAAAGCCATGGGTATGTCGCGCTGGAGGATTTTAATATGTCGATGCAGGTGACCGCCATCACCCGCAAACGCAAGCCGGTCTTTCTCTCGATCATCAGCCAGGTAACGCCGAGCGAATCATCGGTCCTCAAGAAAGTCGCCTACGAGCCGATGTTTCTGGAACACCTGCGGCACGCGCTGGGCATACGCGGCATTAAACGGGTCGTCATGCATGAGCCGCTGACGAATTTGCGCAAGGTTATCTTTCTGCAATTCGAACGGGGCACGCCGCAAACAGAAGTGTGGCGAGGTATGCAGGGGGCGGCGACACTGCAGGCGCAATGCGGAAAACTTGTCATCGCCGTATCGGACGATATTTCACCAGACAATGCCGATGCCGTCTTCTGGTCCCTGGCCTATCGATCAAATTTTATGGAGGATGCGCATATCGTCCCCTACCGGTCGAGCGGTCATGGGCCAAAGTCCGGCCGTCCCACGTTTGAGGGAACGCTGATGATCGACGCAACGCTCAAGCACGACATGCCTCCCCTGGCATTGCCGACCGAGGAATTCATGACCCGGGCAAAGAAGATATGGGAAGAGCTTAAGCTGCCACGGATCGTCCCGCAGCCGCCGTGGCACGGATACGAGCTCGGTGACTGGGACGAGGAGTGGACGCAATTCGCCAACGCGGCGGTGGCCGGCAATTGGCGTCAAAGCGGCAAATCAACTTACGGCCGCAGACATGGAAATTTGATACCCGAGACCCCGGTGCGATCCGTCGACTCTACGAAAAAAAGCTAGCTGGTCGAAAATAAAGAAAAAGGCTGAGGCGCGCGCGTTCAGGGAGACTCGAATGCATAAAGTGGGTTTTCGGCCAACCGTGGGTGTTCTGACCCTGGCCCTGGCAATTGCGGCCGCGCTATCGCCGTCCGAACAAAGTCAGGCCCAGACGTATCCGAGCCGATCCGTCAAAATCATTGTGCCGTTTCCCGCGGGCGGCACCGCGGACGCCATCCCGCGTGTCATCGGCGACTGGCTTTCGCGCAAATGGGGCCACCCGGTCACTATCGAGAACCGCAGCGGGGCCGGCGGAAATGTCGGGGCCGAAGTCGCCTATAAATCCGAACCGGACGGCTATACTCTGCTGTCGGCGCCACCGCCTCCGCTTGTGATCAACCAGAATCTTTATCCGAACATCGGCTTCGACCCGATGCAATTTGAGCCTGTCATTGTCACCGTGCAGGTGCCGAATGCGTTGATGGTCAATCCGGACAAAGTTGCTGCGAAAACGGTTCCGGAATTCATTGCCTATCTTAAAGCGAACCCCGGGAAAGTGACCTCGGCGACACAGGGGAATGGCACAACCTCGCATCTCACATCCGAGATGCTGCAGATGATGGCGCAGGTCCAGGTTCAGCATGTCCCCTATCGGGGATCCGCGCCCGCTTTGCAGGGGTTGCTCGCGGGTGACGTTGATTTCATGTTCGACAATCTGGGCGTCTCGCTCCCGCTTATCGAGAGCGGCAAGCTGCGCCTGATTGCGGTCGCATCCGAGAAACGCCTGCCTTCGCTGCCCGACGTGCCAACAATGGCCGAGACGCTGCCTGGCTTCGAGTCAGCCGCCTGGTATGGCGTTGTCGCTCCGCCGAAAACCCCCAAGGCGATTACGCAAAAGCTGAACACGGATATCAGCGAAGCGCTGCGCGATCCCGAGGTACAGGACCGCCTGAAAAAATTGTCGGCGGAGATTGTCGGCGGTTCCGTCGATGCGACGGCGAAGTTCATGCGCAAGGAAGTGGATCGCTGGAATAATGTGATTAAGACAGCAAACGTGAAGGTGCAGTAGGCAGTCTTAGGTTTGCGTTATCACGGCGGCTTGCGCTTCGGGTACGACGTCATGATCGTAAAGCCGCTTGCGGAAGGCGGCATGAGCGGTGATCTCGGCATCACGCACGGCAAGATCGGCATAGAGGGAGTCGTAACGGAGTCCATTTTCGCGCGCGCCGCGCTGGACTTGCGCGACACGTTCCCGGCGAAGGCGTTCGTAGGCAACGAGCGCGGGGGGAGCGGTTTTCCGGTCTGCTCGCGCCAGAATCGTCGCGAGGGCCATTCCGTCCTCGATCGACTGATTGGCGCCTTGGCCGAGATGCGGAAGCATCGGGTGCGCGGCATCGCCCAGGAGAGTAAGCCTTCCGCGGGTCCATGTCGGCAACGGCTCACGATCATAGAGAGCCCACCGAAACGTCATTTGAACCTGCTGCAACAATGATTCGATACGCGGGTCCCAGCCGGCGAACTCCCGGCGCAAAACATCAGGATCCCCGGGAGATGACCACGACTCGTTCATTTCCTGGTCCGCCGGAACGAAGCCGACGTAGTTGACAAGTTTGCCGGCGCGTAGGGGGAAGGTGAGAAAGTGCTTTCCTTTTCCAAGCCACATCAGCCAGGCGTTGGTCGGCCAATGCGGAACAAGCTCGTGCGATACGACGCCTCGATAGGCCACCGATCCAGAGAACACCGGACGGGAAGGAGGAAATACGTGTGGTCGAAGCTCGGAGTGAATTCCATCCGCACCGATGACGAGATCGGCTTCGACCGTCGCTCCATTCGCGAACGACAAACAGGCCCTGTCTCTATCCTGTTCGAAACCGATGCAGCGGTGTCCGGTGCGTACGACCTCGGAGGGGAGGGCACCTGCCAGAAACTCCACAAGGTCTGCGCGGTGCATTCCGAATGTGGCGTTCCACCCTGAGGAGTCCGTCACCTGGACCGGGGCAATCGGCCCCCCATCGTGGCGGAAATATCGGGAATCCGGGCCAACGCGCGCCCCCCATCTTTCCACGGCTGGGCCCAGCCCCAGTCGGTGGAGTTGGCGCACACTGTTCGGTGTCAGGAATACCCCGGCTCCGACCTCGCCAAGGGCGGGGGCCTGCTCACAAACGGATACCGGGATGCCATGTGCGATCAGCGCGTTCGCAGCGAACAATCCGCCGATTCCGCCCCCGACAACGACGACTTCGAATTGCGACTTCACTGTCGATACATCCTGGTAGGGCCGCTTTGCTAGCATTTCCATCGATCAAGCGCATCTGTGCTATCGTGAGCAAAAGCGTGAAAGACCGACGGCGACTCCATTCCTTGCATGAGCATGATGCGAAATCATGGAACGGGCTTTGCCCGGCGTGAGCAACTCGATGTTGTCATCCCTTGGGTGCCACTTGTCGTAAAATGCATAAGAGCGGTCCGCTGATGGCGTTTGTCCAGGCCTCCCGCCACTGTAATAGTAGAGTGTTCGCGTTCCGCTATCCATTAGCAGTCGCGGTGGCGGGTATCCGGGCAGAGGGCGAAGTCGAGACGGGGAAAGAGTATGGAATTTTTCAAGCACACTGAATGGCCGATGTGGTTCGGATACGCGGCGGTAGCATCGAGCATCGTCACGTGCGCTATGAAGACAATGATCCCCTTGCGTGTTGTGAGCATGACGTGCAACGCGCTTTTCATCATTTACGGATTTTTTGGGGGAATATATCCGACGCTTGTATTGAACCTGATTCTTCTTCCGCTCAACAGCGTACGGCTGCATCAAATGAGAAAACTGATTCAGGACGTCGAAGCCGCGGCTTCGTACGGTGAAACGTCGATTGATTGGTTAAAGCCGTTTATGTCCCGGCGCGGCTTCCGCAAGGGTGACATCGTATTTCGCAAGGGCGATGTGGCCGATGCAATGTACTACAGTGTCAGTGGCCGGTATCGTCTTTGTGAAATAGGTATCGACCTTCCAATCGGTCAGGTCTTCGGCGATCTGGGTCTCCTCGCGCCTGGTAACCGTCGCACCCAAACCATCGAGTGCATTGAGGATGGCGAAGTATTGACGGCGAGCTACCAGCAAGTGAAGGAGCTCTATTTTCAGAACCCTCAATTCGGGTTTTATTTTCTTCGCCTCACAAGCGAGCGCCTCTTCGATAACATTGCCCGGCTCGAACAGGAGCTCGCACGCAAGAACGAAGCGCTCGCTCTTCTTGGTCAAAAGCCGGCTTGAGCCGGAACTCGTAAAATCCGACGTGGCTAGGGACCGTACGGCTAAATTTGGCCGCCAATCTGAATTTTTCGCGCACAAAAAACAAAAGAATGCTTTCGATGCATTGTTCCGCAATTGCCTTTAACATTTTATAGGAATTGTCCGATAAGCGTCGCACCATGCGGGAACATCGAACCATCTTTCGCAAGCGGGTCCTCAAGAACGCGCAAATTGTTCTGAGTGACCGGGCGCCAAAACTTGAGTGTGCTGTGCGGAATATCTCGGAGGCGGGAGCATGCCTTCAGGTCTCGACGACGTACGGTATTCCCGCGAATTTCGATGTTATTATCGAAGGAGCACGCCGCCCTTGCCGGTCAATTTGGCGAACAGACACGAAAATTGGGATTACGTTCGAATAGTTCCGCTCGCTCGACCGAGCGTCTCTTTTAAGACGTTCACCGCATCGTGATCCTTAGTAGCCATAACGTTAAAATGCGAGGCATCATCTTATTCATCAAGAAAGGCGCATCTTAGGATAATGCGGTCCTGTTTGCAGGAGCCGCCAATGCGCGATTGGCTGTTTTTGTTGGCACCGCCAGCGCTGATTTTCTATTTTATCGTCTTTCCCGACAGCTTCTATGCGTTCGTAAGCTGGGCGCGAACCTTGATCGGGTGATTGACGTTTAGTCAGCGCGCGAACCGATTAATCAAATGAAATGCCGATCCGTTTGCCGTCGGTCCAAACGACTCTGCAATGCCTGGTTTCCGGTTCGCCATCGACGGTCAATCGAAAAACTTTTGGCAATCCGAAAGTGGTTGCAACATGAAGACCTGCGCCCGCCATCGTCAGGTCGTCAACAGTGCATGCAAGTTCTTGTCCCGCCGGACCAAATTTGATGACACCACGCCTATGCGTGGAGATGCGATCATCATTTCTGCGATCAGTCATTCGTAAGACGGATCTTGTTCAGGACGCCGTCAGGCGCTCCTTGCAGTTTCACTGATGCGCACATCGGCTTCAGGTGTTCCCGGCAACATGTATGTTCGTGTGCGCCTGCAGGAGTAACAGACAAAGGTATTTCGCTGCATGTTGCGCACGACAGGATGGGGCGTTACGGCAACGTGGACCATCCCCGTTCGGCATTGTGGACAAATTGCTTCAGAATCGACTGTACTGGAAGGGGACATGGGTCCTTACGCTTTATAATCGCACCTGACCACCGACCCGGCTGGCCTTTTTTCGCGGGTTCGGCGGCGCAATCCAGACAAGTTAAGATACGAAGTTTAAGAATTCATTCGTGAGAAAATCGACGGGTTTGGTGGCCTTCGCTGAACGGTGACAGGAATGCCGGGAATCGGCCCACGGTGCGCGCCGATTTTCCCGGCTCTTCGCCGACGTTGGTCCGCTTCACAGTGTCAGTACAGATCCCGGACACCCTGGTCAGGCAGAGACTTTGTGTTGACGCGCGAATGCAGTGCATAGGGATCTACCTGAGCGCGCGCTTGATCGGGTGCCGCCGCGGTCGCGTGGGGCGCCGGGCGTATTGTGAGAACGGTTATAACAAGTACGAAAGCGATGACAGTTACGGCTACTACACGCATGATTACCTCCATTGCTCTGGAATCACGTTTAACCGGCGGTGAGGTAAGGAATTTTGCGACTTTCTGAGTGACCCGTGCTGTGGCCCGATCGATCTGCTCAAAATCCGGCTGCACGAGCGCCCCGAGATCCGTCAGTCGGACAGTCGTGTTGTTTCGTTCGAACAGGCGATTGCCGAATTCCTGCTCCAGCTGCTGGATTGCGCGCGTGAGTGAGGGCTGGGCCACACCGCAGCGTTTGGCCGCGCGGGTAAAATTTTGTTCCTCGCAGAGCGCGAGAAAATAGGAAACCTGATGCATTTTCACCGACATGGCCTCAGTACTATCGAGCTGCCAGGCTTATCGCGTCCGGAACGAAGGGCGATGCGATCGCAACTCCGAGTGCCAGGGCGTAAAAGACGAGCCAGATTGTTGCGACGGCGCTGTCGGCCCGGTTTTCGCTTTCTCGCTGACCGGCGGTCCTGCGTGTCCGCATTGTGGCCTCCATTGCGGACTCCGGTAGCATGCGTTCGTTCTTACGACGGTGAAGTAGCTCACATTGTGCTGATACAGTTCGGGAATGCGATCGAGCTCAGATGTAGAAAAAAAGGCCGCTTTGCCAAGGGAAGGATAGAATTACTCGCGAAACCTCATTTTTTTGGCGATTTGTTTTTAGCCTTTTCGGGCAATATGCTGCCGCGCCGCGCGATTTTGTCGTATTGTAAGGTTTGCCGGAAACTTATTTGGTGGAAACGAATATGGGGGCAGTTGGCCAAAATCACCTTTTCGACAAGCAGGCACTGCTTCGCGCCCACCCATTTTTCAGGGATTTGGGCGATACGGTCATTGATCGCCTCGCGCCCCGCGTCATATCGACCAAAATCAAAAGAGGCGCGGTCATCTTTAGAAAAGGGGATATCGGCTCGAAGCTTTATGCCGTTCGCGCCGGCGCGGTGCGGATCAGTGCCCCCTCTGAAGAGGGAAAGGATGCGATTTTCAACCTGGTGGTGCCCGGCGAGCTTTTCGGCGAAATAGCCTTTCTCGACGGTGGACAGCGGACTGCAGACGCCGTTGCAATCGACGATAGCGAACTCATGGTCATCGAGCGCCGCGATTTCATTCCGCTCATCCAGGATAATCCCGAAGTTGCGATCAGGTTGATCACGATTCTTTGCGGCCGTCTGCGCAGAACGAGCGAGCAAGTTGAAGATATTGTCTTCCTCGGCTTGTCGAGCCGTCTCGCCAAGGTCCTGCTGCATCTTTATCAGCCGTCAGCCACGGCCGTGCCATCCAAGAAAATACAGGTGACCCAGCGGGAAATCAGCCAAATGATCGGCGTTTCGCGCGAAAGCGCCAATAAGCAATTGCAGGATTGGCAACGAAAGAAATGGCTGAAGCTGGAGCGCGGCGGCCTGGTGATTTTTTCGCCTCAAGCTCTGCGCGACCTCGTCTCGAAAAACGTGGATTGAGGCAACTTCGTCCGTCTCTGGATGCCCCGCTTTTATGAGCGCGGATCAATGAAAGAGAGAGGCCGGGCGACTGCTTCGAGCGATTTTCGTTCGGCGTCCACACCCCACCGCCACGCGATGCAGCCCGCAACAATCATCAACACAGACCCCAGAAAATAGCCCCAGAACACACTCGTGCGCGAGCCGGTATCAATCAAGAAGCTGAATAGCGACGGCGCAATAACGCCACCGACGCCAGTGCCCACTGCAAAAAAGAACGCGATTGCCAATGCTCGAATCTCAAGTGGAAAAGTTTCACTCACTGTCAGATAGGCTGAACTCGCCGCCGACGAAGCGAAAAAGAAAATGACCATCCAGCACGCGGTTTGCGTCTTTGCGTCAATCAGGTCATGCATGAAAAGCCAACCGGTCAAAGACAGTAGTAGGCCGGAGGTGATGTAGGTAAAGGCGATCATCGGCCTGCGGCCAAGCGTGTCGAATAGACGGCCGAGAAGGACCGGCCCCAGGAAATTGCCGAGCGCAAAGGGCAGGAGATACCAGCCGACTTGATCGGGGGCGACGCCGTAAAAGTCAGTGAGTATCAACGCGTAGGTGAAGAAAATAGCATTGTAAAAGAACGCCTGTGAAATCATCAGACTAAGGCCGACGAGTGTTCGACGGCGATATTGTTTGAAGAGCGTGCGAGCTACCAGAAACAATGGTGTCGACTTGCGCGCGCGCAATCGTACGCGAGGCAGATCAAAGGCGGGAGTCAGCCGCGGAAATCGGCTTTCGATATTCGCGATGACGCGCGTGGCCTCTTCAGTGTAGCCGTGCGTCATCAGCCAACGAGGGCTTTCCGGAATCCAGAACCTCATCAGGAAAATCAGGCAGGCAAGTCCCGCGCCTATCAGGAAAGCGAGCCGCCAGCCGAAGTCCGGGTCGATGACGTGCCGATCAAGCAGAACGAGTGAGCCGAGCGCGCCAATGGCGGCGCCGATCCAGAAGCTTCCGTTGATCATCAGGTCGACCCAGCCGCGTACACGCGCTGGGACAAGCTCCTGAATTGTGGAATTGATCGCCGCGTATTCGCCGCCAATTCCGGCGCCGGTCAGGAATCGAAAAAAAGCGAAACTCACGATGTTCCATGAAGCGGCGGTTGCAGCAGTTGCGACGAGATAGACAGCGAGCGTTATGAAGAACAATTTTTTGCGGCCAAGCCGGTCGGTTAGCCATCCAAAAAAAACCGCACCGAGAACGGCTCCTGCAAGATACGCGCTGCTAGCAAGCCCAATATCCCTATTGGAAAAATGCAGCGTCGCACTTTCTTTCAATGCGCCGGCAAAACTTCCCGCGAGCGTCACCTCAAGTCCGTCGAGTATCCACGTGGTTCCAAGTGCCGCTACAACCAGCGTGTGGAAGCGGCCCCACGGCAGCCGGTCGAGCCGCGCCGGGATATCTGTTTCGACGATCTGCTGATCCTGCATCATGAATGCCGAGTAAAAAATCGGATTAACTTGTTCGAAGAGGTCGACCGCTCAGGACCGTCCGGATCTCATCGAAATGGCCGTAACGCAAAATAAAGCATTAACCGGCGGGACAATTCTCTCGGCACGAGCCGGAACGTGGACCTGTTGATGCCCAAATAACGGAAAATCAAGGGCTTCTCGCTAATTATTTGAAATTATTGACGATGGTGGCCTTGAGGATTTGCTGGCGTCCATCAATGACAAGCCCAGAGAGAATTTGTCACGCGCTCATCAGGCATCGATCGATGCTGCTCGGAGCTATTCTTATCTGCCTTGTTTGGGTGACTCTGTTTTTTTTCCTGAAGAATGAGCACGATAGTGCCGAGCGTGCCGCAATTCAGAATTCGACAAATTTGGCAGGGGCATTCGAAGAGCATCTTTCGCGATCAATCAGCGAATTGGACCGCTCGCTCAAAATCATCAGAGCGCTTCATGCTCGGGATCGCGGCAGGTTTGATCTGGTAGATTGGCTACGATCGAACCGCATTCTAACCGACGAAGTTCTGCAAATTAGCATTGTTGACCGCGACGGGAAGGTGACGCTCGGCAGCTTTGAAAGCGCGGCGCGAACGGCGACGGATCCTCGAGACAGTGACTATTACAGGACTCACGTCAATGCGCCTAACGACCAGCTTGTAATCGGCAAGCCTGTTATCGACCCGGCGATGGGAAACTGGGTGCTTCAACTTTCGCGTCGGATTGAGAATGATGACCGGTCCTTTAACGGAGTGATCGTCGCCACGGTTGATCCTGCATATCTCATGCGGATCTATAATTCGGTGAACATTGGCGAGCATGGCTACATACGGGTGATCGGCCTGGACGGTTCAATTCGCGCCACCAGCGGGCGAGCAACTTCAGTTCTCGGGCAAGATTTTTCAAGCGCCCATCTGTTTAAACGGACTTCCGAGGCACCGAATGGCTGGTTCTATACAGACAGTTTTCTAAGCGACAATCTTCCGCGCCTGATAGCCTATAGATCTGTCAAAGATTATCCGCTCATCATCAGCGTTGGGTTTGCGGCGTACGAGATTTTCTCGCGGCTCGAAGTCTTGAAGCAGTCAGGCTATTTGGCCGCAGCTGTACTGACTCTGCTTATACTGATCGTTACCGGCCTCAGTGTCAGGGGACAATGGCTGCGTGAGCGCGCAAAAAAGCACATGGAACGCGCGAACATGCTCTTAAACGCGACATTGGAAAATATGCCGCACGGAATTTGCATGTTTGGTGCCGACAAAAGACTCGTTCTGGCCAATGACCTCTACAGCAAGATGTACGGTCTCGATCCGAAAAAAACTGAAGCCGGTATGACGTTGCCGCAGATTCTGCAGGCCCGGGTTGCGGCTGGATGCTGCCCGACGAATGCACAAAAATATGTAGTAGACCGGATGGAAGAGGCATTCCGTCCCGATCCCGGCTACATAGTCAATGAACTTCAGGATGGCCGCATCCTGGCCGTCAGTCGCAGACCAATGCCCGATGGGGGGCTGGTTGCCGTTCACCAGGACATTACGGCGCATTTGCAGGCTGAACGGCAACTGGACGAGGCCAGGCAATTCCTGAATTCCATTATTGAGAATATTCCGATTGCAGTCGTCGTGAAGGATGTGACCACACGAAAGTTTATCCTCATCAATCGCGCTTTTGAGATCATGCTCAAGGTACCCAGAGCTGAGGTGCTGGGGAAAACCGTATTCGAAATCTATCGGACAAAGGATGCGGAACGCATTGATGCGTCCGACAACGAGGCTCTTGACGGAGAATTGGGCGCCTGTTCCGGCGACTATGAGATCGAGATGCCTGGTGGTGATATGCGCGTTCTCACCACGAACAGGATCGTGATCTGCGACGGCCAGGGCGCCCCGAGGCATCTCGTCGTTGTCATTGACGACATTACGGACAGAAAAAAATCTGAGCAGAGAATTGCATTCATGGCCCATCATGACGTCCTGACGGGCCTGCCAAATCGCCTGGCCATAATGGATAAAATAGAAGAAGCCGTCGCCCGACATCGCAGGAGCGGCGATTCATTTGCCGTACTTTTGCTCGACCTCGATCGTTTCAAGCACGTCAACGATACTCTGGGACATGCCGTTGGCGACGCGGTGCTGCGGGAGACGGCAGTGCGTCTCAAGGCTTCGCTTCGGGAAACAGACGTACTCGCGCGGCTGGGCGGTGACGAGTTCGCTATCGTACAGGACAGGCAGAACGATCAGCGTGGTGATACCAGCGGGCTTGCGGACCGGATAATCGATATCGTCTCCAAGCCGATTAGCATTGAAGGCAATGAGGTCAACATAGCCACAAGTATCGGCATCGCCATGGCACCTGAACATGCGGTCAGTTCCGAGAGCCTGATGAAAATGGCGGATTTGGCCCTATACCGGGCAAAGTCGGCCGGCAGAAACGGTTATCGTTTCTTTGATCCCGAAATGAGCATGGCCGCGAGCGCGCGTCACGAGCTTGAGAACGAGCTTCGTCGCGCGGTTCAGCTGGATGAGCTTGAACTTCACTACCAACCGATCGTCGATACCAAAACACTTCGAGTCTGTGGCGCCGAGGCACTTATCCGTTGGCGACATCCAACCAAGGGAATGATCTTGCCTGATCAGTTCATTCCGCTTGCCGAGGAAACAGGCATGATCACTCAGATCGGCGAGTGGTTGCTCCAAACGGCTTGTATTGAAGCTTCCAGCTGGCCCGCAGAGACCAAAGTTTCTGTCAATCTGTCAGCGGTGCAATTCCGAAAAAATAATCTGATTGATATCGTTATGTGTGCGCTTGCCCAATCGGGATTGCCGCCCGAACGCCTTGAACTTGAAATCACCGAGACAGCGCTTATCGAATCAGCGACAGAATGCTTGCCGGTTCTGCGGAAATTCAAAAATCTTGGCATTGCCATCGCTTTGGACGACTTCGGAACGGGATATTCTTCGCTCAGTCAACTGATGATGTTTCCCTTCGACAAAATCAAGGTCGACAAATCATTCATCCAGAACCTGACCAAGCGCACGGAATGCGCCGCTATCATTGCGGCAACTCTTACTCTGGCCCGGAGTCTCGACATAGCGACTACGGCAGAAGGCGTCGAAACGGTCGAGCAATACCGTCTTTTGCGGCTGGCAGGGGTAACATCCTTGCAAGGCTATCTATTTCAGTCGCCTTGCCAGTCGGGACAACTGGACCTCCATCGCACTTACACCTTCTCTGAGATCGAAAATGCCGCGTGATCTCACATCGACGCCGCAGGTTACGCACGATCGACGGAACCAGATTTCCGGAGAACAAAAAGGCGCGGCTCGTCACCAGTCGTTGATTGACGAACTGGAAATGGCGATTTCGCAAAGAAACATAGGGTCACGAGCTGAAATATTGCGCCAGATAACGGATTTGTTTGTGGTCGGCTCCGAACATTTCGACAGCGAGCAGATGGCATTGTTCGACGATGTCATGGGTCGCCTGGTGAGCGAGATAGAACATTCGGCTCGCGTCACCTTCGGGGAGACGCTTGCTGGCATTGCAAACTCACCGCCCAAGGTCGCGCGTACTCTCGCGCTCGATGATTCAATCGACGTGGCGGGGCCACTGCTGCGCCGCTCTGATTCCCTCGACGATGAGACACTGATTACCGGCGCAAAGACCAAGGGCCAGGATCATTTGCTTGCAATTTCCCAGCGCAAGCGTCTCAGCGAAGGTGTCACCGATGTTCTCGTTGAGCGTGGAAACCAGAAAGTAGTGATCAGTACGGCTGCGAATTCTGGTGCGCGGTTTTCCCAATTCGGTTATTCAAAGCTGGTCACGCGCTCTGAGAACGACAGCGAACTTGCGCTTTTGGTGTGGGCGCGTCCGGAAATTCCACGCGAGTATCTATTGACTTTGTTCGAAACTGCTTCGGAAGCGGTGCGGCTCAAGTTTGAGACTGCGGATCGCGGGAAGGCAGAATTGGTCCGCGAAATGATCAAACAGGCCGCCGACCAAATTCAGACGGAATTGCGCGAATATTCCCCCAATTTCGAGGCTGCCCGGGCACACGTTGAGCACCTGCACAAAAAGGGTGAGCTCACCGAAGCTCAGGTCTGCAAGTTTGCTGAGCTTCGGAAATTCGATGAGACCACGGCAGCGCTGGCTCTGTTGACCGATTTGCCGATCGGAGCGGTCGAGCGCGCATTGGTACACGACACCGGCGATCAGATAATGGTCCTGGCGAAGTCAATCGATTTTTCCTGGAAGACGACCCGGGCGATTCTCCTGTTGAGCGGCGCCACTTACTGCGCGAATGATGAATTCGGGGAAAACCTTGAGAGATTTAGAAAATTCAAGCCGGAAACAGCCCGGTCCGCAATTCAATTTTACAGACTGCGAGAACGGGCTGGCAAAGCACCAAAATAGTGCGGGCAGGGCGGCCTATGTTTTGAAACGGGCGTCTTCATTCACGACGGCATTTGCGCAGCCCGCTGGCCAGCGGTGGTGCCTGCGATCTTGCCGAAAACCGAGCCGGCCATCAATCCGGTGCCACCCGGATAGTTGAAATAGAACAATCCACCGACGAGCTCGCCCGCGGCGTGAAGTCCAGCTATGATCTGGCCGTCGGTATCGATTACCCGACCCGATGTATCTATCTTCAGGCCGCCAAACGTAAAAGTTATGCCGCACGTCACTGCGTAAGCTTCAAATGGCGGCTCGTCGACCGTGTTTGCCCAATTCGATTTGTTGATTGCCAAACCCTCTGTCTGGCGCCCGTCCTTGACATTGGGGTTGAACTTGACGTCGGTGCGCACCGCCTTGTTGTAGGCTTTGATCGTCTCCAAAGCGCGGTCGGCATTCACATCATCGAGTTTTCTCACCAGTTCTTCGAGCGTGTCCGCGCGAACTTTGGTGACTTGTTTGATGCGATATTCGTCGCGCAGCATGGGGATGATTTTTTTGTCGAAAATCTGCCAGGCGAACTGGCCCGGCTGCATCAGGATTACGCGGCCATATTTGGCATAGGTATAGTTGCGAAAATCCGCCCCTTCATCGACGAAGCGCTCGCCATCGGCATTGATCATGATGCCCCATGGATACGAGTGTTTCTGGAAATTGTCGCCGACTGTAAGGTCGCCGAACTCCGGCGCATTGCGGTCCCACCCCACTGCATGACAGCCGGACCAATTTCCGGTCGGCATGGCTCCGATGTCCAGTGCCATGCGAATGCCGTCGCCTGTGTTGAATCGCGTGCCGCGGATTTTGGCGAGCTCCCATGTAGGGCCAAGATAGCGTGTGCGCATCTCGGTATTGGCCTGAAATCCGCCGGCGGCAAGCACGACGCATTTCGCCTTGAGCTCGACAGTGCGGCCGTCGTGCTTTACGCGCACACCATGAACGCCGTTATCATCGGCGATCAGTGACAATGCACGGGCTTTATAGGCGATCGTAATGCCATTTTTCCCGGCGATCCTGGAATGCGTTTCGACAAGGCCTGGGCCGCCACCCCAGGCTTCAACCGTCAGGCCGCCCCAGAACTTGAATTTTCCATCGATCTTGTAGGCCTGCCGGCCGTAGATCGGAATAAACCGGATGCCCTTCTTTTGCATCCAGCGCATCGTATCTTTGCTGCGTGTGATCAGAAGCTCGCATAGGTCGGGATCGGTCCGATATTCCGTGACACGGCCCATGTCGTCGAAAAATTTGTCCTGCGTATACGTGCCGAAGTCGGAATTGGCGACTTCCTCATCTGTCAGGTCCGGCATCAGCGCTCGCAAATCATCTACGCCGTCGTAGACGCAGCGAAACGCACCAGCCGTGAAGCGGCTGTTGCCGCCAGCTTCCTCTTCAGGAGCACGCTCGAGGACGAGGACAGAGACCCCATGCTCGGCGGCCGCGTGCGCGGCGCAAAAGGCCGCGTTACCGCCGCCGACCACGATGACGTCACTTGAAGCAGGCAGCATCATTTTCAATCCGTATTGTTGTTGTGTCGAAGACTAGGGTGTTTGATGCGGCCGCAAGGTTGGCATTTGCTTGGGGCGCAACTGAACTGTAATAGCAAGGCGATGTCCATCCAGCGATTTCCGGGGGCCATGATAATTACCGTTAAAATTGCCGTTTCGTCAAAGCAGCCAAAATTGGTCGAACCAAGTAGCGCTTTCCAATGTTAAAAGCAGGGATCTAATGCAATCGGAAGCTTTTTCTCAATGAGCGAGGCGCTTGCGATCATCTGTGTCCTCGTCTGGGCTTACCTGATCGGTGGCCGCGGGGCATTCTGGCTTGGACGGGTGCGCGATACGGGCGCGCTGGCGCCTGAACCGCATCCATGGCCTAGCGTGGTGGCCGTGGTTCCGGCTCGCAATGAATCGGAAAATATTGCGGCAAGCGTTCAGTCGCTTCTGGGGCAGGACTATGCCGGGCGTTTTAGCGTCATCGTCGTGGACGATGACAGCAGCGACGAGACAGCGGCGGTGGCGGCCCGTGCAGCGGAAGCGGTCCCGCAACGGGCAATCACTGTGGTCAGGAGTAAAGGTCCTCCCCATGGATGGACTGGAAAATTATGGGCGGTCAAGCAGGGCATCGACGCTGCCGAAAGATTACAGCCGGAATATCTCCTGCTCACCGATGCCGATATTATTCATGCGCGCGATACTCTCGCGTGGCTCGTAAGGCAGTCGGTTGCCGGAGGGTTTGTTCTGACATCGCTGATGGCAAAGCTGCGCTGCGAAAGTCTCGCCGAGCGTAGCCACGTCCCGGCCTTCATCTATTTTTTTCAAATGCTTTTTCCTTTCCCCCGCGTTTGCCGTGCCGCCTCAAACGTTGCGGCAGCCGCCGGCGGATGCATGCTCATTCGCGCGGACGCTCTGGCAAGTACCGGGGGCATCGCGAGTATCCGCAACGCACTGATTGACGACTGCTCGCTGGCGGCAACTCTGAAAAAAGTCGGTCCGATCTGGCTCGGCTTGACTGATCGCGTCCGCAGCATCCGCCCTTACGACACTTTGTCAGATGTCAAGCAGATGATTTCGCGGTCTGCCTATGCACAACTTCGTTACTCGCCGTTGTTATTGGCTGCGACGACGGCGAGTATGGCGGTGACTTTTATTGCTCCGCCGTTGCTTGCAATGTTTGCCACAGGCTTGCCGCGTTTTTTTGGGTTGATTGCCTGGCTTGCGATGGCGTTGTCCTACATACCGACGCTGCGGTTCTATCGGCTGTCACCGGGTTGGAGCGTGGCCCTGCCGGCGATTGCGTTGCTCTACCTGTTTTACACCCTCAATTCCGCGTATCAGTATTTGCGGGGACGGGGCGGCCAATGGAAGGGGCGCGTTCAAACGGATGCGCCGGTCTTGCAATGATCCATAGCGGCGAATTGCGATCAGGCAAGGGCTCGCATGACGAGAATTTCCCGGTCGCGTCGCGTTTGATCAAGCGGCAGCATCGGCCTGCCATCCTGGCGTTTTACGAGTTTGTTCGCGTCGCTGACGACATTGCGGATCATTGCGACCTTACGAGCGCCGAAAAAATTGCCCGGCTCGATCATCTCGAATCCAGCCTTCTCGGCAGCGGCGGGGATGAGCCGGAAGGGCTGCGCTTGCGCACAATTCTCAACGATCGTGGGCTGTCGCCGCGGCATGCGCAGGATTTGTTGAGTGCGTTCCGGCAAGACGCAACCAAACACCGCTACGCCAATTGGGAGGAGCTAATCGATTATTGCTCGCGCTCCGCCATGCCGGTCGGCCGCTTTGTGCTCGACGTGCATGGCGAAACCAGGGATACCTGGCCCGCATCTGATGCGTTGTGCGCGGCATTGCAAATCATCAACCACCTGCAGGATTGTGGGAAAGACTATCAGGCGCTCGATCGGGTCTATATTCCACTTGATGCGATGTCAGCGAGCGGCGTCGGTGTTGAAATGCTCAAGGAGAATCGGGCAAGTCCGGCCTTGCGGGATTGCCTGCGTGGACTGGTCGCGCGCACGTCAGCCTTACTGGACGAGAGCCGCGGCCTTGAGGCAAAGGTAGGCGACACACGGCTTGCGCTTGAAATCTCCGTCATCCAGTCACTCGCGAGCCAATTGCTGGCAATTCTGATGGTTCGCGATCCGCTGGCTGACCGCGTACATCTTAACAAAGCCGAAGCGCTGGCAGCGGCTGCAAATGGCGGCGGACGCGCTATACTGCGTCGTCTGTTGCGAGCAATGGCGCCGGCGCAGCGATTCCAGACTCCATGAACATTCAAACGTCAGATCTGAACGCAGGGGGTACACAAGCTGCAAGCCGCGCAGGCGGGAGCTCTTTCTACCTCGCGATGCGGATTCTCAGTCGCGAAAAAAGGGAGGCGATGTTCGAAATATATTCGTTCTGCCGTGACGTAGATGACATTGCAGACGAGGATAGACCGCGGCCGCGGCGGCTCGAGCTTCTTTCGGGATGGCGGCACAATATCGACGCGCTCTATGCAGGAAACGTTCCGATTGGCCTTGAAGACCTGGCCAAGGCGATTTCCCGCTTCGGATTGCGCAAGGATGATTTTCTGGCCGTTATAGACGGCGTTGAAATGGATGCGCGCGCGGATATTCGGGCTCCAGTGCTAAAAGAGCTTGAGCTCTATTGTGACCGGGTCGCCTCTGCGGTCGGGCGGCTTAGCGTTCGCGTCTTCGGCATGGATGAGACCGACGGAAAAGCGCTCGCCCATCATCTTGGCCGTGCTCTTCAACTTACAAATATCCTGCGCGATATAGATGAAGACGCCGGCGTAGGACGTCTGTATCTGCCGAAGGAGGCATTGGATCTCGCAGACATCGAGAGCACCGATCCCATGACAGTGACCTCGAATCCTCGTCTCGGCACAGCCTGCGCTTTTATTGTCGAGCGCGCTCGTGGGCATTTCAGCAAGGCTGACGAGATCATGTCCGGCTGTTCACGTCGGGTGGTGCGCGCGCCGAAAATCATGGGCGCAGTCTATCGCCAGATGCTCGAAGACATGGTATCGCGCGGCTGGGCGTCGCCACGGAATCGTGTCCGCGTGAACAAGTCCTATTTGCTGTGGGTCGCTTTGCGACATGCATTCGTCTGAGGCGGGTTCAATCCACATTATTGGAGGCGGTTTGGCGGGGCTCGCTGCTGCCCAGCGCTTATGCCAATCGCGTCGGACCATCGCCATCCATGAAGCGACCGCGCAGGCTGGTGGCCGGTGCCGCTCATACTATGACCAGACGACGGGCATGGTGATCGACAACGGCACCCATCTCCTGCTTTCGGGAAATCATGCCGCGCTGTCATTCACGGAGGCGGTTGGTTCACGGCAGGGCTTGCGCGGACCGGACGAAGCGCAATTTCCCTTCATAGATATCGCAAGCGGCGAACAATGGACCCTGCGGTTCGGCGACAGCAGGTTTCCCTGGTGGGTGTTCGACAAGGACCGGCGGGTCCCACAAACGGGCGTCGTCGACTACCTGTCGCTCGCCCGTCTCGTGTGGACGTCCGCGGACAAGCCCATCGGTAAACTCATGAACTGCGGTGGTCCCATCTACGACCGTCTTCTCGAACCCTTGTTGCTTGCTGCCCTGAACATCACGCCGCGGGAAGGTTCAGCAAAACTTGCTGGAGCAGTCATCCGCGAAAGCCTGGCGCTCGGTGGTCAGGCCTGTCGGCCACTGCTGGCACGGGAAGGGTTAGGAAGCGTATTTGTCGAGCCAGCAATCACCCATTTGCGCGAACGTGGTGTTGCCATCGTATTCGAGGATGAGCTGATCGAGCTGTTGTTCGGTAATGGACGCGTATCGCGGCTTAAATTTGCCAGGCAAACCGTTGATCTCGGTGTGAATGATGTCGTTATCCTTGCAGTTCCACCCTACGTCGCAACAAACCTGGTGCCGGGTCTGGTCGCGCCATCGTCGTTTCGCGGGATCGTGAACGCGCATTTCCGAATAGACCCGCCAGCGCATTTGCCGCCGATACTTGGCGTCATCAACGGGACTTGCGAATGGATATTTCCACTGTCCGGCCGGATATCTGCCACGATCAGCGACGCCGGGCGTCTGTTCGATATGCCGCGAACGGAACTTGCGCAGACAATGTGGAACGACATCGCAAAAGTTGCCGGCCTCCCAGGCACCCTTCCGCCATGGCAAATCGTTCGTGAGCGCCGGGCGACCTTCGCTGCAACACCGGAGGAAAATGCCCGGCGTCCGGCCGCCAAGACATCCTGGGAAAACCTGTTTCTGGCCGGTGACTGGACGCAGACAGGCTTGCCAGCGACGATCGAAGGCGCGATCCGGTCGGGCTATCGGGCCGCGGATCTCGTTGACCACCGCCTAAGGGCAGCCGCATGACGGCCGTTCTTGAAGGGGCGCGGTTGCCGCTGCGAGCGGTCGATGCCGAGCCCGCGATTGGGCATGCGGCGCGCGCGCTGCTTGAAGGCCAGCGCGGCGACGGGCATTGGGTCTTTGAGCTCGAAGCCGATGCGACAATTCCCGCCGAATACGTGCTGCTGCGGCACTATCGCGGTGAGCCGCGGGACACAAGTCTCGAGCAAAAAATCGCCGTCTATCTTCGCCGCGTCCAGGGCAAACATGGCGGGTGGCCGCTGTACCACCAGGGCGACTTCGACATGAGCGCAAGTGTAAAAGCGTATTTTGCGCTCAAGATGATCGGCGATAGTCCAGACGCTCCGCACATGCGGCTAGCACGCGAGGCAATCCTGGCGCGAGGCGGCGCGGTGCATTGCAACGTGTTTACCCGCGTTCTGCTGTCGCTCTACGGAATTCTGGACTGGCGCAGCGTGCCGGAAATGCCGGTCGAGATCACGCTGTTGCCGAAGTGGTTTCCGTTCCACCTGTCCAAAGTGTCGTATTGGGCGCGCACCGTACTGGTGCCGCTGCTGGTCTTGCAGGCGCTGCGTCCGCGCGCCAAAAATCCGCTTGGTGTCACTATCGACGAGCTGTTTCTCGGGCCGCCGCGCTCGATCGGACCGGCGGCGAAGGCTCCGCATCAGCGCTGGATCTGGTTTGTGCTTTTTCGCGGCATCGACGTTATCCTTCGACCTGGCGTGAAGTTATTCCCCCAACGTTTGCGACAGCGCGCGATCGATCGCGCCGTTTCGTTCGTCACCGAGCGTCTTAACGGCGATAACGGTCTCGGCGCGATTTTTCCTGCAATGGCCAACGCGACGATGATGTTCGATGTGCTCGGCGACAGCGCGAACGCCGCTATCGCGCGCAACTCGATCGAGAAGCTGCTCGTAGTCGGCAGCAATGAGGCGTACTGCCAGCCATGCGTCTCCCCGGTATGGGACACAGGTCTTGCCTGTCAGGCATTACTGGAAATCGGTGATGCCACGGCACGCGACAATGCGATCCGAGGGCTCGACTGGTTACTGCCTCGTCAAGTCCTTGATGTTGCTGGAGATTGGACGAACCGACGTCCGCAGGTTCGCCCGGGCGGCTGGGCCTTCCAATATGCCAATCCACACTATCCGGATCTCGACGATACCGCCGTCGTCGTCATGGCGATGGATCGCGCCCGGCGGGCTGGAACCGGCTCTCGTTACGACCAGGCCATCGATCGTGGCGTTGAATGGATAAAAGGCATGCAAAGCCGCAACGGGGGCTGGGCGGCTTTCGACGTCGACAACACCTACGACTATCTCAACAACATTCCCTTCGCCGACCATGGCGCACTGATCGATCCGCCGACCGAAGATGTCACGGCCCGGTGTGTATCGATGCTGGCGCAACTCGGCGAAACACAGGACCGCAGCGAATCCCTGTCGCGTGGCGTCGATTATCTTCTCGGCACGCAACTGCAGGACGGAAGTTGGTATGGGCGTTGGGGCCTGAACTATATTTACGGGACGTGGTCGACGCTCTGTGCGCTCAACGCCTGCGGTATTGATCATAATTCTGCTGAAATTCGAAAAGCCGTAAATTGGCTCGTCTCCATCCAAAATCCGGATGGTGGCTGGGGTGAAGACGGTGCGAGCTACAAGCTCGACTATCGCGGTCACGAACCGGCCGTTAGCACATCATCGCAGACTGCGTGGGCATTGCTCGGGCTTATGGCCGTCGGCGGGATTGACCTCCCGGCGGTGGCGCGAGGGGTGCAATATCTTTTGCAAACGCAGGAAGCGCATGGCTTCTGGGACGAGGACCGGTTCACGGCTACCGGGTTTCCTCGCGTTTTTTACCTGCGCTACCACGGCTACCGAAGATTCTTTCCGCTGTGGGCGCTCGCGCGTTACCGCAGTTTGAAAACGAGCAACGACTCCCGGATAAATTACGGGATGTAACAATTCAGCGCCCTAAAGAATAAAATCGAGATTTTTGATCGTTGCTGAGCTTCTGATAAAAATCATCGAATGCAATCTGTACTGTTGTTGCCGCGTAGTTGATCGCAGTCAGCTGATCATTGGCGGCGTCGAGTCGCGCCATCGGGTCGGCAGGAATCGGTTGCGCGCATGAGGCAATCATCAGCTTGGCCATATCCGCCGAGGCTTTGTGGAAACCTTCGAAGCTCGCTCCCTGATCCTTGCTTGGCCGGACTCTCATTTCAATTTCCTTGATCGTGCGCTCCGCCTTTTCGGCATTTTGCGATGCGCACGCCAGAAGCTGCTTGTTCATGCCCGGGTTGTTTGGATCAGAGGGCGGGCTCTCTTGCGCCTGCTGGCGGGCAAAACTGTTCTTCTGCGCGACCGTAAGAGTATCGTAAAAAGCCTTGAGCGGTTCACGCATCGATATCCCGGCATCGCGCACAGTCCAAAGCGTCTGCACCAAAGCTCTCAACCGGTCAGGCGGTGTTCCTCCGGCAGGGCCGACACAATTTGCTCTGATAGTTTTAACAGATTGGCTCCCCGCCGATTGCAGCTTTTCAAGCGAGGCACGTTGGGTGTCGGATAGCTGAGATATCTGTTCGATGCGGGTGGTCGGCCAATTGCTGTCCGCGCTCGAAGTATCGCCACAATATTCTGCGGACGGATCGCTGCCGGCATCGTTCCTGACAGCGGTCCCCGTCCTTGCCGTCCGCACTGGCCGCGGCCCATCGAAGCGCCCTGTGATAGTATCGGCGATCACATCGAACCCGCGGCCGCGAAAGCGGAATCCGTAATCGTCGGGCCAGAACGTGAAGCCAACGAGGTCCTCATAGGCCGTGGGCCATGCCGGAGGGCCGACCCATCCGAGGCGAGACCCGGCGTTGGCCGAGGCCGTAGTCTGGGGGGCAGGGGCCGACGCCCGCGATTCGATTGCAGTGCGACGATGGTGGCCGCGCGGAAAATGCCGAAAATGTCCAAGAACCTGCCTGAACGGTCGGGTTATCCCGCCGAGCACGCCCTGCGGCGATAGTTGGGCACCGGCGGCATCAGGAAGCAGGGCGAACCCCGCGCCCAGTGCGATCAAGGGAATAAGTGTGCGCCCGCGCATGGCCCAATTCCAATGGCCTTAGCCCGACCCGAACAATGCTGCGTACATAACGGGCTATCAAGCCCTGGAGTTCCCTGACCCCAGGATTCGATGCGGGGTGCTTCGTTACCCGGCCTGGAGTAAAGCGGGCTTTTTCGTCTTTTGTTTCTTGATTTCCTCGAGTTTTTGCTCGACGTGCTTCGCAAAAACGTATTCTGCCGGCCTTTGACGATCCAGCGGAATTTCAGGTTTCATCTCGCCTTCTGTGCGGACGCCACCCAGACTGACCGCCAAGGCCTTGAGGGGGTGTGCGATCGCATCATTGACGGCGGATGCTTCGTAGCCGGAATGCACCATGCAATCGGCGCACTTCTCGTAGTTGCCGGTGCCGTACGAATCCCAGTCGGTCTCGTTCATCAGTTCGTTGAAGGTACGCGTATAGCCTTCGCCGAGCAGATAGCAGGGCTTCTGCCAGCCGAAGATGGTCCGAGTTGGATTGCCCCACGGCGTGCAGTGGTAGCTCTGGTTCCCGGCGAGAAAGTCGAGGAACAGGCTGGATTGGCTGAACGACCATTTCGTCTTGCCCGGACCGCGCTTGAACACGTCGCGGAAGAGCTGCTTGGTCTTGCCGCGGTTGAGGAAGTGCTGTTGGTCGGGCGCACGCTCATAGGCGTAACCTGGCGACACTGTGATGCCGTCGACGCCTAGCTCGGTGACGGTGTCAAAGAAGGCAGCGACGCGATCAGCCTGCGCGGTGTTGAACAAAGTGCAATTGATGTTGACGCGGAAGCCCCGCTCCTTGGCGTGTTTGATCGCCGTCACCGCGCGGTCATAAGTGCCCGGCTGGCAGACGGAGTGATCGTGCATCTCCTTGTCACCGTCGAGATGGACCGACCAGGTGAAGAAGGTGCTCGGCTCGTATTGCGACAGCTTCTTGTCCATCAGCAGCGCGTTGGTGCACAGGTAGACGAACTTCTTGCGCGCGACGATGCCGCGAACGATCTCCGGCAACTGCTTGTGAAGAAGCGGTTCGCCGCCGGCGATCGACACCACGGGCGCGCCACACTCATCCACGGCGTGAAGCGCATCCTCCACCGACATATTCTGGTGCAGGATCGGATCCGGATAGTCGATCTTCCCGCAGCCGGCGCAAGCCAGGTTGCACCGGAATAATGGTTCAAGCATCAGCACCAGCGGGTAACGCTTTCGGCCGGTCACACGCTGACGGAGAACATAGCTACCGACAAATAGCTTCTGAAGAAGAGGAATGCCCAAGATCACTATCCTTGCTGATTTGCTGAGATCCGGTCACATCAAGCAATTCGACCGGTACTCTGAATTCAATATGCTCATCCTGGCCGGGTAAGGTGCAAACCTCCACCGGCTCAACCGCACGCAACGCATTGATCACGTCACGTACCATGACTTCGGGCGCCGAGGCGCCTGCTGTAATGCCAACAACCTCGACGTTATGCAACCACTCCGGCTTTATTTCGCTGCCATTGGCGATCAGGTGGGTCGGAACGCCGGCATCCACGCCAATCTCACGCAGGCGATTCGAGTTCGAGCTGTTTTTGGCACCGACCACGAAAATCACATCCACAAGTTTCGTCAGCTCAAGCAACGCAGTTTGGCGGTTCTGTGTCGCGTAACAGATGTCCTGCGTGCCGGGTCCGACCACATCCTTGAAGCGCCGGAACAGCGCCGCGATGATCCCCTTGGTGTCATCGACGCTGAGCGTCGTCTGGGTCACGTAGGCGATCGGCGTATCTTCCGCCAGGTCCAGCCCATTCACGTCGGATTCGGTCTGGACCAGCAGTGCAGGACCGGGAATTTGCCCCAACGTGCCTTCCACCTCCGGGTGCCCCGCGTGGCCGATCAGAATGACCGTGCGGCCGTTGCGCAGGTAGTGGCGGCCTTGCGCGTGCACTTTCGACACGAGCGGGCAGGTGGCGTTGAGCACCCGTAGGCCACGCTCGGCGGCCTCGTTCTGGACCTTCCTCGCCACACCATGCGCGCTGAAGATCGTGATCGCGTCCGGCGGCACCTCGGACAGTTCCTCGACGAAAACGGCGCCGCGCGCTTTGAGCGCGTCAACCACCCATTTGTTATGAACAATCTCGTGGCGCACGTAGACAGGCGGGCCGTATTTATCGAGTGCCCGCTCGACAATTTCGATTGCGCGCACGACCCCCGCGCAGAAGCCGCGCGGTTTCGCCAGGATAACCTTCATCCCGCTGCCCCATTACCGTGCCCGTTCATCGCCTTGGCCTGCCGTCGGCGTTGCGCTCGTTCGGCGAGAGATGCGATCTCCGCCGGCTGCAACTCCGGCGTATGCCGTGACCCGAACACGTCGAAGACCTTATTGACAATGCCGTTCGCATCAAGCCCAGCCTTGGCGTACATGGCCGGCGGGCTGCCGTGATCGATGAAGATATCGGGCAAAATCATGCTGCGGACCTTGAAGCCCGGACGTTCGAGCGCGCCAGCGTCGCTGAGCAATTGCATCACCTGCGCGGCGAAGCCGCCGATAGCGCCTTCTTCGATTGTGATGAGCAATTCATGTTCGCGTGCGAGCTGCAGAATGAGATCGCGATCGAGCGGCTTGGCGAAGCGTGCATCGGCGACCGTCGCCGAAATTCCCTGTGCCGCGAGCATTTCCGCCGCCTTGGTGCATTCGGCGAGCCGCGTGCCAAGTGAGAGCAGCGCAACCGTGCTGCCTTGCGTGATAATGCGGCCTTTGCCGATTTCGAGTGGGATCCCGGCCTCGGGCATCGTGACGCCCACACCGTCGCCCCGTGGATAGCGCACGGCGCTGGGCCGGTCGTCTATCGTGGCAGCTGTCGCGATCATGTGAACAAGCTCGGCTTCATCGGCCGCCGCCATGATCACGAAATGAGGCAGGCAGCCAAGATAAGCCAGGTCGAATGATCCGGCGTGGGTCGGGCCGTCGGCACCAACCAGGCCCGCGCGATCCATCATGAACCGCACCGGCAACTTCTGGATCGCCACATCGTGGACGATCTGGTCATACGCGCGCTGAAGGAATGTCGAGTAGATGGCAACAAATGGCTTGTAACCCTGTGTCGCCAATCCTGCGGCAAAAGTGACGCCGTGCTGTTCCGCGATTCCAACGTCGAAGGCGCGGTCCGGAAAGGCCTTGGCAAAAATGTCGACACCAGTACCACCCGGCATGGCGGCTGTAATAGCGACGATCTTGTCGTCTTTCTTTGCTTCCTTGACCAGGCTCTCGCCGAACACCTTCGTATAGGAAGGCGCGTTCGAAACGCCTTTTTGCTGCTTTCCGGTTGCGACGTCGAACTTGACGACGCCATGATACCTGTCCTGCGAAGCTTCGGCCGGCGCGTAGCCTTTTCCCTTTTGCGTGCGCACGTGCACAAGGAACGGCCCACTGTCTGCGTTACGCACATTTTCGAGTACGGGGATCAGCTGATTGAGGTCATGCCCATCGACAATGCCGATGTAATAGAATCCGAGCTCTTCGAACAATGTCCCACCCGTGACGAAGCCACGCGCCAGCTCTTCGGCGAGATGGGCCTTTTCCTTGAAGAATTTCGGCAAGCGGTCGGCGACCTGCTTGCCGATGTCGCGCAACGACATGTAGGTCGGACTCGACAGCAATCGCGTGAGATAATTCGACATGGCGCCAACGGGCGGCGCGATCGACATCTCATTGTCATTCAGGATCACGATAAGACGCCGGTTCATCGCGCCGGCATTGTTCATCGCTTCATAGGCCATACCGGCCGATATTGCGCCATCGCCGATCACGCAGATGACGTTGTGGGTCTGGCCGGCGAGGTCGCGAGCAACCGCCATGCCCAGTCCAGCCGAGATCGACGTTGAGGAGTGCGCGGCGCCAAAGCAGTCGTATTCGCTTTCCGAGCGCTTGGTGAAGCCGGACAAACCGCCGCCCGTGCGCAGCGTGCGGATTCGATCTCTGCGCCCGGTGAGAATCTTATGCGGATAGGCCTGATGGCCGACGTCCCAAATCAATTTGTCATTGGGTGTGTCGAAGATGTAGTGGAGAGCCACTGTCAACTCGATCACGCCGAGACTGGCTCCAAGATGACCACCAGTAACGGCGACCGCGTTAATAGTCTCGGCGCGCAATTCGTCGGCAACCTGCTGCAGGTTCCGAGCATTAATACGCCGCAAATCGGTAGGACTCTTGATCGAGTCGAGGATGTTTGGAGTTGATATTGTCAGATACTCATCACTGGGCGACGTCATGCTTTAGCTACCTTCCCCACTTAACTGGAGGCGCTTGTGCCCTCGGCAAGTCCTCACGGGATATTTTCTGTCATCAAAAACGAGTTTTGCCGGCTCCGCCTCGAAACCACTCAGTCTGCGTCAATCAATGACACAAACAAAAGTTCCGCGCGGAAAGCATTGATAATATCGCATGGAAGCGCAAGTGGGGGCGAGTTCCCTTTGCTCGGAAAGCTGGATTCGTCATGTTAAAGGCAATTGTCACTTCGGTCGTCGGCATCTGTACTCGATTCCCTTGGCCAATCATCGTGTTAGCATTGGTCGCGGCAGCCGGCGCGGCAGTTTATTCAGCGCGGCATTTTGCAATCAATACCGACGTCAACAAGCTGATCTCCCGCGAACTTGATTGGCGCCAGCGCGAAGCCGAATTCGAGAAGGCGTTTCCCGGTCACTTTGGTTCTACTTTAGTCGTCATTGATGCCCCCACTGCGGAATATGCTTCCCGCGCCGCTGCTGAGTTGGGCACCAAATTGAAGGCACAGCCGCAATTATTTCCTTCGGTCAATGACATCGGGGGTAGCGAATTCTTTGCCCGCAACGGCTTGTTGTACAGGCCGACCGAGGACGTCGCCAGCTTCGCCAAAGGGCTAGGTCAGGCAGCGCCCCTGGTCGGCACACTTGTCGGTGATCCAAGCCTGCGTGGCCTCACCCGCACGCTCTCGCTCGGTCTGATCGGGGTGCAAAATAATCTGACGACGCTCGATGCCTTGGCGAGGCCTTTGTCGATGGCGTCGACGACGATTGAAGGCGTTCTCGCAGGGCGCCCGGCCTCATTTTCCTGGCAGGCGATGCTGAACGGCCAGGATCCCGGGCCCGCCGACTTGCGGCGGCTCATTGAGGTCCGCCCCGTGCTTGATTTTTCTGCGCTCCAGCCTGGTTGGGTCTCGAGCAATGCGATCCGCCAAGCGGCATCGGACCTCCAACTCGACAAAAAATACCAGGCGCGCGTGCGGCTGACTGGCTCCGTGCCAATGGCCGACGAAGAATTCGCAACGGTTCAGGACGGTGCGCTGGAGAATGCGATCGGTACCGTCATCACTGTGCTCGTGATTCTCTGGCTGGCGCTCAAGTCGGCGCGCCTCATTGTGGCGGTGTTTATCAATCTGGTTGTGGGATTGGCACTCACCGCTGCGTTCGGACTTATGATGGTCGGCGCATTGAACATGATATCGGTTGCGTTTGCGGTTTTGTTTGTCGGTCTCGGGGTTGATTTCGGCATTCAGTTCTCGGTGCGCTATCGCGCTGAGCGTCACGATGTTCCCGGACTTGCCCCCGCGCTTGTGCAGGCTGCGGAAAAAATAGGCGTTCCGCTTACGCTGGCGGCGGCGGCAGTGGCAGCAGGTTTCCTGTCATTCCTTCCGACAGACTATAAGGGCGTCTCTGAGCTGGGCCAAATTGCCGGCGTGGGCATGCTGATCGCCTATCTCACAAGCATCACGCTGTTGCCGGCCCTCATCACGGTGCTTAACCCGACGGGAGAGGCCGAGCCTATCGGATATGCCGCGCTTGCTCCGATCGATCGATTTCTGCAGGTTCACCGCATTCCGGTGATTGTGGGGACGCTGGCGGTTGCTGTCCTCGGAGCTCCGCTGCTCTACTATCTGACGTTCGATTTCGATCCTATTCACCTGCGCAGTCCGAAGACGGAATCGATATCGACCTTGCTTGCCCTTGGTGGCGACCCTCAGGCCGGTACGAGCTCGGTAAACATCGTCACCGCCTCGCTCGACGAGGCGGCGGCAGCAGCCGATAAACTGCGAACGTTGCCGCAAGTCCTCGAGGTGAAAACACTGCTCAGCTTTGTGCCACAGGATCAGGACAAAAAACTGGGGCTTATTCGGGATCTGACCCGGCAACTTGGCCCGGCCTTGCAGAAGCCCGGCTCGAGCAAGCCGCCAACCGACGCCGATAATATCGCGGCCCTCAACGGTATGGCCGATCAGCTCAATAAAATAGCCGGCAATACCTCAGGAGCCGGTGCCGATGCCGCGAAGCGTTTGGCCGCAGACGCGGTGAAATTGGCGCAAGCGAATGAAGAGACGAGGGCGCGCGCCCAAACCGCGTTCATCGCGCCGCTGGAAACCGGCATCGCGCAATTGCGTGGCTTTCTGACTGCGCAGAAAATCAGCAGAGACAATTTGCCGGGGGCCTTTAAGCAACTGTGGGTAACCCCGGATGGCCGCGCCCGCGTTGAGGTGGCGCCCAAGGGCGACACCAACGACACCGAGGTCCTGCGATCGTTCGCCCGAGCCGTTCTCGCGGTCTATCCGAATGCGACCGGTGGTCCGATTTCAATCCTTGAATCGAGTCGTACGGTCGTCAGAGCATTCCTTGAGGCAGGATTTTATGCGCTTGTTTCGATCGCCATCCTGCTTTGGATAGTCTTGCGACGGTTTGGCGACGTCCTGCTCACGCTTGTCCCGCTTCTGCTCGCCGGTGTTGTGACGCTGGAAATTTGTGTCTTGATCGACATGCCGCTCAATTTCGCCAACATCATTGCCCTGCCGTTGCTCCTCGGTGTCGGCGTGGCCTTTAAAATCTACTACATCACGGCTTGGCGCTCTGGCCGTACGAATCTGCTGCAGTCGAGCCTCACCCGCGCTGTGATTTGGAGCGCCCTGACCACGGCCACGGCGTTCGGGAGCCTGTGGCTTTCGCAACATCCCGGCACGTCGAGCATGGGCAAGCTGTTGGCGCTGTCGTTGGTGTGCACCTTGGCGGCGGCGGTGTTATTTCAGCCCGCGCTCATGGGAAAGCCCCGTAGTGGAGCCAAGCGCTCTTGAACATACATCGTCGCTCGGCTCGGGCTGTTGGCTCCCGGTTGTCTTGCGAGCATTGGAGGGCTTTGTCGTGTTGCGTTGTGTCGGAGCGGCGGGCTGTGCATCTTGCGGCTCGACACGAGTCCAGTTTTCGCCGCCGCACAGAAAGCCAAGAAAGCATCCCTGCACGCGAAGGGTATGTGGATCGACGAGGCTGATGCTGGCTGAGTAGGTATGGCCATCTTCCGAATTGTAAATCTGCCCTTCCCATTTTTTTGACTTGTTGTTGTCCCAGCTGCCCTGTTTGCTTGGCGCCATCCCAAGCAGAATCGGCATTCCGAGCGTGGGCCGCGATCGCAGATTGGGATCGGGGTTTTTGACGTCCGTGCCGGGTTTTGCTTCCCAGGCCACGACACCCCACAGGCGGCCGTCACAATCGGCGATTTTGATACGCGCGACTTGCTGAGCCACCATCCATTCCCCGGTCGGGTCGGGCGGGGTGGCCGGCTGGGCTGCGGAGCCCTGAACCGTCTGGGCAAAAGCGGTGCTGTTCGCGATGAGCCAGACCGCAAAAACCGCGCAAGAAAGTCGGGCATTGGCGGACAGTAATTTTGTTCGGATTGGCACGTGCAAAACCCTGAAATATTTACGGGGACGATAGCCGGCGTGTAACATCTGAAATAGCCAAAGTCGCGGCAGGTTCCTCCACTTCATTGCCCAAATTACACTAGAATGGAACTCTGGGACATATTGGCTTGGAAGGGAAAGCATTGGATGGCGGTACTTATTTAAGGCTGGGTCCATTTTTTGAAGGGGGTTTGTGATCTTGCTCGACCTTACAGCTGAACCTAGCCCGACTGCCCCTGGCCGATGCAAAAGGTTACGCTCCACAAAAAGATAGGTTACCAATGATCTGGCGTTGAGTTGGCAAATACTCGTTTGATGCCGGTCAAAATTGGCGATCTCGAACTGACATTGTGTATTACGTTGTAATTGGATCGATCGACAATGGATGCCAGGACCAACGGTCACGACGCGCCACAGTCCACTATCGATGCAATGATGATGGAGCACTGCATTCGCCTGTCGGCGAACGCAACGCAAAGCGGAGAATTGCCTTTTGCCTCGCTTATTTGCAGAGGAAAAGAACTTGTGGTGGAAGCAACGAATCGGGTCGCGCGCGACGGCGACGTCACACGTCACGCGGAATTGATCGCCATCTCGGAAGCGCAAAAGGTTTTGGGACGCCGGGATCTTGCGGATTGCACGCTTTACACCACGGTCGAGCCTTGCGCGATGTGCTCATACGCCATTCGGGAAACGCGAATTGCGCGTGTCATCTATTCCATCAAGTCGCCCGTGATGGGCGGGCTATCCAAGTGGAATGTGCTCCGCGACCCCGAGCTCTCGCAAGCAATGCCGGAAGTTTTCGGAGCGGTGCCCGAGGTGATTGCAGGTCTGTTGCGTCATGAGGCCGAAAATGTCTGGTCGAAATGGAATCGGTTTTATTGGTCGGCCATCAGGCTCGGCGGATATTTGGGTGGAGATCCTCAAAGCGGCTGCGAGCATCTGCCCGCGATTTCGCAGCGTCGCGGGTTTTTTCGCAGGCTTTTTGCGCTCCATAGTCACAAGGATTGAAAGCAGGGTGAGCGCCGGACGCGGGATTTATTGACCGTGGTCCTCCAGGACTTTAAGGCACACCCTCCTGAGTTGTTTGCGATGTTCTTGCAGGCACGACAGCACGCGAAACGTGTCGGGAATAAAGTCACGGCAGAATTTCGTTGAATCCGGCGCGCAGGCTGCTTGCTCTTCGGGAGTCCCCTGTAGAAGGCCACCCGGTTGCGGAGCTTTTTTGTCATCGACCGCGAATGCGGTGCCGAGAGAGATCTGCATCAGGACAATGGCGGCGCAAATCTTCAGATACATTGTCATGTGCCTCGATTTCATGCATTGTTGCGTGACAACTGCGGCAGCGTCTCGTCTCCACGTTCCATGAGGAACCTCGGAATGTCAGAGCAGTCAGTGGCGTCGCAGTCCACGATGAGTGTGTTGCGTAACGTTGGCTTAGCCATAGCGCTTATGCTCTCTGTCGCAGGCACGTGTCGCGCACAGAGCATTACGGCATTTGCCAAATTGGCAGGGCAGTGGTCGGGCTCCGGTTCGGTCGAAATGTCAAACGGCACACATGAGTCAATGAGATGCCGCGCAGCTTACGATGTTCTCAATGCTGAACGCAAACTGCAGCTCAACATCCGATGCGCGAGCGAAAGCTTCAATATCGATTTGCGCGCCAGTGCCGACTACGCAAACGGCGCAATTACCGGTAACTGGAGCGAAACAACTCGTGGCGTTGCCGGCACGATTTCCGGCAGAGCCGAAGGCGATCGCTTTCAGGTTGTGGCCAGGGCGGCGTCTTTTACCGCCACGCTGACGCTGATAACCCATGGCGGGCGTCAATCTGTCACGATCAGATCGCACGACAACCAGGCCAGCATCAAAGGCGTGTCGATCAATCTCAGGCGCAGCAGCTAGCGAGCAAGCTTCTATTCGGCCGAAGATCCCAGCAGAGAGTGTCGTGATATGCGGCGCACGATCTTGCTGAGAAACATGGCGATCGGCCGCAGCATGAACAGATCAGCGAACAGTGCTGCCACCATTGCGAAGGCGCTGAGCCAGCCGAAGATCCGCAGCGATGGCAGGCTCGAGAGCACGGTCATCGCAAGCCCGCACGCCAGTACCGCCGAGGTCAGGATCAACGGCGGTCCGACAAGAATGGTCGCGCGCTCTACGCCTACTGCCGGATCCGGATCGATATCCTCAATCTGCAAGCGATTGAGGAAGTGAATAGTCGCGCTGAGGCCGAGGCCGAACGATACGGTCAAGGCGATCACGCTGGCGAATTGCAATCCTTGACCCGTAATCCATAACAAGGTGCCGGCGAGAACGATCGGAAAGAGCCCCGGCAATATGCTGATAAGCATGACCACCGGTGACCAGAACGCCAGGCCGATAAACGCGGCCACGAAAACAATCTCAATAGTGAGTCCCATGCTCAATTTGTCGATCATAAGGGCACTGTTGCGCGCCGAGATCACTGACAGACCGGTGACGGCGATCTTGTATCCGGGATATTTCGTGCGGATGCTATTCAATTCCTGATCGGTCCGGTCAACGATCGGCAGTAATTGGCTTGCATCCGAATCCGGGACGCGGCCGCTGACGATGACCGCATCCTGTTCGGCCGAAACAAATCGGCGCGTGAGGTACGGCGGCAGCAGGTCGATGTACTCTTTGAGCGTTTCGACATCGGATCTATTCAATTTTTCCGCGAGCCATCGCCGCAGTGTTTCCAGTGACCAGACGTTTCCGACGCCCGGCTGATGCTCCAGCAGCGCATGGACCTCGGCGATCGCCGCCAGCGTTTCGGGAGCATAAAGAGATGCGCCCTTCGGAAACTGAATGTAGACATCGAAAGGATTTGCGCCGGTCAGCTTGACATCCAGACGGCTGCTGGCCTTAACGGCCTGCTCGCGGTCGGGCACCTGGTCTGCGAGCCGATAGCGCGCCTGGAGCTGGGCGTAACCGAGGGACAGCGCGGCAACCACGAGCAGGCTGATCAGGGAATAAAGCCCGGGACGTGCGACCATCCTTATGGCGATCCAGCCGCAGAATCTGCGCAACACGTTCAGTGCGGAATCCATGTTTCTGACAGAGGCGACGAATTCGGCTTCGTTGCGAATGAGGAGCACGCCGAGCAACGGAACGCCCATTAAAACCGCCACCAGAGCGACGGCGACCGCAACCAGCCCCGCTTCACCAAAGGTTCGAATGAGGTCCGATGATGAAAACTGCAAGGCGATAAACGACACGCCGGCGGTTGCGTGAGTCAGTACGCAGGCAGGTCCGACAATGAGGAGAGCATTGCGAAACGCCGTGACCTTATCGTCGCCGGCCAGCAGGCGATCGCGCGCGGCAAATGTGATCTGCATGCTGTCGGAAAAACTGATGACCATGATGAGAGGTGTCATCACGTTCAGAAACATATTCAGGCTGAATCCGAACCATCCAAGCGCGCCGAGCGCGAGAAGGATGGCCACGAGTGGCGGGCCGGCGGCGATGACCATGAACGAGAACCGCCGGAAAAACATGATCGCGATCAGGCAACCGACCGCAAATCCGAGCGTGTTGTAGAGCAGACGGTCGGTTTGAATTGCATTTCGAATTTCATGTTGCATTACCGGGACGCCGGACAACTCCCCCCTAAGTCCGGTGCCTGCCAGATGGTCTCTGACTTCCTTACGGACTTCCTCGACAACCTTGTTGAGGCTGTCCGGGCCGGTCGCAGCGGGCTCCAGCGCCAGCACCATCAGTGTCAGTTTGCCATCGGGCGATAGCATCTTGTCGCGAATGATTTCATTCGCCATCACCCGCTCAATAAGTGCCTGGTATTCGGCGCCCTGCGGCAATGGGTTGGGAAAGAGGGGAGGCGGGATCTGCCCCTGTTGGGGCGGCTCGCGTGCAGAAAAAATCGAGATCAAGCCTCTGGTGCCATCGATCAGTTGGACGTCGATCGCCAGCTCACGCAATTTTTCCAAAGACGATCTTTCCAGCAAGCGATCGCCTTCAATCACGATGAGAATATCGTATTCGTTCGAGGGAAAACGATGCGTGACCTCCTCGTAGGTCCGGAATTGCTCGGTGTCCGACCGGAACAGCTGGCTCAGTGAGTCATCGACTTTGACGCGTGCGAACCCCACGGTCGCCAGGAGGCTGAGTACGATAAAGGCGATCGCGCACAGCATCCTGTGGGACAGCGCATAAAATCCAATGCGTTCGATCCCCAGCGCGAGATTGCGCGGCTTGATGGCGCGTGGCGGCCCTGCCGGAAGGCCGCCCGTTGGTAAAATACTGGTCACTGATCCCCCGATCGCGATGCAGGTGAAAGATGGACTTTCAGATGCAGAATTTCCACTAGGCCGAGCGCGAATATGCTCCCGCGTCGTTCGACTGTTCTGTTGCCGCGCGTGCCGTTGTGCCCCAGCGCCGCTCGATATAATCGATCACCATCTGCTTGAAGTCGGTGGTCAGCGTCGCCCCGCGCAGGGTGGCGGCCTTCTTGCCGTCGATGAACACCGGTGCGGTCGGCTGCTCGCCGGT
>DATAPP010000262.1:0-2145 GCA_036265125.1 Pseudolabrys sp. | reverse complement strand
CGCCTCATTGGACAGCCTCGGCCAGCAATTTGGGCAGGCGGAGCAGGTCACAGGCGGCCATCACGAGTGTGAACTGCCAATCGACGTTCAGGTGCGCCGGGCAACGAAGCTGTAAGCCGTGTTGCTCGGCGCACGGCCGTCCTCGAGATACGCAGCCTTCAGCTTAGCGATCCCGTCCTCGTGCAATAAGGGTGTCAATTTAGACCGGAGCACCGATGACGCGGCGGGACACCGGGTCGTCGACTCCCTGCTGACGAAAGGATGGATACGAAAGTCAGGTCGGCTGATTTTCGGGTGCAGCAAGGCTAGGGCCTCGCCTCCAAAATCATATTAAACGGCGTCTCAGCGGCCCGCCTTATGTTCCGAAAACCGCCAGCGCCGATGACCTCCCGCAGCTTCACCTCCCCGGCCTGCGCTCCGAGTGCAGCACCGACCTCCTGCGCCAATGAGGTCGGCACGCATACCATCGTCGAGGCCCCGTAATAGAGCCGACCAACGGGATTCAGATTGTCTTCGAGCCGATCGCCTGCCATCGGCTCTACAATCATCCACGAGCCATCGGGCCTAAGCGATTGATGCACATGCGCAGCTGCACCCGCTGGATCGCCCATATCGTGGAGGCAATCGAAGAAGGCGACGAGATCGAAGTCCTTACCGGGATAGTCCTTTGCGGTGGCGACTTCGAACCGAGTGTTGGCGGAGACGCCGTTCTCCGCTGCGTGCCCATTAGCCGCTCCGATAGAGTTTGGATGGAAGTCGTATCCGATGAACTCCGAGTTCGGGAAAGCCTTAGCCATCAGCATTGTGGAAATGCCGTGGCCGCATCCGACATCAGCGACGCGAGCGCCGCGTTCGAGCTTCGCGATCACACCGTCAAGGGCGGGTAGCCACTCGCTGACGAGATGGTTTTCATAGCCGGGCCGGAAGAATCGGGCGACGGCGCAGAACATGCATGTGCTTTGGTCACCCCACGCCACACCGCCGCCGTTCTTGAAAGCGGGCTGGACTTTTTCAAGGTTGGTATGGATCGCGGCCATACAGCCGAAAGCGCCAACCATGTTGACCGGGCTGTCGTCGACCGCGAACACCATGGCTTGTTCGGGAGGCAATGTGAACTTCTTGCTGACCGGATCATAAGAAACGTAATTGGATGCAGCATGGTGAGATGCCCATTCCCGCAAATACCGCTCGTTCATCCCCGCTTCAGCGGCAAGCTCCTGAGTGGTCATTGGCCCTTTTTGATGCAAAATTTTATATAGGCCGAGCGCGTCTCCCATTTGGACTAGTGCTATACTTACGGCCCCGCCAAGGTCATTTAGCATTTGGCCGATAAACTGGTGCAGTTTAGCTTCGTCCATTTTTCGCTCCCTGCAAGTTGACGGGTATTCTGGGACAAGAAAAGTAGCATGGCCAAGTAGGCCGTCTTGCGAAATGAAGCCCGCCGCACAACGTTGTCATCAACGGACCACTCCATTTTTTGTCGTGGCGGCGAGTCCTGGCGGACATTCGCCCTATCTCGCAACCCGGCTTGGCAAAGTCCCCGGTTGCGGTTTACCACCGGCAATTCTTGTTGGTGTCGGAGGTGGTTCGGCACGGTCTTCTGTCTAATATAAAGCTCGGCGTCGTAGAATGCCTGTTGGCAGCGCCGGGACAATACGTGCGACCACGTATTGTGCGACCACGACGAAGCAGTTGATCTGTTCTGAGACTCAACAATTAGCTAAAGGCGAGGGTGCCGTGCCGCGCATCGTTGTCCTCTCTGCTGGCATCCGCTCCCCCGTGCAAAAGCCAAAGGAGCGGACCCTAATCGGGCCAGCAGAGGCGCCGTCTAACCGAGCGACATCATCCCGGAATGGCGGGCGAATCATCTCGGAACACCGAGCGAGATCAAATCGGAATGCTGGGCGACATCATCGCGGATTCGCGGGCGACTTCCCTCGGAATCCGCAACCAACCGCCAGCATTCCGAGTTGGATTAGTAATCCCTCTTGCCCAATCAGCATCTCTGTCGCAAGTGGGACCAGCGGTTCGAATCCGCTTTCCTCCAGCAGGCAGTCTGTCTCAGCAGTGAACCAGGAGGCTGTATGCGAAAAGCCCCGCACTTTCGCGGCGGTCTGCGGGTGGCTGGGGACGCGAGAAGGGACG
>DATAPP010000261.1:0-1836 GCA_036265125.1 Pseudolabrys sp. | reverse complement strand
GCACCGAGCGCGACGGCTACCTGGTGCTCGGCGCCGCCGAGACCGTCGTGGGCCTGACCGACACGTTCAAACCGGTCGCCGATCGCCGCGGTCTCTATGGGCCGATTTTGTTGCAGAAGTCGGGTATGAAGGACGTATTGGCCGTCCCGACGATCTTTTGAGGCCGAGGCGAGGTCGTGATTTCCGCCAGCCCGCGCGGGGCGGCAGCTCTGACGCACTGGAACCAACGCTTGCCACGCGACCTTGACGCTACGAACTGAGCGCTACGCTCACGCAACGCACTCGATCAACATGACCGGCGGGGGGCGAGCCACAAGCTTGGCGAGCCGCCTCAGGTTCTGTGCGATCGCCGCGAGAGTGAACTCGAACGCTGCACCGCTCGGGCCCCGCAGACGCAATCGATCGAGACGCAAGATGCGCTTCAAGTGGGCGAACAGCATTTCAATCTTTTTCCGATCACGGCGCGATTGCACGTAGGCTTCGGTTTTAGCGCATGCTCGGGCTACATCGCGTGCCTCTTCGTAGATGCTGCGCGGAACTTTACGTGCCGGCTCTTTCGGGCAGCATTGCATTTTGAGTGGACATACGTCGCAGTCGCGCTTGCCAGCCCGGTAGAGGAACTGGTCGTCGTTCACGACCGTGCGAGTTGTCGTTAGAATTTTACCTGCTGGGCAAATGTAAATGTCGCGTTCCTTGTCGAACAAGAAGTCGTCTCGCGAGAAGGTGCCATCCTCACGCTTTGACTTGTCGATGATGGGGATATGCGGCGCGATGTTCGTGACGTTGACGAGCCAGTCGAGGTTAGCCGCCGAGCCATAGGCCGTATCGCCCGCGAGCCATTGCGGCTTGATACCAAAGCACGCCTCGGTCCGCTCGATCATCGTCTGCGAGGCGCCGACCTCGGCCTGCCGAATGGCGCGCGTGGCCTCGACATCCATGATGATCCCGAACTTCACGTCGATGAGATAGTTGTTGGCGTAGGCGAAGAAGGCTGCACTGCGCAGCGCGCCCGTCCATTGCGCGGCAGGGTCCGACGGCGAGACGAACTTCGGTGTGACCGCGCTCGCCGCGCCGTAGCCCGGATCATCGAGCGTGGCCAGATACTCTTGGACGGCGCGACGGGCGTGCTCCGGATCGATATCCTTGCTCCACTCCGCGCCCGGGATCGAACGATGCTTGTTGGCGTCGGCCTCGATCAAGCTGGCGTCCACCGCAAAGCCTTCGCCGCCAACCAGGCCGGCCGCGATGCATGACCCGACGACGCGCTCGAACACCAGGCGGAAAATATCATGATCGCGGAAACGCTCGTTGCGCGCTCGCGAGAACACGGAATGATCCGGGATCTTGTCCTCGATGCCCAGCCCGCAGAACCAGCGATAGGCGAGATTGACCTGAACTTCGCGGCAGAGCGCACGCTCCGAGCGGATCGCAAACACATAGCCGACAATGAGCATCCGGATCATCAGCACCGGATCGATCGATGGTCGTCCCATCGCAGAATAGTGCGGCGCCAGCTCGGCCCGAACCCACGACAGATCAAGAACGCTTGCAATTGCGCGAACCCGGTGATCGTCAGGCACGACCTCCTCGAGATTGAACGAATAGAACAGCTGCCCTTGATCCTGGCCACTCCGCCCCATCATCGCCCGCCCCCGCCGATGCTCCCATCCGCATCACGGAATCACTGTTCGGCAGGCCCTTCAATCGACTTTTGCAACAAAATCGGCCCAACTGAGACATCGACCGCACGCGCCAATGTCTGCTTCTCGGGGTACAGCGGACTCGTTGTGCTCACTTTGAGTTCTTCCGCTCGCGACCCAACTGAGACATAAACTC
>DATAPP010000260.1:0-2109 GCA_036265125.1 Pseudolabrys sp. | reverse complement strand
AAGCACGGCTAGCCCCAACTCGGCCGAGCGTGCTGCGCACCGAGATGACGGCTTAGGGACATGAAGAGCGGTTCCCGTCGACAAGGCTGAGTGCCGGCTATGGGTTCAGAAAGGAGACGATCGCCGGAGTGCGCCACAAGGGGCGAGACGCGCCGATTCCAGACCTCCCTTGCCCTCGCCTCGGATCGGCGAGGTTCGACCCCTAGCGGCCACTGCCGCGACCGCGACTGAACCGCTGGATTTGCTCTAAACAGCCGCGCCACGCCGCCATTCCGGCGGAAACCGATTGGACCCGTCCAGGTTCAGGGGAGTAAGGACGGCCCCCGAGCCTCCCGACTTTTACGCCCTGCCCCTTACGCATTCAGCTAAGAAGCCTCGCGGACATTCAGGCTGGCGGGGCTTCGACGCACGTCAAGGTGTTTAATCTACCGGGCTCGACAAAGAACTCGGGTGGGTCCAAACTGTCGTGCTTCGGACGATTCTATAAGATCTGCACGTTTGGGGCGGCCGAGACGTCACGCCGCCCGCGTGTCGTGGGTCGATTTGATTTGGGAGGCTCAAATGACACGTCGTTTTTTGCTGCTGTCGGCGTTCGTCCTACTTTCCGGCATTATCGGGGGTACGCCAAGAAGCGTGGCCGCCGCGGATCCGGCGAGCTTTGTCGGCGACCTTGGAAGTCGCGCCCTCGCCGCGACGCGAAGCGGGGACACGGCGGCGGTCCGCGAAGGCCGGTTCCGCGAACTGTTCCGTCAGGGTTTTGACCTGGAAGCCTGCGCCCGTTCCGCTCTCGGGCCCTACTGGCAAACTGCAACGGCACAGCAGCGGCAGGAGTTCCTCAAACTTTACGAGGATTACGTCGTCATCGGTTATTCGACCCACCTCGGCGGCATTGGCAGTGGAAGCTTCAAGGTGCTGGGGAGCCAGCCTGATCGGGAAGGGTTCATCGTGAAGAGCCAGATAACTTGGATCAACGGCCCTGCGCCGGTCGGGGTCAATTGGCAGCTCCACGCGACGAGCAATGGCTATAAGGTGACCGACTTGATCATCAACCGCATCAGCATGGCCAACGCGCAACGCGACGACTTGATCTCAGTCATCCAACACAACGGCGGGCAGGTGCAAGCCTTGCTGGTTGCCTTGCGCGAAAAGAATGCGAGCAACGGCATCATCCAATAACCGACTTAGGTTTGGTGTGAGATCCGAGCCGAATGCAAGTAATGACGCGCCAGCGCATCCGCCGCGGCGTATTCCGCTCGATCACCGACCTACAGGCCGCCATCCATCTTCGTGAAGAAGCTCTCGACCGCGTTGAGCCAGGATGCCGAGGTCGAGGGTCGGCGCTTAAATGGTCGTACGCGCCAAAGCCAAACCCCCGCCTATGGGCGTCGCCCTGCGGCGTTGTCAGCCGCGGCATCGCCTCATAATACTCTCGACAAGGCTTCGCACGGTGTTGGCTCGCTCGCCCGGCGAGCGATCAAGGGCCGCCGCGAGACGGCCGGCGCGAGACAGCATTCTGCTGACTTGCTCGCCCGGCATATCGATTGTGCCGAGCCGGTCGAGCAACTTTGCCGCGTCGGCGAGCGCGTCACGCAGGATATGAAGTTGAATGGCTTATTGGCTTTTAGTATCTGACCATCATGGGGTTGGGGTAGCGGTAAAATCGAGCGCAAAGATGGTGAATCCAAATTCAGGCCGCCATGTTGAAAGAGGACTCAACATCTAATGCGAGCGAGGCAGATACGGCGGCAAATCCGACGGGCCTTCTTCATGGCGTTTTTTCACCAGATTCAAATAGTATCACCGATCTTGTGGGGCATTATCCTAGTAATGGTTATCATGGGACTTCTGATAGGGTACATCGAGGGATGGAAGATCAGGGACGCGTTATATTTTACATTCGTGACTGGCCTCACCATCGGTTACGGCGATCTGACGCCGCGACACATTGTGTCGCGGTGTCTCGCAGTGGTGATTGGCTTTTCGGGTATCGTGATGACCGGCCTCGTAGCGGCGGTTAGCGTAAGGGCGCTCGAGGCGACGGCCCGTGATTCTTCCAATAAATCAAGCTGACCGCCCAGCTTCGGATCAACAACTGCTCACATCGTAATC
>DATAPP010000259.1:0-2328 GCA_036265125.1 Pseudolabrys sp. | reverse complement strand
GACGTCCGCTATTGGCTCCAACTTTTCTGCCGCTGTTGGTGCAATAGCGGACATCGCTCGACAATTGAGTACACGCCCTAGTGTCTTTTGTGGAATGTCCGCTATTGGCCCAAAGCAGACATTGGGTACCTAGGCCGGGCTTGCATGTTATTCTTTCAAAGCCACCGCGTAGATAACATTTGTCTCTATCGACTTTGTCTGACTCTTTTTAAGCTGATCGATATTTTCTTTCCGAACACGCTCTACGGTCGTGTCGTCCATCTGTTCAACGGTCCAGCGATATCCAGAGCCAAGTACGACAGTCCACCAGTCATTCGGGGTGTGAAGGACCTGCCAACCATTTTCCGCGACGACCTGTGCCTCTTGAATGCCGGCATCGGCCAGTAATTGCCTTAGTGCTTCCGGTGTGGTGATCCGCTCCCAAGGATTGAAGGCGGAATGCAAATCAGGGCGGAATTGCTTCACGGCCGCCCACCACGCAGCAGAACCGGGCTCAAACATACGCGGCCCCCACGTCGTGATTGCGAGCTGACCGCCTGGCCGTATCATCCGCCAAAGTTCGCGGACCTGTTTGACCATGTCGGGCAAAAAGAAGATTGCGAACACGCAGACGACGGCATCAAAGGAGGCGTCGGAAAACTCGAGCTTTTCCATGTCGCCCTGACGGAACTCAATATTTTTCAGCTTCTGGCTGATGGCTTTCGCTCGTGCGATTGCGAGCAACCGATCAGCCAAGTCGACTCCGATGACGTGACCATGAGGCCCCACTGCCTTGGCAGCCGGTATAGCCGAAGCGCCGCTACCGCAGCCCACGTCAAGCACCGTTGCCCCTGGCGCAAGTGCAAGATGTTCAATCGTCCCTCGTCCGTATCGGTCCCAAAAGGCAAGTGGATCGTCGTCGAAGTGATCGGCAGCGGCGTTGTAGGTTGAGGCGGCCTTGAGTTTTGCGGGGTCCATGACTTTCACCATGAGCATGTCCGCATGTCATTGAAGCATATCACGAGGAGCGGACGGCATCTTCGCTATTCCCATAAGAGCCCTACTTTCCGCTTGCTCCGATGTCACCGCGCAAATGTCAGCTATTGGCCCAAAGCGCACATCCCTGGTTGCACCGCACATGTCCGCTTTCGGGGGTAAAGCGGACTCAAAACGCTAAATAGCAGACATTGACCACCATCGTTCACCGATCCTGATTTATGAGTACACACCCTAGTAGGCGGCGACCTGTCGCCACCTGATTAAACCGGATTTCTTTCACATCCCGCCCGCCCTGTTTGGCGGGTTTTTTAATGGATAAAACATGACTGACGTTCAATTCGCGATCAGCGGCAAATGGGCGCTGGCCAGTGACGGCAACCAATGGATTTTGCAACGCCGTAGAGGCGGCCGATGGGACGCCGTCTCCTTCGTGCGATCAACCAGGGACATTCTTGCCCGCTGCATGCGTGAGAAAGGCGCCACTCCATCCGACATCCAATCGCTCCTCGATGGCCTGCCCGGCACATTTGATGCGTGGCAGAAGCCCACAGGGGTGTGTCACAGCGATTTATCTGCCTCCGGTGACCCGCCGGCTACCCCAGCCCAGGAAGTCGCCGCATGACCACGAAAGTTCATCACGTGATTATCCAGCTGTCCAAACCAAGCGGCGATAGCGCAGGCAGCGTCGCTGAAGGCCGATACACATACGAGGACGGCACCGTCACGCTAACTGACCGTCTCGGCGCCGCCGTGCGAGATGGCGAAGGCAAAACCTACGGCCAGAAGATCGCCGAGGGCGAGGACCCGCAGATAATTGCCGGACGGCTAACCAGAAAATTCAGGCAAGCGCTGCGTGGTAAAGGCGCACACGCATCAGATTTTAATCGCCAAATCCGATATCCGAAAACCGGCCGGCGATAGACTTTTCATCACGTAACAATTTTCCCCAATTCACAAAGGACAAATATCAATGGCTTCATTCGACGAGTCCCTCTGGCGCCTGAGCACGCCGATCGATATGACTTGCGCCTCCGCCGGCGGTGCTGCCAATTCGACGGCGATATTCTCGACCGAGACTTACGCAATTCAACTCAGCTTCCCCGGATCGACCTCCTCGACCGGTGGCGTTCGCGTCAAGGTCATCACGACCGGTGACACAGCATGTTCTTCTACGGGTGATGCGCTTCTCCCGGCCAACTGGATACAATACTACAAAGTCACCTCCGGCCAGCGTGTCTCAGCGATCAGCAATGATGCCGGCACGCCGACCCTCAACGTTGTGCAGTTGACCAAATGACGGCCCTAACCCCGCAAGAGATCGCCCTCATGGCGCCGTATGAAGCAGAGGCG
>DATAPP010000258.1:0-5922 GCA_036265125.1 Pseudolabrys sp. | reverse complement strand
CGAGCAGAGTCGCGAGCTCGTCGTCTACGACCTCGAACTGCGCCGCCAGATCGACGAGCAGATCGTTGGACGAACGATCGACTTCATGAAACGTTCGGTCCAGGCGGCGAAGCCGTTCTACGCTTATGTCCCGTTTACGCTGGTCCACTTCCCCGCACTGCCGAACCCCAGGTTCGCGGGAAGCACCGGGTATGGGGACTTTGCGGATAGCTTGGCCGAAATGGACGCCAACGTCGGCCGGTTGCTCGACGCGGTCGATGAACTACGTGTTCGCGACAACACCATCGTGGTCTTCACCAGCGACAACGGTCCTGATTCCACGTTCCCATCGCAAGGGACATCAGGGCCATGGCGGGGCTACTATTTCACGCACATGGAAGGCTCGCTGCGCACGCCGTTCATCGTTCGCTGGCCCGGCCGCGTCCCGACCGGCAGAGTGAGCAACGAGATCGTGCACTCTGTCGACACGTTCACGACCTTTGCCAAAATCGCGGGGGCAGCCGTGCCGCAAGACCGCGCTATCGATGGGGTGGACCAGAGCGAGTTCCTGCTCGGAAAATCGGAGCGCTCTGCGCGGGAGGGATTCCCCGTCTACGTGGCTGACCGGATGGAAGCGGTCAAGTGGAAGAACTGGAAGATGACCTTCTACGAGGAGGAGCGAGACTGGTGGTCCCCTCCAACGAAACTCGGTGTGCCGAAGATATTCGATCTGATTAGCGACCCGAAGGAAGAGTATGGAGCCACGCTGACGCCGAACGCATGGGTCGGCGGACCGATGATGAAGATCGTGGCGGAGTTCGAACAGAGCTTGAAGCGTTATCCACCAATCGCCGCCGGCACGCCCGATCCCTACACGCCGTCGAGGTGATGTCCGCTTTTGGCCCAAAGCGGACATTTGTTTTTGCACCGCACATGTCCGCTTTTGGAGTAAGAGCGGACATGCTTGCGTTGCACATGTCTGCTTTTGACCCAAAGCGAACATCGGGCCCCTTCAAGGCGTTGAGTTCATTCGATACGATGCCGCCTTTGAGCCGCGGGGCGCGAGCATGAGGCGACGCGACTTCATCGAGATTGTCACGGCTTTGGCAGCTACGTGGCCACTCGCAACGCGCGCGCAACCTACTAACAAGATCGCTCGAATCGGTTTTCTGGGCTCCGCTACTACCGCCGGCTCCTCGCAATCAGTAAGGGCCCTGCGGGAAGGATTGAAGGCCCTTGGTTACGTCGAGGGCAAAAACATCATTATCGAATTTCGATGGGCAGAAGGGAAATACGAACGACTGCCAGAATTGGTAGCGGATTTGATTCGTCTCAATGTCGAGGTTCTGGTGACGCATGGAACGCCAGGAACCCAGGCTGCAAAGAGGGTCACAAATAATATTCCCATTGTCATGGCTATCAGCGGTGATGCAGTCGCGACTGGCATCGTTACAAATCTTGGCCGACCGGATGCGAATGTAACCGGCTCGACCTTTTTTCTCCCGGAACTAAATGCCAAGCGGCTGGAATTGCTCAAGGAAGTATTGCCGCAGGTTACTCACGTCGGTGCCCTTTCTAATCCCGCCAATCCCGTAAGTGCACCAATCGTTTCTGCCGATGACGGCCGCCGCCACGCCTTTAAAGTTGGAAGTTGAAGTATTCAAAGTCCATGGTCCAAGCGATTTCGTCGGTGCATTCGAAACAATAGCCAAGAGCCACGTTAATGCTGTGGCGGTGACAGAAGACGGGGAGTTTGCTGCTAGCTTCAAGACAATTGCTGCGCTCGCGGCCGGAAAAAAACTGCCTTCGATCGGTTCAAAGGAGTTCGCGGAAGCTGGCGGTCTGGTTGGCTACGGCGTGAACATACTCAGTTTGTACCGCCGCGCCGCGTATTTCGTTGACAGGATACTCAAGGGCAGCAAGCCCGCTGACCTGCCAATAGAACAGCCAACCCGATTTGATTTCGTGATTAACCTCAAGACCGCAAAGACCCTTGGCCTCACGGTGCCGCCGTCAATGCTCGCGCGCGTTGACGAGTTGATCGAATGAACTGCAAATATCCACTATTGGCCAACAGCGGACATTTCAAGTGCGCTGCCGAATGTCCACCTTCGGAGTAATAGCGGACGCATGTGAAAGTGACAAACGATCATGGTCCGCCTCTAGCTCGCCGCGACGCGGGGCGTCTCAATCACGACACAAAGGGAGCCGAGCTTTGTTATGGAGGCGGCGCGTATTATTTCGCCGAGGTTCGAAGATGTCGAAGTTCCCCAGGTTCCATCTTATAGGCACAGCGGCTGTGGGGTTGCTCATGGCCACAGTTCCTGCGACCGCGTACACCGGTCAACGGCTCGAAAAACATGCGAAGATCAGCATGGATCAGGCGCGGGCTATAGCTCTAAAGGTCTTTCCCGGCATTGTGACTGATACAGAACTCGAACACGAAAAGGGCGGCAGTGGTCTGCGATATTCTTTCGACATTCGAGAGCACAGTCACGAAGACGGTACAGTCTGGGAAGAAGTCGGTGTCGATGCGAAGACCGGCAAAGTGCTGGAAAATAAAGTAGAAGACGGTCCGCATCGAGACTGAATTCCGCACGCAATTAAATTTGAGTGCGATAAGCAGTGGCACGCTAAGGCGTTGCCCGCGGCGACCTAGTCAACCTTGGACCAAAGTAGCTGTTTGCGATCTAGGCCACTGTATCTGCGTCGAATTGACCGAAGCGGAATTTTCAAGATTACCAACCTTTCATGTTCTACGTCGAAATCAGGGCGTATTCAGCAAGGACCTGTCCCTTAGCTGACCTCGAGAAGATTGCCGCATGAGTGAAGCGACATTTAGCAAGGTCCCTGCGGTCACGCTTGGATTTTGGATTATCAAAATCCTAGCAACAACGCTCGGCGAGACGGCTGGCGACTCGGTGACGATGACCTGGCTGCACGCAGACCTAAATCCTCACAACGGCGGATATTTGATTGGCACTGGCATATTTCTTGTTGTGTTCGTTGCGGCCGTGATCGCCCAAATCTTGGAAAAAAAGTTCAACCCCTGGATTTACTGGCTTGCCATCGCGGCCTCCACGACAGTGGGCACGGCCATGGCCGATTTTTTCGATCGCTCATTGGGCATCGGCTATACAGGAGGCTCATCGATTTTGTTAGCGTGCGTCTTGTGCTCGCTCGCGGTTTGGTACTTCACTCTCGGCTCGATAAATGTTCAGACGGTTGCGACGCCGAAAGTGGAAATCTTCTATTGGGTGACGATCACGTTTTCGCAAACCCTCGGTACCGCGCTGGGCGACTGGGCAGCCGATACCGGCGGCCTTGGCTACGGAGGCGGTTCGCTTTTATTCGGTACCGGGCTGGCGATTCTCGCCATCGCCTATTACTGGACGAATATCTCGCGGGTTGCACTGTTTTGGGCGGCGTTCATTCTCACCCGGCCGTTGGGCGCAACGGTCGGCGATTTTCTCGACAAGCCGGTTAGTCACGGCGGGCTCAATCTGAGTCGCCCGCTCGCATCGGCGGTGATCGCCGTCTTCATCATCGGTTGCATTCTGCTGCTGCCGCAAAGGGCCGGCACGCATCCCGGACGATCGGAGGAAGCCGCGGCATAGATCGAATGGAACCTGTATTGCCCGTTCGATTTTGAGCTGCATTGGATAGCGTCGGCGTGATTCGAGGTGGCGATCGATAATGCGTAGCTTCTTGGTCTGCGCAATTCTTGGTGCACTGTTGCGCCCGGCTTTCGCTGGGCCGCCGTATGTCTCCGACGATCCCGAACCGACGGACTACAAGCACTTTGAGATCTACGCGTTCAGCAACGGGACAACGACGAAAAGCGCAACGGACGGCGAGGCGGGCATCGATTTCAATTACGGTGCGGCGCCCGATTTGCAGCTCACGGCGACACTTCCATCGGGCTTTGATCGTCCGGCAGGCGGCAAAGCGGTCGTCGGCCTCGGCAACATCGAGCTCGCCGCGAAGTATCGCTTCCTACACCAGGCGACCTTCGGTTTGGATGTCGCCATATTTCCACGCGTATTTTTGCCAAGCGGCTCGGGCAAGATTGGCGACAACCATACCTCCCTGCTTCTTCCGCTGTGGGTGCAGAAGGACTGGGGCAGCCAATGGTCGACCTTCGGCGGCGGCGGTTGCGTCGTCAGCGGCCAAAGCTCGCAAGACTTTTGCTTGATGGGAGGCGTGCTGGCTTATCAGATATTGCCGAAGCTCCAAATCGGTATTGAGCTTTTCCATCAGACGGCGGATGCAAGTGGCACTCCGGCAACCTCCAGCCTGGGCCTTGGCGTTAAGTACGACCTGAACGATACCTTTCACCTTTTGGCCTATGTCAGGCGCGGCATTCAGGACACAGACCAGACTGATCAACTATCCTGGTACACCTCCGTTCTTTTCACGTTCTAATCGCTGGACCCTTGCGCTGTAATGTCCGCTTATGGCCCAAAGCGGACATACGCTGCGAATGTCTGCTTTTGACCCAAAGCGGACATTGGGCCGTCCCTTACCGAGCCTCGGTTGAACCGCTACGATGCTCTTTCTTGAGCCTCGGGGACGACAATGAAACGGCGGGAGTTTATCAAAGCAATTGCCGGCTTAGCAGCCTTGCCGCTCGCGGCACATGCGCAGCAGGCGGCGATGCCAATCGTCGGCGTTCTGGACTCCTCATCGGCTAGCGAGTACGCGCCGTTCCTGGCTGCTTTCCGCGAGGGCCTCCAAGAGGCCGGTTTCATCGAAGGCCGCAACGGCGCAATCGAATACCGCTGGGCGGATGGCCGCTATGATCGTTTGCCGTCGCTCGCTGCGGAATTGGTTCGCATTGCGGTGGCGGCGCTGGTCGCGACCGGCATCACCGCAGCCGCAGCCGCCAAGGCCGCGACCTCGACGGTTCCAATCACTTTCAACACCGGCGGGGACCCTGTCAGGTTTGGTCTCGTCGCCAGTCTCAACAAACCGGGAGGAAATGTCACCGGTGTCGCCTCTCTAGGCAAAGTGCTCGTGGCAAAGCGGTTTGAGTTGCTGCGTGAGCTTATTCCCAAAGCAAACGCGGTCGCGTTCCTTGTAAATCCGAGCAATGCGGTGGCGGCGCTCGACACGAGCGACGCACAGAGTGCGGCAGCCACGTTGGGTCACAAATTGATAATCGTCAAAGCGAGCAACGCGGGCGAGATTGACGCCGCCTTCGCGACCATCGCAGAACAACGAGGTGGAGGTCTGCTGCAGCAGCTCGATCCGTTCCTGCAAAGCCGGCGCGATCAACTCGTTGAGCTCGCGGCGCGTTATGCGCTACCGGCGATTTATGAACGGCGCGATTTTGCAACCGCCGGCGGGCTCAGGAGTTACGGAACCAGCCTCAGGGACGCGCTCCGGCTGGTCGGCAAGTATACCGGCCGTCTCCTCAAGGGCGAAAAACCAGCCAATCTGCCGGTGCAGCAGCCGACCAAGTTCGAGTTAACTATCAACCTAAAGACCGCCAAGGCGCTGGGCCTGACTGTGCCTGCGACATTGCTCACCCGCGCCGACGAGATGATCGAATAAGCTGAATGTCCGCTTTCGGGGGCAAAGCGGACACGGCTCCCGCGTCGCAAAATATCCGCGTCCGAAACCACGAGGGTGCAAGGCAATTGAGCCCGCGAACAGTCGTTGCCTCAAGCGCAGCTTGCCTTAGTTCCTCTCGGCCGTCCATGTCGCATTCATGTCGCATGTTAGTTTGCCGGGAGTGGCGGCATTTCCGCTTTCGGGGGTAAAGCGGACATGCCTTGTTGCACTGCAAATGTCCGCTACTGACCCAAAGCGGACATGACGATTGCACTGCGAAATGTCCGCTAATGACCCAAAGCGGACATCGGGACCGTACGACTGCTGCCTGCCATCAGTACCTATGACAGCCGTAAGATCTGAATGCTACGATTTAGGTCCTCCCAC
>DATAPP010000257.1:0-2385 GCA_036265125.1 Pseudolabrys sp. | reverse complement strand
TAGAATGTCCGCTTATGACCCAAAGCGGACATGATGATTGACCCTTTCGGTCCCCTCACTTGACGGGCTACGGTAAGCGCTCCTGAGCCGGTTTCGGGGGCACAATGGGTCGGCGCAGTCGGAAAACAAAAATCAACATTGCAAAGGCGCAATCCGGCCAAGCGCGCTCGTCGGCAGCCGGGTTCCAATGAACGCGGGATCCGACCGCCGGCGACACCACGTATCTCGGGGTAGTCGCTGGCGATTCAAAAAAAGCTCTCTTAGCCTATTTCTATGTCTCTCCGTTCGGCGCTCCTACGACCTTGGAAGGAACCGGGCTCTCATGAATTCTTCATAGTCCCGTTCGGACATCTCGCGCTTGGCATCGACGAAAGGTCTAATATCCTTGATGATCTGATAGCGAAGTCGTGATGTTCCATCTGTAGCGGCTTCAAAGATAACCTCCGCAATTTCCTCTGGCGTCGAGAGTGGCGCAGCTCGCATCTGGTCGAAGATCTTGTTCGTATGAGCGACGAAGCCCTCGTATCCTTGAACAGTGACGCTCTGCGCATACTCTTCGCCGGACCTCTTATGGAAGTCCGTGCTGACGCCTCCCGGCTCGACGAGTTTGACGACAATATTCTGTGAAGAGAGCTCGTAGGCCAGCGACTCCGAAAATCCCTCAATCGCGAATTTTGTGGAGATATACAGGGACATAAGCGGTAGGGTAATGATGCCGCCGGCCGAACTGACATTGATAACCAATCCACGCTTGTTCTTCCGGAAATGCGGCAAGATGGCGCGCGTGACATCCATTACGCCGAACACGTTCACATCGAATTGTTCCTGGATCTTTTCTCGTGAGGCGGACTCGAAGAGACCGAAGAGGCCAAATCCCGCATTATTGACGAGAACGTCAATAGCACCGAAGCGCCCCGATACCTGTCTCGATCGCTGTTTGAATACTTTGCCGGTCCTGGACATCAAGCCGGGTCACCAACACATCCGTCAATGCACTTAGTTTAGTTACTGCAGACACGTCGCGTGCGGTTGCTACAACGTTCCAGCCTTGACCCGCAAAGAACCTTGCAGATGCGGAACCAATTCCAGAGGAAGTGCCTGTGACGAGTATGGTCTTCTTCATTGTCGTCATCCTCCATTGTTCGCGCCGTCCGTTTTTCACGAGCGTGTCACAATATTGGAGCTAAGCGATCATCAAACGTCGCGTGCCACCGTCAACCGTGAGGCGGAACAATTCGCGCGAATTTTGAATGATCGTGCGCAAAAATCTGACTTTCGGTAGCTCCCCGTCTTGGCGGGCTCATCACGCGCGTGTTTCGTAAGCCTATTGCGTGACATCGCCGCAACCGACGTTGCATGCGCTGCGCTATCGACGCGAGGACTTATGGCCGCCTTTCAAATCAGAGTGAATGGACAGGTCCACTCTATCGACGTTTTACCCGACACACCGCTGCTTTGGGTGTTGCGCGACAATCTCGGTCTAACCGGCACCAAATTCGGATGCGGTATTGCGCAATGCGGTGCCTGCACAGTTTTCGTTGAAGGTCAGCCGCTGCGCTCCTGTTCACTTCCCATTTCGGCTTTGGGAAAAGACGAGGTCACAACGATCGAGGCTCTCCAAGGCCGCGAGGCGCAAGCCGTGCAGAAAGCCTGGATAAAAAATGACGTGCCGCAGTGCGGCTACTGCCAGTCCGGCCAGATCATGAGCGCGACGGCGCTGCTGAAGGAGATCAAGAAGCCAACCGATCACGACATCGACTTGGCAATGAACGGTAACCTCTGCCGCTGCGCGACTTACGTCCGCATCCGGGCGGCAATCCATGACGCCGCGAAGACGCTGTGAGGTTGAGGTCCATGGGGCATCACGATTCAGGGTTGACCCGCCGCGCAGCGATAAAGGGCATGGCCGGCCTTACTATCGCATTGCATTTGCCAGCGCGGGCGAATGCTCAAACAAGCACAGCGAATGGGGCGGCACGCTTTGAGCCGAATGCATTTGTCCGTATCGGGACAGACGATACCGTCACAGTTCTCAGCAAGCACATCGAATTCGGACAAGGCACATTCACGGGTCTGACGACAATTGTTGCCGAAGAGCTGGATGCCGACTGGTCGCAAATGCGGGCCATACATGCGCCGGCCGATGTGATGCTCTACAAGAACTTCGCGCTAGGCCTTCAAGGGACGGGCGGCTCGACATCCATCGCCAATTCATACGAGCAACTGAGGCGGGCGGGCGCGGCCGCGCGCATCATGCTCGTACAGGCCGCTGCCGCCGCCTGGAATGTTCCGGCTGGCGAAATCACAGTTGATCGCGGCGTTCTTCGTCACGCAACGTCTGGACATCAAGGGCGCTTTGGAGAATTCGCAGTTCCGGCGTCGAAG
>DATAPP010000256.1:0-32500 GCA_036265125.1 Pseudolabrys sp. | reverse complement strand
GGCAGCGGAATGTAGGTGCCGAGGCGATAGACCAGCAACGCGCCGACGGTAAACCAGATGCGCTTCTTGAGCTCTTCCGCTTTGGCGAGCGCCGAGAAATTGAGATTGGCCGCCAGTTGTTCCGCTGCCGAAACCATCAGTTGCTCCTGCCGCCCCCAGCCGTTCCGCCGCGTCGCCCCGCGGTTTGTCCTATTAGATAGGTAAGCCTTCCCGAACTTGAACCCGGCGAATGGCCGCCATTATTCGGCCTTCGGCGCCTCGGCTTCCGCTTCCACGTCCGCCTTTGCATCCGCTTTGGGCTTGCCGCCTTTCGGCTTATCGCCACCCTTGCCGCCACCCTTGGCAGCTTCCAGGGCCTTGCGCTTGTTCTTTCCCTTCGGCTCGGCGTCTGGTTCCTTGGCCGGCGCGAGGACTTTCACGGTACCACCGGCCTTCTCCACCGCCGCAACGGCAGATTTCGAGGCGCGCCAGACCGAAAATTCGACCTTGCTCTTGAGCTCGCCGTCACCAAGAAGCTTCACGCCGCCCTTCTCGCGTCGCATCAGGCCGGCCTTGACCATGGCAGCGGCATCGACGGGAGCCTTGGCATCGATGAGGCCGGCATCGATCGCAGCCTGCACTTTGCCAACGTTGATTTCGTTGAGTCTGACCGCGAATGACGTATTGCGGAAACCGCGTTTCGGCAGCCGCCGATGCAGCGGCATCTGGCCGCCTTCGAAGCCTTTGATGCGCACGCCGGTCCGCGCAGTCTGGCCTTTGCCGCCGCGCCCGCCCGTCTTGCCCATGCCCGAGCCGATGCCACGCCCGATGCGCATGCGCTTCTTGCGCGAACCCGGCTTGTCGGCAATCTGGTTGAGTTTCATCGTAGCGTATCCTCTTACTTCGCGTCGCCGATCACGCGCACCAGGTGTTGCACCTTGCGGATCATGCCGCGGGTCGCCGGCGTATCCGGCAAATCGCGCATGCGGCCGATTTTATTGAGACCGAGCCCGATCAGCGTTGCGCGCTGATCGTGGTGGCGCCGCTGCGGGCTGCCCACCTGCTCGATCTTGATCATCTTTTGTGCCTGAGCCATACGCTAAATTCCTTAGTCAGCCGCCGCTTCCGCATCGCCTTCGCGGCGGCGCGACTGCAAGGTGGACACCTTGATATTGCGGCGGGCTGCAACCGAGCGCGGTGAATCCTGGTGCTTGAGCGCATCGAAGGTCGCCCGCACCACGTTGTAGGGATTCGACGAGCCGAGCGATTTAGCCACAACGTCTTGCATGCCGAGGGTTTCGAACACCGCGCGCATTGGACCACCGGCGATAATGCCCGTGCCCGGAGGCGCGGCGCGCAGGAATACCTTGCCCGCGCCGTGACGGCCGAGAACATCGTGATGCAGCGTGCGGCCTTCGCGCAACGGAACGCGTGTCAGGCCGCGCTTGGCAGCATCGGTCGCCTTGCGGATCGCTTCCGGTACTTCGCGAGCTTTTCCGTGGCCAAAACCGACCCGGCCTTTCTGGTCGCCCACCACTACCAGCGCAGCAAAGCCGAAACGCCGCCCGCCCTTGACCACCTTGGCCACGCGGTTGATGTGCACCAGCTTGTCGGTGAACTCGCTGTCGCGCTCCTCGCGATCGCGTCCGCCGCGTTCTCGTCGTGGTTCATGTGCCATGGTTGACCAATCCGTTAAAAGTTGAGGCCGCCTTCACGCGCGGCGTCGGCCAGCGCCTTGATGCGTCCGTGATAGAGATAGCCGCCGCGGTCGAACACGATGTCCTTGATGCCTTTTTCCTTCGCTCGTTCGGCAATCAGCTTGCCGACCGCCTTCGCCGCCGCGATGTCGGCACCGGTCTTGGCGCCTTCGCGCATCGTCTTTTCCAGCGAGGAGGCTGCCGCCAGAGTCGCGCCCTTCACATCATCAATCAGTTGCGCATAGATATGTTTGGACGAACGAAACACCGACAGCCGCGCGCGACCGCTGGTGCCGGCCGCAAGCTTGACCTTGCGGCGCACCGCTGCCGTCCGTCGCGCAGTTCGGTCAGTTAATCTCGACATCGCGCGTATCCCTTACTTCTTCTTGCCTTCCTTGCGGAAGATGTACTCGTTTGCGTATTTCACGCCTTTGCCCTTATAGGGCTCAGGCGGGCGGTAGCCGCGGATCTCGGCGGCGACCTGGCCGACTTTCTGCTTGTCGACGCCTGTCACCACGATTTCGGTCGGCTTCGGTGTTGTGATCGCGATGCCTTCCGGGATCGGATAGTTCACGTCGTGGGAAAATCCGAGCTGCAATTGCAGAGACTTTCCCTGAACCGCGGCACGATATCCAACGCCGGTGATCTCAAGCTTCTCCTCGAAGCCTTTGGTCACGCCCGACATCACGTTGGCGACCAAGGTGCGCGAGGTGCCCCACATCGAACGAGCGCGCTTGCCCTCGCCGCGCGGCTCGAGCTTGATCGCGCCCTTGTCCAGCGCAACCGAGACGTCGTCGTGAACAACGACCTGAAGGGCGCCCTTGGGGCCCTTCACCTTCACGGTCTGACCGTCCACATTGGCGGTAACGCCCGTCGGAACTGTGACCGCTTTATTGCCGATGCGTGACATTAGAACACCGTGCAGATGATTTCGCCGCCCACATTGGCCTCGCGGGCAGCGTGGTCGGCCATCACGCCCTTGGGAGTCGACAGAATGGCGACGCCAAGGCCGTTGTTGATGCGCGGCAGATTGCGAACCGCCACGTAAACGCGACGGCCCGGCTTGGAGATGCGCTCGATTTCGCGGATCACCGGCTCGCCGTCGAAATATTTCAGCTCGATCTCCAGCTCGGAGCGGCCGCTGGCATGCGCCACGCTGGCGTAGCCGCGGATGAAGCCTTCGGTCTTGAGCACCTCGAGCACTCGCTCGCGCTGCTTGGACCCCGGCATCGAGACCTTCGACTTATTCCGCATTTGCGCGTTGCGGATACGCGCGATCATGTCGCCGATCGGATCGTTCACCATCGCGCCCTCCTCACCAGCTCGACTTCACAAGGCCTGGAATGAGGCCTTTGGAGCCAAGCTCGCGCAAGGCGATACGGCTCAAGCGATGTTTCCGGTAATAGGCGCGCGGACGGCCGCTGAGCTCACAGCGGTTGCGTATGCGCGTCTTCGAGGAATTGCGCGGCATTTCGGCGAGCTTCAGAGTAGCGGCAAAACGCTCCTCCATCGGCAGCTTCTTGTCGTGCGCGATCGTCTTGAGCTTCGCGCGCCGACTGGCAAATTTCTTTGCCATCCTGCGCCGCCTGTTGTTTTTCTCGATCGAACTTTTCTTCGCCATACTTTCGCTCCTTGCGGTTCCGCGTATGAGGACCGACCTCACTGCCGGAACGGGAAGTTAAACGCGGTCAGCAGCGCGCGCGCTTCTTCATCATTGCGCGCGCTCGTGCAAACGGTGATATCGAGGCCCCAGGTGTCGGTAACTTTGTCGAAATCGATCTCCGGGAACACAGTGTATTCCTTGATGCCGAGGCTGTAGTTCCCACGGCCGTCGAAACTCTTCGGATTGAGGCCGCGGAAGTCGCGCACGCGCGGCAGCACGATATTCACCAGCCGGTCGATGAAGTCGTACATGCGCGTCTTGCGCAGCGTGACCTTGCATCCGATGGCCTGGCCATCACGCAACTTGTAGGTCGCGATCGACTTGCGCGACTTGGTGATCACTGCCCTCTGCCCGGCAATCAACGACAGGTCATTGGCGGCGTTGTCCACTTTCTTGCGGTCGGCGACACCCTCGCCGATGCCCATGTTGAGCACGACCTTGGTGATCTTGGGCACCTGCATGCGGTTGGAGTAGCTGAACTGCTTGGTCAGCTGCTCGCGTACGTCGTGCTCGAAATGCGTCTTCAGACGCGCGACATAGTCGGAGCGCTCACGCGGCTTCTTCACCTTCGGTGCATCGCTCTTGGGCCCGCCGCCATCCTTGGCGCCTTTCGGTGCCTGGGGTGACTTTTTCTTGGGCTCGTTGCCCTGCTGCTGGGTATCAGCCATCGATCTCGACTCCGGAACGCTTGGCGACGCGAACTTTCCTGCGCGTGTCGCCCTCGCCCATGAACTTGAATCCGACGCGAGTCGGCTTGCCGTCCTTGGGATCTGCGACCGCCAGATTGGACAAATGGACGGAACTCTCCTTTGAGATGATCCCGCCTTCCTGCTGCGCGGTCTGCCGCTGGTGGCGCTTGACCATGTTGACGCCGCGCACGAGCGCCCGATCCTGCTCGGGGCGCACCTCGATCACCTCGCCGGTGCGGCCCTTGTCGCGGCCGGTCAGTACAACCACTTTATCGCCCTTGCGGATCTTGGCGGCCATCACAGCACCTCCGGGGCGAGCGAGATGATCTTCATGTGATTCTTGGCTCGCAGTTCGCGCGGCACCGGCCCGAAGATACGGGTACCGACCGGCTCCATCTGCGGCGTGATCAGCACCGCCGCGTTGCGGTCAAAGCGGATCACGGAACCGTCCGGGCGCTTGATGTCCTTGGAGATGCGCACGACCACAGCCTTCATCACGTCGCCTTTCTTCACGCGGCCACGTGGAATTGCTTCCTTCACCGAGACGACGATGATGTCGCCGATGGTGGCGTACTTGCGCTTGGAGCCACCGAGCACCTTGATGCACATGACGCGACGCGCGCCGGAATTGTCCGCCACGTCGAGGTTGGTTTGCATCTGGATCATGATGCGGATCTCACTGTATGGTGGCGCATAGCGCTCATTGAACTTTCTGTTTCTTCTCGCCCCGGACTACAGCCCAGCGCTTGAGTTTGGAAATCGGGCGGCGCTCCTCGATCCACACCACGTCCCCCACCGAATAGGTGTTGGCCTCGTCGTGGGCATGATACTTCTTCGACCGGCGAATGGTTTTCTTCATCGTCGGGTGCGTAAAGCGACGTTCAACGCGCACGACCACGGTCTTATCCTGTTTGTCGCTCACGACAACGCCATGGAGCGTACGCTTCGGCATCTCGAACCCCTTATCCCTTCGACTTCGTCTTTTTCGACTTGTTTGTCCTGGCGCGCGACTTCGGCTTCGCGGCCGCCTTCGGTTTGGTAGCTTTGCTCTTCCTGGCGGGTGCCGGCGCAGCGTCGGCCTTCGGGGCCGGTTCCGGCATTCCGGCGCGCTTCTGCGCCGCAATGGTTTTCATTCGCGCGATGTCGCGGCGAATGACGCGCACGCGCGAGGTATTCTCGAGCTGGCCCGTGGCACGCTGGAAGCGCAGATTGAACTGCTCCTTCTTGAGCTTGAGCACTTCGTCATCGAGTTGGTCGAGCGTCATCGCTCTTGCGTCGGCGGCTTTCATGGCGTCACTCAGCGATACGTTCAATAAAACGGGTCTTGACCGGCAGCTTGGCTGCAGCGAGCGCCAGCGCCTCCTTGGCGACGGCAACAGGAATGCCGTCGACCTCGAACAGGATGCGGCCGGGCTTTACACGGACGACCCAAAGCTCGGGCGTACCCTTGCCCTTGCCCATACGAACTTCGATCGGCTTTTTCGACACCGGCACGTCGGGGAATACGCGGATCCATACGCGGCCGGACCGCTTCATGAAGCGGGTGAGCGCACGGCGCGCAGCTTCGATCTGACGCGCGGTGACACGCTCGGGCTCCAACGCCTTAAGGCCGTATTGGCCAAAAGCGAGCGTGGTGCCGCTGGTGGCGACGCCGTGAATGCGGCCTTTGAACGCCTTGCGAAACTTGGTGCGGATCGGTTGCAGCATGACTTAACTCTGTTGGTTCCCTCAGGCCGCGGTTTCACGGCGCGGACGACCGGTGTCGCCCTCGGCAAGCTTCTTGTCCTGCGCCATCGGATCGTGTTCGAGGATTTCGCCCTTGAAGATCCAGACTTTGACACCGCAGGTCCCGTACGTGGTGAATGCGGTGGCAACGCCATAATCAACATCGGCGCGCAGCGTGTGCAGTGGCACGCGGCCTTCGCGGTACCACTCCATGCGCGCGATTTCGGCACCGCCCAGGCGGCCTGAGCAGTTAATCCGGATGCCCTCGGCGCCAAGACGCATCGCCGACTGCACGGCGCGCTTCATCGCGCGGCGGAAAGCGACCCGTCGCTCGAGTTGCTGGGCGATCGATTCAGAGACGAGCTGCGCATCGAGCTCAGGTTTGCGAATTTCGACGATGTTAATAACGACGTCGCTGTCGGTGAGCTTGGCAACAGACTTGCGCAACTTCTCGATATCGGCGCCTTTTTTGCCGATCACCACGCCCGGGCGTGCCGAGTGGATGGTGACGCGGCACTTCTTGTGCGGGCGCTCGATGACGATATGCGACACCGCGGCCTGCTTGAGCTGCTTCATCAGCTCTTTGCGGATCTTGATGTCCTCATGCAGCAGCGTGCCGTATTCTGCCTTGCCGGCGAACCACCGCGAATCCCAGGTGCGGTTGATGCCAAGGCGCAGCCCGATCGGATTGACTTTTTGACCCATCGATTACTCCTCAGGCTTCTGCCCGCGCCTCGACCTGACGCACGACGATCGTCAGGTGAGAAAACGGCTTGAGAATGCGTCCGACACGGCCGCGGCCGCGCGGGGTGAAGCGCTTGATCACGAGCGCCTTGCCGACATGGGCCTCGGCGACGACGAGGTCGTCGACGTCGAGGTCGTGATTGTTCTCTGCGTTGGCAATCGCCGATTCCAGGCACTTGCGGACATCCTTGGCGATGCGCTTGCGCGAAAACTCGAGATCGGCGAGCGCACTCGCGACCTTCTTGCCGCGGATCATCTGCGCGACGAGATTGAGCTTCTGCGGAGAAATCCGCAGCATCTTGCTCACTGCCTTTGCCTCGTTATCCTCGAGGTCTCTCTCGCGTTGGCGCTTGCCCATGACGATACTCTTTATCCCTGTCCCTTAGCTTGCCGCCGGCGCGGGTGCGGCCGGAGCCGCACCAGGCGCTGCAGGCGCGCTCGCGCGCTTGGCTTTGCGGTCGGAAGAATGGCCGTAGAACATCCGGGTCGGCGCAAACTCGCCGAACTTGTGACCGACCATTTCTTCGTTCACGAGCACCGGAATGTGCTTCTGGCCGTTATAGACGCCGAAATTCAGCCCCACGAACTGCGGCAAAATGGTCGAACGCCGGCTCCATATCCTGATCATCTCGTGACGGCCCGAAGAGCGGGAGGCCTCTGCCTTGCGCAGCAGATAGCCATCGACAAAAGGACCTTTCCAAACTGAACGCGTCATAGCTTCTGTCCTTACTGCTGCTTCTTCTTGCGATCGTGCCGGCTCGCAACGATGAAGCGTTCGGTGCGCTTGTTCTTGCGGGTCTTCTTCCCCTTGGTCGGGAAGCCCCACGGCGTGACCCAATGCTTGCCGCCCTTGGTGCGGCCGCCATGCGGGTGGTCGACTGGATTCATGGTGATGCCGCGATTGTGCGGCATGCGCCCCTTCCAGCGCTGGCGACCGGCCTTGCCGATCGTCGTGTTCATGTTGTCCGGATTGGACACCGCGCCGACCGTCGCCATACAGCGGCCGTGCACGATGCGCTGCTCGGTCGTGCTCAGACGCAGGATGACGTAATCCTGATCACGTCCCACGATCTGGACATAAGTGCCGGCCGAGCGCGCGATCTGACCGCCCTTGCCAATCTTGGTCTCGACATTGTGCACGATGGTGCCGACCGGAATATTCGCGATCGGCATCGCATTGCCCGGCTTCACGTCGGCATGCTCGGAGGCAATCACGCTATCGCCCGGTGCAAGGCGCTGCGGCGCCAGGATGTAGGAGAGTTCGCCGTCCTCGTACTTGATAAGCGCGATGAAGGCCGTGCGGTTCGGATCGTATTCCAGCCGCTCTACGGTCGCGGGCATGTCAAATTTCGTCCGGCGGAAATCGATCCGGCGATACGCCTGCTTATGGCCGCCGCCACGGAAACGCGAGGTGATGCGGCCGTGGTTGTTTCGGCCACCCGTCGAATTCTGTCCTTCGGTGAGCGCCTTGACCGGCGGACCCTTGTGCAGGGTCGAGCGGTCAACGATCACCAGCTGGCGCTGGGCCGGCGTCACCGGATTGTATGTCTTTAACGCCATCGCAACGCTCCCTTACAATCCCGTGGTCACATCGATCCGGTGACCCTCTTCGAGAGTCACGATCGCGCGCTTCACGTCGGACTGTTGCCCGATCCTGTTGCGGAATACTTTTCGCTTTCCCGGCCGCGTGAGTGTGTTGACGCTTTTCACCTTGACGTCGAACAGCTTCTCAACCGCTTCCTTGATCTGCGGCTTGGTGGCGTGGATGGCCACCTTGAACATGACCTTGTTGTACTCGGATGCCATCGTCGCCTTTTCGGTAATCACCGGGGCGATGATGACGTCGTAGTGGCGCGGATCGCTGGTGCTCATTTGAATCGCGCCTCCAGTGCATCGAGCGCGGCCTTGGTCAGCACCAGGGTCTTGCGCCGCAAGATGTCATACACGTTGATACCCTGAACCGGCAGGACATCGATATTCGGAATGTTACGCGCCGCATTGCGGAAGTTGGCGTCGATCTCCGCGCCGTCGATGATCAGCGCATTTTCGAGGCCGAGCTTGCCGAATTGCTTTGCGAGTCCGCTGGTCTTGGCGTCTTTCGCCGTTGCTCTCTCGATCACGATGATGCCGCCGTCCTTGGCCTTCGACGACAGTGCGTGCTTGAGCGCGAGCGCACGCACCTTTTTCGGCAGATCGATAGCGTGGCTGCGTACCACCGGGCCGAACGCACGGCCACCGCCGCGGAACTGAGGCACGCGCGCCGAGCCGTGACGCGCACCGCCGGTGCCCTTTTGCGCGTACATCTTCTTGCCCGTGCGCCAGATCTCAGCGCGGCCTTTGGTCTTGTGGGTTCCGCGCTGACGTTTGGCGAGCTGCCAATTGACACAACGCTGGATGATGTCGGTACGCGGCTCGAGGCCAAAGATTGTGTCCGACAACGTGGCCTTGCCGGCTTCCTTGCCGTCGAGGGCGACGATCTTGAGCTCCATCACTCGCCCTCCTTCTTCGCAGCGGCCGCGGCCTTGTTGGCAGCCTTGGCGGCCTGATCGGCGGCCTTTGCAGCCTGCGTTGCAGCTTTTGCCGCCTGCTCGGCGGCGGCAGATGCTTGCGCAGCCGCCTGCTCCGCACTGGATGCCTGATCGGACGCCGGCTTGGCCTGCTCCGACTCAGTTTTTGCCTCGGCCGCTTCGCTCACGCGGAACTTGCCTGGCTTCGGCACTTCCTTGGGCAGTTTTTTCTTCACTGCGTCGCGCACGGTCACCCAACCGCTCTTTGATCCGGGCACCGCGCCCGCGACCAGAATGAGACCGCGCTCAACGTCCGTCTGCACAACCTTGAGATTGAGCGTGGTGACGCGTTCGACGCCGAGGTGGCCAGGCATTTTCTTGTTCTTGAAGGTCTTGCCCGGGTCCTGACGGCCGCCGGTGCCACCGATCGAGCGGTGCGAGATCGATACGCCGTGCGAAGCACGCAGACCCGCGAAATTCCAGCGCTTCATGCCGCCGGCAAAGCCTTTGCCGATCGTGATGCCGCAGACATCGACGAACTGGCCCGGAATGAAATGATCGGCCGTGATTTCGGCGCCGACCGGAATCAAGGCATCTTCGGTCACGCGGAATTCGGCGAGCTTGCGTCTGGGTTCCACGTTCTGCTTGCCGAAATAGCCGCGATCGGCCTTGCTCATATTGTTGGCGCGGCGAGCGCCCGAGCCGAGCTGCAGCGCCACATAGCCATTCTTGTCTTTGGTACGGTGAGCGACCACCTGGCACTGCGCAAGACGCAGCACCGTGACCGGCACGTGCTCACCGGCTTCGGTGAACACCCGTGTCATTCCGACTTTCTGCGCAACCACGCCCGAACGCATTGCAAATCCCATCCTGGCCTTACAGTTTGATCTCGACGTCAACGCCGGCAGCGAGGTCGAGCTTCATCAGCGCGTCCACCGTTTGCGGCGTCGGATCGACGATGTCCAAGAGGCGCTTGTGCGTGCGCATCTCGAACTGTTCGCGGCTCTTCTTGTCGACGTGCGGCGAGCGGTTCACCGTGAATTTCTCGATTCTCGTCGGCAGCGGAATCGGGCCACGGACCTGCGCGCCGGTGCGCTTGGCCGTATTCACGATCTCGCGCGTCGACGCATCGAGGATGCGGTGATCGAACGCCTTGAGCCGGATCCGGATATTCTGGCCGTTCATTGTCGTTTCTCTCGTCCGTCGTGCCCGCCCGTCAGACGGGCAACCACGGAATGCCTAACCTGTGTGATGCGGATGGCCGGGATTTGCCCGGCCATCACGCCCGAATTCATCACTCGATGATGCTCGCCACCACGCCGGCGCCGACCGTACGGCCGCCCTCGCGAATGGCGAAGCGCAGTTTCTCTTCCATGGCGATCGGAACGATCAGGTGCACTTCCATCGCCACGTTGTCACCCGGCATAACCATTTCCGTGCCTTGCGGCAGGTGCACCACACCTGTCACGTCGGTGGTCCGGAAATAGAACTGCGGACGATAGTTGGTGAAGAACGGAGTATGACGGCCGCCCTCTTCCTTAGTGAGGATGTAGGCTTCCGCCTTAAACTTCGTATGCGGCTTGACCGAGCCGGGCTTGCACAGCACCTGACCGCGCTCGACTTCCTCGCGCTTGGTGCCGCGCAGGAGCGCGCCGATGTTGTCGCCCGCCTCACCCTGATCGAGCAGCTTGCGGAACATTTCAACGCCGGTAACGACGGTCTTGACCGTCGGACGAATGCCGACGATTTCCACTTCTTCGCCCACCTTGATGATGCCGCGCTCGACACGGCCGGTACAGACGGTGCCGCGGCCGGAGATCGAGAACACATCTTCCACCGGCATCAGGAACGGTTGATCCTTCGGACGCTCCGGCTGCGGAATGTAGTCATCAACGGCTTTCATCAGCTCCATGATCGACTCTTTGCCGAGCTTCTCATCGCTGCCTTCGAGCGCTTTGAGCGCCGAGCCCTTGACGATCGGGATCTTGTCGCCGGGGAAGTTGTACTTGGACAGCAATTCGCGGACTTCGAGCTCGACCAGCTCGAGCAGTTCCGGGTCGTCGACCATGTCGACCTTGTTCATGTAAACGACCAACGCTGGCACGCCGACCTGACGGGCGAGCAGGATGTGCTCACGGGTCTGCGGCATCGGGCCGTCGGCGGCGGAGACCACCAGGATTGCACCGTCCATCTGTGCGGCGCCGGTGATCATGTTCTTCACATAGTCGGCGTGGCCCGGGCAGTCGACGTGCGCATAGTGACGCTTGTCGGTCTGATATTCGACGTGCGCGGTCGAAATTGTGATGCCGCGCGCCTTCTCTTCAGGCGCCTTGTCGATCTGGTCGTAGGCGGTGAAAGTAGCGCCGCCCTTTTCGGCCAAAACCTTGGTGATCGCAGCTGTCAGCGTCGTCTTGCCGTGGTCGACGTGACCGATCGTGCCGATATTGCAATGGGGCTTGTTGCGCTGGAATTTCTCTTTGGCCATGGAACTCTCCGTTCAGATCCTTCTGTTATCCGTCGATCCCGATCACGCGAATTTCTTCTGTACTTCTGCTGACACGTTCGCGGGCAGCTCCGAGTAGTGATCAAATTGCATCGTGAATGTTGCGCGGCCCTGAGACATTGACCGCAGATTGTTGACGTAGCCGAACATGTTCATCAGCGGCACCATCGCGTTGATGACGTTGGCGTTGCCGCGCATATCCTGACCCTGGATCTGCCCGCGCCGCGAATTGAGATCGCCGATGACGGAGCCGGTGTAATCCTCCGGCGTCACCACCTCGACCTTCATGATCGGCTCGAGCAGGACGGGTTTTGCCATCTGCAGCGCCTCTTTCAGGCACTGACGCGCGCAGATTTCGAAGGCCAGCGCCGAGGAGTCGACGTCATGATACTTGCCGTCGATCAGTGTCACCTTGAGGTCGACCACCGGGAAACCCGCTACCACGCCGGAGCCGAGCACGCTTTCGAGACCCTTCTCGACGCCGGGGACAAATTCCTTCGGCACGGCGCCGCCGACAATATCATTCTCGAATTCGAACGGTGCCCCGGGCTGCGTCGGTTCGGCGATGATCTTGATCTGCGCGAACTGACCCGAGCCGCCGGTCTGCTTCTTGTGCGTGTAGCCGTGCTCGACGCGCTGGGTGATCTTCTCGCGGAACGCGACCTGCGGAGCGCCGATGTTGGCGTCGACCTTGTAGGTGCGCTTGAGAATGTCGACTTTGATGTCCAGGTGTAGTTCGCCCATCCCCTTGAGGATCGTCTGCCCGCTTTCCTGATCTGTCGAGACGCGGAAGGAAGGATCCTCGGCCGCGAGCTTGGCGAGCGCGACCCCGAGCTTCTCCTGGTCCGCCTTCGACTTCGGCTCGATCGCGATTTCGATGACCGGATCGGGGAATTCCATCTTTTCCAGAATCACCGGCTTTTGCGGATCACACAGCGTGTCACCGGTGCGCACTTCCTTGAGACCGGCCAGCGCGACGATGTCGCCGGCATAAGCTTCCTTGATATCCTCACGGTTGTTCGCATGCATCAGCAGCATGCGGCCGATGCGCTCTTTGCGCTCCTTGGTCGAATTGATCGCACCGGTGCCGCTGGCGAGCGTGCCGGAATAGATGCGGCAGAAGGTGATCGTGCCGACGAAGGGATCGTCCATGATCTTGAAGGCGAGCAGCGCCATTGGCGCGTCGTCCTTCGGCTCGCGGATGACGTCTTCCCCGTTGTCGGGATTGATGCCGTGAATCGGCGGCACGTCGAGCGGGCTCGGCAGATAGTCAACCACCGCATCGAGCAACGGCTGCACGCCCTTGTTCTTGAAGGCGGACCCGCACAGCACCGGGAAGAAGGCGGCCGTAATCACGGCCTTGCGTATCAGGCGCTTGAGGGTCGCCTCGTCGGGCTCCTTGCCTTCGAGGTAGGCGGTCATGGCGTCGTCGTCGAGCTCGACCGCGGCCTCAATCATTTTCTCGCGGTATTCCTTGGCCTGATCGAGCATGTCGGCGGGAATGTCGATGTCCTGGTACTTGGCGCCGAGGGATTCGTCGTCCCACACCACGCCTTTCATGCGCACGAGATCGATCAGGCCCTTGTATGCTTGCTCGGTACCGATCGGGAGCTGAATCGCCACCGGCTTGGCGCCGAGACGGGTCTTGATGTCATCCATGCATTTGAAAAAGTCGGCGCCGATCTTGTCCATCTTGTTGGCGAAGACGATGCGCGGAACTTTGTACTTGTCGCCCTGGCGCCAGACCGTCTCGGTTTGCGGCTCAACGCCCTGATTGGAGTCAAGCACGACGACGGCGCCGTCGAGCACGCGCAGCGAACGCTCTACCTCGATGGTGAAGTCGACGTGGCCGGGCGTATCGATGATGTTGAGGCGCTTGCCATTCCAGAAAGCGGTGGTCGCGGCTGATGTAATAGTGATGCCGCGTTCCTGCTCCTGCTCCATCCAATCCATCGTCGCGGCGCCTTCGTGCACCTCGCCGATCTTATGGCTCTTGCCGGTATAATAGAGGATCCGCTCGGTCGTCGTGGTCTTGCCGGCATCGATGTGCGCCATGATGCCGAAATTGCGGTAGTCCTCGATTGGGTGGTTGCGGGGCATAGGGGATCAGTCCTCGAATCTTTTTCTGCTGTCACCAGCGATAATGCGAGAAGGCCCGGTTGGCTTCCGCCATCTTGTGGGTGTCCTCGCGCTTCTTGACGGCATTTCCCCTGTTATTGGATGCATCGAGCAGCTCGGATGAGAGCCGTTCGGTCATCGTACGTTCATTGCGTTCACGCGCAGCCGCGATGATCCAGCGAATACCGAGCGCCTGCCGGCGCGACGTACGCACTTCCACCGGAACCTGATAGGTAGCGCCACCGACGCGACGTGAGCGAACCTCGATCGAGGGCATCACGTTGTCGAGCGCCTGTTGGAAAATCGTGAGCGGGTTTTGTTTTGTCTTGGTCTCGATCGTTGCGAGCGCGCCGTAGACGATGCCTTCCGCAACCGACTTCTTGCCGTCGTACATGATGGCATTCATGAACTTGCTGACGACAACGTTTCCGAACTTCGGATCCGGGATGATGTCGCGTTTTTCGGCGGCGTGACGGCGGGACATGACGCTGATCCTTACTTGGGCCGTTTGGCGCCGTATTTGGAACGGCGCTGTTTTCGGTTTTTCACGCCCTGGGTGTCGAGCACACCGCGCAGGATGTGATAGCGAACGCCCGGGAGGTCCTTCACGCGACCGCCGCGGATCATCACGACCGAATGCTCCTGGAGATTGTGACCCTCGCCCGGTATGTAGCCGATGACCTCAAAGCCGTTGGTGAGGCGCACCTTGGCGACTTTACGCAGAGCCGAATTCGGCTTCTTCGGCGTCGTCGTATAGACGCGCGTGCATACACCGCGTTTCTGCGGCGACGACTCAAGCGCCGGCGCTGTGTTGCGCGCCTTGAGCGGGTGCCGCGGCTTGGCAATCAGCTGGTTGATCGTCGGCATCGTTGGCCTTCGCTACCTTCGTTCCAGGGACACGCGCGAGAACGGAATTGTCCGCGCCGGCCCTCTCTGATTTCTCTTTGCGGACATCACATCCGTCCGCATCGTTTCGGGCTTGTGGCCCGGCATTTCCCGCGCGTCTTTGCTCCACGCGCAAAACGAAATCGCGCCATCCGCCAAATTGCGGCAGGGCGCTCTTCCGGTCGGACGACCACGCTGCGGTTAGGCAACGAGGCCGCTCACTCCTAGAGTCTGACAATGGTTGTCAGAGGCAGCGTCTGAGCTTCATTCGTCGAGGCGATTGCGCCAACCAAGCTTCGAGAAAAACGCAACACTCTCAAAGGATTAGCTGGGCGGCCGTTCCGAGCAAGCGAAGCTCACCGCCTGCCGAAAAGTCTGGGGTATGTATCGGCGAGACCCCGCCAAGTCAAGCGAAAATGCCCGAAACGTCGAGGAATCAGGCCTGTCGGGACCTGATTGCCGAATAGACAGGCCTATTGGGACGTGACGCCGGTTTGTTTGATGACCCGCAGGTATTTCGCACTTTCGTTCTGCACAAAATCCCTGAACTGGGCGACCGTCATCGGGGAGACGACGGCGCCCGCCGCCTCAAGGCGCGCTTTAACGTCAGGGTCTTCGACTACTTTATTGATCTCCTTGTTCAGCCGGTCGATGACGGTCTGCGGCGTGCCGCGCGGCGCGAAAAAGCCGGCCCACAGGGTGAAGTCGTAGTCCTTGTTGCCTGTCACTTCGGCAACTGTCGGGACGTCGGGAGCCGCAGGTGAGCGTTTGCCGGCGGAAATCGCCAGGATCTTCAAGTTGCCCCCCTTTACGTGCGGAGCAGCCGCCGGAAACCCCGGGAAATAAAAGTCGACGTGATTGCCTATCAGGTCATTGAGTGCCGGCCCCGCGCCCTTGTAGGGCACATGGGTCAGATTTTCGTCGAACTGCAATTTGAGCAACTCGCCCGCGAAGTGACCTGGCGTGCCGATACCCGCTGACGCAAAGGTCATTTTTGGCTTCGTTTTCAGGGCCGCAAGAAATTCCGGCAACGTTGAATACGGCGCCTTGCTCGGCACCACGAGCGCCAGCGGCACCACAGCCGCAAGCGCGATCGGCATCAGGTCTTTGTCCGGATCGTAGTTGAGACCCTTGAGCCAATGCTGGTTGACGGCAATTTCTCCGGTTTGCCCGACCAGCAGTGTGTAGCCGTCGGGCGCAGCAGTCGTCACCGAATGCGCGCCAATTGCACCACTCGCGCCGGCGCGATTTTCGACGACGACCGATTGGCCGAGAGCGATGCCGAGTTTATCGGAGATCGAGCGGGCGACGATATCGCCCGTGCCGCCTGCCGCGTAGGCAACGATGATCTGGATAGGGCGGCTCGGATAGGCCTGACTCCATGCTGGCACGGCACTCCCTGCAGTGACAGCAACGACAACCCCGGCAGCCAGCGCACGAGTGCCCCGCATGATGAAATCCTCCCCGTCAATCTCGACGTCTTGTTATTATTCGAAACCGTAAAGTCGTGCCGGATTGTCCGACAGAATACGCTCCGCCAATTCTGTTCCGCCGACCGCCTCCATGAAATCGTCGATCAGCGTTTCGTAACGAAGATTACGATATGCCCCAAGGACGGCGCTACCCATTTGCTCCTCGTGCGGGGGCGTATGCGGCCAATCGCTGCCCCAAACACAGCGATCGGGCGCGATCGCCAGGATTGCTGCAAGCCAGGCCGGGTCCGGTCTGGTCGCCAACGGGTTTGTGTTTACGCGATACGGCGCCGACAACTTGATCCAGACATGTGACCTGGCCAGCAGGCCGAGCAGGGCGCGGCTCTCCGTCTGTTCCGGGGTGAAACCGCCATGCACGCCATAGTGATCGATCACGATCGGCACACGCGAGTTCGCGAGTAGCATTGCGTTTTCGGCGAGCATTTTGAGCGGCGCGATAACTTCGATATGCCAGTTCAATTCGTGTGCCGGCCCGGCGATGGCCGAGAACCGGTCAGTGAGCGGAGCCTTTTCCCGCAGCGGGCTGTAAAGATTGAGCCGCAACCCGCGCACGCCCTGCCCGGCCATGCCCGAAAGCGTCCGCGCCGATGTCATTTCCGGATTAATGACTGCAACACCTCGGCCACGGCCCGTCAAAACATCGAGGCTTTCCAGCAGCAAAGTATTGTCGGCACCGTAGAAACTGGGCTGCACAATCACGAAACGTCTGACGGCGCGGGTGGCCGAAACCCTTTCAAGTTGCTTCAGCGTCGCAACGTCGGCGAGATAGGTCCGCTCTGCGGCCTGAGGATAGCGGTCCGCCGGCCCCACGATATGAACATGACTGTCGCAGCGCATCCCGGTTCACGCCCGCAGCCGCGCGGCGACCGCTTCGCCGGTTTCGCGAGTCCCGAGACGGCCACCAATGTCCCCCGTCGATTCCTTCACCGCGATCGCGGCTTCCACCGCCTTCTCGATCGCTGCAGCGGCGGCTTCGAATGCCTTGGCCTTTCTGCGGCGGCCATGCCAGGCAAGCAGCATCGCGACCGACAAGATCAATGACAGCGGGTTTGCGATGTTCTTGCCGGCTATATCCGGCGCTGAACCATGGGCTGCCTGCGCCATGCCATGATCGGCTCCGGCGTTAAGCGAGGCCGCAAGACCCAGACTGCCTGATAGTTCAGCCGTCAGATCGGAAAGGATATCGCCATACATATTGGTTGTGACAATGACATCGAAACGCTGGGGATTCCGCACAACATGCGCCATCATAGCGTCGACAATGACGTCATCGACCACGACGGACGGAAACTCTTGCGCAACATTCCGGCATGCCTCGATGAACAGCCCGTCCGTCACTTTCAGCACATTTGCCTTGTGTACGATCGTGACATGCCTGCGCCTGGTCATCGCCAGTTCGAAAGCCGCGCGCGCAATACGCTCGCTGCAGACGCGTGTAATCCGGCGCAATGAAATAGCGACATCCTTGGTCACCAGCACCTCGCCGCTGCCCGCTTCCATATTGCGATCCGCATAGAAGCCCTCGGTGTTCTCGCGTGCGACAACGAGATCGAACTCGCCACAGCGCAGCGGGAAGCCAGCGTAGGTCCTTGCAGGCCGAATGTTGGCAAACAGATCGAGACTTTTGCGCAGCATCATCGACGGATTGACCTCGCCTCGCGCAGGGTCCTTGAATTCAAAGGTGGACGTGGGTCCAAGCACGACGCCCTCCGCGCGGCGCGCCTTTTCAACGATGTCAGGGTGGATCGTGTGACCATGCGTTCGCAGGCCGGCGTGACCGGTCGCGGCTTCCTCAATCCGCAACTGCAGATCAAAGCGTTCGGAAGCCGCGCGTAACACGGAGAGCGTAGCGGCAGTGATTTCAGGGCCGATGCCATCACCGGCGAGGACAAGGAGGTACATGGGTGTCGGGTCCGAAGGGCGGGTCAACATCATCACTTTTTCTCAAGCAAAGAAAAGGGTCGAAGAATCAAGGCAGCTATCCGCGGATTGGCGCAAAAACAGGCGAACGCGACGCGCGGCATTGTGCTAGCATCGCTTATTGCAAGGGGGCGGTGACTCGTTGCGTACAGCCGGTCAGGGTCTTTTTCATTTTGTCATGATCAAACCGTCGCATTACGACGACGACGGCTATCCGATTCAATGGGTCCGCTCTGCAATCCCTTCCAACACTCTGGCGTGCCTCAACGCGCTCGCCGAAGACGCCCGTCGCCGCAACATCCTGGGCCCGGACGTAGAAATTCGTCTTCATACCTACGACGAAACCAACCGGCGTGTACGGCCGGACCGCATCATCAACCTGATCCGTAAACAGGGCGGCCGCGCGCTGATCGGACTGGTCGGGGTGCAATCCAATCAATTCCCGCGATCGGTCGACCTCGCCCGCCCCTTCCTGGCTGCCGGTCTGCCTGTTTGCATCGGCGGATTTCACGTATCGGGATGCGTCGCCATGCTGCCGGAACTTCCGCCGGACATCCGCGAGGCGCAAGCGCTCGGTATCAGCTTTTTCGCGGGCGAATCCGAGGAAGGCCGCCTTGATGAGGTGCTGCGCGATGGCTGGAACGGCACGCTCAAGCCGCTCTATAACTATATGGACGATCTGCCACAACTGACCGGCGAGCCCCCACCTTTCCTGCCCCGCAAACACGTGCAGCGGACCTCGGGGTCACTCTCGAGCATCGATCTGGGGCGCGGTTGCCCATATCAATGTTCATTCTGCACGATCATCAACGTGCAGGGACGCAAGAGCCGGTTTCGCACGCCCGACGATCTCGAACACATCGTTCGCGAGAACTATGCGGAAGGTATCAAACGCTTCTTCATCACAGACGACAATTTTGCACGCAACCGTGATTGGGAACTTCTGTTCGACCGTCTGATTCACTTGCGGAACACCGAGTTCCCCAAACTCGGATTCACGATACAGGTCGATACGCTCTGCCACAAGATTCCGAACTTCATCGAGAAAGCGGCACAAGCAGGCGTGCGCCGCGTGTTCATCGGACTCGAGAACATCAACCCGGACAATCTGATCGCCGCCAAGAAACGGCAGAACAAGATTACCGAGTACCGCGAAATGCTGCAGAAGTGGCGCGATCACGGCGCAATTACTTACGCCGGATATATTCTCGGATTCCCCGCCGACACCAAGGAATCGATCGTCCGCGATATCGAGATCATCAAGCGGGAATTACCGCTCGATATCCTCGAGTTCTTTTTCCTGACGCCCCTGCCCGGCTCCGAAGATCACAAGGTGCTTACGCAAAAGGGCATCTGGATGGATCCGGACATGAACAAATACGACCTCAATCACCGGGTCTCGCATCACTCAAAGATGGGCGACGGGGAATGGGAGGATGGGTATCGCGCCGCTTGGGCTGCCTTCTACACGCCCGAGCACGTCCGCACGATTCTGCGGCGCTCCGCAGCGTGTAAGCTGGGACGGCCCGGCACCACGCTGTCCACGATTCTATGGTTTTACCTGATGATCCTGTTCGAAGGCGTTCATCCCCTCGAAGGCGGCGCCTTCCGGCTGAAATTCCGCCGCGACCGGCGTTCCAAAATGAAGATCGAAAACCCACTCGTGTTCTATCCACGCTACGGCTGGGAGACGCTCACGAAGGTCTGGGGGTACTTGAAGGTCTACCGCCAGTTCAAAGGCATGCTCAAAGAGGCACTTGCCGCGCCCGACCGCTGGACCTACAGCGACATTGCGATCGCACCGCCGCAGGCAGACGAGTTTGAGCGCCTTTCGCTCTATCATGAAACCACCGGCGGTGAGGCCGCGCTGGCGCGCATGCGGCGTGACGACGCCATTCGCGTCAGCGGACACGCACCGCGCGCGGCGGGCCTTGTGAACGACCCGGCTCTGGAAGCGGCCCCGGCAAAATAACAAAAGGGCCGCCCACCGGGCGGCCCTTTCGTTTGGTGTCGTGGCGAGGGCTTATTCCGCCGCCGGCAGTGCCGGCGCTTCCGCCGCCTCCGCCTTGGCCGCGGCCTTGGCCGCATCCTTTTCGCGCTCCTCGAGGATGAGGGCATCGCGCTTGACGGCAACCTCGCGCAGACCGTTCATCATGGCGCCGGTGCCCGCCGGGATCAGCCGGCCGACAATGACGTTCTCCTTGAGCCCGTCGAGCGTGTCGGCCTTGCCGTTCACGGCGGCTTCGGTGAGCACGCGTGTCGTCTCCTGGAACGACGCCGCCGAGATGAACGAGCGCGTCTGCAGGCTGGCCTTGGTGATGCCGAGCAGGACCGGGTGCCCGGACGCGCCCTTCTTGCCTTCGGCTGCCATGCGGACGTTGATCTCGTCCATTTCGGACCTGTCGATCTGCTCGCCTTGCAACAGCTCGGTTTCGCCGGCGTCGTCGATCTCGACCTTCTGCAGCATCTGGCGAACGATCACCTCGATGTGCTTGTCGTTGATGTTGACGCCCTGCAGCCGGTAGACCTCCTGGATTTCGTTCACCAGGTAAGCCGCCAGTTCCTCGACGCCCTTGATGGCGAGAATGTCGTGCGGGGCGGGATTGCCTTCGACGATATAATCGCCCTTCTCGATGACGTCGCCGTCCTGAAGGTGGATGTGCTTGCCTTTCGGGATCAGGTACTCCTTCGGCTCATCCCCCTTGCCCGACGGCTCGATGGTGATGCGACGCTTGTTCTTGTAGTCCTTGCCGAACCGCACCGTTCCGCCGATCTCGGCGATGATCGCGGCTTCCTTCGGCTTGCGCGCTTCGAACAGCTCCGCCACCCGCGGCAGACCGCCGGTGATGTCGCGAGTCTTGGCGCTCTCCGTCGGAATACGCGCAATAACGTCGCCTGCCTTCACGTGGCCGCCCGGATCGATCGAGATGATCGCATCGACCGCAAGCTGGTAGCGGGCTTCGCCACCGCGAGCGAGCTTGAGGATCTTGTTGCCTGACTTGATCACCATCGCCGGACGCAGGTCCTGCTGGTTACGGGACGAACCCGTGCGCCAGTCGATGACGACGCGCTTGGCAATACCGGTGGACTCGTCGAGCTGCTCCGACATCGACAGACCGTCAACAAGATCCTCGAAGGCGATATCGCCCTCGACCTCGGTGAGGATCGGCCGGGTATAGGGATCCCACTCGGCGATACGCTGGCCGCGCTTGATCTTGTCGCCATCCTCGACACGCAACCGGGCACCGTACGGGATGCGGTGATGTGCCCGCTCGGTGCCGTCCGGATCGACGACCGCGACGACCATATTGCGCACCATCGCCACAACCTCGTTATCCGAGTTCTTGGCGATGTTCTTGCCCTTGAACTTGATCTTGCCGTCGAAGTTCGACTCGATGAACGACTGCTCGGAGATCTGCGCAGCACCACCGATGTGGAAGGTGCGCATGGTGAGCTGGGTACCCGGCTCACCGATCGATTGCGCAGCAATGACACCCACTGCCTCGCCCATGTTGACCGGCGTGCCGCGGGCAAGATCGCGCCCGTAACATGCGCCGCACACGCCGTTGGCCGCCTCGCACGTCAGCACCGAGCGAATCTTCAGCTCCTGGACGCCGCCAGTGGTGATGACGTCGACCTCGGGCTCCGTCAGCAAAGTGGCGCGCTTGATCAGGGTCTTGCTGGTGGTCGGATCCTTCACATCCTCCGCCGTGGTGCGGCCAAGGATGCGGCTGGCGAGCGAAGCAACCACGGTGCCGGCATCGATAATGGCGCGAACCTTGATGCCATTCTTTGTGCCGCAGTCTTCTTCCGTGATGATGCAGTCCTGCGCAACGTCGACCAGACGCCGCGTCAGATAGCCCGAGTTCGCCGTCTTCAAGGCGGTGTCGGCGAGACCCTTGCGGGCGCCGTGCGTCGAGTTGAAGTACTCGAGCACCGACAAGCCTTCCTTAAAGTTGGAAATGATCGGGCTTTCGATGATCTCGCCCGACGGCTTGGCCATCAGGCCACGCATGCCGGCGAGTTGGCGCATTTGCGCGGGCGAACCGCGCGCACCGGAATGCGCCATCATGTAGATCGAATTGACCTGCATGTCGCGACCTTCAGCGTCCTTCTTGGTTGACGAGATTTCGCGCATCATTTCTTCGGCGATCCGGTCGGTAGACTTCGACCAGGCGTCGACAACCTTGTTGTACTTCTCGCCCTGGGTGATCAGACCGTCGTTGTATTGCTGCTCGAACTCCTTCGCGAGTTCGCGTGTCGTCTCGACGATCTTCCACTTGGACTCCGGTACCACCATGTCGTCCTTGCCGAACGAGATGCCGGCCTTGAACGCGTGGTAGAAGCCGAGCGCCATGATCCGGTCGCAGAAGATGACCGTCTCTTTCTGACCGCAATGGCGATAGACCATGTCGATCATTGACGATATCTCGCGCTTGGTCATCAAGCGGTTGACGATGTCGAACGGCACCTTCACGCTCTTGGGCAATACATTGCCAAGCACAACGCGACCCGGCGTCGTGTCGTACCACTTCTTGAACGGCTTGCCCTTCTCGTCCACGCCTTCCCAGCGGTATTTGATCTTGGTGTGCAGGTTGATGACTTTCTCATGCAGCGCATGGTCGATCGCTGCCATGTCGCCGAATGTCTTGCCTTCACCGGGCATCCCCTCGCTCAGCAGCGAGAGATAATAGAGTCCCAGCACGATATCCTGCGACGGCACGATGATCGGCTGACCGTTCGCTGGATGCAGGATGTTGTTGGTCGACATCATCAGCACGCGCGCTTCCAGCTGCGCTTCGAGCGACAGCGGAACGTGCACGGCCATCTGGTCGCCGTCGAAGTCGGCGTTGAACGCCGCGCAGACGAGCGGATGCAGCTGGATCGCCTTGCCCTCGATCAGCACCGGCTCGAATGCCTGGATGCCGAGGCGATGCAGGGTCGGCGCGCGGTTGAGCAGCACCGGATGCTCGCGGATAACCTCGTCGAGGATATCCCAAACCTCAGGCTTCTCCTTCTCCACGAGCTTCTTGGCCTGCTTCACCGTTGTGGACAGACCCTTGGCGTCGAGCCGTGAATAGATGAACGGCTTGAACAGCTCGAGCGCCATCTTCTTCGGCAGGCCGCACTGATGCAATTTCAGTTCAGGCCCGACCACGATCACGGAACGGCCGGAGTAGTCGACGCGCTTGCCCAACAGGTTCTGACGGAAGCGGCCCTGCTTGCCCTTGAGCATGTCGGCGAGCGACTTCAGCGGGCGCTTGTTGGCGCCCGTGATGACGCGGCCGCGGCGGCCGTTGTCGAACAGCGCATCCACCGCCTCCTGCAGCATGCGCTTTTCGTTACGGATGATGATGTCCGGCGCGCGCAGCTCAATCAGCCGCTTGAGACGGTTGTTGCGGTTGATGACGCGGCGATAGAGGTCGTTCAGGTCGGACGTGGCGAAGCGCCCGCCATCCAGCGGCACCAGCGGTCGCAGGTCGGGCGGGATCACCGGCACGACGGTCAGGATCATCCACTCCGGCTTGTTACCGGAAGCGATGAAGGCCTCGATCAGTTTGAGCCGCTTGGCAAGCTTCTTCTTTTTGATGTCGCTGTCGGACTCGGCAAGCTCCGCGCGCAGTTCGCCCTGCATCTTCTCAAGGTCAATGCCTTTGAGCATTTCGCGAATCGCTTCAGCGCCGATCGTGGCGGTGAAGCTGTCGGTGCCGAATTCCTCCTGTGCCTTGAGATATTCATCTTCGGACAGGAGCTGACGATCCTTGAGCGGCGTGAGACCCGGCTCAAGCACGACGTAGTATTCGAAGTACAGGATGCGCTCGAGGTCCTTGAGCGTCATGTCGAGCAGCAGGCCAATGCGGCTCGGCAGCGACTTCAGGAACCAGATGTGCGCGACCGGCGCGGCCAGCTCAATGTGGCCCATGCGCTCGCGCCGCACGCGCGACAGCGTCACCTCGACCGAGCACTTTTCGCAGATGATGCCCTTGTACTTCATGCGCTTGTACTTGCCGCACAAGCACTCGTAATCCTTGATCGGCCCGAAGATGCGCGCGCAGAACAGACCGTCGCGCTCGGGCTTGAAGGTGCGATAATTGATCGTTTCCGGCTTTTTGATCTCGCCGTACGACCAGGACAGAATCTTCTCGGGGCTCGCGATCGAAATCCGGATCTGGTCGAAGACCTGAGCCGGAACCTGCGGGCTGAAAAGATTCATAATCTCTTGATTCATCGTCTTCTCCTCGACCGGGGAACCGCCTGCTCCCCACCTGTCGTTGAACGTTCAACCGCGGAGCGGCGCCCTCGCCGCTCCGCAAACATGTGACTACTCCGCCGCCTCGGCCGTCTCCGGGCCCTGCCGCTGCTGCTTCGAATTATGCAGATCGACATTGAGGCCGAGCGAACGCATCTCCTTGACCAGCACGTTGAAGCTTTCGGGAATGCCCGCCTCGAACGTGTCGTCGCCGCGTACGATCGCCTCGTACACCTTGGTGCGGCCGGCGACGTCGTCCGACTTGACGGTGAGCATTTCCTGCAAGGTGTAAGCAGCGCCGTAAGCTTCGAGCGCCCACACCTCCATTTCGCCGAAACGCTGGCCGCCGAACTGCGCCTTGCCGCCGAGGGGCTGCTGGGTCACCAGCGAGTATGGGCCAATCGAACGGGCGTGGATCTTGTCGTCCACCAGGTGGTGCAGCTTGAGCATGTAGATGTACCCGACCGTGACCTTGCGATCGAATGTTTCGCCGGTTCGCCCGTCGAATACGGTCACCTGCCCCGAATGGTCGAGGCCGGCGAGGTCGAGCATCTTTTCGATGTCAGCCTCTTTCGCACCGTCGAACACCGGCGTCGCAATCGGCACGCCATGGCGCAGGTTGCCGCCGAGCTCGATCAGACCATCTTCGGTCAACGACTTGATGGTCTCGTCGTCGCCGTAAACCTTCTTGAGCATGTCCTTGAGCGGGCGCGCGTCGTGCTTGAGGTTATAGGCATCGACCGCCTGGCCGATCTTGAGACCCAAACCGGCGCAAGCCCAGCCGAGATGGGTTTCCAGAATCTGACCGACGTTCATGCGGCTCGGCACGCCGAGCGGGTTGAGCACGATGTCGACCTGGGTGCCGTCCTCGAGGAACGGCATGTCCTCGACGGGCACAATTTTTGACACCACGCCCTTGTTGCCGTGGCGGCCTGCCATCTTGTCGCCGGGCTGAATCTTGCGCTTCACGGCGACGAAGACCTTGACCATCTTCATCACGCCGGGAGGAAGCTCGTCGCCGCGCTGCAGCTTCTCGACCTTGTCGAGGAACCGCTGCTCGAGCAGCTTCTTCGACTCGTCGTACTGCTTACGGATAGCCTCGATCTCGGCCATCAGCTTGTCGTTGGGCGAAGCAAACAGCCACCACTGCGAGCGCGGATATTCGTCCAGCACTGCCTTGGTGATCTTGCTGTCTTTCTTGAACCCCTTCGGACCGGCGATGCCCTGACGGCCTTCCAGCAATTCCGCCAGTCGGCCGTAGACGTTACGGTCGAGGATGGCCTGCTCGTCGTCCCGGTCCTTGGCGAGCCGCTCGATTTCCTCACGCTCGATTGCGAGCGCGCGCTCGTCCTTCTCGACGCCGTGGCGGTTGAACACGCGCACCTCGACGACAGTACCTTGCACGCCTGGCGGCACGCGCAACGACGTATCGCGCACGTCCGAGGCCTTCTCACCGAAGATCGCGCGCAGGAGTTTCTCTTCCGGCGTCATCGGGCTTTCGCCCTTCGGCGTGATCTTGCCGACCAGGATGTCGCCCGCGTGTACCTCGGCGCCGATATAAACGATGCCCGCTTCGTCGAGGTTCTTGAGCGCCTCTTCCGAAACGTTCGGGATATCACGGGTGATTTCTTCGGGACCGAGCTTGGTGTCGCGCGCCATCACTTCGAATTCTTCGATGTGAATGGACGTGAACACGTCGTCCTTCACGATCCGCTCGGATAGCAGAATCGAGTCCTCGAAGTTGTAGCCATTCCAGGGCATGAACGCGACCAGCACGTTCCGGCCGAGCGCGAGCTCGCCGAGATCGGTGGACGGTCCATCGGCGATGATGTCAGCCTTCTCGACCCGGTCACCTACCTTCACCAGTGGACGCTGGTTGATGCAGGTGTTCTGGTTCGAGCGCTGATACTTCATCAGACGATAGATATCGACGCCTGGCTTGGTCGGATCAGTCTCGTCAGCCGCGCGGACGACGATACGGGTCGCATCCACCTGGTCGACGATGCCGCTGCGGCGCGCGGCGATCGATGCGCCGGAATCGCGCGCGACGACGCCCTCCATGCCGGTGCCGACGAATGGCGCCTCGGCGCGCACAAGCGGAACGGCCTGGCGCTGCATGTTGGAGCCCATCAGCGCGCGATTGGCGTCGTCGTTTTCCAGGAACGGAATGAGTGCTGCAGCAACAGAGACGAGTTGCTTCGGCGACACATCCATGAAGTCGACCTTGTCGCGCGGCACCAGATGCACGTCTCCGGCCTGGCGGCACACGATGAGGTCTTCCGTGAAGCGGCCACGGTTATCGATTGCCGCATTGGCCTGGGCGACCGCGTGGCGGGCCTCCTCCATTGCGGAGAGATAGATCACTTCGTCAGTGACGCGGCCGTCCTTGACCTTGCGGTACGGCGTCTCGACGAAGCCATATTTGTTCACGCGCGCGTAGGTCGCGAGTGAATTGATCAGACCGATATTCGGACCTTCCGGCGTTTCGATCGGGCAGATACGGCCGTAATGCGTCGGGTGCACGTCGCGCACCTCGAAGCCGGCGCGTTCGCGCGTCAGACCGCCCGGTCCAAGCGCCGACAAACGACGCTTGTGGGTGATCTCCGACAGCGGGTTGGTCTGATCCATGAACTGCGAGAGCTGCGAGGAGCCGAAGAACTCGCGCACCGCAGCTGCCGCCGGCTTGGCGTTGATCAGATCCTGCGGCATGACGGTGTCGATATCGACCGACGACATGCGCTCCTTGATCGCGCGTTCCATGCGCAGCAGGCCGATGCGGTATTGATTTTCCATCAGCTCGCCCACCGAGCGCACCCGGCGATTGCCGAGATGATCGATGTCGTCGATCTCGCCCTTGCCGTCGCGCAAATCAACCAGTGTGCGAATGACAGAGATGATGTCATCCCTGCGCAGGACGCGCATGGTGTCAGGCGCGTCGAGATCGAGACGCATATTCATCTTCACCCGGCCGACGGCCGAGAGATCGTAGCGCTCGGAGTCGAAGAACAGCGAGCGGAACATCGCCTCCGCCGTTTCGACGGTCGGCGGCTCGCCCGGGCGCATGACGCGGTAGATATCGAACAGCGCGTCCTCACGCGTCATGTTCTTGTCGACGGAGAGCGTGTTGCGGATGTAGGCGCCGACATTGACGTGGTCGATGTCAAGCAGCGGCAATTCCTTGTAGCCTGCCTCGATCAGAATCTTGAGATTCTTCTCGGTGATTTCCTCGCCGGCCTCCATGTAGATTTCGCCGGTGCGGCCGTTGGCCAGATCCTCGGCAACGTAGTGACCGATCAACTCATCATCGGTCATGCGGAGCGCTTTGAGGCCCTTCTCGGCGAGCTGGCGCGCCTGACGCACGGTCAGCTTCTTGCCGGCCTCGACCACAACGCGGCCGGTGTCGGCATCAACGAGATCATTGACGGCCTTGTAGCCCTTCAGCCGATTGGCATCGAACGGCACGCGCCAGCCTTCCTTGGCGCGCTTGTAGCTGATGTGCTTGTAGAACGTGGCGAGGATCTGCTCGCCATCGAGGCCCAGCGCGTAGAGCAGTGACGTCACCGGAATTTTACGGCGGCGATCGATGCGCGCGTAGACGATGTCCTTGGCGTCGAATTCGATGTCGAGCCACGAACCGCGATACGGAATGATGCGGGCGGCGAACAGGAGCTTGCCCGAAGAATGGGTCTTGCCCTTATCGTGATCGAAGAAGACGCCCGGCGAGCGATGCATCTGCGAAACGATCACGCGTTCGGTGCCGTTGACGATGAACGTGCCGTTGTTGGTCATGAGCGGAATGTCGCCCATGTAGACATCCTGCTCCTTGATGTCCTTGACCGAACGGGCACCCGTCTCTTCATCGATATCGAACACGATGAGACGCAGCGTCACCTTGAGTGGCGCGGCGTAGGTCATGCCGCGCTGGCGGCACTCGTCGACGTCATATTTCGGCGGCTCGAATTCGTACTTGACGAATTCAAGCTGCGACGAATTTGAAAAGTCGGAAATCGGAAATACCGATTTGAATACGGCCTGCAGTCCCTCGTCGGGGCGGCCGCCGACCGGCTCCTTCACGAGCAGGAACTGGTCGTAGGACGCCTTTTGAACCTCGATGAGGTTCGGCATCTCCGCCACTTCCTGAATTGTCCCGAAAAACTTCCTTACGCGCTTGCGACCGGTAAACGTCTGCGCCATCTTTTCTCTCTCGATTCGATTGCATCGGCGGCGCGGGCGCCTCTCCGAACAGCCGCAATCCATCGCGACCATCAGGACAGGCGTCGGGGCCGTCCGGTTCTATGTGATTCGGGTCTGACCCGAACCGCCGCACTTCTTTTTTCATCGTGACCAAAGCCGCCGGTTCACGATCGCCTTGGAGTTCGGCGTTGAGACCGTCCTCCTTATCTCCTGTCCGAGACCCCCGGGATGCCTGACCCCGGGGATTTCGCTTCACCTTTGTCCCGGCCGGGCTTGGCCCGGCCATGACGTTTTAATTCGTTCGATCCCCGGGTCTCGCATCGCTTGTCCGAGGACTGAAATAGTCACGAACTATTTCAATTCCACCTTTGCGCCGACCTTCTCGAGCGTGGCCTTGATCTTGTTGGCCTCGTCCTTGGTCACGCCTTCCTTGACGGTCTTCGGCGCGCCCTCGACCAGGTCCTTGGCTTCCTTCAAGCCGAGACCGGTCAGCGCACGCACTTCCTTAATCACCTCGATCTTCTTGTCGCCGGCGCCGGCGAGGACCACGGTGAACTCGGTCTTCTCTTCGGCAGCGGCAGCCGCGCCGCCGCCCGCCGGGCCCGCCGCAACCGCCACCGCCGCGGCAGCCGAAACGCCCCACTTCTCTTCCAACATCTTGGCCAGATCCGCCGCTTCCAGGACGGTGAGGCCAGACAAATCGTCAACGATCTTTTGCAGGTCAGCCATTGTTCAGTTCCTATAGGTTCGAACCAGAGAATGAGTGTTGAGCCGTCAGGCCGCCGCGCCTTTGGAGGCATAAGCCTGGACCACGCGCGCGACTTTCGCCGCGGGAGCATTTGCGAGCTGCGCGATTTTGGTCGCCGGAGCCTGGATGAGGCCGACGATCTTGGCGCGCAATTCGTCCAGTGACGGCAGGGCGGCGAGCGCCTTGACGGCATTGGGGTCCAAAGCAGTCTTGCCCATCGATCCGCCGAGAATGACGAACTTCTCATTCGCCTTGGCGAAGTCGATGGCCACCTTCGGTGCCGCCACCGGATCGCCTGAGTAGGCGAGCACGGTTGGCCCCTTCAGCAGGGGCGCGATGGAGGCCGCGTCGGTGTCCTTGAGCGCGATCTTGGCGAGACGGTTCTTCGCGATCTTCACCTGCGCGCCCACCTGCTTCATCTGCTTCCGCAGAGTCTGCATCTGGGCAACGGTGAGGCCGGAATAGTGAGCCACCACCACGACGTTGGAGGTCTTGAAGACCCCGCTCAGTTCGGTGATGGACTCCGCTTTAGCCGCTCGATCCACTGCAAGCTCTTTCCATTTGACGGCTGCCCCGCGTGATTGGCCGGGAGCCGCCGGGTTGCTACCAGCCGTCCCGCTTTAAGTTCACGCGCAGCGAACCAGGGCAGGACGACGTTTCAAAAGCCTGCCCCCCGAAACAGCGTCACGGCCGCAATCGGGTCTTCGAGGTTCGAACCAAACTGGCGCACGTTTCCGCACGCAAACTCGGGTCGCTTCCCCGTCTGTGCTGGCCCCCTTCGTCGGGATTAAGCCTTGGCTCTCGCCGCGGCACCGGCAGTCTTGGACAGGTTGGCCGGCCCGTTTCCGGGGACGGCCTTGCACGTCTTCACATCGCAACAGCGTCGGGCTTCTTCCCTCTTAGAGATCCCTGCAGGGTTTCCAAAAGGAATAAGTTCCGTTCACCATGGGTTTGTAGAGACGCGCAAAGGCGTGCCGACAAATTGGGCCGGCACGCCCGATGCGCTTTATGTAGACCGTCAAGGGCGTTTTGCCAAGGGTCTTTTCAGGTTACCAAGTGTCTTTTTACCAGCGAAATCGGCACGCCGCCCGCCACATCAATGGGCAGCGCCCGTCCCAAAGAGGCTCGGGATTTCAACTTTGACCCCCGGGCCCATCGTTGAAGAGATCGCCACGCGATTGATGTAATGGCCTTTGGCCCCCGCAGGCTTGGCCTTCTGCACGGCGTCCGCGAAAGCCTTGATGTTCTCGACCAGTTTGTCCTCGGAGAACGAAGCCTTGCCGACGCCGGCCTGGACGATGCCCGCTTTTTCGACGCGGAACTCCACCGACCCGCCCTTGGCGCCCTTCACGGCATTCGTGACGTCCATTGTGACCGTACCGACCTTCGGGTTTGGCATGATCCCGCGCGGACCAAGCACCTTGCCGAGACGGCCGACCAGCGGCATCAGATCAGGCGTCGCGATGCAGCGGTCGAAGTCGATTTCGCCCTTGCCGACCTTCTCCACCAGATCCTCCGCGCCGACGACGTCGGCGCCCGCCGCTTTGGCCTCATCGGCCTTGGCGCCGCGTGCGAACACGCCGACGCGCAGCGTGCGGCCGGAGCCGTTCGGCAATGTGACGACGCCGCGCACCATCTGGTCCGCGTGCGTTGGGTCGACACCGAGATTCATGGCGATCTCGATGGTCTCGTCGAACTTCGCTTTTGCGCGTTCCTTGACGAGCTTGACCGCTTCCGCGATCGGGTAGGACTTTTCGCGGTCGACGCCCTCGCGAATGGCTTTCGTTCGTTTTCCGATTGTCATGACCGTTACTCCGTCACCGCGAGGCCCATCGAACGGGCAGAGCCTTCGATCATCTTCATCGCCGCCTCGACGGTGTCGCAGTTGAGGTCCTTCATCTTCTGCTCCGCAATCTCGCGCACCTGCTTCTTGCTGACCTGGCCGACAGGTTCGCGGCCCGGCGTCTTCGATCCGCTTTCGAGCTTGGCCGCCTTCTTCAGGAAGTAGGACACCGGCGGCGTCTTCATCTCGAAGGTGAAGGAACGATCCTGGTAGGTCGTGATGATGACCGGGATCGGGATGCCCTTCTCCATCTTCTGGGTCTGCGCGTTGAACGCCTTGCAGAACTCCATGATGTTGAGGCCGCGCTGGCCAAGCGCCGGCCCGATCGGGGGCGACGGATTGGCGGCGCCGGCAGGCACCTGCAATTTGAGGAAGCCAGTTACTTTCTTTGCCATCGCTTACTCCTTTCGTGGTCCGGATCTTGACGGTTGGCGACCGCCTCACCTCCCACGTCTTGCGCGCTGCACTTGATAAGTCTGGACGTAGCGCTCCATCCACACCCGAAACTTAAAGCTTCTCCACCTGTCCGAATTCCAGTTCGACCGGCGTTGCACGGCCGAAGATCGACACCGCGACCTTCACGCGTGAGCGGCCTTCGTCGACTTCCTCAACCGTGCCATTGAACGAAGCGAACGGGCCGTCCGACACGCGCACCTGCTCGCCGACTTCGAACGAGACCGCCGGTTTCGGCCGTTCGATGCCTTCCTGCACCTGGTGAAGAATGCGATCGGCTTCCGCATCCGAGATCGGCATTGGCTTCTTGTCGCTGCCGAGGAAGCCGGTGACCTTCGGCGTGTTTTTGATGAGATGGTAGACCTCGTCGGTCAGATCCATCTTCACCAGCACGTAGCCGGGAAAGAACTTGCGTTCCGTCTCAACCTTGCGCCCGCGTCTTGCCTCGGTGACTTTTTCCTTCGGCACCAGAACTTCGCCGATATGTTCGGCGAGCCCGCGCTGCTTGGCCTGGTCGCGGATGGAATCCGCGACCTTGTTTTCGAAGTTTGAATAGGCGTGGACGATGTACCAGCGCTTGGGCTTGGTTGATGTCGTCGCGGTAGCTGTATCGTTCATCCGTGTTGAACCTTCAGGTTCCGATTCCGAGCACAAACGTAACCGCAATGCGGATCAGCTGATCCGCAACCAGGAAAAAAACGGACGCGATCGCCACCATCACAAACACCATGGCGGTCGTGATCGCGGTCTCCCGCCGTGACGGCCAGGTGACCTTGCGCGTCTCTTCGCGCACCTCTTGCAGAAAGCGGAACAGGCTCACCCGCTTGCGCCGCACCTCTACCGGAGCTTGATTGCTCATCTGCCCACTCTCACTCTCAATCTAGTTATCCGATCCTGCCTTGGCAGGAGTGGCAGGACTCGAACCTGCAACCCCCGGTTTTGGAGATTGAAAGTGTCCGTACCGCCTCATGCCACCGGATGCTAGGCCATATCCTGTAGTCTGTGAAAATTCAACGAGATAGATGCCTTTTTAGTGGCACATCTGAATTTCCAGTTAAGTATCAACAGTCCTCGTTTTTTCAATCTTGG
>DATAPP010000255.1:0-5346 GCA_036265125.1 Pseudolabrys sp. | reverse complement strand
CACGGTGCGTTGGACGACTTGCTGCTGCTCGCCGCAAATGTGCAAAGATAATTGTGAAAAGCAGCGAAGGTGATCGATCAGAGTCGGTAGTGTCAAAGACTTAGAGACCGCGACCGGATACTGGCCAATACCGGATGCGCGGGGAAGCGTCGCAGCGCATAAACAGTGCGGTTGTCTATGACAACCTCTCCGAAATTGAATTTCTCACGCGGCGCTAGCTTGCGCTTTCGCCAATTTTCTTTGTGTCGGATGTTTTGTTTTGATCTGCGTTGTCCGGGAAGCCGAGCAGTCCTCTCAATTCGTCATCACCGACGGTGCGCGTCAGGGCGTCGACTGAATTGTCCGCCGATGTTAGCTGGCTGACCCTGGCCATCGACTCACCATCGGGTTCGTCGCGTGTCCAGGTATCGTGCGGAATGGATTGATGTGCGTTGTTAGCCTGGGACGGAGTTTCTTTCAGCATTGCCTGGGGAGATGTCGGGGATATCGAAACGATATGCTCAAGTTGTGGATCAATTTTAGTTTTAAGGGAGTCGACTTCGGTTTTTAAACCGTCAAGCTCGCTGCTGAGGCGATTGATCGCCCTCTGGTTTTTGTCCAAATCAATCATCTGGGCTCTAGCGTGGTTGATGACGGTTTGCAGAAGCTCCTTGTCGCTTCGAACTTGCGTCGCCGAGTGCTGAAAATCAGATTCTAAACGTCGGATGGTTATTTTTATTGCGCGGCGATGAATGAGAGACAAAACGGCGCTACAAATAAGACCTCCGAAAAGAAACCCGATCCCGATTTTAGCTAGCAGTTCGATTGGCATGGCGCGCTCCGCAGATCTGCAGCCCCGATCATTATAATCCGTCGCTGAGTTGTTTCCTTACCGTTGCAACTTCGTCGCAACCCGGAAGTTCTCTTCCATCAATGTATTTCCAGATGGGATCGGAACCTCAAGGTTCCCGACGACCGAGGACGGGACTCAAGCGCGTTCGGCAATTTTGCAAACGGTAAAATTAACCCGGTAACGGCCGGGTTTCTCCGATCTTCAGGCGAACGGAACATTGATAAGGGTTATCTAGTTTATTTACGTGTAGGAGTGAACCTTATGGCTACTAAACTCCGTAGCGCGCTGTTGGCAGCCGTGGCGATTGGTGCGCTGCTTAATCCTGCTCAATTTCAAGTTGCCCTTGCCCGTGGTGGTGGTGGCGGCGGCCATTTTGGTGGCGGTGGTGGGGGCCATTTTGGCGGCGCCGGCGCGCACTTTGGCGGAGGACATTTTGGTGGCGGCGGGCACTTTGGCGCAGGACATTTTGGTGGCTTTCGTGGATCTAGCGGTGCTCGCTTGGGAACCTCGGGAATGGGTCGTGCTCACCTCGGCAGTGCCGCTCATTTCGGTAGTGCGCATGCGCACGGATTGAGTGGCAGTCACCTGCGTACCTCGCGAATGGGTTCCAATCGCTTTGGGAATGCGAACGCACGCAATTTCAGTGGCAGCAATCGTTTAGGGACCTCACGTACCGGTGTCGCGCGCGGCAACTCTGCTCATGCTCTTGCGGCAGGAACTGCCGGTGCACTCGCGGGAAGGGCAGCTTGGAACCACTGGGGCAATCCTAACTGGCACACCGGTTGGGACGGCCGGAATGGCGGATGGGGCGGTTGGCACGGCGGATGGGGCGGCTGGGCTGGACCTGTGTTCTGGCCCTACTTCTTTGGCAACCTTTTGGCCTTCACGTTCTGGCCGTACCCCTATTTCGATCCGTTCTGGGCTTACGGGGATTGGTTTGTGTGGGATGCCCTCTTCTGGCCCGGTCCCTACTACGGCCCGGCCTATGCGCATGGTCCAGACTATGATGTTTACGGTGGCGGATATGCCTATAGCGGTCCGAGGCGAACGCGCGTCGCGCGCCATGCCGCGCCCGAAATCACCGGCTCGACCCCAAACCAAACCGATCTTGCCCAGAGCTGCGGCGGGCTCGCGCCCGGTGTGAGCGACCTTCCTCTTGATCGCATCGAGTCAACGCTGCAGTTGACCGGTGACCAACTCAAAGCGCTCGATGAGCTCAAAGCCGCAACGTCGCAAGCAAGCGACATTCTCAAGACATCATGCTCCAGCGAGGTTCCGCTAACCCCCGTGGACCGGCTCGACGCTGTGCACAAGCGCATCAACGACACGATGCAGGCACTAGCAATCGTGCGCGGACCGCTCGATAATTTCTACAATTCGTTGAATGAAGAACAACGGCAGCGCTTCGCAGCGTTGGGCTCGGCTCGAGCGCAAGGAATCTCGCGTGGATCTGCGTCAAGCAACGATCTTGCGTCTTTATGCAGTCGCCGCGCGGAAGGTTTTACGCAATTGCCAGAGCAGCGTATCGAGCAAATGATCAAGCCCACCCAGCAACAAGCGGATGCGTTTGACAAGCTTAAAGCCGCATCCGCAGAGGCCGCCGATCAATTACATGCGTCCTGTCCCACCGAGCTGCCGCAAACACCGATAGATCGCTTTGATGCTGCAGCAAAGCGTCTCGACGCGATGTCCGAAGCGATTAAGACCGTGCGTTCCGCGCTGGCAGATTTCTACGCGTCCTTGAGTGATGAGCAAAAAGCGCGGTTCAACAAGCTTGGACCGCCGGACGCGGCGCGCCAAGGTTAACTAAATCGATGCTGTGACAGACATTGCGACAAGGAACGGACTAATGTCCGTGATACAGTTGGCAAATTCCATCTTGATCTGCATGCGGCGGGGAACTCTTACAGTACCCCCTGCTAGTCGCGACAATCCAACTGTTGCCCCAGCGAACGATAGAATCAACCCTGCCAAGGTCCGGCACCGTGTCTCCGGGCGTCACCTTCGAGATGCCGTTAGGCCCGTGTAAGACCGCTGTGCCATTAATAACCTCACGAAGCGTCCAACCCGCAATGCCTTTCGGGTTTGGCTCCGGCGTCGGCATGCGCTGCGGATCGTTCTGCGTAGCAGAGGAAGACGTATTCTCTCTCACGCGCATCGGAATTAGACCGCTGCTAGTCACGATTATCCAACGGCCGTTCGAGCGAATATAAGATTCGATCTTTCCCACTCCTGGCACCGTGTCTCCCGGCGTCGCCCTCAAGATGCCATTTGGTCCCTCCAAGACCGCCGTGCCATTGGTAACTTCGCGAAGCGTCCAGTCTTCAATGGCTGTCGGTTTCGTCTCCGGTGTGGGTTGGGTACCCTTCTGCAACGAGGGGAATGGTGTGCTCTTTTGGATGTCTGGCTCAACCGCCTGCAATCTCGTTATATTGTCGGAGGTCTCTTGCTCGGTAGCGATCTGCTCCGCGCTGCGCTCGGGAGAAGTTGCTGCGGCGGTGGGCGCCGGTGCGGCCTCAGGGGTTGACGCTGGTTGCGGAACTGCCGCGTCTCGCGGCAACGCTTTGCCGTCAGGGGCTGCAACGTTGACATCAGGGGACGACCTCGGCGGCAACAACGAGCCCAGCGACGAGACCCATTTCCTGACCATCGCGTCAGCTTTCTCCCCGTGGGATTGCCAAGCAAACGCGGCGGCGCCACCGATCAGAAACGTAATTAAAAAGAGAGCAACACTGCGAGATGCGCGTGTGCCAATCCACGGCCTGTTACTCAGGTACTGATGGCCGGAGGTACGAAGGGGCACATGCTCCACTACCTGTGACCCGGCAGAGAAGTCACCTCCAGCCCGAGCTGTTCCGAAATCACGTCCGGCATTCAGATCGTGCGCTGGCTCACTGGACGGAACTCCTTCTGGTTTCGGTGACTCGCTCGGGACAAGCGAGACGAGAACGCCTTCGTGGACATCGAATGGTAAGCCTTGCAGGGAATCCATTGGCACCCTTACGGGCTCGGCTGTCGGCCACGCCCTCGGCACAAGGCTAGGGACATCGGGCCCATGATGACCGCCTTCGGGCACCGCGGCCTCCTTGCCGGCAGCGGTGAGGCGCTCCCTGAGCGCGTTGACCTCGCTCTTGAGTGCTACAACTTCAACTTTCTGCGCCTCGCGTTTGAGCTTGAGCTGATTGATGGCATCGCTCTTCGTGCCCAGTTCGGCAAGTTGATTGGCGCTTTTATTTTGCAGCTGCTCGACACGCATCTCCAGGCGCCGCGTGGACACCGCGAATTCCGCGCGCAGCGCATCTTTGTCGGCTTGTATCTCCGCCATCGACTGCGGGATAGAATCTTCCAGACGCCGAACGGTCAGCCGCACAGCGCGGGTGTGGATCAAGGGAATGACGATCACGCCGATGAGGCACGCAAGCAAAAACCCAATCCCGAAATACATGATCGATTCGATCATTTTGAGCGGAGCTCCATTTCAATCACAGTTCTGTGGCGCGGCAGGAATGATGCGGTCGTTTAGGGGCGGACGCGGGACCGAATTGGGGCAAGAGACGCACGTCGGTGCGCTCGACCACCCGAAGTCTGTCATGAGCTTCCTTTCTCGATGATCGCATCGGGTACTTTTGATAACTTTTGACATACCAGCGCGCACCTCAGGCGAAATCAGCAACCGAAGCCATCCATCGCGTACCAGGTTTGGCGAAGGGCAGGTTGACCTCGTCGGCAGTGGATTCAGCAGTCGCGATCGTCAGGCCGAGTGCCTTTGCCGTCGGGCGATTGATCGCCGGGCGATCAATAGCGATAGTAGCCGCGATATGGCCGATATCCGTATCGGTACGCCCCGTAGCCGTATCCATAGTTCCCATAGTACCCGCGCCGATACGCGCGCCGATGCACCCTGCGATTTACGCCCGCAACGCTTCCTGGAGTGAGGGGACGGCCAATCACCGCTGAGGCGCTGTCCACGGACAATGCTACGTCGCCCTCGGGCGACAAGCGAAGCGAGAGGGGAGTTGCGCACAAAAGGCAGGCAAAGAGTGCCGTCGCTCCGACGGTTGCTACTTTCGACATCACGACCTCCTAAGTAAGTCGCCTCCCCGGGCCCACAAAAGCATGAGCGCGCACTGAAAACTCGCATTGACCTAAGCAGGTTCCATCCGAAAACCGCGAACCAGCGCCTAACGCAAACGTTAGTTAGGCCCACCCGAACATCAACACGCCGTTCATCACGGTCATTGGCCCGGCAGCTGCCAGCGCTCCACTGGAACAACGAAACAAGACCTGGCTGCGATTTTTTCTTCATACCTAGGAGCCCGAAGGCCGGGAAATGGTGGCCACAATAAGTTTGGGTGTCATACGAAGGTGATGTTTGGGTATTCAATGGTGCGTCTGAATTTGTCGTAAGCAGCTTTGGTGGATGCGTGACGCAGCATCATGATCGCATAGCGAGTGGCCGACATGAGATCGTCACCCTCTTTCACCACCTTGCCGTCCTTGCGGTGGTAGAGGCG
>DATAPP010000254.1:0-3372 GCA_036265125.1 Pseudolabrys sp. | reverse complement strand
TGGAGGAAAGTGGAATTCGACCCTTCGGCCGCTCCCCTCGGGTCGGAACGGATCTGCCTTCAGACGGTGCAGCTCGGGGCGGCGCAAAGTATTTGGAAAGGCGACTCCGTCAGTAGTGGGACCAGCGGTTCGAATCCGCTTTCCTCCTGCGGTGAGTCTGCAAACTCTCGGTCCCGCGCCCGCAGGTGGTCGGCATTTGTCGCCAGGACTGTCTCCTGCTGAACATGCTAGGCTTACCTGGACACACCTCCGAACAAAGAACTGCCAACAAACCAAAAACACCCACTTGACAGGAAAAGCCCCATACAGGTCGAATCCGTTTCCCTCCAGCGGCGAGTCAGCAAACCCTTCGGTCCCACGCGAGAAATCGATGCGGAGCAGATTGGCCAGTCGTCTCTCGTCTCGCCAGCACCATCGTGTTTTTCACGCCGAGCGCGCCGATGCCGAGATCACCGGCCGACCCTGCGGGAAGGAGGATTCTAGGGAACATCCGTGCTGCGCCGAGGGTTGAACATGCATCCCTCTGCTCGAGAGCAATGGACCATGGCGGCGCGCGCAAACAGGAAAGGGCCAAACAGTCAGATCAATGACCATGGGCGTATCTGACCCGCGAGATCCGGTCTGATGTCTTCGGTGAGTTTGCGAGATGACGTATTCAGCGCGGCTCAAATCATTTTCGAAGTTGCTGATTCCGTCGCGGCTGCACCCGCGACTCCGCCATTATTATTGGACAATCGGCGCGCTTGTGCGCTGGCGTTGGTCGCAAATATGCGCACTCGCAATGGCTACGCGATTCCGGCGCATACCCAAACGGGCCGGAAACCGCGTCAAATCCGGCGGGCGCCCACACTCTCTGCCCGCCCCACTCATCGTCTCTCTCACTTCCTATCCACCGCGTTTCGCCACATTGGCGCTCACCCTGCAGAGTTTGTTGCGGCAGAGCGTGCGGGCAGATCGTACAATTTTGTGGATCGCCCATGCCGATATGCCGCTGCTTCCCAAAGGCGTCATCGATCTTCGGGCAGCCGGGCTGGAGATCCGCACAACTGACGATGTTAGATCCTACAAAAAGATTCTCCCGGCGCTTGATGCTTTTCCCGAGGCCTTTATCTGTACGGCCGATGATGACGTCTACTACTGGCCCACATGGCTGGAAGAGTTGGTGAAAGAACATCTCGCCGAAGGACCAGAAATGGCCGGGCGGCTCGTCACTTGCTATCGTGCGCACGAAATCTCGCGGGACGCGCAAGGCCGCTTTTTGCCCTACAAGGAATGGGCGCAAGATGTGTTCGATAAAAAGAAATCGACACTCCTGTTTCCTACAGGCATTGGGGGTATCCTTTATCCGCCCGGAATTTTGGCGCATACTTGCGATGACCGCGAGTCTGCTTTTACGCTGTGCCCAAATAACGACGACATTTGGCTTTACTGGATCAGCCGCCGCAACGGCGCAACCTATAAAAACGTCAGGCGCCGGCGCGAATTTGTCTTGTGGCGCGGGGCCGAGGATCAAGCTCTGTGGCACAGCAACTTGGCATTGGATGGGAATGATGTCCAAATCCGCAAAGTCGCGGAACGGTACGGATACCCTGCCGATTAATGCGCTATGCCGGACGCAGCAAGCCGTGTGTATGAGTCCAGCGCCCGGTCCTGCGCATTGAAGCCCAGGGGCCCCGTTGGGTACCATCAGCTGCATATGGCTCTTCTTCTGGCACGGGCGGGGATTGGTGTTGGTGCCCTTAGATTTCAAAATCCGCAGAGATTGAATGGCTGGACGGTGCCGCGCCATCAGACGATATCGAGTAGTCACAACTCGATATAATCGTTGTGGAATTTGGAGCACGGGCTGATGAAGGAAAAGCTCACGAATGCGACTCTGTTTATAGGGACGATTGTTTTATCTCTTGTTGCGCTTGAGGTCGGCCTGCGAGCTTATCATGGTGAATGGGAGTATACAAATTTTCGATTCCCGCAGCAGAACAAGTTCGGCTATCATACTTATGACCCTGAACTTGGATGGGTCCCAAAGTCGTCGAACCAATGGGGAATGTCCCTCACAATCCTTAACGACGGAATTCGGTCCAACGGCCGCGAAGAGTCGTGGGATGGGACCGATAACCCGATCCTTGCAGTGGGCGATTCCTATACCTTCGGTGACAAAGTGTCCGATTCGGAAACCTGGCCGGCGCAGCTAGAAAAGCTCTCTGGAAGGAGAGTGATCAATGGTGGGGTCGACGGCTATGGTGTGGACCAGATTTTTCTGCGCGCGCGACGGTTCCTCAGTCGATACCGATTCAGCGCCGTAATTTTCAGCTTCATCCCCGATGATATCCGCCGCTCGCAAATGTCTATGATGTTCGCGACGGCCAAGCCCTATTTTGATGTCAAGGACGGCCAACTGACGCTGGAGAACGTCCCAGTGCCGCCGACTTTTCTGCCCGAGCAAGAGGGTGAGTTGCTCATCGCTCTGGAGCATAGTCGGCTTGCGCATACCGTCATGAAGCGGTTGTTTCCGGAATGGTGGCTGAGGGCGCCGTTTGAAAGACAAGCGCAAGATCGAGAAAACGGGATCAAGGTTGCCTGTGGCGTGCTTCACGAGCTCGAAGGCTTGACTAAATTGCGGGGCTCCGAGCTGATCGTCTTGGCTCAGCGCACCGAGGTAGAAACCCCCTCCGAGGCCGCGGCAACCAAAGGAGTCCTCAGTTGCGTAACAGACCCGGCTACGCGCGTTCTCGACTTGCAGCCCGCGTTATCCGAATTGAAAGCCGAGGACCCGTCGAGGTATCACCGATTGTACATCCCCAACGACGGGCACATGACAGCCGAAGGTAATCAATTTGTGGCGCGTGAGATTTTGCCGGTCCTGGGCGAGCGCTAACAAAGACAATGAGGATCGCCTATATAATATCAGCGTACAAATGCCCGGTCGGCTGGTCGAGTCGACCGCCGCATTGCGTAGTTGCGGCCGTGATCGACGACGCAACAGCTAGACCGGTGCCTGTCTTCTGAGCAGCGCAAGCAGGGCCGCCCGGCGTCGGCACCGCTCAACCGGTCGCCCCGGATTTTGGGCATGGCGCCGGTCAACCAGCTTGTGGCTGCTCGCCGGGATGTTTTCATAATCACCCCACCCGAGACCTCTGCATCGGCATGCGGCAATTGCCGGAAAGGGGCATAGGCCGCCGTCGCGGTTGACGGAAGCGAGCGAGATCGCACCGTTGCCTCTTACTTGGTTTCTTGTCGGCACGCTCGCTCTTCTCTTCGCGCTACGATTGTATCGAGAGTTACAGAAGCCGCCGCCCGGCGAACGCTCTCCTTAGCCGCGCGTGAATTGGCGCCGACACATCTCGTAGCCGGCGGCTCCGCGATCGGCCT
>DATAPP010000253.1:0-3086 GCA_036265125.1 Pseudolabrys sp. | reverse complement strand
TACACGGCCTTCTTCCCCTTTTCCGACGACCACATAATTACTTGGACGGCGCACGTCCGAGCACGCGGCGGGCGCGACCGGCTCATCGCGTCACCGGAACTGGAAGTTCGAATCCATTCCCCTCCAGCGGTGAGTCTACCGCGAACGTCACTTTTCGTAGGGTTAGAGCTCGGGTGCTCGAGAGACTACGCGGGCGGCATAGACCTGCGCGTCAGTCAAGGATTCCCATTCGTCCGGTTCTTGTTGGATACCTTCAGCATAAGCGGAGCCGTGGGCAGCACTAAGCCCGCTGCAGCAATGCGCGCACGTACGGGACAGGGTCCGGATCGCCTTCCAAGCTGTCCGCATCCTGTTTGGTCTTCAATTCAATTTGCCGCCAAAAACCGGCGGGCTTTGCAGCGTCACATCTAGCCGAACCGATTATGACGTTGACTGCATGCCTTTCAACAGAAGATCGACCATCCGAACTGCCGACCGCTTCCAGTTCTCACTTGGTCTAACGTGTGCCACGCCAGCGAGCGCGCGGAGCAAATCGTGCGGCTCGATGTCGTCCCGAAAGACGCCAGTCGCGACCCCACCAGCGACGAGTGCCTTAATGGGAACGTCGAGGCGGTGCGGGGTTCTGCTGTAGAGGGGTTCCGGCCTGATGACTCTCCGCGGGAGGGAGATGGATTCGAACTTCGAGTCCCCCTCTTATGTTCGGCTATTGACCCGATAGAACGGCTGGTCGAGCATGGCCTCGTGCCAGGTACCGTACCACGCCTGGACATAGGGCTTGATCTTCCGAAGAAAGTCGGCGTGCGCCCGCTGCTCGGGGGTGAGGCCCTTGGCGCAGAACGCGCGCACCTCGCGGTAGAGACCTTCTACGTCAATCGTGCGCGGCTGATGATCCTCAACCACGATCTTCCCCCCAATGACGACGGTGGCGACGTCCGCACCCATGGCGCGTTCCACAAACGCGTCGGCGATGTCAAATTCCGGGTCGATCCAGGGATCGCGCGCCACCCGATCGAGATCGACGAGAACTGCATCGCCCTTCATGCCCGGAACCAGCGCGCCGACCTGGTCCGCGAAGCCGGTCGCTTTGGCACCGTTTAACGTCGCGATCTCAAGCGCCTCGTAGGCGCTCAACGCGGGCGTCGCCAGATCGAAGGTGTGGAGGCGATGCACCTTGTGCATCATCCGCAGCTCCATCACCGCGTCCTCGTCATCATTGATGGTCTTGTCATCAAGCCCCATCGCAACATTGACCCCGGCCGCGCGCAACGGCATGACCGGCGTGATGCCGTTGCGCATGTGGAAGTTGCAGCTCGGATGACTTGTGACGGAGACCTTGCGGCGCCCCATCAGCTCTATCTCGGCCTCGGTCACGTGAATCGCGTGGCCATAAACGATATTGCGCTCTACCAAACCAAGATCATCGAGCCAAAACACCGTCGGCTTTCCGTGTTGGTGCAAGCCGTAGGCTTTGTGCACCGGCGACTGCAGCAGGTGCATATGGATCATAACACCGCCGCGCTCGTCGGCCTTGGCACGCACACGGCGCAAGAACGACTCGCTTGCACCATGCGCCCAGCACGGTGCAAGCAAGATCCGCGTGTCCTTGTTGTTGTAGGTTTCGTAGAGCTCATCAAAGAGGTGGAGATAGGAGTCCGTCAGTGACTCCTTGTCAAAAAACACGAGCGGGCGTGCTCCGGCCCTCAGATCGGGTGGCAGCGTCTCAATGAATTCTTCCCCGCCCATCGCCAGCTTGCTCTCATCGCGCACGCCGGGCGAGAATGCGAGCCGGATCCCGGTCGATAGATATGTTTTGATCGCAATGTGTGCGCGCCTGGCGCCCTCGGCGCCATCATCGTCGAAGCCGTTGTGGTGCAGCAGCGTGCAGCCGCTGCGCAGGTGGCGCAGTGCACAGATCGCCGCGGTCAGCTCGGGTGGTAGGATTGGCATGTATGCCCAGTCGAAAAGGGCGTTCTCAAGAAAGTCGTTGCGCACACCTTTCTGGATCGGCGACAGGCCGCGCCCATGGCTATGAGCGTCCACCAGACCGGGCATCAGCAACTGCGTGCCGTCACCGATGATGTCGGCACCAGGATATTTGGATGCGATTTCGGCGAAACGGCCAGCCTGCTTGACGATGCCGTCGATGATTACAACCGCCCCGGCCGGGATCACGCCCGCTGCTCCGAGGCGCGGATCGGTGATCGCATATGCGCCGCGCATGATGATGGTGTCGGTCATGACCTTGAACCCTTGCAACTCGGCGCGCCTGCAGGCGCAAACCCGGCAACTGTGATCGGCATTCTCGCCGGACTGCTTTCGCCCGAAGCAATAACGAACGCAGCGATGCTCGTGAAGTCCGGAAAGCCGTCTTTCGTTCGACCCGTTCGGCCAGCAAGGGTATTGTGGGGCTCGCCTGCACAAGACGCCATGTTATCGCTGTCATAAGTTATCTCGGGACGGCCATTTTCGCTCGATATTGTCATGAAAATAATGTTGGCAAAATCAGCAAAAATGACTTACATTTAGATCCGGATGGCCTTAGGTTCGAATGAAAGTGTCCGTCGCTCTTTCCTGCCCGTCAGCCTGGGCAAAAAGCGAGAGGGTCCAAATTGATTGCTAATATAGCATCAACACATCGAATTGTCAATGCTCTCTTTTCGCTCCCTCGATCTATACACGGACCCTCCAGCAGAAAGCGCACCGCGTCCTCAGACCGGCCGAAAAAACAGCATGGTCAGTCCACAACCAAAGGGCTATGTTGCACAGGGCCGCAATACTGAATGGTAGCAGGCAAGACGCCATCGCTCTGGCGGTAAATTGGGCCACGGGATGTTGGCCTCTAACGGATTGAAAAGGAACAGGTTTTTAACTTGATGAGGGGACTTTGCGGTCGCGCCGGCTCTTTTATAGACGGTAAATTCACCAGCACAACCCAGCTAATAAGTTGGAGGAAGGCGGATTCGAACTCATGGTCCCACCCCGAACGGAACGGAAATGGGAGGACGCCGGCGCCCAGTGGTCCTCGCGCCCGAAGCGTGGCCAGCGTGGCTCGGCGAGGAACCAGCGGACGAAGCCCATCTGAAGTC
>DATAPP010000252.1:0-33834 GCA_036265125.1 Pseudolabrys sp. | reverse complement strand
CCTTGCATTGGCTGACTTATCATCGGCGTCAGTGTCGTCGATGAGACTGAGGGGGGAATGGGCTACTAGACTTGGCCTGTCTTCATAAGATTTCCGTTTTCAAGACCGTCTGCGCCGGGACCAGAATTTTTCCGGCCGGAGACTGAGCCCAAATTTCGGCCGTCTCGGCCGCTAGAGACCAAATCTCGAAAATCGTGCACCGAAACAGTCCGCGCTACGGCGCGCTTTTCTTGCAAAGTCTCTGTAATCCGAGATTTGGGGGACTGCGTGGTGGGCCCGGGAGGACTCGAACCTCCAACCAGACCGTTATGAGCGGTCGGCTCTAACCAGTTGAGCTACGGGCCCCTACGCTCCTTCTATCAATGCGCGTGGGCCATGCGCAACGCCGCCCTCTCCTGCCCGGTCAGTGATTGGGCTAGGCTGCGCATCCAATCTCGCCGGAGCGCCAGCGCCATGCATGTCTTCAGCCTCGAGACCGAGCAACAATGGGACCCCAGGCATCATGTTGAAAAGATCCTCGGCAAAGTTGCTAACGGAGATTTCACCGTAGCCTGCTGGGAGCCAGGCCAAATCAGCCCCTATCATTGCCATCCGCACGCAACCGAAATCTACTTTTGCTTCTCCGGCGGAGGCACCATGCAGACACCGACTGAAACGATCGCGGTGAGGCCCGGCGCCTTCCTGGTCCACCCGCCCGGTGAAGTGCACGAATACGAGAACGGACCGGCGCGCACGCTGCTTTTCCGCGTACGCTACGGAAGCGACATGCGCGCGCACCATTGCGACTGGCGCGGAAACAGGGATTGGAAGCAGTCCGCGGAAGACGCCGAATACTATCTCCGTCACCCCCTCTGATTACATCTTCAGCAGCCGCCTGGCATTGCCGCTCAATATCTTCTCCTTGTCGGAGTCCGAGATCGAGACGCTCTCCATCCACTTGACCGCGGGCGGGTTCATGACAAACGGCCAGTCGACTGCAAACAGGATGTGGTCTACGCCCATCTCCAGAATGCAGCAGATCAAGGCCGGATCAGAAAAGAAACCGCTCGTCGTGACATAGAAGTTCTTGCAAAAGATATCGCGGAAACTCATCGCCTTCTGCCCCGGCCGCTTGAGCGATGTATCGATGCGCCACACCAGGAAAGGCAACGTCTCGCCGAAATGGCCGAGAATGATCTTCAGGTTCGGATGCGCATCGAAGACCCCCGAGAGCACCAGGCGTATCGCCTGCGTCGCGGTCTCCACCGTGTAGCCCCAGGCCGGCCGCACCACCAGGGGGAAGTCCTTGGCATAGTCCTGGTAGTAGATTTCCGTCACCTTCGGGTGGGGCAGCGAGGGATGAAAGTAGATCGGCACGTCGAGCTTTTCCGCGCGCTCATAGATCGGCCAGAACTTCCTGAGGTCGAGAAATTCGCCGTTCGACATCCCGTGCAGCATCGCGCCCTTGAAGCCGAGTTTGGTGACAGCGCGCTCGAGTTCGTCGGCAGCCGCCTTCGGATCCACGGTCGGAAGGGCCGCAAAGGCTGCGAAGCGCCTGGGGTTGGCCGCACATACCTTGGCGAGGCGGTCGTTCACCTGGCGCGTTAAATCGGCGGCAACGTCGGCCCCCAGCTTTTGGGTAGAGGGCGCACCATGGGAGAGCACCTGGATGTCGATCCCGGCCTCATCCATCTCCTTGAGACGCAGGCTTCCCAGATCATAGAGCCGTTCGTCAGTCTCATTGCCCCGGCCAGCCTCAGGACCGGTGAAATGCTTGGCCAATTCCGGATCCCAGTAATGCTCCTCAATTGCAATGATCGGACAATTCGGCTTTTTCATCATGACTTTTCCCCGCAACAATGATGGAGGCGCTTCGTAGCAACCGTCAGGTGGACTGTCACGGCCTCCCCGACCGGCGTGCGACAGGCCCGTGGTAAAAATGCCGCACAGTTTCGATTGCCGGACAAAAGGTACGCAAGTGGTGCTTTGGTAATGACATCGACTCAGTTATGCACAGGCTATGCTGCCGATTCTCCGGATTCTGCCTGTGGGCGGCTTACTTCTCGCCATTTTGATTCTGGTTCTGGCACTTAGCCCCCCGGACGGGTCTCGTGCGCCGCTCGCCTCCGCAATTGTGCCGTCCCGTAGCGCGCTGCTCGACCGCGAGCGTCAGGCCGAAGCACGGCAATTCCTGATCCACGCCGCCCTCAAGCGCGCCGATGAGCTCAATCGTTTGCGCGAGCTACCCGATACACCAGCGCGATCCGACAACGAACAATCGACAGTGGCCAGCCTTCCCGGCGACCGAAGCGAAGCGGATCCGGAAGAGCCGGCATCAATCAAAGAAGCACCAGTCGTCAGTATCCCAGTGGAGATTAGTGAACCTTCCGCGGCCGAACTGCCCATCGCTGCGCGGGAGGAAAGCGCTCCGGCAACAAAAAACACCGAACCTGCCGCCAAATCGCAAAGGGAATCCCAGCGCCGCATCCACCGAATACGCCGTGTCAGAGCACCGGCGAACCCGACGCCACCTCGCCCGTTCAATTTTTTGGAAGCGCTGTTCGGCGGGCCGCAGCATCAGCAAGCCACGTACGGTAGCCAGCAGACCGTCCAGCGATATCAACCGGTGCCAGACGTTGCCGCGCAGGCGAACCCGAACGCCTTTTCCACGGTCCCTCGCACCAATCCCTACTAGAGGATTGGGTCAAGGCAAATTTGCAATGTCCGGCCGTGCACACCGCAAATAAGATAGGTGCGGCTGGCCCCGCGATCAGTGGTAGTCGAGACGTCCGCTATAAAGACTGGACGACGATGCGACGCTCGCGCCTTGCGCGTTGGGCCGCCCCAACTTCTGCTCTGAGGCAACTTTGATCCTGCTGCCCGGGGCAGCGAACACCAACGAGTCAGCCGACGCCCGGTCGCTGGAAGGCATTGCCATGCCCCTGTTCTTGGCCGCGTAGTAATAGCCGGCGGCATAGTAGTGCACCGCGCGGCCGTCGTTGCCGTTGGCGACGCGATAGGCGCCGGCAAGATATTTCACCGCATAGGTCATGTTGGTATCGGCATCGAGCAAGCCCGCGGCGGTGCCGGTGTAGCCCATGGAACGGGCGGTGGGGAGTTTGATCTGCATCAACCCGTAATTCCCCGCGCTGACCGCGCGCGCATTGCCACCACTCTCACGCTTGATCACGCGACGCACCAAATCCTCCGGCAGATTATTCGCCGCGGCATGGCGGGCGATCAATGCATCAAGATTGCCGTTGGCATCGACACTCGCGAAACGCTGCTTTTGCGCGAACGCCGGGGTGGCGGCGAGCGCTACCAGAATCGTCGTCAGTGTCAGTTTGCGAAACATGGCGGCTCCGTTTTGCAGATCCTGATTTTGGGGGAAGTCACGGCTTACACGAGGAACTCGGGCAACTTTGTGGCCAAAACCACTTTAACCCCGGTTGGCTCCATCACGAATTGACATACCGCCGCGTGCACCGCCTTCGTCGCTGTGGGCACGTTTGTCATTTCGCATCGTCGCGGCGCGTGCGATGCATGTGTAAGCTTCCCGACATCGTTTTGACTCGGGAGGTCAATCAACATGAGCACGCCGCACACCTCGGTGGAGGACCGCTTGCGCGCGGTCGAGGATACCCTCGCGATCTATCATCTGATCGCGAGTCACCCACCGGCCGCAGACACCGGCACCAGTCACTATTACCGCGGTGCGTTTACGCCCGATGGAGAGGTGGATCTCGCGGGAGGCAAGCGCGCAGTGGGCAACGTGGACATTTCGGCCATGGTGACAACCCCGGAGCACCAGGCCGCGATTGCCGGCGGGCTCTGCCATTTCGCCGGCCTGCCACGGGTCGAGCTCGATGGCGATACCGCAGTCGCCACGTCCTATTTGCAGATCATCACCCCGGACCGGCAGGCCGCCTCACGCGAGGTGCCCGGCCACGGCACATCGACCGGCTTTCGCATTCACCGGGTCGGCGCCAACCGCTGGGAGCTCAAGCGCGGCAAGGATGGCTGGAAAGTAACACGGCGGACTCTGCGCCCGCTCGACGGCACCGACGATGCGCGGGCCTTGCTGCGGCACGCGATTACGCCGTAAGTTTTCACCAACGACGCAGACAAACGGAAAACAGGGAGAGCGCGAGATGCCGAAGGCTTATTGGGTGGTGTCCTATCGTTCGGTGAAAAGTCCGGAAGCGTGGCAGGCCTATGCCAAACTTGCAGTGCCGGCGATCCAGTCCGCCGGCGGCCGCTTCCTGGCGCGCAGCAACCCGGCGAGAATCTATGAGGCCGGCATGAATGAGCGCGTGGTCCTGGTCGAGTTCGACAGTGTCGACAAGGCGGTCGCCTGCCATGACACGCCCGCCTACAAGGAAGCGCTCAAGGCGCTCGGTACTGGTAATGTCGAGCGGGATATGCGCGTGGTCGAGGGCGTCGCCTAGCGCCCTCACCAACCCGCAAACGGATAGCGCTCGTGAGCGGCCTCTGCCTGGCGCTGCGCATCGGCAAGGACTTCGAAAAATATCACGATGAACGATATGACACGCCCGAAGCCGACGAGCGCCGGCACGATCGGGGCGCGGATGGGTAACGTAGCCATTGGCCTTGTTCTCCTTGACGTTGCTAGAAGCGCGTCGGCGTCGAAAGAAAGAGCCGCTCGATCTCGCGCTCGGCTTCGTCGGTGAATTTGTTGTTCTGGAGATAACGCGCGATCTCGCGATCGGCCTGGCGCTGACGCGCCAGAATCATGACGTCGACAAAACGACGGAAAAATCCGGGACGAGTGCCTGCAGGGGATTCAACAATAAGGTCGCGCGGAGCGACGGCGGACGGGACGTAAGCCATGGATCATCTCCCTTCGTTGGGCTCGACGACTCCATAGGCGCTTCCCGTTTTGTTGTTGTTGTTGACGCGTACATAGGCGTAGTTCGCTGCTTCGACCATGCATGGTCAAACATACGTTCCATGCGCGCGAGTCATGCAGAGTGTCGCGCCCGCGTCGCAATAGCGTGCAATTGACTCCAAATTCGGCACGCGCCGCCTCTCGCGAGTGCAGTTCGACGAACCGGCCACATCTCCGCCGCAAACTCGCAAGCATCCGTTAAGAATTGAAATGCGCGTATCGCCGGGCGATGCGCTTTCTCCCTGACAGGTCGCAAAGGGACGGGCTTGCTCTCATCGCGTGAGCGGGCTCATTCTATGGAAATTGAGCCTACGGGAATGCGCAAACCGGCGCATTCTTGCGGCCCAACATCCAGGCAGCTGGCCAACATTTCCAATGCGAGCAAAGGGAGAACGCCATGGTCGCCGTTCGGGAACCAATTCTCACGCCAGTCGAAATTATGGATCTGCGCCCAACTCAAATCACTGTGGGGATGCGTGAGGTCAAAGCGAAACAAAAACGCTGGCGCGAAATGAAGAACGAAAAAGGCTCCAAATTTCTCGGCACGCATATGATCCCGGTGATCCTCGGCCCAAAGAAGCGCCACTATGTCATCGACCACCATCACCTCGCGCGCGCGCTTCACGAAGAAGGCGTCAAGAAAGTGATGGTTACCGTGATCGCAAATCTCAGCATGCTCGAAAACGACGCATTTTGGTTCGTCCTCGACAATCGAAATTTGATGCATCCTTTCGACGATGAAGGCCGACGACGCGACCACAAAGGCATCCCGAAATCGATCAAGGACCTGGTTGATGACCCGTTCCGCTCGCTCGCCGGGGAACTCAGGCGGGCCGGCGGATACGCCAAGGATACGACGCCCTTCAGCGAGTTTCTGTGGGCGGATTTCCTCCGTCGTCGTATCAAGCGCAAGCTTGTCGACGCCGATTTTGAGCGCGCGCTGGAGACAGCGATGAAAGCGGCGAGAACTCAGGATGCGATCTATCTGCCCGGATGGTGCGGTCCCGCGCCCGAAGAGTGATCGTTGCTCGTTGGCGGTGCGACAATGGCGCGTGGACGGAACCGCAGATTTCGAGAAATAGCCTAAATTTCGCCCCCAATTAGCACCGTCCTCCTCTCTATCAGGCCAGCCATCGGTGGGGGCTTACCGGGGAGATCTCTTGATGGTCATGCGTTTTGGCGCCGCGCTTTGCGGCGCGTTGATTTTTGTTGGCTGCTCGTCTGCAGCCATGGCCGAGTCCGGAATTGCGTCTGTCTATGCCTATGCGGGTGAGCGTACGGCGAGCGGCGAGCGCGCCCGGCCGACTGGCTTCACCGCCGCGCATCGCACGCTGCCCTTCGGCACGCGTGTGCGCGTCACCAATAAAACCAACGGACGAACCGTTGTTGTGCGAATCAATGACCGCGGCCCTTTTGTGCGTGGCCGCGTGATCGATCTCACTCCCGCCGCAGCGAATGCTCTCGGTTTCAGCGGATTGGCGCGCGTAACGCTTAACGCCGGATAGTCTTCGTGACCAACCTAGAAGCAAAGGTTGGTCACGAACTTCCCGTTTTTGTCCTTGATCACGTAAGGACATTCCGCGCGTTTGAGCGCGGCCTTGGCATCTTCATTGCCGAGCGCCGCGGCTTTCTCGTAATACGATTTGGCGGCAGCTGAATCCTGCGGGCCCCCTCGCCCGCTTTGCGCAAATGCGCCCATTCGTTCCATGGCAGCGGGATGACCTTGCGCGGCTGCCTTCTCAAACAAGGCCCGCGCGGCAGCGTCGTCTTTCGGACCACCGACGCCATCTGCCGTCATCAGTCCAAGTTGATACTGGGCCTCTGCGGAATTTGCCTCCGCCGTTTTCGACAGAAGAGCGCGCGCTTTGACGGGATCGGTCGCGCCACCGGAGAGCGCCGCAAGGTTGGTGATGCCGCGCGGATTGCCGGCCTCGGCAGCGCGCTCGAACAGCTTGCGCGCCTCCGCCGGGTCCTTGGCAACGCCATTCCCGGTCCCCAGCATCACCCCGAGTTCAACCATTGCCGAGGTGCTTCCTTTGTCGGCTGCCTTGTGCCACGCACTCATGGCCTCTGCCATCTGTCGATTGGCTGCGTAGGCGCGCCCGAGTTCGTAAAGCGCTCGACGGGATGAGGCCGATGCGGTTTTGCAAAACTTGATCGCGGTCGCGATATCGGATTGCGCAATCTCGGCAGCGCCTTTTACGTCCGCCGGCTTGTCCGGGTCGGCGGGATCGGCAGCGATCCGGTCGCAAAGGACGAGATCGGCCGACTGAGCGCTCGCTGACGGACAGGACCCGACAGCCAACATCAGGATGATGCACAAGGCGCAGGCGACCGGAGCTGCGTCAGATCGTTTCACCATGGCTCACAATACCCAGACACAACCGTGCGAAGTGACGATCTTAAAGCCGCGGGTCCGCGCCAAGCAAGCCGGAGGCTTGCAGGAAGCGGCCCGCTCCCCGATCAGCCAACATGGCGCGATGGATTCACCTGCCCCGACGCGCGATTTCTACGCAAGCCTGCCGGTCTTTCGTGAGTTTACACGGGTCGCGGACGAAACCTGCTTCCGGCCGCTGCCCGGTGACTGGATCATCGGTGTGGCCGACGTGCAGCAATCGACCAAAGCCATTCGCGAAAACCGCTACAAGGCCGTGAACATGGCCGGCGCCGCGGTGATCGCCTCGATCGCCAATGCGCTCAAAGGTCGCGATTTCCCGTTCGTCTTCGGCGGCGACGGCGCAAGTTTCGCAGTGCCGCCGGAAGACGCCGACCTTGCCCGCCAGGCGCTGGCGGAGACGGCGATTTGGGTCAAGGAAGACCTCGATCTCGGTTTGCGGATCGGAATGGTTGCGGTCGCAGACATTCGCGCGCAAGGCCGCGACGTTCGCGTCGCCCGTTACATGCCATCGGCGAATGTGAGCATTGCAATGTTCTCGGGCGGCGGCATGGCCTGGGCGGACGCCGCGATGAAGCGCGGCGAGATCGCAGTGCCGCCGGCCCCACCCGGAGCCCATCCCGATCTCTCCGGCCTGTCCTGCCGCTACGAGCTGATCCCCTCGCAGCGCGGACAGGTGTTGTCGCTTCTGGTGACGCCGGCGGAGCGCGCCAGCGCTGGCGAATTTCGCGCCGTGGTCGAGACAGTGATCCGTATTGTCGAGAAAACGCCGGATGCCTCTCGTCCCCTTCCCGGACAGGGACTGCGGCTGAGATGGCCGCCGCAAGGTTACGATCTCGAAGCGCGGGCGTCGCGGCGCGCGGGTGAATCGATCCGCACCCGCAAGGTCAAGGTGCTGGCGCGGACTCTTTTTTACTTTTTGGTCATGTGGAGCGGCTTGCGCATTGGCCGCTTCATTCCCGCGAAATACACCAGCGAGCTCATCGAAAACTCGGATTTCCGGAAGTTTGATGATTCATTGCGCATGGTGCTCGATTGCACGCCGGAGCTCGCGGCCGAGATAGAGGACACCCTGAAGACGGCGGCCGCCGGGGGCGTCATTCGCTACGGAGTGCATCGCCAGAATGCGGCGATGATGACCTGCTTCACGCCGTCACCGGTCAATCCAAATCACGTTCATTTCATCGACGGCGCGCAAGGCGGCTACGCGCTTGCGGCAAGCGCGCTGAAAGAAAGCGGCCCGCTCGCGCCCGAGCCGGCTGCGCATCCAGAGTGACCGCCTCACGCTCAGGAAATCGAATTCCTCCTGATCCTGACGGTCATACTGCACTGACCTTTGCCCCCGCTGGAACGCCAGGTCGAATCCGATGGCAGCCATGCAGCAGTAGCGATCAGCCTCCGCGTCAGACGAGAAGCTACCGGTTTCGAGGCTCATTCACGCCTCCGAAAGGCCTGGCGGATGGTGACGGCAACCTGGCGTCGGAATGTCAGCCCGAGCATAGAGGTTCTGCCGATTGGCGCTCCGGGCCCGAATCATCCAAAAAGCTGTTGCATATCCGCGACTAAGTGGAATTTTCGCAATGAAGCGGCGTTGACCGTGGCGGCAGCCTTTGGGATAAATGCGCCGGGAAGCGGGGTGTGGATGTCGGGCAAAGAGGGCGTGGTTGCCGTTACCTGTCTAGCGCTTGAGGCCGGCATTGCGCGCGGTCCCGGGGTATCGGTCATCTGCAATCAAAGTTCGGGGCTACGGGCGGCGCTTCGAGCAGCAATCGCGCGTGGGGCTTCGGGCATCATCAGTTTCGGAATTGCCGGCGGCCTTGCGCCCGGCCTCGCTGCGGGCGACTGGGTCGTTGCGTCCGGTGTGCGGAGTGGTAACGACGTAATTACGACCGATCGCGCCTGGGCGCAGAGGCTCCTCGAGATCCTTCCAAACGCCTTACATGCACACGTCGTTGGTGCCGACGCCGTGGTCCAGGGCCCTGTGGAAAAGTACCAGCTTTACGACGAAACGGGCTCGGCTGCCGTCGATATGGAATCACATATCGCCGCGGAGATCGCCGCCGAGCATCGTATTCCGTTCGCCGCCTGCCGGGTTATCATCGATGCCGCACACAGGGCGCTTCCCCCCGCGGCAACGCTAGGATTGCGCCCGGACGGTTCACCCGATGTCGTTGGAGTCGCCCGCTCGGTCTGGCAAAACCCAGGTCAGCTTCCTGGCCTCATTCGTACAGCAATCGATTTGCAGATCGCCCGGCGGGCGTTGCAGTCGGGTCGCAAGCAGCTGGGCATTGGGCTGGGCTTTCCCTATTACAACAGCGTCGCCTTTGACCGGGTCTTCGCCTGACAGCCCCGCGCCACGGCATCGCGCGCACCCATTACATCAGCGAACTTGAAGAATGGCGGCCCGGCGTTGCCGCGACGCAGACCAATCAGAATCGCCTCGCGCGGCAAGATTTCCAGCTCACCGTGCCGGCAATCGGCGTTCGCTTCCGGCCCGATTCGTGATTGTTGCTGATACGGCGCCGGAGACGGAACTTTAGCTGCCGGCGCGCCGTTATCACTCCGAGCGGCATGGGACCGCAGTTCGGAGGGTATAATGGCGTCGAGTCCGGCATCCGGTGTAACGGAAAGCCGACGACGTTCTGCTCGCGCCAGCGACAAAGGGGTCGTCGACATCGCAGGCGAAGCCTTGAAGGACGTCGCGGCTCTGCTGCAGGCCGAGCTTGAGCTTTTGCGCGCAGAGATTTCCGAAAAGCTCACGTTTACCGCCGTGTCGGCTGTGCTGGTCGGCACCGGCGCGCTTCTGCTCATGGCGACAATCGTTCTGTTGCTGCAGGCCGCCATTGCCGGGCTGGTCGCCTATGGACTTTCGATGCCCGTCGCGATTCTTGTTGTCGCGGCGGCAACCCTGCTGGTGGGCGCGAGTCTTGTGTGGTTTGGCGTCAACCGCTTGAGCCTCCATCGCCTCGCTCCGACAAAAACGCTCGATCAACTGCAAAAAGATTCAACCATCGCAACCACGAGGTAACTCTATGGCATCGTCAGCACAGCTGGAACGTCGAGCGGAGCGCGCGCGGGAACGTCTTACCGACCGCATCGCCGATCTTCGCTACCACGTTTCTCCGGCGACCGTGGTCGGCGACCTGATCGGCGTCAATCCCAGCACATTGGGAGATGAAATCCTGCCGCTCATCGCAAAACAGGCGCGCAACAATCCGGTGGCCTCCCTCCTTATCGGGGCCGGAATCGGATGGCTGATATTTTCCGAGGTCCGCGAGCCGCTGTCCAAGATGGCATTCGGGAAATCACGAAAGGCAAAACGCGGAAAGAGACGCGTGACGCGAAAGTCGAAGGCGGTTGTCGCGACCCGAAGCTAATGAGTGCCGGCGAGCAATTTAAGTCGGGTCAGGGAGCCCGCCGGTTGTGATCCGCACTTCGTTGCTTTTATTTGCGCGCTTCGTGCCGAAACGGCCGGTGGCCGGTCGATGACAGGGCAATGATCGTTCCGATCAGAGCGAACATCAAAATCAGCTTGGAATACGCGATGATGAAAGCGGTCATGGACCCACTCGTATTGTACGCTCAAATTTTTTCGTGAAATAACAGATATCAGTCGTCGGCGGAAACGAGTGTGAGCTAAGTCACAGACAAACTTTCCACTTTGGCCCAGGATTCCGGGGTGAAGGCTTTTCCTCCCCTCTTCACCCCCGCCGGACTTCCGGCGGGGCTTTTTTATTCGCGCTCCCGCTGGTCACAGCCTCACGGCCCCCGCAGCTTCTCGGCGAACAGCGCCATGGTCTTGCGGTAGACCTCGGAACGATTCCACTCGCGCATCACCTGGAAATTCTCGGTGCCCTCGCCGAACGGCGCGCCGGCTTTCCAGCCATTTGTCTTCAGCAGATTGGCGGTGGACGCGAGCACGTCCGGCACGCTGTGCCGCAGATCGACGTGGCCGTTGCCGTCGTAGTCGACGCCATACTTGATGTAGGAGGACGGCAGGAACTGCGTCTGCCCGATCTCGCCCGCGAAGGCGCCGATGAGATCGCGCAACGGCAGATCGCCGCGCTGGAGAATTTTCAGCGCCGCGATGAGCTCGGTCTGGAACAGCTCGGTGCGGCGGCAATCATGCGCCAGCGTTGCGATCGTGCGGACGACCGGCAGCTTGCCCATATCGCCGGTGCCGTTGTCGCTTTCGAGCGTCCAGATGGCCATCAGCAGTTCTTTCGGCACGCCGAATTGCCGCTCGATGCGCGACAGCAACGCCGCATGGGTTTGCATCAGCCGCCTGGCACGCGTGATACGGGCCGGGATCACACGCGTGGCCGCGTATTCCTCGAAGCTTTTGCGGAACGTGCCGCGCTGGCGGCGATCGAAGGTGAGCACGGCCTGATCGATGGTGACGCCCGCGAAAGCCTGGTCGATAATGTTGCGCGAAACGCCGGCTGCAGTGGCATCGCGCCCCATGGCCGACAGGAAAGTGCCGAAATCGCCGCCGCATTGCGCGGCACGGGCCGGCGCGGCAAGCAGGACGCCGAAGAGAATTAGAGCAAATAGCCTGGTCATGGATGGCCCTGTGTTGCCCCCGGGCGATCTTTACACCGTCAAAGCGGGGCTTGTCCCCTGCGCTGTCGTAGCCCGGGCTCGTTCTGCCCGGCCTTAGCCGTCCGCAAGGACGGCATGCTTTGCACGCCTATGTGCCGGGCATCCACGCTTTTTGGGTGGGAGCAGACGTAGGGCCTTCGGCCGCCGAAGGGTGACGTGGACAGCTTTCGTACATCCCCAAGCGAAGGCTAAGATGCTTATCGAAAACGCCACCACAGGGAGCGACAAAATGCCCAAGGCCTACTGGGTCACCACCTATCGCGAGATCAAAGACCCGGCGAAGCTCGCCGCCTACGCCAAGCTTGCGCCTATCGCGCTCGCACCCTTTGGCGTGCGCTATCTCTGCCGCGGCAGCCCCGACGCCACCTACGAGGCCGGGCTGAAGGAGCGGCTGGTCGTCTCCGAATTTCCGAGCCTTGAAAAGGCCATCGCCGGGCACGACAGCCCCGGCTACCAGGAAGCACTGCGGGCGCTCGGCGACGGCGCCGTGCGCGACATCCGGATCATCAACGGGCTGGAGTGAGGCCGCCGGCGTTCACCGCCACCCCCACCGTCATGGCCGGGCTCGTCTGCTGCCCGCTCGTATTCCGCCGTTACGCCCGGACATAGGCATGCGAAAGCACGCCGTCTTCGGACGGCGATGCCCTGCCATGACACTGCTCATTTCCGATGACGCGCCTCTCACACAGACGTGTAACTTTGTGTGATGCCGCCGGGCAATTTCCTCCCTATATGGGAAGCAATCTTTCCCGGGAGCACGCACCATGAACCGTCCTGCCCTCCTCATCGCCGCCGCCCTCGCCTTTGCGCCGATCGCGGCGCACGCAGAACCCGCCGTCACAATCCCGCCGCCGGCGGCCGAAGCGCCGGCGCCAGGTGCGGGACTCGAGACCGCCGTGCTCGCGGGCGGATGCTTCTGGGGAATCCAGGCCGTGTACCAGCACGTCAAAGGCGTCACCAATGCCGTATCCGGCTATGCCGGCGGCGCGCAGAAGGACGCCGTTTACGATACCGTCAGCTCAGGCCGCACCGGACACGCCGAAAGCGTGCAGGTGACGTTCAACCCGCGCGAGGTTTCCTACGGCAAGATCCTGCAGATCTATTTCTCGGTCGCGCACGACCCGACGCAGCTCAACCGTCAGGGACCCGACACCGGCCCGCAATATCGCTCCGAAATTTTCCCGCAGAGCGAGGCACAGCAGAAAGTTGCGAAGGATTATATCGCGCAGCTCGATGCGGCCCATGTCTTCAAGCGCCCGATCGTGACGAAGAGCGACTCCATGAAGTCGGAGTTTTTCCCGGCAGAGGCTTATCATCAGGACTACGCGATCAAGCATCCTTACCAGCCCTATATCGCCGTCAACGACGCGCCGAAGGTCGAGAACATGAGCAAGCTGTTTCCGGATGTCTGGCGCGACCAGCCGGTGACGGTGGCGCAGGCGAGCAAGGGGAATTGACACGCATCGGATGCCGGGAGGCAGAATAAAAAACGGCGGGCACGAGGCCCGCCGTTTGATTTCAGATGGATCGTACGAACTGAAGCCCGCCTTTGCGGGACGACGAAAACGGCCTAGTTATCCAGGAAGCTCCTGAGCTTCCTGCTCCTTGACGGATGCTTCAGCTTCCGCAGGGCCTTCGCCTCAATCTGACGAATACGCTCGCGGGTGACCGAGAACTGCTGGCCGACTTCCTCCAGCGTGTGGTCGGTGTTCATGCCGATGCCGAAGCGCATGCGCAGCACGCGCTCCTCGCGCGGGGTGAGCGAGGCGAGCACGCGCGTGGTGGTTTCGCGCAGGTTCGACTGGATCGCCGCGTCGATCGGTAGAATCGCGTTCTTGTCCTCGATGAAATCGCCGAGATGCGAGTCCTCCTCGTCGCCGATGGGCGTCTCGAGCGAGAGCGGCTCCTTGGCGATCTTGAGGACCTTGCGCACCTTCTCCAGCGGCATACCGAGCTTCTCGGCAAGCTCTTCCGGCGTCGGCTCGCGGCCGATCTCGTTGAGCATCTGCCGCGATGTGCGCACGATCTTGTTGATCGTCTCGATCATGTGCACCGGGATACGAATAGTGCGCGCCTGGTCGGCGATCGAGCGGGTGATCGCCTGCCGGATCCACCACGTGGCATAGGTCGAGAACTTGTAGCCGCGGCGGTATTCGAACTTGTCGACCGCCTTCATCAGGCCGATGTTGCCTTCCTGGATCAGGTCGAGGAATTGCAGGCCGCGGTTGGTGTATTTCTTGGCGATGGAAATGACGAGGCGCAGGTTGGCCTCCACCATCTCCTTCTTGGCCTGGCGGGCTTCACGCTCGCCCTTCTGCACCATGTGCACAATCTTGCGGAATTCCGAAATCTCCACGCCGGTCTGCGCGGCAAGGTCGTGCACCAGCGAGCGGATCTCCTTGATGCGATCCTTTTCCTTGGCGACGAGGTTCTTCCAGCCCTTGGCCGAGAGTTTCGACACGCGGTTAAGCCAGCGCGGGTCAAGCTCGCCGCCCATGTATTGCTTGAGGAAGTCCTCGCGGATGACGCCGTAGCTTTCGGCAAGCCGCATCAGCCGGCCTTCGTTGGACACGAGACGCTTGTTGATGTCGTAGAGCTGCTCGACGAGCGACTCGATGCGCGCCTGATTGAGCCGCAGCGACTTCACCTCGGAGATGATCTCTTCTTTCAGCTTTTTATATTTGCGCTCCTGCGCCGGCGACAGCGAGGAGTTCTTCAGGCGGAATTCGATATCCTGCTCCTGCAGGCGGCGCAGGCGTTTGAACGAATCCGCGATGGTGTCGAAGGTCTCGACCACCTTCGGCTTCAGCTCGGCCTCGATGGCCGCGAGCGACAGCGAATTCTCCATATCATCTTCGTCGTAATCGCTCTCGGCGGCGGCCTCGCCCGGATCCTTCGGTTCGGCCTCTTCACCGTCAGCGCCCGGCGCCTTGAACGGCGTCGCGGCGGCTGGCGCCACGGCCGGCGCCGGGGTCTGCACCACCTGGAGATGCGGCGCGCCGGGAACCGGCGTGCCGACCGCTTGCGGCACCGGCTTGCCGTCGGGGCCGATGATCACCGGCACCTGCATTTGCTTGGCGTCGGGGCCGGCATAGGTCGCTTCAAGGTCGATGATGTCGCGGAGGAAGACTTTTCCTTCGTTGAGCTCGTCACGCCAGATGATAATAGCCTGGAAGGTGAGCGGGCTCTCGCACAGGCCGGCGATCATGGCTTCGCGGCCGGCCTCAATGCGCTTGGCAATGGCGATTTCGCCCTCGCGCGAGAGCAGCTCGACCGAGCCCATCTCGCGCAAATACATGCGCACGGGATCGTCGGTGCGCTCGGACGGCTCTTTCTTCTCGGCGGTCGCCAGCGACTTCGTCTTTGCCTCGACGACCTCGGTGCCGGTATCCTCGTCGTCATCGTCGGCTTCCTCGGACGCCTTCTCGTCGGCGTCGGCCTCTTCCGTCTCGACGACGTTGATGCCCATTTCATTGAGCATCGCGTAGATGTCCTCGATCTGGTCGGAGGACACCTCGCCGGACGGCATGACTTCGTTGATCTGGTCGATGGTGACGTAGCCGCGCTTCTTGGCGGCCTTGATCATCTTCTTGACGCCGGCATCGGAGAGATCGAGAAGCGGCAGCGGCGAGTCAGGCGCGCCTTCTTCCTTCTCCGGGGCTGGTTCTTTTTCTTTCGCCTGCGTCGCTTTTGCCTTGCTCGCCATCCGCCTCTCCTGGACCGTCCTGGCCGTCCCGCGCCCGGTTCGCCGCGCTACCCGGCGCACGGCCAAAAAGGGCCGCGCCGGCGAGGCGCCGCCCCGAATCAGGTCATCTCAGTGTCTTCGGAACCCGCTAAGCTCCGATTAACCTAAAAGCATACCGCGGGAACCGACCCTTATTCCCGCTGGCCAACCCTTTTAAGCGCATCATCATCCGGAAACCGGTATCCCACTTTCCGGGACCATGCGCCTGCTCATAAGCTACGAACGCCCCGACCGGAAGAGGCTCCAAAGCCCTCAATCAGGGCCTCGGTGCCTTCCATCCGGGCCAGGCGGGCTTTGACGTCGCGCAACCGTAAATAATTGGCTTCGCTCGCGTCCTGGCCCAGGGCCTGCTCGGCGTCCTTAAGCTCCCTAGTTAGTGAGTGCCACTGCCGATGCAAGGCGACAAGCTGCGTCCAGGTCACCAAAACGTCGTCCGGCGCGGCCTCTGGCCGTGCGCCCCAGACTGACGGGGTGGTGATCGACAGGGCGATCCGCTGCATCGCCTCGGTGAGGTTGCGGGCAGCAAGCTCCGCCTTGAGCGCTTCGGCGTCGAGCATGGCGGCATGACCCGCGCTATGGGCGGCAATGTCGATCAGCGCGCTTTTCAGCCGTTCGGCGTCGGCATGGCGGAACTCGAGCGAGGCGAGCTCCTCGAGATGGTCTTGCAACAGCCAGGGATAGTTGAGCGCGGCCTGCAGGATCAGCGCCTCCCGCCGCGGGACCGCCGTGCGGTGGCCGCGATGCACCGGGCTCGATGCCAGTTGCTGGCTCACCACGACATAGGGCGCCGACCGACCCGCCGGCCGGGGTGCATCGCCGCGTTGCCACTCGGTGTTGCGCCGCTGCCGCCAGTTCGTACCTGAGCGCGGCTCGCGCCAATTGTCACGACGACGCACTTCGCCCTGTTGTGCCCGCTCGGGCGCGAAAAACTGCGAGAGCCGCGCACTGAAATCCTGGCGGTAGTATTTACGCACCGCATCGTCGGCGATCGCTGCCGTGACCTCGTTGACGCGTGCCTCCAGCGCAGCGCGCCGCTCCGGCGTGTCGAACGAATGGCCTTCCGTCTCGCGCGCCCAGAGCATGCCGGCGAGCGGCCGCGCCGCGTCGATGACATCGCTCACGGCTTCGCGCCCGCCCGAGCGCACCAGATCGTCCGGGTCCTGTCCCTGCGGGAGCAGCGCAAATTTCAGACTCTTGCCGGGTCTGAGACGCGGCATCGCAAGGTCGACGGCGCGATACGCGGCGCGCAGGCCCGCACCGTCACCGTCGAAGCAGAGCACCGGCTCATCTGCCATTTTCCAGAGCAGTGCGAGCTGGTCTTCGGTCAAGGCCGTGCCCAGCGGCGCGACCGTCGCGGGAAAGCCCGCCGTCACCATCGCAATCACATCGACATAACCTTCAACCGCGATGATCGGCGCGCCTTTTTGCCCACCATCGTGTGCCGCCTGTCGCGCGGCAGCGATGTTGTAGAGCGTCGCGCCTTTATGAAAGAGCGGCGTCTCCGGCGAATTGAGATATTTTGCCTGCGCGTCCTTTTCGAGCGCGCGGCCGCCAAAGGCGATCACGCGCCCGCGCAGATCGCTGATCGGGAACATCACACGATCGCGGAAGCGGTCGAACGGAAGCGGAATATCGTCGCCCGAAATCAGCAATCCCGCCTCGACCATGTCCTCGACGGGAATGCCGTGCGAACCCAGATGCTCCTTCAGCGCGAAACGTTCCGCCGGCGCAAAGCCGAGGCGGAACTTGAGCTGCGTCGCCGGATCGAGGCCGCGATCGGCGAGATAGCCGCGCGCCTTCGCGCCGGTGCGCGAGGCCAATGTGTCCTGGAAAAATTTCGCGGCCAGCTCGACGACATCGTGCAGCGTCTTGCGCCGCGCGTCGCGCGCCTCATCCTCGCGCGAGACTTTCGGCAACGGCATGCCAGCCATCTGCGCCAGGCGCTCCACGGCTTCCGGAAAGCTGACACCTTCGCTTTGCATGACAAAATCGAAAATGCTGCCGTTCTTGCCCGAGGAAAAATCGAACCAGGCCTGCTTCTGGTCGTTCACGAAGAACGACGGTGTTTTCTCCTTGTTGAACGGCGACAGACCCTTGAACTCGCGTCCGGAGCGTACGAGCTTCACGCGCCTGCCCACGACCTCCGAAACCGGAAGCCGGGCTTTCAGCTCGTCCAGGAACTGGGGCGTGAAGCGCATGGTTTTTTGGCCGAATCGGCGGTCAACCGGTGACTCTTCCCCATATCCACTATTTGCGGCGCGTCCAGGGACATTTTGTCCCCGCTAGACACAGCAATTCACCACGGATTGCCCGCCACATCCGGCCGGAATAGTGACGGCAATTCCGTGTTCTAGCTGGTACAAAAAGCCAGCGCAGACAGGCTCAAAGGGAGGAAAGTCATGACCATTCTAGCCACGCCCGTGCTCGCGTCGCTGCTTGGCCTCGCGGCTGCGGGGCTCTTCGCCGGCAGCGCGCAGGCACAGTCGCTCAAGCAGCAGGCGGTCGGCACGTGGACGCTGGTTTCGGTCAAGATCGGCGACGCCGATGGCTACGGGCCAAACCCGCACGGCGTCATGTTCCTCGATGCCGGCGGCCGCTTCTCGGTGTCGATCGTGCGCGCGGGCGTTCCGAAATTCGCGTCGAACAATCGCACCAAAGGCACCGAGGCAGAGAACGCAGCGGCCGTGCAGGGAGCGCTCAATTACTTCGGCACCTACACCATTGACGAACCGTCCAGTTCGATCACGGTCATGATCGAGGCGAGCAGCTATCCGAATTTCGAGGGTCAGACACAAAAGCGGACATTGTCCGTCAGCGGCGATGAGTTGCGGGTGATCAACGCCGCACCCTCCGGCGGAGGCGGCGTCGCAACGCAAATCTGGAAGCGCGCCACGTGAGTTCGAAAACCTTCGTCCTCGTTCACGGCGCCTGGCACGGAGGCTGGTGCTGGCGCCGCGTCGCCGATAGGCTGAGAGCGCGCGGCGATACTGTATTCACACCGACGCTCACCGGTCTCGGCGAGCGGGCGCACCTGCTGCAACCAAACATCGATTTGTCGCTGCACGTCGCCGATGTTCTCGGCCTGATCAGATGCGAGCGGCTGAACAACATCGTACTGGTCGGGCATTCCTATGGCGGTTTTGTCATCTCCGGCGTCGCCGAAGCGGTGGCGAACAAAATCAGCTCGATCGTCTTTCTCGACGCATTCGTTCCCGACAACGGCGAATCTTTGCTCGATGTGGTCCAGCCAGCCGTGAAGGAAGTTATCCAGGGCGCACTCGATCGCAAGGACACGACCGTGCCTGTGCGCGATGCCGCCGCGTTCAAAGTGAATGAGAAGGACCGCGCCTGGGTCGATTCACTCGCCACGCCACAGCCGATCGGCACCATGACCGAAAAAATCAAGGTCACCGGCGCGCGCGAACGCGTGGCGACGAAAACCTATATCCGTGCAGCCGGCTATCCAAACGTGTCGTTCGACAAAGTCCACGCGCGCACGAAGGCCGATCGCAGCTGGCGCACTTACGAAGTCCCTTGCGGCCACGACGTGATGATCGACGAGCCCGGTCGGCTGGCGGAAATTTTGCTCGAGGTGGCGTGAGATTTCGGCTTCTTGCCAGTTTTCCACAAGCCCTGTCGGGCATCTGCGGCGATTATGGCAGAGTCATTCGCCATCGTGTGTTTCATTTGGCCGGACTCGCATGCTGATCCTGACCACTAATCCGCTCTGGGTCGCCGCAGTCATACTGCTGATTCCTACTACAGTTTTCGCGATGGTGGCCCCGGCGGTCGTTCGTCGCTATGTCACGCTCGAGCGCTTGCGCTCCAACAACGAGGTGGCCGGCTTTAAATTTGCCACTGTCGGTGTGATCTACGCGGTGCTGCTCGCTTTTGCGATCGTCATCGTCTGGGAACGCTACAATCAGGCCGATAATGAGGTTGCCAATGAGGCCAGCGCGGCGGCCACCGTCTTCCGGCTGACGCAAGGGCTCGACCCGGAGCATGGCGCCGCAATTCGCAAGGCGACCACCGTCTATCTGAAGGAAGCGGTCGCAAAGGACTGGCCGGCGATGGACCGTGGGACATCGAGCCGCGACGTCACGACGGCGCTGAGCGCAATCTACACCGCGACCCTCAAATATCACGCGTTCAACGCCAATGAAGCCCTGGTCGTGGCCGAAATCCTGCGCGACGTCGACCGCATCAGCGAAATGCGGCGACAACGGCTGGTGGCGGCAAGTGGCATCGTGCCCGGCATCATCTGGACCGTGCTGTTCACCGGCGCGTTCGTCACCATCTCTTTTACGTTTTTCTTCGGAACCGCCAATTTACTGGCGCAGTCGATCATGTCGGGCGCATTGTCGATCCTGATCTTCGGTGGCCTGTTGACCATCGTCGCCATCGACCATCCGTTTTCGGGCACGGTGACGGTCGGGCCCGACGCGTTGATCGCGATCATCAACGATTTCGGCGACACGGCGCCGCGTTGATGTAACTGCAGCTACTGCGGCTCAAGCCCTGACGCCTTCACGACGTCTTTCGCTGCCGCACGGTCGGCCTTGATCTCGGCCGCGAACTGCTCCGGCGTGTTGATCGCCGGCACCTGGCCGCGGCTGATGATGTATTTGTCACGGAAGCCCGGATCGCTGACGACGCGCGCCACCTCGGCGGCGATCTTGTCGACGACCGGCTTCGGCGTGCCAGGGGGAGCAAACAGTCCGTACCACGTCTGCGACGGGGCGCCCTTGTAGCCGAGATCTTCCAGAGTGGGCACATTCGGCAGCAGCGGTGTGCGGATATTGTTGACCAGCGCCAACGCCGTCATCTTGCCGGCGCTGATCTGCGAGATCACGTTGCCAAGGCCGATCAGGCCAATCGGAGTCGAGCCGCCGAGAATGGCGTTGGTCGCCTCCCCGCCGCCCTTGAACGGCACGCGCACCCAATCGCCGCCTTTTTCCTGCTTGAGGTTGTCCATGTAGACGACGCACGGAATCGAGGCGGTGAGATAAGAGAGTGTGCCCGGCTTCTGCTTCGACACCGCGACCAGCTCATCCACGCTCTTGGCGCCGAGATCGGAATTGATCACCAGCACCTGGATGAGATGAAACAGGTTGATAATCGGCGTCAGCTTGTCGGGGTCGAACGACAGACTCTTGAAAAGGAACTGGTTGTAGATCATTGGATCCGCATTGATGATGCAGATTGTGTAGCCGTCCGGCTGTGCATCCTGGCAGGCGCGCGCGCCGATATTGCCTGAGCCGCCCGGGCGGTTCTCGATGATCAGCGGCTGACCGAGTCTCTTGTGCAACTCCTCGCCGAGCACGCGCATGAAGATATCGCTGATGCCGCCGGCGCTTGAAGTCGTGAGCACATGGATCGGGCGGGTCGGATAGTCCTCGGCCCCGGCCTGGCTCGCGTACACCGTTACGGCCGCCAACGCGGCAATCAAGATGCGATGCATGTTTCACTCCGCGACGTCGTTTGTTTTTTGCTTCGTCATGCCCGGGCTTGTCCTGGCCATGACATTTAACTGAGTTTCGCCTTCACCATCCCGCTGGCTTTGCCCATATCCATTTGCCCGGCGTATTTGCCGCGCAGGACGCCGATGACCTTGCCCATATCCTTCATGCCGGCGGCGGCGGTTTCCTTGATCGCCTCTTCGATGACGGCGTTGATCTCGGCATCGGACATCTGCTTGGGCAGATAGGCGGTGATGATCGCGATCTCTTCCTGCTCCTGTTTCACCAGGTCGGCGCGGCCGCCCTTCTGATAGAGTTCGACCGATTCCTGCCGCTGCTTGATCATTTTTTGCAGGATGCTGAGCACCTCGGCATCGCCAAGCGGCGGTTTTCCGGCACCGCGCGCCTCGATATCGGCATTCTTCAAAGAGGAATTGATCATGCGGAGCGTGGAAACCGCCCGCTCGTTCTTGGCTTTCATCGCCTCGGTCAAGGCCTTGTTGATGTCGTCGCGCAGCACGGAAACCCCTTTCTTATGGCCTTATATCTGCCTGGGGGCGGCACCCGGCGGCCCCTTGCCTCGCACACCATAATACGCAACTAAGAGGCCATGACCCAGACGAAAGCCAGCTCCGCCGGCGCATCGGGCGCCTGGGCCGAGCCCAAGCCGACCGCACTTTTGGTGCTGGCTGACGGAACCGTGCTCGAGGGCTTCGGGTTCGGTGCAGCCGGTCATGCGGTCGGCGAAGTCTGCTTCAACACCGCCATGACGGGCTACGAGGAAATCCTCACCGACCCTTCCTATGCAGGGCAGATCATTACGTTCACCTTCCCGCATATCGGCAATGTCGGCACCAACGAAGAGGACATCGAAACCGTCAACATGGCGGCGACACCCGGCGCGCGCGGGGTCATTTTGCACAGCGCGATCACCTCGCCGTCGAACTATCGCGCAACCAGAAATCTCAGTGACTGGCTCAAGGCGCGCGGAATTATCGGGCTGGCCGGCATCGATACGCGCGCCCTGACGTCACTGATCCGCGTCAACGGCATGCCAAACGCCGTGATCGCGCACGCGCCCAATGGCAAATTCGATATCGCCGCGCTCAAGAAGGAAGCCGGGGAATGGCCCGGCCTGGTCGGCATGGATCTTGTGCCGATGGTGACAAGCGGACAGCGCTTTATCTGGGATGAAACGCCGTGGGCCTGGGGCCAGGGTTTTGCCCGGCAGACCAGTCCGGACTTCCATGTTGTTGCCGTCGACTACGGCATCAAGCGCAACATTCTTCGACTGCTCGCGGGCTCCGGCTGCAAGGTCACGGTCGTGCCGGCAAAAACTTCGGCCGAAGACATCCTGGCGCTCAAGCCCGATGGCGTGTTCCTTTCAAATGGTCCCGGCGATCCGGCGGCGACCGGCGAATACGCGGTGCCGGTCATCAGGAAGCTGATCGACTCAGGCACGCCGACTTTCGGCATCTGCCTCGGTCACCAGATGCTCGGCATCGCCGTCGGTGGCAAGACCATGAAGATGCATCAGGGGCATCACGGCGCCAATCATCCGGTGAAGGATCTCACGACCGGCAAGGTCGAGATCACCTCGATGAACCATGGCTTCGCGGTCGACAAGGAAACGCTGCCGAAAAATGTCGAGCAGACGCATGTGTCGCTGTTCGACGGGTCCAATTGCGGCCTCGCGCTCAAGGATAAGCCTGTGTTTTCGGTGCAGTACCATCCCGAGGCCTCACCCGGCCCGCGCGACAGCCATTATCTGTTCACCCGCTTTGTCGAGATGATGCGGCAGGCCAAAGAAGCTGCGAAGCGCAAGATTGCGTAGTTGACAGTCATTTCGGCAGGCCCGGCAATGACGGTCTCCCGGGTATGCGACATACGGAACCGATCCACGCGGGTTGCAGTTTCTCATTCTCCATGCCCAACGCACCCCTCACCTTCCTGTTCAAGGACGACGGCATCGTGCCGAACAACCCGGCGCTGCCGGTGCTTGTCTACAAGGGCGCTGCCTCCGTCGAAGGCAAGCGCAGTCCGGAAGGCGCAATTGAAAAGCAGTTCGCCGCAAACGGCTGGGGCCACGGCCAGTGGCGCAATGGCATCTATCCCTTCGTGCACTACCACTCCATGATTCATGAAGCGCTCGGCATCGCCCGCGGCCACGCCCGGGTGCAGCTCGGCGGACATGGCGGCGAAGTGTTCGAGTTCGCCACCGGCGACATCGTCGTGTTGCCGGCAGGCACCGGACACCAGAAGCTTTCGGGCAGCGACGATCTCGTTGTCATCGGCGCCTATCCGCCGGACGGTACGTATAACCTTTGCCGTGGCGACAATCCGGCCGAGCGGGACAAGGCACTCACCATGATTTCCAAGGTCCCGCTGCCGGATAGCGACCCGGTCCTCGGCAAAGATGGGCCGTTACCCAAGCTCTGGCGCCGCTAGCGCTTCTTCAAGAAACGCGCGATACACAGCGCCCATGAGAGCGTCCCCATGAGCGACTGGATTGATTTTTACGATTTCAAGCACTCGGTGATCTATGTCAATGCGCGCCATCGCGACGTGCACTACCGCACGATCGCGGAGGACATTCGCAAGCTCGTATCCTCGCCCACGGCGCACGTCCTCGACTATGGCTGTGGCGAGGCAACCTCTGCCGATCTGATCGCCGCCTCCTGCGCGCAACTGGTTCTGGTGGAAGCCGCACCCAATGTGCGCGCCTCGCTCACCATGCGCTATGCCGGCCGTCCGAAGATTGCGGTGATCAGCGCCGAGCAGGCGGCAGCGCTGCCCAGGGCCTCGTTCGATCTCGTCGTGATGCATTCAGTCGCGCAATATCTCAGCACAGCCGAACTCGAGCGTCTGCTTGCGATATTTCGGACGTTGCTCAAGCCGGACGGGCTCCTCGTGCTCGGCGATATTGTGCCGCCGCATCTCGCGGCGCCGGCGGCAGCGCTCGCCCTGCTGCGGTTCGGCGCAGCCAACGGGTTTTTCTGGGCGGCGGCATCCGGCCTGATGCGAATTTTCGTATCCGACTATCTGCACCTGAAGAAGACAGTCGGCCTGTCGCATTACACCGAAGCCGCAATGATGGAAAAGCTCAAGCGGGCGGGTTTCACGGCCGAGCGATCGCCGCACAATATCGGCCACAATCAGCGCCGCATGACATTCCTCGCACGGGCCACGTAGTCACTTGTGTCACCCCTCACCATCCACCATTTAAGTGACCGGCGCCCTTCCCTGACTGTCGAATCTGGTCTAAAGACCTCGCGCGCGCGGGGCTTCGCCCTAGCGCCGAGCCCCCGGGACGCGCGATTTGCGCGCCCTTTTTTTGTGCCTGAAAGAGAAGTTGCGTTACCTGAATGCCCAAACGAACAGACATCAAATCGATCCTGATCATCGGCGCTGGCCCCATCGTCATCGGCCAGGCCTGTGAGTTCGATTATTCCGGCACGCAGGCCTGCAAGGCGCTGAAGGACGAGGGCTACCGCATCGTTCTGGTGAATTCCAATCCGGCGACGATCATGACCGATCCCGACCTCGCCGATGCCACTTACATCGAGCCGATCACGCCGGAGATTGTCGCCAAGATCATCGAGCGCGAGCGGCCAGACGCCCTGCTCCCGACGATGGGCGGGCAGACTGCGCTGAATTGCGCGCTGTCTTTGCGTAAAATGGGCGTGCTGGAAAAATTCAACGTCAGGATGATCGGCGCCACGGCAGACGCCATCGACAAGGCGGAAGACCGCGAGCTGTTCCGCGAGGCCATGACGCGAATTGGGCTGCCAACGCCGCGCTCGCATCAGATCAAGACACTGCCTCAGGCACTCGAAGCGCTCGAGGATATTGGACTACCGGCGATCATTCGCCCGTCCTTTACGCTCGGCGGCACCGGGGGCGGCATCGCCTATAACAAGGCCGAGTTCATCGAAATCGTCGAGGGCGGCATCGATGCCTCTCCGACCAACGAAGTGCTGGTCGAGGAGTCGGTTCTCGGCTGGAAAGAGTTCGAGATGGAGGTGGTGCGCGACAAGAAGGACAATTGCATCATCATCTGCTCGATCGAGAACGTCGATCCGATGGGTGTGCACACCGGCGATTCGATCACCATTGCGCCCGCACTGACACTCACCGACAAGGAATACCAGATCCTGCGCGATGCCTCGATCGCGGTGCTGCGCGAAATTGGTGTGGAGACCGGCGGGTCCAACGTGCAGTTCGCCATCAACCCGGCAGACGGGCGGCTGGTGGTGATCGAGATGAATCCGCGCGTGTCGCGCTCCTCCGCGCTGGCCTCGAAGGCGACCGGTTTCCCCATCGCCAAGGTCGCTGCCAAGCTGGCGGTCGGTTACACACTCGACGAGATTGGGAACGATATCACCGGCGGTGCGACGCCGGCCTCCTTCGAGCCGACGATTGACTACGTCGTCACCAAGATCCCGCGCTTTGCTTTCGAGAAATTTCCAGGGGCTTCACCGGTGCTCACCACATCGATGAAATCCGTAGGCGAGGCGATGGCGATCGGGCGCACGTTTCAGGAAAGTCTGCAGAAGGCGCTTCGTTCGCTTGAGACGGGGCTGACCGGCCTCGACGAGGTGCCGATCGAAGGCTTCGACGCCGCCAAGGGCATCGAGGACACCGACAACAAGGCTGCAATCCGCGCGGCGCTTGGCACCCCGACGCCGGATCGGCTGCTCAAGGTTGCGCAGGCCATGCGGCTCGGCGCAACCGACGAACTCATTCACAACGCCTGTCGCATTGACCCCTGGTTTCTCGCGGAAATCCGCGGCCTGGTGGAGATGGAGGCCGAGATCACGGCGAAGGGCCTGCCGACAACCGCGGGCCCGTTGCGCCGCCTGAAGGGCATGGGCTTCTCCGACAAGCGGCTCGGCAAGCTGACGGGCAGCGATGTGGACACCGTGACGGCGATGCGCCGCAAGCTTGGCGTGCGGCCCGTGTTCAAGCGCATCGACACCTGCGCGGCCGAATTCGCCTCTCCCACGGCCTACATGTATTCGACCTATGAGACGCCCTTCGCCGGAACGGTCGCCGATGAAGCCGCGCCGTCAGACAAAAAGAAAGTCATCATTCTTGGCGGCGGGCCAAACCGGATCGGCCAGGGCATCGAATTCGACTACTGCTGTTGCCACGCCGCCTTCGCGCTGAAGGAGGTGGGCTACGAGACCATCATGATCAACTGCAATCCGGAGACGGTGTCGACCGACTACGACACCTCCGATAGACTTTATTTCGAGCCGCTCACGCCTGAAGACGTGCTTGAAATAATCGACACCGAGCAGTCCAACGGCACGTTGCATGGCGTGATTGTGCAGTTCGGCGGCCAGACGCCGCTGAAACTCGCCGAGTCCCTGGAAAAAGCGAAGGTGCCGATTCTCGGGACGTCACCCGACGCCATCGATCTCGCCGAGGACCGCGACCGTTTTAAAAAGTTGCTGGACAAGCTCAAGCTGCGTCAGCCGCAGAACGGCATTGCCACGTCGCCGAACGCTGCGCGCGCCATTGCCGACGAAATCGGCTATCCGGTCGTCATCCGTCCGTCTTACGTGCTTGGCGGCCGCGCCATGGAAATCGTGCGTGACGGCGCGCAGCTCGATCGTTACGTCGCGCGGCTCGCCGTCGATCTTGACCGGCCGGGCGAACTGGTGGTCTCCAGGAAAAGTCCGTTGCTGATCGACCGCTACCTGTCGGATGCCACCGAAGTCGACGTCGACTGTCTTTGCGACGGCAAGGACACCTTTATCGCCGGCATCATGGAACACATCGAGGAAGCAGGGATCCATTCCGGCGATTCCGCGTGCGCGCTGCCGCCGCATTCATTGACTGAAAAAACCATCGCCGAACTGGAACGGCAAACCCGCGCGCTGGCGCTTGCGCTCAATGTCGGCGGCTTGATGAACGTGCAGTACGCCATCAAGGATGGCGATATTTATGTGCTTGAGGTCAATCCGCGCGCCTCGCGCACGGTGCCCTTCGTTGCCAAGGTTATCGGCCTTCCTATCGCCAAGATCGCCGCGCGGGTCATGGCGGGTGAAAAGCTCAAGAGTTTCGGCCTCAAGGCCACCCGTCCCAAGCATCGCGCGGTCAAGGAGGCGGTCTTCCCGTTCGCGCGCTTCCCCGGCGTCGACACCGTGCTCGGCCCGGAGATGAAATCGACCGGCGAGGTCATGGGCATCGACGGCTCGTTCGAGATTGCCTTCGCCAAAAGCCAGATTGGCGGCGGCACCAATCTGCCCCGGAACGGAACTGTCTTCGTCTCGGTCAAAGATGCCGACAAACCGCGCATTCTACCCGCGGTCAAACTCTTGGCTTCCCTTGGTTTCAAGACCATCGCCACGTCCGGAACCCAGCGCTTTCTGGCGGAACAGGGTGTGGAAGCGGCCAAGATCAACAAGGTGCTGGAAGGCCGCCCCCATATCGTCGATGCCATCAAAAATGGCGGCGTTCAGCTGGTTTTTAATACCACCGAAGGTGCCGCGGCCCTGGCGGATAGCCGGTCCCTGCGCCACGCCGCCCTCTTGCATAAAGTACCGTACTACACCACTCTTTCAGGGGCCGTCGCCGCGGCGCAGGGCATCAAGGCCTATCTCGAGGGCGACCTCGAGGTGCACGCGCTGCAAAGCTACTTCGGCGGACGGGGCTGAAGGTCTTCCGGCCTACAAGACCCGGGTGGCGGCACGAGTAAGGCCGGCAATGCGTGGTCGCGGCATCAGGTGAGGCTGGCCGCGACGGGACTTTTCTGGCCGGCACTCGTTTCCATGACTCCGGTTTCGCGGGCGACCGTGGCCGGAGTCGTATTACGAGTCGTTTGACGGGAATTCGAGACTGAAAGGGGCTTGGCGGCGCCGAATGTCATTCAGGTTGGTTCGGGTGTCCGCCAGGAGGAGATGAGACATGGAAAAAATACCAATGACCGCCGCGGGCTATGCCGCGCTCGAGTCCGAGCTCAAGCATTGCCAGCAGGTCGAGCGGCCCCGCATCATTCAGCAGATCACCGACGCGCGTACGCACGGCGATCTTTCGGAGAATGCTGAATACCACGCCGCCAAGGAATCTCAGTCTCTCAACGAGGGCCGCATTGCCGAGCTCGAGGACAAGCTCGCGCGTGCCGACGTGATCGACGTTTCCAAATTGTCGGGCGACTCTATCAAGTTCGGCGCCACGGTGACGCTGGTCGACGAGGACACCGACAAAAAAATGGTATGGCAGATCGTTGGCGAACCGGAGGCCGATGCCAAGAAAGGCCGAATCTCCGTCACGTCGCCGCTCGCCAAGGCGCTGATCGGCAAGACCAAGGGTGCGTCGGTTGAAGTGAACACACCGGGCGGCGCCAAGGCTTACGAGATCAAGAAAGTCGAGTGGCGGTAAGCCTGCTCCGCCCCTGCCCGCGCGGACATTCCGGGCAGTTCATTACGCCGTGTAGTCAGCTCCCATTCGGCGCGTGCTTCTCGGGTTTTGTCCTTGGCAATCCGCTACCGCACTCATGGCTTTTAAATACTTGCCCTCGGCGTAGAGTACCCAGGCAGTGGCGAACTTCTGTTGAATGTCACCTGTTCTAACCAACAGCCGTCTTTGCCTTAAGCAGCTTGTCGCACAACTCGCCAAGCTTGGTTGTCGCGGCTAACTTGGCCACACGTTGCGGTTCGCGTGCCCCGCCGCCTAGTCCATCGGCACCATGGCCGCGTCCTTGGAATTGCGTAGCGTCAGCGACGTCTTCACGTTGCGCACATTCGGAGCGGCGGTGAGCTTTTCGACGAAGGCCTGAAAGGTTTTCAGATCGGGCGCTACGCACTTGAGGACGAAGTCGATTTCACCGGAGAGCATCCAGCACTCGCGTACCAGCGGCTGCGAACGCACAAATTCCTCGAAGCCGACGAGATCGGTCTCCGCCTGGCTCGCCAGATGCACCATCGCGAACACCGTGACTTCGTAACCAAGCTTCTTCTCGTCGAGCAGCGCCCGATATCCCTTGATGTAGCCGGCCCCTTCCAGCCCGCGGACGCGCCGCAAGCAAGGCGGCGCTGAAATTCCGACGCGGCTTGCCAACTCGACGTTGGTGATGCGCCCGTCGGCCTGCAGCTCTTTGAGGATTTTGCGGTCGATGGCGTCAAGACGGGCGGGCACAGGACTGACCTTGGGACGGGGGCGCAGGAACATTCATACCGCGAAATATTATTTCGCGAAACAATATTGCGCAGCCGCCGGTCGGTAGCCACGGCATTCGGCCGAGTCTGTGGGACAAGGGGGTTGCGTATCTTGCATAGCTCGTCCGGAAGCCATACATCGGGCATGGCAAAAGAGCCGGCCAGCATCCGGCCGCCCGGGCGACACGCGCCCGACGCGACGCCCATCCAGGGGGGCGCAGAACATGGCAAAGACTACCCACGCCAAAGTCGTCATCGTCGGCTCAGGTCCGGCAGGCTACACCGCTGCCATCTACGCGGCGCGCGCCATGCTGGAACCGATCCTGCTTCAGGGCATCCAGCCCGGCGGCCAGCTCACGATCACCACCGACGTGGAGAACTACCCGGGTTTCGCCGATGTGATCCAGGGGCCCTGGCTCATGGAGCAGATGCAGGCGCAGGCGGAGCATGTCGGCACGCGCATCATCACCGACCACGTGAATAAGGTGGAGCTCGCGCAGCGACCTTTCCGGCTGATCTGCGATTCGGGCGACATCTATCTCGCCGATGCCTTGATCATTGCTACCGGCGCGCAGGCGCGTTGGCTCAATCTGCCATCCGAACAGAAATTCAAGGGCTACGGTGTGTCAGCCTGCGCGACCTGCGACGGCTTCTTCTACCGCAACAAGGAAGTGGTCGTTGTCGGTGGCGGCAACACCGCCGTCGAAGAGGCATTGTTCCTGACGAATTTTGCTTCGAAGGTCACGGTTGTCCATCGTCGCGACGGATTCCGCGCCGAAAAGATTTTACAGGACAGATTGTTCAAAAATCCCAAGATCGAAGTGATCTGGGACAGCGCGCTCGACGATGTCATCGGCGGTGACAACCCGCTGAAGGTGAGCGGCGTGCGGCTCAAGAATGTGAAGACGGGCGCAGTCACTGAGCGGCGCGTTGACGGTGTGTTCATCGCAATTGGCCACCAACCGGCGTCCGAACTGTTTGCCGGCCAAATCCAGATGAAGCCGTCAGGATATATCGTCACGACCGGCCAGTCGACCGCCACCTCGGTGGCCGGCGTGTTCGCCGCCGGCGATGTCACCGACGACATCTATCGGCAAGCTGTGACCGCGGCCGGACAGGGCTGTATGGCCGCGCTTGAAGCAGAGAAATTCCTGGCCGCACACGAACATCAACGTGCGGCAGCGGAATAAACAATGGCCGGAACCAACAACTCCATGGATTGGGACAAGCTGAAGGTGTTTCACGCCGCAGCCGAGGCCGGTTCGTTCACCCACGCCGGCGAGCGACTCGGGCTGTCGCAATCCGCCGTGTCACGGCAGGTCTCGGCATTGGAGAGCGAGCTTTCCGTATCGCTGTTCCACCGCCATGCGCGCGGCCTGATTCTCACCGAGCAGGGCGAATTGCTGTATCGCACGGCGCATGAAGTCTTCATGAAGCTGGAAGCGGCGCGCACCAAGCTGACTGACAGCCGCGAGCGGCCGAACGGCGAACTGAAGGTGCAGACCACACCCGGTATCGGCGTGCACTGGCTCACGCCGCGGCTCGGCGAATTTCTGGACCTTTATCCCGACATCCACATCACGCTCATTACCAGTGATGAGGAGCTGGATCTGGCGATGCGGGAGGCCGATGTCGCCATCCGGCTGCGGCAGCCGACCCAGCCAGACCTGATCCAGCGCAAGCTGTTTTCCGTGCATTTCCACGCCTACGCCTCACCCGATTATCTCAAGCGATTCGGCACTCCGCGGGCCCACGAAGAACTCGACAAGCAACGCATCGTTCTTCTTGGTGGCGGGGCCGTGCCGGCGCACCTGCAGAATCGGCGCTGGCTTCTGGAAATCGGCCGGGACGGCAAAGATCCGCGCACACCGCATCTGACAGTGAACAACGTGCTCGGCGTTCTGCGCGCGTGCCAACGCGGGCTCGGTATCGCAGTATTGCCGGACTATCTCGTGGAAGAAAACGGCGGCCTGGTGCAGCTATTCGGTGAGGCGGACACGCTCGCGCTCGATGCGTTTTTTGTCTACCCTGAGGAGCTCAAATCGGTCGCGCGCATCCAGGTGTTTCGTGACTTCCTCGTAGCCAACGCGCAGCGGTGGCATTTCTGATTCGGCGCGAACTGCGATTGCGCATGGCAGTCATGCGACGCCCGGCGTTGCCGCTCCCCGACCTGCTCCGCATACTCCAGTCTCGCTGTCGCGCCGGATGGATATCCTCCCAGAATCGCCGGTGGGCAGCATGTTCCCCTCTGGAAGATGTTGCCGACCCCCACGTCGGCAATTACTGAAACCGGGCCCCTGCGGGGCCCGGTTTTTTTGACATGGACTGCCTAGAGTCGCGGGTCAGCGGAAACGCGAAATGTAATAGGCGAGATCGAGGATCTGTTGATCGTTCACGGGCGCGAGGACTTCAGCCATCGCCCCATCGTAGCCGCGCCGGTCGTTGCTCTTGTACTCGCGCATCGTTCTCACGAGATAATCCTCACGCTGGTTTGCAATGTGAGGAACGTTGTCGCGGCCGGCCAAATCCAGATTGTGGCAGCTGTTGCACCGATTCTGCGTGATGAGCGCCGCGGCACGCTGCATGCGATCGGCGTCTCCCGCGTCAGCCGGTGGCTTTGGCGCCGGCAATCTTGCGACAAAGTCGGAAAAATTTCGCAGGTCATCGTCGGTGAATCGCGTTGTCATCTCGGTCATGACCTGGATCATCGGATCGTCCTTCTTGGCCGGAGAGGCCCGCTGCTTTTCGCGGAACATATAGAGCTGTATCAGCAGGTAGGGCGCGGGTTGCCCGCCGAGTGAGGGCACTTCGGGATTTTCCGATTGGCCTGTCTCACCGTGGCAGGCAAGACAGGGAGCGGCGCGCTCGGCGACCGTCTCTCCGAGCAGGCTCTGATTGGCCGAACAAAGCAGAACCACAGCCACTGCAATGCGGCGTCCGATATCGATGGTATTCATGACTGTCAGCTTGAATAAAAAACGACCGGGGGCAAAGCCCCCGGCCGCATATTTTGCATTACCGGCCGGCGACCTGCGCCTTGCCGTAGGTGATGCGGTAGATCGCGCCATTCCAGTCGTCGGATAACAGCATGGAGCCATCCGCCATGAACTCCACGTCAACCGGGCGACCGAGATAGTTGTTGTTGTCGATGAAACCAGTAATGAAGGGTTCAGACGATTTCACCGTGCCGTCCTTGTTCAGGAAAATGGCAACGACATCGCCGCCGAACTTCACCGATCGATTCCACGAGCCTCGCCGAGCAAGAAAGATGGCATTCTTATATTTTGCCGGGAACATCTTGCCCGTATTGAAGCGCATCCCGAGGCCAGCGGCGTGCGGGCCGGTCAACATGACCGGCGGCTCGAATTCGCGGCACGAATGCCCCCAGCCGAATTCCGGATCGAGGAAGTTGCCCTGGTAGCAATAGGGCGCGCCGAAATGCTGGCCCACCTTCGTGACACGGTTAAGCTCGTCCTGCGGCACATCTTCCGACAGCCAGTCGCGACCATTGTCGGAGAAGTAAAGTTGCTTGTTCACCGGGTTCCAGTCGAAGCCGACGGTATTGCGCACGCCGACCGCCACGTTTTCACGTCCGCTGCCGTCAAGATTGATGCGGCGGATCTGGCCGTGATCGTTGTCATGCAGCACGTTATTGCCCGGCTGTCCGACCGGAATGTACAGCTTCTCGTCGGGACCAATCGCGATGAACTTCCAGCCGTGGGCCTCGTCCTTCGGCAGATCGGTATAGATCACGGTCGGCTTCGGCGGCTTGTCGAGATTGGCCTCGACATTGTCGATCTTGGAGATCTGCGACAGCTCGGCGATGTAAAGCGTGCCCTTGTGATATGCGAGACCGTTCGGCCGATAGAGACCCTCGGCGATCGTCTTGATTTCGGTCTTGCCGTCTTTCTTGACGATGGCTGTGACCTTGTTCCCCAAACGCGTGCCGACAAAAACCGTGCCCTTGTCGCCCACGCGCAGCGAGCGCGTGTTCGCTATGCCGCTCGCATAGACCTCAATGTTGAAACCCGGTGGAAGCTTGAGCTTGGCAGTCGGCAGCTTGTCCGCCGCTGCCGGCAGAGGCGGAGACGCAATCGGCGCGAGCTTGGCAGCGGCCGCATTCCCCTCGGGACGGCCGATCAGCGGTGATCCAGGCGGCAGCGCTGGCGCTGCTGCCGGCGCGGCCGCGGGTGGCGCTGACGCAGGGGGTTGCTGGGAAAATGCGGGTGCAGCGAATAGAACGCCGGCGATGGTGCCGGCGAGCAAAATGGAACGCCGAGCCGTGACACGCGGAATCATCGAATTCCTCCCTAATGAGGAGGCGCTTAACTCACGCGGTCCACGCGAGAACGGCCCCGGAGCGCGCCCCCTTCGAGCCAAGTCTCCACCTTTAGCCGATCGGTTGCAATCGGAAACCGGCAAGTCCGCGTGATCAGGAACTGCGGTAGCTGTAGGCGACATCTTCGCGCACCGCGGCGAGGTGTTCGACCAGCGCATGCTGCGGCGACAGATGACACACCGGATCGGCGGCGCGGGCATCACCCGTAAGGAGGAAAGCCTGGCAGCGGCATCCGCCAAAA
>DATAPP010000251.1:0-50432 GCA_036265125.1 Pseudolabrys sp. | reverse complement strand
TCGCAGTCGCTCTTGTAATCACCACTTGGTCAGTTGAACCGACCGTTGGCAAAACTCCTTCCGTTTCCGTGGACCCACTCGGCATGATGGCCACCACGACCAATCTGCCGCAAGCGCACTACAAGGATTACAGCACCATCTACTAACAGATCACGGTTATGCAGGCACTTGCCCTGGTCGGGTTCTCTCTCAGCGACCAGGGCATCTTTCTTGCGCTCTTGGGGCGGGCCTCCGACGACGGGATTGCGCACGGGTGGGTGTCTTTAGATTTGAGGATGTCCGCTTTGCCTCCGAAAGCAGACATGTGCGATGCAGCTAGGGATGTTCGCTTTGGGCCAATAGCGGACATGCGTCCACTATTCGATCACCTCGTCGGCGGTAAACAGAAGTTTCGGGGGAATGGTCAAGCCAAGCGCCTTGGCCGTCTTTAGGTTGATGACGAGGTCATACTTGGTGGCTGCTCATAAGGTAAATCGCCGGGTTTCTCGCCACGCAGGATGCGATCGACGTAGGAGGCGGCCCGTCGGAACAACTCAGTATGATCACTGCCGTAGTAGAGCAACCCTCCACTTGTTACAAAATTACGTTCCCAATAAACCGCCGGCACTCGATGGCGCGCGACCGTTTCGACAGTTTGAGTGGCCAAGGCATTGATAGTGACATCCCCGGCGACAAATATCCCGCCGTTGGGTTTTGCCGCTGCTGCCGCCACGGCGTTCTCAATATCCGCGAGCCGATGAATTTGGGCGATGGTGGGCTCTATACCGAGCTCCTCCGCGGCTGACTTAAACGCGCGCGCAAAAATAACCGTACCGGGGTTGTCCGGATTGAAAATCATGGAGACGCGCGAGACTTGAGGCGCGACTTCCTTAAGTATTTGGAGCATTTTGCCGATAACCGAAAGCTCCATTGGCGAAAAACCGGTAACGTTGCCGCCCGGCCGGGCCAGGCTTTTTACGTAGCCGCGCTCGACTGGATTGGGAGAACCGGGGACGACGATTGCGATGGAGCGCGTCATTTCCATCAGGATGGGGATGACGCGGCCACCGGCGGCCAGTATGACGTCAGGTTTGAGTTCCACAAGATTACTGGCAGCGGACCGAATGAGGTCCATATTGTCGCCCACCCAGCGCTCGTCGAACTCAACGTTAACACCCGATGCCCATCCACGTTTTCGTAGCTCTTCTCGGAAGGCGCGGACGCGTTCCTGGAAGACTGCCTCCAGAGGAGGGTACGGCATCAGAATTCCAATTCGACGCATGCGTTGGCTCTGCTGCGCACCGGCAGCTTTTGGCAACGCGACGACTGAACCAATAACAATTTTGATTAAATCTCGCCGGCGCACGTAACGATTTCCCTGAAGCCAGTACACGTCAGTCTGTAGATTCAAAATATAGCAGATCGACACACGCGAGTATGCGGATCATGTCCGCTTTGGGTCAAAAGCGGACATTCTGTGACGCCCGAGCAATGTCCGCTTTACCCCCGAAAGCGGACATTCGGCAGCGCAACTGGAATGTCCGCTCTGCTCACGTCATTCAGACATCAACTTGTTCCGCTATGGCCAGAGCATCATCGACCTCGATGCCAAGATACCTGACGGTGCTTTCGATTTTGGTATGCCCAAGCAGTAGCTGCACCGCCCGCAAATTGCCTGTGCGCCTGTAGATCAGGGTTGCCTTGGTTCGTCGGAGGGAATGGGTGCCGAACCGGTGCGGGTCCAGTCCGATGTCGGCGATCCATTCGGAAACGAGACGTCCGTATTGTCTCGTCGTCATACTTTGTTCAGAAGCCCGCCTCCGTGTGAACATAAACTCACCGGGCGCCTTGTCGGTAGCTTTTAGGTAGTCATCAACTGCTTGGCGGGTCTGCTCGGTCAATTCAAACTTGACTGGTCGCCCGGTCTTCTTCTGTCGCACGGTCGTCCGATCGACTGGGTAGCCATTCGGGGCGACATCCTCGACCTTGAGCGTGACGATATCGCAGCCTCGCAATTTGCTGTCGATGGCAAGATTGAACATCGCCAGGTCGCGTGTTCGCTTTTCGAGCTGGAGCTTGGTTCGGATCGCCCAAATATGTTTCTGCCGTAACGGTGGCTTCGCTCCTATCAGCTTCCCTTTATTCCACGGGACCAACTTAGGTGCCGGTAGAACGGAATTGGCATTGTCTTCCATGATTGCCCTCCTCGGTTACAGAGGAGGCCAGTGTGCCTTTCGCGGCCAGAGTCTCTCGAATGAAAGTCAGTTTTCTTGGGGCAGGGTGCCGCCAATGTTTCGCCAATGAATGCCCTGAACCGAACACGAACAAACGTCACTGATCGTCGCAGAAGTTGTCAGGATTTTCGGGCTTTTCTTGCGCCCGAAGCTCGCTCATAACGGTCTGGTTGGAGGTTCGAGGCCCGCGGAACAAGTTTGCCAATGCAGATAATACTCATTGTGCTTCAATGGCACCTTTACTAAACCTCAAATTGGCAAACTCCTTGGTAACAAACGCTTCTTACTCTTCCCTAGGGAGCGCCAAGGATCCTGCTCAACAGGCGCACCTCGGCGGATCCCCAATCCGCTGTTATCTTTTGGTTTCAGGTACGCATTGATGACCGACCCGCAAGCCTGGCCGCTCGAATTGCGCCTGCACAAGGATCGCAGGACATTAACCGTCGCATTCGAGGGCGGCGAGAGTTTCAATCTGCCTGCCGAATATTTGCGGGTGAAAAGTCCGAGCGCGGAGGTGCAAGGACATTCGGTCGAGGAACGGAAAACCGTACCGGGCAAGCGGGACGTCGGCATCATCGAGGTGTTGCCGGTGGGCAATTATGCCGTACGGCTCGTGTTCGACGACATGCACTCAACCGGGATTTTTGATTGGGATTACCTGCGCGATCTTGGCCGCAACCATGCCGCCTATTGGCGGGACTATCTCGACGAGCTCGCGGCGAAGAACCTGACGCGCGATCCGCCGGCGCGGCGCAAATGATGTGGTGCCGGTCCATCTCATTCGTGGATCAGCCCGCGCGGGCCCGTCGATAAGCGGCGCATGATTTGTGCGATACGCTAATAGCCGTTGGGTGTCGGGATCCCTTCGAAGAGTTTGCCGGGCCCCTGCACTTTTTGGCTAGCGGGCTGTACGCGCCAGCTTGTCCAGTGTCTCTCGTCTTGAGTGCAGTACAAGAGATATTCGTTCGGATTGCGGGACGATTGACGTCCGACAGCCTCGCTGCAAGCGGAGACTTTACGAAGAGCAAGGAGGTCCCTGACTCCTTGTGGGACTTCGACCCACGGACCGGGATACTGCTCCGACGGGGACAGCTCTGGTTGGGCGTACGAGGCGCCAGTCCATGGCGTGAGCACAAAAAACATCAAACAAAAGCGGAATGACAAGGAGAGTGGACGAGGTTGGTTTCGTTGCACAGGCATTACTCCCGTTCGAATTTATCTGCGCTCAAATTTGTCTGCTTGGCCGCCGTCTTTTGCTACTTTTGGTAGCTGGCGGGGCCGCACAAACAAAAAGGTAGACGAGGCAGGAATTTGGGTCTCGGCGTTGGCATTTTGCCCAATCAAGATCAGGCCGGCGCCGCCATTAGCAACTGTGAAGATGACGTGATCACCATTCCAGGTCGTGATCGGCCTCATTCCGATGTTCAGAAACTCACCAGTCGGTTGATCAAAATATTGAAGCCGCAGTTCGGGTCCAACTTCCGCTGGCGCAAGACCTAATCCGAGTTTTTCAGCGCGCGAATAAATGTCTTTCAGCGAAGCGGACTCAACTGCAAGCCCAAGGTCGGCTGCTGAGACGACGACAAGATCGACCTCGGCTTTGCTCGAGGCCAGGGTAAATGCTGGTCGAGCGAGGATTTCTTCAGCCAGGTCGCCGATGCCGCAGTCTGCGGCGTCCAAAGCGTTGCGAAGGGCGAATGAATTTGCAAACGCCCCCAGTGTGATTGTTTTCCATACCTCAAGAGCGTCGCCCGTTCTGACGATAGCAGGCGGCCCAATAGTCGGGGAGGATGTCGGGACGCTTGCGTTCTGCAGCACATCTCGTGCCGAGCACTGCGCCCAGGCGCCGCTTGCGTATAGGACAAAGCCCGCTGCGCAGAGCGTGGCAACCACGTGTATTTTCCTAAGCATGCGCTTCCCCCACGAATCGAGGAGCGAAAGTGAAGGGAGCTTAGGATCGTGGCGGCGAACCGGATGTGAAATGGCTCACATTGGAGAATATGATTTCTGGCTGGCTTGCCGGTTGCCTTGGCTGCCCAAACGCCAATTTTGCGCAGGTGAGACCGCTTAGGCGAGGTCGGAAAGTTTGGCTGCTTTTCTCGCGCAGTAAAAACGCATGATGCGTTCTGCGGTGGGGCGACGGAGAGCGATATATTCCGCCTTGACCTGCGACAAATCGTTGTGGACTACCCCGTCACTCGACAGGCGCGAACGATAAATTGCATCCACTGTCGTCAAGCGGAAACCAATTGCCTTCAGAATGACGGCAACTGGGCTTGACCAGGAACCCATGAACAAATGCTCAATTTCGGCCGCGGAAAGGCCCGACAGCCGCGAAATTGAGACAACGATTTCTTCGAGCTTTTTTGCTTTCGCAAATTCATTCACAGTCGCTTCGGTCAGCGGTTTTGATTTAACGACGAGCTCGGCTGTCCTGTAGTCCCTGGGTGAGCCGGGAGTCTCGCTTGCGGTCGCCGGGGCGCTATTGGGCAAAATCTCTTTGATTATTTCGCTAAGTTCCGGGATATCCGCCATCAGCCTTTGCCGAACAACTTCAGACGCCTTCGATATGAGGTCGCGAAGGTGATGCTCTGGAATATCAATCCTCCTGGCGACGCGTTCTGATAGCCAGTCATCATCGGTGCTTTTTTTGACGAGTATCCGAAAACCCAGATCAGAAATTGCTGCGCCCGGGTTGCTGGCCAGAGTCCGTAGAACTTCGATGTTACCTTTTGTTACCAACTGATCACTGACGATTTCGCTGAGCATATTGCGAGTGGCAATCGCAAGCAGATGCTCTTGCCCATTGATTGTTATGCAGTGGGTGAGAGTGTCATCATCCAGCGCATTGGATTGAGCGAGAACTGGCTCTGCTACCTCGATTGCATCGTCGAGCGCGAGTGCTCGGATCGTATTGGCAGGTGCACCGTCAACTGGTGCAAGTCGCTGGGCGAGTTCCGCGCGTGCGCTCACTTCGACGGCGGCAATGAGCACTTTCAGAATGCCATCATACAGATCGAGCTGATCCGCGGAATAATGCCCTGCATGCAAGAGGAAGAGGTCGGTTACTCGGCGCAAAATCGCACCAGTCTCGACTGACCGAGTTGCGACTGCGTTTTCAAGATCGGAAATGAGATTCTGCGGCAGCACAGGCGTACTCGGATTTTGTGAGTAGCGGGAACTGATCGCATTAGTTTTATAAAGGAAATGTAAATTCTACCGTAACGCGAAGGCCTAATGAGCCATTAACTTGCAGGAGTCGTATAAACAAGTCACTTGCCGCCGACGCCGGAGAGCCTGCTCGCAAGAGTCGACGAGACAGGTCAGCGCTGCTTGATTGTCCGTCCCAGCGTTGCGGGAGCTGTTGCCTGCTTCGATACCTTACCGGCGCGGCTTGCCACGTTGATCGGAGCGCGCGGACGGCGCCCTGCGCAGAACGCCTCGACCGCATCGGTGACGGCGGCGCTTATGAGCGTTTGACGCTCGACCGATCCCATCCGCAGCTCCTCCTCGCGGTTGATGATCGAACCCGCTTCGAGCAAGACTGCAGGCATGTCGGTGTCCCGGAGCACGATCAGCTCGTCGTAGCGATAGACGCCCGCTTGCGCGTCAACCAGCAGCCGCTGGCGATGCCCCATGTACCGTTCCGTGTAATGGGGCGTGTACTGCAATTCGCGCTTTTTCAACTCATTGCCGAGTATTCGGGCAAACAGCAGACTGCCGGCACGGTCGCTGTTGTCGTTGGAGATGAAAATGGAGTGGCCATGGAAGCGGTCGCTGAAGGTGAGCTGCTTGCCCTCGAATTCCCATTTTTCCAGGAACCTGTCGGGCACGGAATCGTGATGGATCGACAGGAAGAGATCAGCTCCCAGAGCATTGGCGCGGTTGACGCGCTTCGCCAATGCCTGCCGTGAAGGACCTTCGGTGATCAGGAGCACGCTGCGGCGGAACCCGGCAGCAAGCAGCTGCTGCTCGATGCGCTTGGCAAGATTCAAATTGAAGGAAAACTCCGGGAAACCGCGCGCGCTTGTGGCGCCCGGCGCCTGCACCGTGTGTCCGACATCGATCACGGCACGGAATTCCGCATGCTTGCAGGCATCGGCGGGCCGGGGTTCGGCGCGCACCCCATGCGCAACGGCACAGGCGAGTGTGGCCGCAATGAGAACCCCCACGACGCGCAGCAGCATGATCCCGAATCCCCGATGGCCCCCTGGCGACTCACGCTCATAATATGCCTGTTCGATGGCAGATGGAGCCATCGCGAGCATGTCCGCTATTGGCCCTTAGGGGACGTGGCAACCGAGTGGGGCGACATGGTGGGCGCTGTAGGGATTGAACCTACGACCTCTCCCGTGTGAAGGGAACGCTCTCCCGCTGAGCTAAGCGCCCGGCCACCGGCGGATGCGGGATATAAGGAATGCCTCGGAGTCGTGTCAAGCGAAGGCCAACCTCCGGCCTAGTTGCGCGTTTTCGGATCGTCATTCTGCGCCAGGCGCGAAGCGTGAGTCTGCAATGCGCGGATACGGTCCGCCAGGTTGCCGTTATTGGACGCTTCGCCGAGATCCGCCTCGGCGCGAACCGCCGCTGCAACATCAGCCGTCCGTTCACGCGAGGTTTCGGCGGCCAGTAGCGCATCAATTGGAGAGTTTGGCCCCTCCAGCGCAGAAGCCAGCCTTGCAACTTCAGCTGCCACGTCGTTGATGCGCTCGCGCAGGAGTGCATTTTCAACCCGTTCGGATGCCCAGGTCTCCTCAGTCTCGCGCTTCATGGCGCCGAGATCTCTGGCGAAGCGGTCTCGCTCGTCCCTGGCGTGAGCGAGCGCTGCCTGCAATTGGGTGTTCTCGGTTCTGATATTTTGAGTTGCCGAATTTGATCGGCCGTCCATTTCGACAACGGCAGTGCGCAAATCGCCTTCGATCTTTCGCGCGGCCTCCAGTTCCTCTCGCAAATGCTTGAGCTCAAATTCGCTTTGGTTGAGCAGCCGCGATTGCTCGCCAAAGCGGTTTTCAAGATCCTGGGCCCGCCGGCCGAGGATCTCCGCTTCCGTGGTTTGCGCAACCAATTGCTGCTCAAGCTCGGAAACGCGGCGGCCGAGGTTTTCAACCCTGCCGCGCTCAGCGGACAATTCCTGAGTTGCTGCCTGCAATTCAACCCGCTCGGCGTCCCGGCGATCCTCGACGATTTTCAAATCATGGCTGGTGCCATCCAGCCGCTCTTTCAATGCCTCGACCTGTGTTTTGAGTGCGATGATCTCGATTTTCTGGGAGTCAGCGAGCGTAGATCGCTCGTCCAGTTCTCCCATCAGGGTGGCGAGTTCGGCTTGCTTGTCCGACAGCGCGCGCTGGGCATCGTGCATCGTGTTGGTCTTGACCCCGAACTCCTCTTCGGTCGCGCGCAACTGGTCGCGCAGATTTTTGTCGCGCGCCTCGAGGGCAAATATGGTGGCCGTTTTCTCGCCAAGCTCGATCTTCAGGCGATTGATGGCATCGCCCTTCTTGCCGAGTTCAGCCAACTGACTGGTGCTTCTGGTCTTGAGCTGATCGACGCTCATTTCCAATCGTCGCGTCGACATGGCAAATTCGGCGCGTAGCTGGTCCTTATCTGCCTGGATCTCAGCCATCGACAATGGCGCAGCGGCTTCGAGCCGGCGCATGGTCAATCTTACGGCGCGGCCATGTACAAGTGGAACAACGACGAGTCCGATCAGGGCGGCAACAAGAAATCCGATCCCGAAATACATGATCGGTTCAATCATGGAACATACGCCTCCAGCTCACGCGCGCTCATGGAAAAAGCCCTCAGCATTGGCATCGGCCCGTCCGGCCGACGGCAACACTAGCCAAAGCCGCGCCCGCGGACAAAGGGTTCCGTCTTTCCAATTAAAGATATTCGCAAACAGGTTGGTCAGAACGGATTCCAGGTCGGCTGCGGGGTGAATTTGAGGTAGCCGATGTTGGCGCCGAGCCGAAAACCGACGCCCGAACGGATCGGCACCACGATGATGTTGCCTGAAGCGAGCGCCGTCATGCCGAAACCGCCGATGAAATAGGCGGAGCCGTCGATGCCGGCAAACCGCTGATAGATGGCCTGGGTCGCCGGCAAATTGTAGATGAGCATCATCGTGCGGGCGCCTTCACCGCCGGTATCGAAACCGACAGAGGGGCCCTCCCAGAACACACGGCGGTCGCCCGCGTTCTTTGTGTAAAGCTTGCCGTCGCCATAGCGCAGGCCAAAGACGAAAGCCCCGCTGCCTTCCTGGCCCAGGACATAGCCATTGGGCTGACCCCAGCGGCTAACGGCTGCTTCGACGATTTGGGCCAATCCGCGTGACACCGTGCCAAAGAAATGATGCCCCTCCCGGACCAGTTCGCCGGGTGTAAATGTGTTGCCCCGCTGTGGCGGCGGGGACGGGGGAGGGTTCTGGGCTGACGCGAACTCCGAGGCAGACAGGGCAAGGGAGAGGGTCAGGACGGCAAGGCGCAAAATGGCGCGCATCTTCTGCTCCATGGGATATTGAAGGTCGGGGCCACGTTTAACCCGATGCTCACGCCAACCACGTTAAAAGTGGCGACGAAAGTACTGTCCCGAATCATCTAGCGTCCTTGAGAACTATGACTGCAGCACGGCAGCAACGGAAGTCGTCTCTGTTATTTAGGGCGTTACTGGGCATCGCCTTGGGCGCCGGCATTTTCCCCGGTATTTTCCCACCCCCCGGGGTGCCCGCCGCCACTGATAGCCAATTGGCAATCAACACGGACACCGGCCTGGCCATTAGCGGTTTTGACCCGGTTGCCTATTTCACAGCGGGCAAGGCGCTATTTGGCCTGCCTGAATTTGAATTGAATTTGGATGGTGCCGTGTGGCGATTCAGCAATGAAGGCAATCGGGGCGCTTTTGAAAGGCATCCCGAAGTCTACGCGCCGCGTTTTGCCGGGTACGATCCCGTCGCCATTGGCCGCGGCCGATCGGTGCCTGGCCATCCCCTCATCTGGACGGTGGTCGGGCAGCGACTTTATTTCTTCTATAGCGAGGAAACGCGCGCAGTGTTCGCTGGAGATCCAGGCCGCATCATCGACGCCGCCGAGCGTAAGTGGCCCAACGTCGCGCGCGATTTGGGGCAGTGAGTTCGCATGCCGGCTCAAACGCCGGTAGCCTTGTTCGGGTCTCCCCACGCAATGAAGGCTGGCACGCGAAATTTGTCGGCGGCGCGGCCATACGGCAAAGACAGACCTTTTCGGTCCGTGACCACGCCGCCCGCCGCGACGACCAATGCATGCCCGGCCGCTACATCCCATTCACAGGTTGTCGCGAGACGCGGATAGACATCCGCGCCGCCTTCCGCGACCTGACAAAACTTGATTGCCGAACCACTGGCGTGCCTTGTGGGGGCCCCAAGTGAAACCAGGAAGGCATCGGTGTCGGCGTCGAAATGTGAGCGGCTTATGGCGGCCACCGCTCCTTGGCGCGGCCAGCGGCGGGTGCAGATCGTCTGCGGCTGATCAGCGCCATTTTCTGACAGCCGGAGCCGCTCAGCCTTCATGCCCACGATACCGCGCCAAACCGTGCCTTGTTTCGGCGCCGCGATGATACCGGCGATTGGTACACCGCGCGTGATGATCGCGAGATTGACGGTAAATTCATCGCGCCCGGCAAGAAACTCGCGCGTGCCATCAAGCGGGTCCACGATCAGGAAACTTCCGTCGAGAGGGATTTGAGTCCCGTCAGCGGATTCTTCCGAAACAACGGGAACGGCGGGCAAAAGCCGCGCAGCGCCCTCCAGAATAACCGCTTCGGATGCCTCATCGGCGGCGGTGACGGGCGACCGGTCGGCTTTCATCCGCCGCACCACCGTTGAAGGCGAAACCGCAGCGATTTCTGCGCAAGCGTGCGCGACGATCACCGTCAAGTCATCCAGGAGCTGCGCCGCCTGGGCCGGCAGAATTTCGGAACCCGCCGTCAAATTCCAAGTCCTGTTGCGCCTCACGGTCCTTGGCGGTGGTTTAGCTGCGGTGTATCACCTCGCCAGATCGGCGCGACGGTCGATTCGCCCGATTGGGGCAGCCTGCATGCCCAGCGGAGACTAGTCTATGTCGGAATCGTCTATCGAAGCGCTCGATCTCGCCGCTTTGTTGTGCTCGCGAGTTTGCCACGATCTCATCAGTCCGGTCGGGGCAATCGTCAACGGACTTGAGGTGCTGGAGGAAGAGAAAGACGAGGCAACCAAGGAATTTGCACTGGATCTTATCAAAAAGAGTGCGCGCACGGCTTCGGCCAAACTGCAATTCTGCCGTATAGCCTTCGGCGCCGCAGGCTCCGCCGGAGCCCAGATCGACCTCGGCGATGCTGAAACCGTTGCACGTGGCTTCCTTGAGGACGACAAGACGAAACTCGCCTGGAATTTGCCGCGAACCCTGTCACCCAAGAACCGGGTCAAATTGCTGCTCAACATGCTGGTTATCGCCGGCCAGGCAATTCCTCGTGGCGGCAGGATCAGTGTCGATCCCGTCGGATCGGACGAAAGCATGGGATTCAAGGTCACCGCGGCCGGCACCAATGCCAAGGTTCCGCCAGCGGTGCCGGCACTGCTGACGGGCGAGGGAAGCGGCGAAGGCGTCGATGCCCATCGCATTCAACCGTTCTATGCGGGTCTTCTGGCCAGGGCCTGTGGTATGAAAGCCACCATCGCGATGGACGGCGAAGCCGTCGTCGTGACTGCCCAATGAGCGTGATGCGGATAGGCGTTCCGCCCGTTAATGAGCGGTTAACGGCATAGATCTTATCGCTGCTGCGCAACCAAAATTAAACGCTTCATCGACACACTGGCCACGCTTCCGACGGAAAGCGGTGGACGGGCCAATGCCCGTCGGCGAAGGCGTTTTTTATGGACGACCTGCTACGGGAATTTGTCACCGAGACGAACGAAAGTCTCGACGTGGTCGACGTCGAGCTCGTGCGTTTCGAACAGGATCCAAACAACGCCAGGATTCTCGATAATATTTTCCGCCTCGTCCACACGATCAAAGGCACTTGCGGCTTTCTCGGCCTGCCACGTCTGGAGGCGCTTGCTCACGCGGCCGAGACGCTGATGGGCAAGTTTCGCGACGGTGCTCCGGCGTCGAGCGAAGCGGTGACACTTATTCTGGCCACCATCGACCGTATCAAGACGATTCTGGAATCTCTCGAGCGCGCGCAACGCGAGCCGGATGGCGCCGACACCGACTTGATCTCGAGCCTTGAGAGAATGGTCGAGCGGGTTGGGTCGGTCCGAACGCCTGTGGAGGCCCCGCACACCGTCGGAACACTGGTTTCGCAGGTGCTGGAACGTCCTTTGCGGTCAGACGAGGACTCGCTCGATGATCTCGAACGCGCGTTTCGTGAAACGGCACCAGATGGGCCGTCGATAAAATCCAGGCATGCGCCCGCGGTCGAGGCGGCAGCGAAAGACGACGAGGCCGCCAAGGGCGCCAACCAATCGATCCGCGTGACAGTCGACACCCTCGAGCAGTTGATGACGATGGTGTCCGAGTTAGTGCTCACCCGCAATCAACTGCTCGAAATCGTTCGCCGCCATGAGGAGTCCGAGTTCAAAACGCCATTGCAGCGGCTGTCCAGCGTGACTGCCGAACTGCAGGAAGGCGTGATGAAGACCCGCATGCAGCCGATCGGCAACGCGTGGCAGAAGCTTCCGCGCATCGTGCGCGACCTTGCCAACGAGCTTGGCAAGAAAATCGAGCTTGAAACGCAAGGCGCCGAGACCGAGCTCGATCGTCAGGTGCTTGATCTCATCAAAGATCCGCTTACGCACATGGTGCGTAACTCTGCAGATCACGGACTTGAGACTCCCGAGCAGCGGCGTGCGGCGGGAAAACCGGAGCAGGGACAAATCCGGCTTTCGGCTTATCACGAAGGCGGCTACATCATTATTCAAGTCGCCGACGATGGACGCGGACTCGATACTGCCCGCATCAAGGCCAAAGCGGTCGCGCAAGGCCTGGTCTCTGAGGCCGAAGCTGAAAAGCTGACGGAAGCGCAGATTCACAAATTCATTTTTGCGCCCGGATTCTCCACGGCCACGAAAATCACCAACGTTTCAGGCCGCGGTGTCGGCATGGACGTCGTACGTAACAACATCGATCAGATTGGCGGCGCCATTGACGTGAAATCGGTAGCCGGCGCCGGATTGAGCTTCACAATCAAGATTCCCCTCACACTTGCAATTGTCGCGGCACTGATTGTCGAAGCTGCCGGCCACCGTTTCGCGATCCCGCAGCTGTCGGTCATAGAACTGGTACGCGCGCGGCGCGGCAGCGAACACCGAATTGAACGCATCAAGGACACCAGCGTGTTGCGGCTACGCGACAAGCTTTTGCCACTCGTTGGCCTGAGCCACTTGCTCGGTCTTGAGAAGGACGCTGGTGATATCAGCGGGGGCTTTATCGTCGTTACCCAGGTCGGGAGCCAGATTTTCGGTGTCGTTGTCGACGGCGTGTTTCACACAGAGGAAATTGTCGTGAAACCGATGTCGAGCAAGCTGCGTCACATCGCAATGTTCTCCGGAAACACGATCCTTGGCGACGGTTCGGTGATTATGATCATCGATCCGAACGGAGTTGCGCAGGCATTCGGCAGCACGGATGCATCGCAATTCGGCGCGGGGGAGACGGCTGATAACGCGACCACCTCCGCCGACGAAACCAGCACGTCGTTGCTGGTGTTCCGCGCCGGATCGACGCAGCCCAAGGCGGTTCCATTGTCACTTATCACCCGGCTTGAGGAGATCGACGCGCAGAAAATCGAACTGTCAAATGGTCGCCACATGGTTCAGTACCGAGGCCATTTGATGCCGCTCATCACCATGAGCGAGAACGTACGCGTGAAGGGCGAGGGCGCGCAGCCATTGCTGGTCTTCTCGGACGGCAGCCGCTCCATGGCGCTTGTCGTCGACGAGATTGTCGACATTGTCGACGATAACCTGCACATCCAGGTCGGTAGTGACAACGCCGGTGTGCTCGGCTCGGCCATTGTACGAGGTCATGCGACCGAGATCATCGACGTTGGGCACTTCCTCCCGTTGGCATTCGAAGACTGGTTTCGGCGCAAGGAACAACCGCTGCAGCATCGCGCGCACACGGTGCTGTTAGTCGACGACTCGCCCTTCTTCCTCAATATGCTCACCCCGGTATTGCAGGCTGCAGGCTACCTGGTCACTACAGCGGGTTCAGCACTCGACGCGCTGGCCTTGCTCCGGGACGGTCGCCTTTTTGATGTCATCATCACCGACATCGAGATGCCGGACATGAGCGGCTTCCAGTTGGCCGAATCCCTGCGAGCCGATCCCCGAACCGCGGAACTGCCGGTCATCGCCCTGTCGTCTGTCGTTTCTGCCGAGGCGATCGAGCGTGGCCGCCACGTCGGTTTCCACGACTATGTCGCCAAGTTCGACCGGCAGGGACTGATCGCGGCACTTAAAGAGCAGACCGAAGTCGGTCGGGCGGCATAACGGATGGACCATGAGTGAAACCGCTGACCAAAACCTGCGCGAATATGTGACCGCCGTGATCGGCGGTCAGCTATTCGGTTTGCCGATCCTGCGCGTGCAGGACGTTTTTGCTCCTGAACGATTGACAACGGTGCCGCTGGCGCCGGCCGAAATCGCCGGAGTCCTGAATCTGCGCGGCCGTATCGTCACCTTGATCAACATGCGCCGCCGGTTAGGGCTGGGGGACCAGGAGGGTGGCGGCTCGCCGATGGCAGTCGGGGTGGAATCGCGGGGCGAATCCTACGGATTGCTGATCGACAACGTGGGTGAGGTGCTCAAGCTTGACGACATGGCGTGCGAGCCAAATCCGAGCAATCTCGATCCGCGGCTGGCGAGCGTGTCGACCGGGATCTATCGGCTCGATGGACAGCTTTTGATGGTGCTCGATGTCGACCGCGTGCTCGACATCGCAGTGAAGGCGGCCGCGGCGTGATGCGGTCTGGATGCTGAAGGAATGGGATTTGAGCGTAAACACAACGAGGCTGTACGATGAAAACGTGTTTGGTAGTTGACGACTCCAGCGTCATTCGCAAGGTGGCGCGGCGAATCCTCGAAGGACTCGACTTTCAGATCGTGGAAGCCGAGGACGGCGAACAGGCCCTCGAAGCCTGCCGCAAGCAGTTGCCGGAAGCGGTTCTGCTCGACTGGAACATGCCAAAGATGGATGGCTATGACTTCCTGCGCTCGCTGCGCCGGCTACCGGGCGGGGATGGCCCGAAAGTGGTGTTTTGCACCACGGAAAATGACGTCGCGCATATCGCGCGCGCGCTCCATGCCGGTGCCAACGAATACATCATGAAGCCATTCGACAAAGAGATCGTGGAGGCCAAGTTCCAGGAAGTCGGGCTGATCTGATCGCCGCACTACCACAACAACACAAAGATCAGAAAAGTCAGTTGCGTCCATGAACTTAGTCGTTGCTCCACCGTCTTCCGCTGCCGCCCGGCGTATCCGCGTCATGCTCGTCGACGACGCTGTCGTCGTGCGTGGGCTGTTCGCTCGATGGGTCGAATCCGAGCCCGATCTTGACGTCGTTGCCACGCTGCGCACCGGGCGCGAGGCCGTAGATCAACTTGGGCGCGTCGATCCCGACGTCGTCGTACTTGACGTCGACATGCCGGACCTCGACGGCATAGCGGCACTTCCGTTGTTGCTTGAGAAAAAGCCCGATCTCGTTGTGATCATGGCTTCGACGCTGACGCGGCGAAATGCCGAGATCAGCTTGAGGGCTCTGTCCCTTGGGGCAGCAGACTACATTCCAAAGCCGGGAAGCAATCGCGAGGTCAGCGCCTCCACCGCCTTTCGTCGCGACCTGATCGAAAAGATTCGGCAACTCGGCCTGCGCGCGAAGCGCCTGCGTTCGATTGCCTCGCCGGCACGCGCGCCACTTGAGACAAAGTCAGCGCCGTCAATTGTGCCCCAGCTGGTCGAGGAGGTCGCCGCTCCGCCCCCGATCACGCTGCGGCCGATGCCAACCGTATCCCCGCGCGTGTTGCTGGTCGGTTCGTCGACCGGCGGACCCCAGGCGCTCAATGTCCTGGTCGCGGAGATCGGTGCCATCATTCAACGTGCGCCTGTCCTGATCACCCAACATATGCCGCCGACCTTCACGGCCGTCCTTGCCGAGCATCTCGCGCGGATCGGAAAGTGCTCCGTGCATGAGGCGATGGATGGCGAAGAGATCAGTGCTGGATCTGTTTACCTCGCCCCGGGCGGCAGGCACATGAAAGTCTCCCGTCGCGATGGCACGGCGGTCATCTCGCTCGAGGACGGCCCTCTGGTGAACTTCTGCAAGCCGGCGGTGGACCCGATGTTCGCTTCCGCCGCTGAGGTCTGGGGCAGCAAGGTACTGGCTTTGGTGCTTACCGGCATGGGCGCAGATGGTCTCGCCGGCGCCAGAAAGGTTGTTGCCGCCGGAGGCCACGTGTTCGCGCAGGACGAGGCGACCAGCGTCGTTTGGGGTATGCCTGGTCAGGTTACGAACGCCGGGCTGTGTTCTGCCGTCCTGCCGCTGCCGGAGATCGCAGGGAAGCTTACGCGGCTGTTCACCGGGGAGCGTTCGTGACCCCGCAGGACTTCGACTATTTGCGCAAATTCCTGCGCGACCGCTCCGGTCTCGTGCTGGCGGTCGAGAAGCAATATCTGGCCGAGAGCCGGCTGCTGCCTGTTGCACGTCGAAATGGCATGAGCACGCTCGAGGAATTGATCGATCGGTTAAAAAGTCGGACACCCGTGCCACTCAGCGCCGAGGTGGTCGAAGCGATGACAACCAACGAAACCTTTTTCTTCCGTGACAAGATACCGTTCGATCATTTCCGCGACACGATTATGCCGACCTTGATTGCTGCGCGCGCACGGGAAAAACGCATTCGTATTTGGTGTACAGCGGCCTCGACCGGGCAAGAGCCCTATTCGTTGGCGATGGCGATCAAAAGTATGGGCGCGGCGATCGCGGGATATCGCATCGATATTGTTGCCACCGATCTGTCGTCCGACGTGCTGGAAAAAGCCAAAGCCGGCATTTACAGCCAGTTCGAAGTCCAACGTGGATTGCCCGTGCAGTTACTGGTGAAATTTTTCGATCAGGTCGGCGAAACATGGCGACTGGCGCCCGAACTGCGCAGCATGGTTCAATTCCGCCCGCTTAACCTGCTTAACGATTTTTCCGTGTTGGGCAATTTCGATATCGTCTTCTGCCGCAACGTGCTGATCTATTTCGACCAGGAGAACAAGATCGCCGTCCTCAACCGGATCGCCCGGCAGATGCCCGAAGACGGGTTTCTGGTGCTCGGGGCCGCGGAGACTGTCATTGGCCTCACCGAGGGGTTCAAACCGCTCGCCGACAAACGCGGCCTGTATGTTCTTAACAGTCAGCATTCCACCCGGGGCGCCGACAACGTGATCCGTCTTGCGGCCGCAAAAGCGTAAGATTCTCCGCCTTATTGCGCCAACATAAAAAAAATTTTACGGCCTTCGTACCGTCCCGGACCGTCTTGATATCGCGAATCGTGTAAATTGAGCCTGCAGGGCTTGCGCGGCCGGTTCAACGTTCGCGTGTGGGGGCTCGCCTTTTCGCGAGCATGGCCCGAAGAGGGATTCTTACATTGGTCGACTATGTCGATCCGGTGCTGGTTGTCGACGACCTGAACACGATGACTCGCATCGTGGATGGTATGTTGCGTAAATGTGGCTTCACAAATGTGGACCAGGTTCATGACGGGCCAACAGCTCTGCAAAAACTGCGCGAGAAGCCATACCTGTTCGTGGTAACCGACCGTGAAATGCCGGGAATGAACGGTCTCGAACTGGCGCGCGCTATTCGCGCTGATCCGAAAATTCGCAGCGTGCCGGTCGTGATCATGTCGGCAAGCTCCGAGCCGCAACACGCCGAAGCCGCAATTGCGGCCGGCGCAAATTTTTTCATGACCAAGCCATTCAACCTGACGACCCTCAAAGACGTCATCACCCAACTGATGCGGCCTTCCCAAAGCTGAGCAGATGCGTCTTCTGCGGCCGGCACCGCAGGAAAGGCGCGTGTTCGCGTGATGGCGTTGCATTTTCCAGGGCAAAAAATGCTAGAGTTCAGATGCCGCGTTTTGGCGCGTATGGGGGGTTAGGTATGCAGCGGGTTTGTTTCACCACGCTTTTGGCTGAGGAGGCGGGGCCGCCGCCGCGTCAGGCGCAAGGCAAATGGAGTCGATTCATTGTTCCTCTGTTGGCCGCCGCGCCTCTGGTCGCAGTCGCTCTATCCACCGTTAGCGCACTCGAACTGCCCAAACCGGAGCCAGCTGAGAAATTTCTTGGCAAGGCGGTTACCGGGGCAAACTACACGGTCAAGCCAATGGTGCGCAGCGACGGCGTGATGCGCATTTTCGATGTCGATACCCCCTATGGCAAATTCGCTTTTGACGGCGTTGAGTTTGCGAAGCTGCGGCTGCACGAACTCGATGCCGTCGCCGCGATTGAAAAAATGTCTCAGTCCAACGAATTCGGTAAGGCATTCGGGCGAGCCGCACTGGGCCCGATAAAATTCGGTGCTGACCTGGTCACCAACCCCGCCGACACGGTCCAGCGCTCGCTCAGCGGCATTGGCAATATGTTTGACCGCGTGGGCGCGGGGCTATCGAACAGTCGCGCCGACCGCGACGAGGTGATGGATAGCTTGCTTGGAGTGAGCGACGCGCAGCGCGAGCTCGCGGTTTCACTGGATGTTGATCCCTACACCGATTTTCCACCATTGCGTCAGCGACTGAAGGAAATGGCAGGGGCCATGGCGGGCGGCAGTTTGCCGGTCAGGGCCGGATTGGCCGCTGTCCCCGGCGGAGTCGGGATCGCCGTCTCCTCTGTCACGACAGTCAGCACTGCAAAGGACAGTCTGCGCGACAAGACGGCTGCGCAACTCATTGCAGAGGTACGCGCCATTCTGTTGTCGCTCGGTGTTCCCGAGGACATCGTGAACCGCCTGGACGAAAACCGGAATTATACGCCCGCCGACCTGCTGATCATGGCGCGCGCGCTCAAACAGCTCAATGCGCAGAATACCACCGCTTTCGTCGAACACGCGGCGGAGGCCAGGTCGCGTAACGTGGCATTTTATCAGCGTCGCCGTGCGCAAATCCTTGCAGCGCGCAGCAACGAACTGGGCGGTATCGTTTCATTTATCACATTCGGCGGGCAGCCCATCAACGTTGCCCGGAATGGCAGTATTATTGCGGCGTTTACGGTCGACGACATCGCATGGACGGAAGTCCAGCAACGGACCTTCATTGCCGTGACCACTGAAATACACCGGACACACCCGGGCGCTACTCCTGTACTCGCCACGACCGGAGCAGTGACGCCGATGGCGGCAAACGAGATCGGCAAGCGCGGCTGGAAGATCGTCCAGCTCAAGCCGCAACGCTGATCCGGAGCAAAGCCCCATTCCCTCCAGTGCAATGATTTAAGCTATAAACCGGTTCCGGCGTGGTCATGGCCTCGGGGGAGGGCGATGAAACTGCGAAAAGCGATAAAGAAAAAAACACCGCGGCGCCTCACGCTGCGGGACCCTGCTTTGCGCAAAAAACCGCCATCTTCTCGCCAGCGAGAGCGCTCCGACAAGGATTCCGAAAATACAATTGACCACCTGAAGCGCGGGCTGGAGGAGGCGCTGGAGCAGCAGGCTGCAACCGCCGAAGTGCTCAAAATCATCAGCAGCTCGGCGGGCGCGCTTGACCCTGTTTTCCGGACGATATTGGCGAACGCGACGCGCCTTTGCGGAGCGAAGTTTGGCACCCTCTATTTGCGCGAAGGAAATGCGTTTCGCGCGGCGGCATTTCACAATGCGCCGCCGGCATTCATTGAAGACCGCAAAAACCGCCTGATCGAGCCGGCTTCGGGCACCACTCTCGGCCGCGCCGCCAAGACGAAGCAAGTGGCCCAGATACTCGATAGCACAAAGCGCGAAGCATACCGCCAGGGCGATCCTTTCGTGGTTGCCGGTGCAGATCTTGGCGGCTACCGGACGATCGTGTCGGTGCCGATGCTCAAAGAGGACGAGTTGCTCGGCGTCATCAGTATTTACCGGCAGGAGGTACTCGCATTCAGCGACAAGCAGATTGAACTGGTTTCGAATTTCGCCGCACAGGCGGTTATCGCCCTTGAGAATACGCGGCTGCTCAACGAGCTGCGCGAGTCGCTGCAGCAGCAGACGGCCACCGCCGACGTGCTCAAGGTCATCAGCAGGTCGACTTTTGATCTGCAGACGGTGCTCAACACGCTCGTCGAATCCGCAACACGACTTTGTGATTCAGACCACGCCTGGTTGTTCGAGTGTGACGGAGAAATTTTGCGCTGGCGCGCAAGCTACGGTCACGAAACGGAAGTGCACGAGCAAATCAGAAAGTTTTTTATAAACAAAAAGATCCCGGTTGATCGAGGCAGCGTTGTTGGGCGAACCGCGAAAGAGGGTAGTTTGATTCACATTCACGACGTTCTCGCGGACCCTGAATATACCTGGGGCGAAGCGCAAAAGATCGGCGGCTATCGGGCCGCGTTGGGCGTCCCGCTCCTGCGCGCGGGGAATATCGCGGGCGTATTCTTCATAGCGAAGACAGTGCCGCAAGCATTTACCGAGAAACAGATCGAGCTTGCGACTACGTTTGCCGATCAGGCCGTGATTGCCATCGAAAATACGCGGCTTTTCGGCGAGCTGCAAAATCGAACCGACGATCTAACGGAGTCGCTGCAACAGCAGACGGCCACTTCGGATGTGCTGCGGGTAATCTCGCGGTCGCCGACCAATATTCAGCCCGTTCTGGATGCAATCCTCGAAACGGCGGGACGTTTGTGCGAGTCGGAATATGCCCTCTTTTTCAGATTGCACGACAGCAAATATCACCTGGCGGGCTCCAACAACGCCAAGGCGGATTACATCAAGTATCTTTACGAGCATCCGATCAGCGTCGACCGCGGTACCGTCATTGGCCGCACAGCGGTCGAGCGCCGTGTCGTGCACATCCCCGACTGTCTCGCAGATCCGGAATACACCGCGCATGAATACGCCCGCACGGGCAAACATCGATCGATGCTGGGGGTACCGCTGCTGCGCGATGGCGTACCAGTCGGTGTCATTGGCCTCTTACGCACAAGTGTTAAGCCGTATACCGACAAGCAGATCGAACTCGTCACCACCTTCGCTGATCAGGCGGTCATCGCAATCGAGAACGTGCGGTTGTTCGACGAGGTGCAGACCCGTACGCGCGATCTGTCAGAATCGCTTCAGCAGCAGACTGCTACCGCGGAGGTGCTCAAGGTCATCAGCGCTTCGCCTGGCGAACTTGAGCCGGTGTTCAGCGCAATGCTCGAAAATGCCATCCGCATATGTGAGGCCAAGTTCGGTGTGCTGTTCCGGTACGAAAACGGTGCATTTCATCCTCCAGCGGCTTCAGTGGGAGTTCCGGCGGTGCTTGCTGATTTCTACCAGCAGCGCGGCGCGTTTGAGCCACCGGCCGGATCACCGCTTGATCGCCTCCTGCAAGTCGGGAGTGCCGTCTATACCGCCGACGAGGCGGCGGAGCCCAGTCCCGGCTCGCCGGCCAGACTTGGTGGTGCGCGGTCTCTTGTCGCAGTACCGATGCTGAAGGAGAACAAACTGATCGGTGCGATCGTCATCTACCGTCAGGAAGTTCGCCCTTTCACAGAAAAGCAGATTGAGCTCGTGACAAATTTCGGCGCCCAGGCCGTTATTGCGATCGAGAATGTCCGCTTGCTGAACGAGTTGCGCGAATCTCTCCAGCGGCAGACCGCTACTGCCGACGTACTCAAGGTCATCAGCCGCTCGACATTTGATTTGCAAACGGTGCTCGATACGCTCGTGGAGTCTGCATCGCGGCTGTGCGAAGCGGACATGGCTTCCATCAATCGCGAAATGGATGGTGTTTTTCGGCAGGCCGCATCATACGGCTTCACAGCCGAAATGCAGGCCTATATGAGCACCCATCCGATCGCGGCAGGACAAGGTTCGATTGTCGGCCGCGCTGTAATGCGCGGTGCGACCATTCACATCCCTGATGTCTTGGCCGATCCGGAATACAAGATGACGGAGGCGGCAAGCATCGGGGGCGTTCATACGATGCTGGGCGTCCCGCTGCTGCGCGAAGGGACGCCTATCGGGGTCATCCTGCTCCAACGCAAAGCCGTGCGCCCATTCACCGACAAACAGGTCGAGCTGGTTGAGACATTCGCCGACCAGGCGGTGATTGCAATCGAGAATGTTCGTCTCTTCAATAGCGTCGAGACGCGAACACGCGAACTGGCTGCATCGCTGGAGAATTTGCGAACCGCACAGGACCGTCTCGTGCAAACGGAAAAACTTGCCTCACTCGGCCAGCTGACCGCGGGCATCGCGCACGAGATCAAGAATCCGCTCAATTTCGTCAATAATTTTTCGGGGATTTCCGCCGAACTGATCGACGAATTGCAGGAAACCTTGGGCGGCATATCGATCGACAAGAAGACGCGCGCCGAGATTACCGAACTGACCGATACGCTGCGGGGCAATCTCGAAAAGGTCGTTCAGCATGGCAAGCGTGCCGATTCGATCGTCAAGAACATGCTGCTGCACTCGCGTTCGGGCTCAGGCGATCACCGGCCTGTTGAAATCAACGCTGTGGTCGAAGAGAGCCTCAACCTTGCCTATCACGGTGCCCGTGCAGAAAAGCAGGGGTTCAATATCACGCTTGAACGTTCGTTCGATCCTGCAGCCGGCGAAGTCGATGTGTTTCCTCAGGAAATTACGCGTGTGCTGCTCAATCTGATTTCAAATGGTTTCTATGCGGCGACGAAACGGAAGGGGCAATCTGGCGCAGACGGCTACGAACCCACTCTGGCTGCGGCCACAAAGGATCTCGGCGATCGCGTAGAGATCAGGATTCGTGACAATGGCACGGGTATTCCACCCGACGTCAAAGACAAGATGTTCAATCCGTTTTTCACAACCAAACCCGCCGGAGAGGGGACGGGGCTTGGCCTGTCAATCAGTCACGATATCATCGTCAAACAGCATGCTGGCTCAATCGAGGTCGATACGCGGCCCGGCGAATTTACAGAATTCAGAATCATTCTTCCCCGCGCGGCGGCATCTCTTGCCAAATCAGGAGCTTGAAACGTGAACGTCCTTATTCTCGTGGTCGATGATGAGCCTGACGTCGAGATGCTGTTTCGCCAACAGTTCCGGCGTGACCTTCGCGCAGGCCGTTTCAATATGGAGTTTGCGCAATCGGCTCCTGCCGCCCTCCAATGTATCAGCGACGCGCGCAACACCTCGCTTATCCTGATCCTGTCGGACATCAATATGCCGGGGATGACGGGGCTCGAACTGTTGCCAAAGGCCAAGGCGGCTCGTCCCGACGTGCCGGTTATCATGATCACTGCCTATGGCGATGAGGATACCAAGCGCAAGGCATTGCAGAGCGGCGCCGATGCACTTTTTACGAAACCTATTGATTTTGTGCTGCTCCGCAGCGAGATCGATATGCGCGTCGAGCGGGCGGCATAGGGCCGGCACCCTCCCGGCTGGATCGGGATGCTTCAATGCAATAGGCTTTCGGGTCCAGGGGCCCAAAAAAATCCGCCACGTTGGCCTAGCAGGGGGAAACAATGAAACGATCCCAGCGTCAGACAACACTCAAGCGCCAAAGCCGTAGAAAATTCCTCAAAACCGCCGCCGGCGCGATGGCCGCCGGTGCGTTCGGTGCATACCCGCTCAGGGGTTGGGCAGCCGACCCCGTGAATATCGGCGGGCTCTATCCCGTCACCGGCAGCATGGCGCAAATCGGCGTCGGCATTGTCGCCGCGGCGAAGCTTGCGGTTGAAATGGTCAATGAGGCCGGCGGCATCAAGTCCCTAGGCGGCGCCAAGATGAACTTGATCATCTCGGATATTCAAAGTGATACGACCGTCACCCGCACGGAAACGGATCGCCTGATCTCGGGCAACAAGTTGTCCGCCATACACGGCTGCTTTGCCAGCGCCTTTACGCTCATCGCGAGCGAAGTCGCCGAGCGCGCGAAGATGCCACTGCTGACTGGCTCGAGCTCCGATCAACTCAACAAGGGCCGTAGCTATACCTTCACCCCGTTCGCGCGCGCTTCGCAATTCGCCAAGGCGCAGCTGCAAATGTCGAAATTGGTGGGCGACAGCCCGAAGGTGGCGGTGATCTTCGAAAACACGGCGTTCGGTACTTCGACGTCCAACGGCTTGAAAGAGCTTGCGCCCGCCGAGGGCGTTGAGATCGTGATGTTCGAGCCATATTCAGCGGGCTTCGCCGACGCAGGTCCACTCATCAACAAGGTTAAGGCTTCCGGCGCCAACGCGCTGTTCTCGGTGTCATATCTGAACGACCTCATCCTGATCGTCCGCACGGTCAAGCAGGTCGGCCTCAATATCGCGATCAACGGCGGCTCCGGCGGCTTCGTCATTCCCGATTTCTACAAGAACGTCGGCAAACTCGCGGAAGGCCTGCAAGGCGTGGCACACTGGAACCACGACATGGATGCCAACGCGCAGAAAGTGAACGTCGAATACAAGAAGCGAACCGGTGATTTTCTCTTCGAATATGCTGGCGGCCTGGTCGCGCAGACGTTCATGATCGCCGATGCGCTTGAACGGGCAGGGTCTGCCGATCCGCAAAAAGTACGTGAGGCTCTCGCGACACTCGACGTCTCGTCGGGTTACGCAGCGATGGCCCCAGGCGGTAAGGTGAAGTTCGGGCCTGATGGCAAGAACATCTACGGCTATCCGGTCGGGGTGCAGTGGCAGAATGGCGATTTGGCAAGCGTCTTTCCGAAGGCGGACGCTCGCGCGCCGCTGATCAAAACCTGACGCGCCGTATAGAGCGATGCTGGAAATAGTGGCCCAGGCCGTCATCAACGGCCTGCTCATCGGTGGAATTTACGCGCTGGTCAGCATCGGCGTTACGCTGATTTTCGGCGTCATCAAGATCGTCAATTTCGCCCAGGGCGAATTCGTGATGATCGGGATGTACATCAGCTTCTTCCTGGCCACGCAATTCGGCATCGATCCGATCGTCTCACTGATTGTGTCGATGCCGGTTCTGTTCGTCGTTGGCGTACTGATCCAGCATTTCCTGATCCGCCGGGTTCTGGGGCTCAACGACTTGCCTCAGATCTTTCTGACGTTTGCGCTGTCGTTGCTGATCCTCAATCTGGCGCTGATGCTACTGACAGCGAACTATCGCACCGTCCATACATGGTATTCGGACGAGGCGCTGCATTTCGGCGGACTCTATATTCCGGTGGCGAAGCTGATCGCCTTCGTGCTCGCGATGGTGCTGAGCGGGCTTCTCTGGGTTTTCCTGCACGCCACCGACCTCGGCAAGGCGATGCGCGCGGCTGCGCAGAAACCCGAGGTCGCGATGCTGATGGGCATCAATCCCAACCGCGTATTTTGCGTTGCGCTCGGCATCGCGCTGGCGCTTGCCGGCGCTGCAGGATCGTTGCTGATGCCGTTTTATCCCGCCTATCCGATGGTCGGACAGGTTTTTGTGCTCATGGCATTCGTCGCGGTCGTTCTCGGCACCTTGGGCAATGTTGTCGGCGCGCTCATCGCCAGCCTGATGATGGGTGTGGCGGAGTCGCTCGGTATTCAATTTGTGGGCGCTGACTCCGGGCTGATCGTCGTCTTCATGATGCTTCTCCTGACGCTGGCCGTGAGGCCGAGCGGTCTGGCCGGCGGGAGGGTGCGCTAATGGGGGGATTTCGCAATTGGGGCATGCTCTCGCTTGGCGTGCTCGTGGTCATTCTTCTCGCGCTGCCTCTGGTGGTGAAGAATTCGTTCGCCATCGACATTTGCATCCGCGTGCTGTTGTTTTCCTTCATCGGCGTTGCCTGGAATCTGATCGGCGGCTACGCCAAGCAGCTTTCGCTCGGGCACGCCGCATTTTTCGGGCTCGGCGCCTATACCTCGACGATCCTGCAGATCGATTTCGGCATCTCGCCCTGGATCGGGATGATCGCCGGTGGCGTTGTTGCCGCGCTCGCGAGCCTGCCGATCGGCTGGCTGTGCTTCCGTCTGCGCGGGCCCTATTTCGCGATTGCCACGATTGCGACGGCGCAGGTTTTCATGTTGATCTTTCTGAAATTTCGCGACCTTGCTTGGGGCGCCGAGGGCACAACCATACCTAACCTCGGCAATTCTCCGCTGATGATGCAGTTTGAAGCCAAGGCCGCCTATTACTATGTAGCGCTCGGCCTGCTGGCGCTCGGCCTGGCGATCACCTACCGGATCGAGCGGTCGTGGATGGGCTACTACCTCGTTGCCATCGGCGAGGACGAGGATGCAGCCGAAGCGATCGGCGTGAATGCGCCGCGGGTCAAACGCGATATCTACATGCTCAGCGCGTTCCTCACCGCCTTGGCCGGCACGTTCTACACGCAGTACATCTACTTCATCGATCCGGCGACCGCGTTCAATTTCAGCGTTTCGATCGAAGCCGCGCTCGTCTCGATTGTTGGCGGCGTCGGAACACTGTGGGGACCAGTGATCGGCACGGTTCTGCTGGAGGCGTCGTCGGCCCTGCTGCAAAGCTGGCTCGGCAGTTCGACCGGCGGCGTGCAGCTAACCGTGTACAGCCTGATCCTGATGGCCGTGATCCTGTGGCGGCCGACCGGCATCATGGGCTTCATTACTGAAACTTACCAAAGTCGGGTGCGCGCGCGCGGCGGTGCCGTCAAGGCGGTGCTCGATGGCTGAAGCACTCGTCATCCGCAATCTGAGCAAGCGATTCGGCGGCCTGCGCGCCGTGCAGGACGTCAGCTTTTCGGTCAACGAAGGCGAGACGGTCGCGCTGATCGGGCCAAACGGGGCAGGCAAAACCACAAGCTTCAACCTCATCACCGGGTTCTTCCGGCCCGACACAGGGTCGGTGTCGGCCTTCGGGCAGGAAATGGTCGGCATGCGCCCATATGACATTTGCGCATATGGGCTTGCCCGCACATTTCAGGTGGCCAAGCCGTTTGGCGGAATGACGGTACTGGCGAACGTGATGACGGGGGCGTTCCTGCGCGACAAACACATCGACGCTGCGCGAAAAATCGCTCGTGAGGCGATCGACTTCGTCGGCCTGTCGGCAAAGGAACACTCGGCGGCGCGCGATCTCACGACCATCGATCAGCGGCGGCTCGAAATGGCGCGTGCGCTGGCAACGCAGCCTAGGCTTCTGCTTCTTGATGAGGTTATGGCCGGGCTGAATCCGTCGGAGATCGATCAAGCGGTCGCACTGGTCGGGAAATTGTCGAAACGCGGGCTGACCATCGTCATCGTCGAGCATGTCATGCGCGCCATCATGGCCGTTGCCCGTCACATCGTCGTGCTCGACCACGGGCAGAAAATTGCCGAAGGCGCTCCCAAGGACATCGTCGCAAACCAGGATGTCATTCGCGCTTACTTAGGCACCGGCTACGCCCATGCCCCGGCACCGGGAGGGGCTTAGGTGTTGTCGCTGTCGGGAGTGAGCGCCAGCTACGGGTCGGTCCCCGCCGTCGGCAACGTCAGCATCGAGATCGGGGAGGGCGAGGCCGTCGGGCTGCTGGGCGCAAACGGGGCGGGCAAAAGCACAACGTTGCGTGCGATTTCGGGGCTGGTCCGCCTGACGTCCGGGACGATCAGCTTTTTGGGAACGGATATCGCGTCGTTGCCGCCATATAAAATTACCGAACTCGGGATTGCGCACGTCCCCGAGGGCCGTCAGGTTTTCCCCGAAATGACCGTGCAGGAAAACCTTGAGATCGGGGCCTACGTGCCGCGGGCCAAGGCTGAGCGCAGCCGGTCACTCGATCTCGTATTCGGCATCTTTCCCGTGCTGGCCGAGCGCCGCAGGCAGCTCGCCGGCACCATGAGCGGCGGCGAGCAGCAGATGCTCGCGGTCGGTCGCGGTCTGATGTTGAAACCCCGCCTTCTGATGCTGGATGAACCGTCGCTGGGGCTTGCACCGGTGGTGACCGATGTGACCTTCGAGAAGATCCAGGAGATCCACGCCATGGGCACCGCGATCCTGCTGGTCGAGCAAAATGTGAGCCGCGCGTTGTCGTTGGTGCAGCGGGCCTATGTGCTGGAGAGCGGCAAGGTGATCATGCACGGCAGCAGTGCGGAGCTGGCAAACAACAAGCAGGTTCAGGCGGCTTACCTCGGCATGTAGCGACGGCAAAATTTCGAACCCAAGAAAAAACCCCGCCATTTCGGCGGGGTTCAAGTCTGGATGAAGAGAGCCTGAAGCTGGCGCTATGCCGGAATTCGCTCGTCCGCCTCGGTCGGCTCGCGCAGAACATAGCCACGGCCCCAAACCGTCTCGATGTAGTTCTTGCCGGAGGAGGCGTTGGCGAGTTTCTTGCGCAGCTTGCAGATGAAGACGTCGATGATCTTGAGCTCCGGCTCGTCCATACCGCCATAGAGATGGTTGAGGAACATCTCCTTGGTGAGCGTCGTCCCTTTGCGCAAAGAGAGAAGCTCGAGCATCTGGTATTCCTTGCCCGTGAGATGCACGCGCTGCCCCCCGACCTCGACCGTCTTGGTGTCGAGATTGACGACGAGATCGCCGGTATTGATGACCGACTGCGCGTGGCCCTTCGAGCGGCGAACGATCGCGTGGATTCGGGCGATCAATTCGTCCTTGTGGAAAGGTTTGGTCATGTAGTCATCGGCGCCAAAGCCGAGGCCTTTGACCTTGTCTTCGATTCCGGCGAGGCCGGAGAGGATCAGAATCGGCGTCTTAACTTTTGAGACGCGGAGGGAGCGCAGAACCTCGAAGCCCGACATGTCGGGGAGGTTCAGGTCGAGCAGGATAATGTCGTAGTCGTAGAGTTTGCCGAGATCGACGCCCTCTTCGCCGAGATCCGTCGTGTAGACGTTGAAACTCTCGGATTTGAGCATCAGCTCGATGGATTGTGCGGTCGCGCTATCGTCTTCAATGAGTAAAACGCGCATTTAAGTCCCCTTCTCGCCGCAACCGGGCTTCAGGTCAGCGCCGCATAGGCGGCGAGTGTGAAAAAACGCGGTGGGACAAACCGATTCGACACTATCCGGCCATGGTTAACAAAACCTGATTCTCCCATGCAAGTGTGCCGTAGGCAGACAAGCCCGAATCGGCGTAAGATATTGCTCGAGAGTGGTTTTTTAGCCACGTCCAGTCTCATGTCCTAGTTTAAGAGTCGGACCTAACCGACTCTGGCGACTCGCCCGTTCCGTCCTGGCTGGGCGATTCACAAGCCTTAGTCCCGTGGACGATGACCCAATGATTAACGACGCGGGTAAACACCGAGTTAATGGAGCCACCGGGCCGGTAAGCCTAAGGGCAAGTATATGGCTCGATGGCCGCCATCTGCGGACTCCAGCGCCATGAAGGCCCTCGCCGAACAGATCGTCGATATCGACGGCGTTGAAATCTACGGCCGCGTGGTATCGGTGCGGGGACTAATGGTGGAAGTCGCTGGGCCGATCCATGCCATGTCGGTCGGCTCGCGCCTGACCATCGAGACGGGCGCAGCCAGGACCATCCCATGCGAGGTCGTCGGCTTCTCGGGTGGTCACGCGCTCGCGATGCCATTTGCAGCGCTTGATGGCGTGCGCAGCGGCTGCCGCGCAGTGGTATCCACCGCCGCCGGCACCATTCGTCCGTCGGAGCGCTGGCTGGGGCGCGTCGTCAACGCGCGAGCCGATCCTATCGACGGGCAGGGGCCGCTGCCGCCGGGACCTGCGCCCTATCCGTATCGCAATTCGCCACCCCCCGCGCATGCTCGGCGCCGCGTCGGTGAGCCGCTCGATCTTGGCGTGCGCGCGCTCAACACATTCATCACGGTTTGCCGCGGCCAACGGATGGGCATTTTCTCAGGGAGCGGCGTCGGTAAGTCGGTGCTCCTGTCCATGCTCGCCCGCAACGTGTCCGCCGACATTTCGGTGATCGGCCTGGTCGGCGAGCGTGGCCGCGAGGTGCAGGAATTTTTGCAGGACGACCTCGGTGCCGCCGGGCTTGCGCGCTCGGTCGTGGTCGTTTCCACCTCCGACGAGCCGGCGCTGATGCGCCGCCAGGCTGCCTATCTGACGCTCGCCATCGCCGAATATTTCCGCGATCTTGGCAAAGATGTGCTTGTGTTGATGGATTCGGTGACCCGCTTCGCGATGGCGCAGCGCGAGATCGGGCTGTCCGCCGGCGAGCCGCCAACCGCCAAAGGTTACACGCCGACGGTCTTCACCGAATTGCCGCGACTGCTGGAGCGGGCCGGACCCGGCACCGAGCAGGGTACCATCACCGGCATCTTCAGCGTGCTGGTGGACGGCGACGACCACAATGAGCCTGTAGCCGATGCCGTCAGGGGCATCCTCGATGGCCATATCGTCATGGAGCGGGCAATCGCTGAGCGCGGGCGCTACCCGGCTATCAACATTCTCAAGTCGATCTCTCGAACCATGCCGCGCGCGGCCGACCCGTTTTACCTTCCCTCCATCAACCGAGCCCGTCAGGTCATGGCGACTTATGCCGACATGGAGGAGCTGATCAGGCTTGGGGCGTACCGGACTGGCTCCAGTTCGGACGTCGATGAGGCCATCGCCCTGCACAAGCCGCTGGAGGCGTTTCTGTCCCAACTTAAGGAAGAGTCAATGACTATGGCGGAGGGCTACCAGCGGCTGGAGCGAATTCTCCGGGGCGAAGAAACACAAAACTAACGTTATTGGGTCACAGTCGCCCGAACGGTCCAGAATGTAGGGACGCGGCCCCGGCGGGAGCCCAGCCGCGGCCGCGAATTCGGGACTTCGGGGAGTATCTAGTCGATGAAGTCACGCGAAACCCTTATCCGTCTGAAAAAGTTTCAGGTTGACGAGAAGCGGCGCAAGGTCGCCCAGATTGAGGCGATGATCGCCGAGTTCGATCGTATTGCCGGAGAGCTCGAACGCGAGATCAAGGTCGAGCAAGAGCGCGCTGGCATCCACGATCCGGCTCACTTCGCCTATCCGACCTATGCCAAGGCGGCCACTTCACGCCGCGAGAACCTCAAGCACTCGACCGACGAGTTGCGTGTGCAGCTCGAGGATGCCAAGGCCGCCTTGGGCGAGGCCTTCGAGGAGCTCAAGAAGGTCGAGATGCTCGATGAGCGCGATCAGCAGCGCGAAAAGGCCGAGGAGAATGCACGCGAACAGGCCGAACTCGATCGGATCGCCGCGATGCGCTTCAACGCCGGCGGCGCGCCGGCCTAATAGCGTACTTCGCAACCTATTGCGGCGCCGGCGACGGCGCCGTTTTGCGTTGTGACGGATCGGTTGTTGCGATCCAGATACCGGCGAAAACCGCAATCAGGCCGGCCACCAGATTGAGCGTTATCGGCTCGCCGACCAGCTGAGTGGCCAGCAATCCGGCGGCGATCGGGTTGACCGTCATCGTATTTGCGACCAGCGTCGGGGTCGTGCGCTGCAGCGCCAAGACCCAAAGGATGAAGGCCAGCGCGCCTCCGAATACGCCGAGATAGATTCCGGCAATCCATTCGGGCGCGCCGAAATTTGCAAGCACGGCTACACGTCCGGTCAAAGCATCAACTGCAAAAAGCACTGCCGCCCCAGCCCCCATTCCTATGCACAGAAAACCGAGCGCGCTGGAACGCTGGATAAATCGTCGTGACCATACGTTGTAAAATGCCATGCATAGAACCGCGCCGGTCATGATCAATTCGCCACGCCAGGCGCCTTTGGGCGCCGTTCCCAGGCCCGACGCCAGTGCCGCAAAGACGCCGAGCATCGCAATGGCGACGCCGAGCGACTTGCGCATCGTCAACAGCTCGATGCGAAGGAGCGCGGCAACGACCATCGTTTGGAGCGGGAGTGTTGAAAGTGCGAGGCTTGCGCGCGCGGCGGTCGTGTAGGCGACGGCCACGTTATAGAGCACAAAAAACAGTCCGAAAAAGCAGATGCCGAGTACCGAAACGGCAAGCCAGTCGGCGCGCGGCGGCATTTTTGACCGCAGCAATAGCGTGACGGGCAGTACGACAAGAAACCCGATGCCCCACCGCAAAAGCGCGAGCGTCAGCGGATCGGCATTGGCGACAAGATAGCGCGTAACGGCGGCTGCCGATCCGCCCAGGCAGCTCGAGGCAAGAGCGATCAGCACGCCTATTGTCTGGTCCATTACCGTTCATTCCGTCCCGCCGAGCGTCGCTGCTCTATCCTCACGGTACACGCGGCCAAGCTGCGTCAAAACGCAAATATTTATTGTTAGATTCCATCTAATAAAACCGCCGTCGCGCTTTAATGACAGAACTACGAGGCTGCGATGTACTTTGCTTCGGCGCAACTATTCCTTGTTTCGCCATTTCGGACCCGGACATCTTCGTCCCAACCTCACGTTGCGGCTGATCCAATGATGATGATGGCAAAAAAGTCTCCTAATCCCACGGACAAATACGTCGGTTCCCGTGTGCGCATGCGCCGGCTGATGCTGGGAATGAGTCAGGAGAAGCTCGGCGAAAGGCTGGGGCTGACTTTCCAGCAGGTGCAGAAATACGAAAAGGGAACCAACCGGATTGGCGCCAGCCGGCTGCAGCACATCTCCCAGATCCTGAAGGTTCCGGTTTCTTTCTTTTTTGAGGGTGTCTCTGGGCCTGCGAAGCTGGGCGAGGATGGATCTTCGAAGGCCCCGGTTGCCGATTACGTTTCCGAATTCCTGTCCAGCTCTGACGGGCTCGCGTTGACCAAGGCCTTCACGAATATCAAAGACTCGAAGCTGCGCCGCCGTGTGGTCGATCTGGTCGAGGAGATCGCCGGAGATCAGCGGTAACCGCGGCGTCTATCCCGCGACCTCTTAAAACGCCGCCGCCAGATCGCGCGCGCCTTGCGACTGCGCACCGCGGCTCATTTTGCTTTCGATGTCGGCAATGAGATTAGCCACCACACCGGTGCGTCGGGCCACCGGATTGCGCTCATAGCCTTGCTGCTGGAAGAAATTTGCAGTGGGTACACGCGCGCGCAGTGTCTGCGGCATCGTCACCATGTCGAAGCCGTTGCCGTCGCCGGTCAGATTCATCAACTCAAGCTCGGCGGCAGTCAGTGGCGCCGTATAACCCTTGGCGCGCGCAAATCGGACCGAGTCCGTCAGCTTTTGCACCTGTAACAGGGGGCCGAGATCGATATCCAGCACAGCCGCGTGGATACCAAATCCGCCCAATGTTGTTTTGGCCAGACGGTCGTGTTCGCTCCAACGGTTTGGAACCGAACGGCTGTAGGCGATCATGCGTTTGAGGCCCTCGATTTTGCGCTCCATTGCCAGTTTCGCCGGGCCAGTCAGTCCCTTCGCCCTCTGCCGAAGGGCGAGGAGATAGCGACTGCCGTCTGCGGCAAAGAGCGACACCGTATTGGTGCTGAGCAACTGGTTGTAGCCAACGGCTGGTGAAATGGCGCGTGCTCCCGCCCGATAGGGCACAAGGCCGGCCTGAGAATCATAGGAACCGTTGCCGCCGGTCTCGAACACATAGACGCCGACAATCTGCTCGCGGGTCAGCCCGGCTGCGAGCGCTGTCTTTGCGTAGGCGCGCTTGAAGTCGACGTCATTTGTCGGACGGTCCGGCACGAAGCCGAATTGCTCCGCAGCGTTCTTGAGGAAATCGGCCACCACGGGAATCTCTGAACGCTCGGGTGGCGGCTGCGCAGGTGCATGAGGATCAATCGGCCGGGTGGGGCCCGAATAGACCGGTGGCTGGGTCAGAACATAATCGTCGAGGCCGGTCGGCAAATGTTCGCGGCGTTTCGCGTTGCGCGCGCGCCGTTTCTCCGCGACCGCATCCCAGTAAGCCGAGGCTTCGGCTTCATAGGTGCCGCGCGCGGCCTGGTATTGCGCAAGCTTGGCCCGATAGTCGGTGATCGCGGCCGCAGGCTGTGCGCGCGCAACTGGCGCGGCCATCAGCATGCCCGTGGCGAGCAGGCAAACCACACCTAATTGGAGCGAACGATGGCTCATGTCGGCCACTTGTCGGCAATTTTCGTCGATTCGACTACTTCAGAAAAAAACGCGCCGCAAATGCGGCGCGCCGGGAAGCATAATCCTGTCAATGGCTCAACGGACGGTTGGACCGTTGCGATCGGTGAATACGACCGGACCACCGGCCTTGATGACGCTGGGGTTTTGCGCGGTCATGATATCCGTACCGAGATTGAGTTCGCGCGCCGAGATGCCAATCACGGCGATCATCAGCGCAGCGGCAAGGCCAACCACCACGACCTTGAGGTGTGTGGTGCGGTCTGCGGTGTACATAGACCAGTTCATGACGTCCTCCGGGCCTCTTGCACCTTGGTCATCCCATCCCGACAAAAGGTTCACCCCGCGTTTCGTCCCTCTAACGTAGGTGCGTCGTGAGAGTTCCCAAGGACCCATCACGGAACGTTGAAATCGGGGTGAAATGGCCCGGACAGGCGTCAAAATCGCCCTTTAGGGCATAGGCAGGCGGGTTGCGGCCATACCGAATCGCGATCCGGCAGCTGCGAGGCCTGGCTGCCGCCCTCGCGTCCTACTCGCTGCGCGAGAGCTGGTGCTCTTCGGCGATCCGCTCGAACGATTCCGAGGCACTTTTGATCCGGTAGGACAGCCGGTTGTCCCTCTCGACCGGAAGCTGGCGCACGACCTTGTACTCACCAGGGGCGGCGGGTGCGCCGAAAGAGGGCTCATAGTAGACATTGGCGCCGACGGAAAACCTGTGCATCACGGCAGTGCTCCCTTTATTGGCTTCAGCAGATGCCCAGGAAGCGGGCTGACCACGTCTTGCTTTGATTCGGAATCATACTCCGGTTCTGACGAAAACGCCCGACACTTGGGCCGGGCGTTTGCTGCGAGCGCGACAAGGTAAAAACGCAAACGCCTTTTTGATCAACTTGCCTTCTTCACGAGCGGATAGCCTTCGCCCTCATAGAGCGCGCGAATGGCCTTGTGGTCGTGGCGTTTCTCGTCGATTTCCATATATGCACCGAGCAAAAGCGGCTCGGGCATTTCTTCGATCGCAAAGCGGATCGCGTCGGCCGCTTTGTCGAACCGGCGATACTTGATTTTGCTGACGATCTTACGATTGCGCGAGGGAAACAGTTCCGCCGGCGCACTGTAATCGAACTTACTCATGACAATCTCCAGACGATCCCGGCGAGCCGAGGAACAATAGGCTCTATATAGGGATGAATTTGCACTAAAAAAGAGGCGGGAAGACGGTCGGGCGCCGGGGCAGGTCGCTAGATACTGCCCACGGTTTTGAGGCGCGCGCGGGGATGAATTTCGCTCTGCGACAGGACAGGCGTCTGCGCCCGGAAGCGCTCGACGATACCGCGCACGAATGGCCGAATGTTCGACGAGGTTACCAGGACCGGCGCTTCGCCCTCGCGGGCGGCTTCCTCGAAGCGCTCGCGGACCAGCGAGATAAATTCGGACAGGCGCGATGGCTGCATCGCCAGTTGCCGCTCGTCGCCTTGTCCGATCAACGACTCGGCGAACGCCTGTTCCCATTTGGCCGACATCGCGATCAGTGGCAAATAGCCACCCTGGCCGGTGTACTGGGCACATAGTTGGCGCGACAATCGCGCGCGTACGTGTTCTGTGAGCGTCGCCGGATTCCGCGAACCTGCAATTCCATCGGCAATGCCTTCGAGGATGGTCGCAAGATCGCGGATCGAGACGCGCTCCGCCAGCAAGATCTGCAAGACGCGCTGAATGCCTGATACGGTGATGAGACTCGGCACCAAGTCCTTGACCAGATCGGCCTGCTCCTTTGGCAATTCCTTGAGGAGCTTCTGCACCTCGCCATAGGAGAGCAGCTCCGCCATGTTGCTCTTGAGCAGTTCGGTCAAATGCGTGGACAGCACGGTGGCGGCGTCGACCACCGTGTACCCTTTCATCGATGCTTCTTCCTTTAGCGAACCGTCGACCCACGTTGCGGGCAATCCAAACGTCGGCTCGGTGGTGTGGGTACCGGGAAGCTTCACCTGGCCGCCGGCCGGATCCATGACCATGTACTGACCCGCCCAGACCTTGCCGCTGCCGGCCTCCACTTCCTTGATCTTGATCACGTAGGCATTGGCATCGAGTTGCACGTTGTCGAGAATGCGGACGGCGGGCATTACAAAGCCCATTTCGACCGCCAGCGAACGCCGCAGCGCCTTGATCTGTTCGGTCAGGCGGTCGGTTCCGTCGGGTGCGTTGACGAGCGGCAGCAACGCATAACCCAGTTCGACCTTCAGGTCGTCGATTTTGAGTGCGGTGGCGATCGGTTCGTCCGCGGCGTTGGCCGTTGTCGTGGCTTCGGTTTTTTTGGCCTCCGCGGCGGCCGTGAGTTTCGTGCGCTTGTCGATGATGAAAGCGAGCGCCGCGGCGCCGGTACCGAGCGCCATGAACGGGATTATCGGAATGCCAGGCAGCAGCGACATCACCAGCATGACCGCGCCCGACATGCCCAGTGCCTTGGGATAACCGGAAAGTTGCTTGAGCAGCGCCTTGTCGGCCGCACCCGTGACGCCGGCTTTTGATACCAGCAAGCCGGCGGCGGTGGAAACGATGAGCGCCGGCACCTGGGTTACCAGGCCGTCGCCGACGGTAAGGATCGTATAGGAATGCGCCGCGTCGGCAAACGACAGGCCTTGCTGGGCAATACCAATGATCATTCCGCCGATGACGTTGATGAAAACGACCAAGAGGCCAGCGATGGCATCGCCGCGTACAAACTTCGAGGCGCCGTCCATGGCGCCGAAGAAACCGCCTTCGTCCTCCAGCACCTGGCGACGGCGACGCGCTTCCTTCTCATCGATGAGACCGGCCGACAGATCGGCATCGATTGCCATTTGCTTGCCGGGCATAGCGTCCAAGTGGAAGCGGGCAGCCACTTCCGCGATGCGGCCGGAACCCTTGGTGATGACCACGAAGTTCACGATCACCAGGATCGCGAACACGATAATCCCGATTACGAAATTGCCGCTCATCACGAAATTGCCGAAGGCCTCGATGACGTGCCCCGCGGCGTCGGTTCCCTCATGGCCGTGCGCGAGGATCAACCGTGTTGAAGCGAGGTTGAGCGCCAGCCGAAGCATGGTCGCAATCAGCAGCACGGTCGGAAACGACGAGAATTCCAGCGGCGTATGGATGAACAGCGCCGTCATCAGGATCAGCACCGAGATGATGATCGAAATTGCCAGCGCCAGATCGAGCAGCAACGGCGGCAGAGGGAGGATCAGCACCACCAGGATGGTAAGCACGCCAATTGCGAGCGCGAGGTCGCCGCGCTTGAAGAAGGCGCCGATGTCGCCGAGGCCTGGTAACTTGATGCCGCTGACGCCGGTCGTCGGGGCGGCTGTGATGTCGCTCATTGGCTCATGCGCTACCGCCATTCCCCGGGCGGTGCGGACGCGAAGACAATACAAAGGTCATCAAATCGAAAGCGGACACCGTTGACGGTGCCTGAGTAGAGAATCTGGTGGGCTGTTACCCCCTTCCCCGGCAATATTTGCCTCTTTTATGGTTAGCGCAGGGTTAATGGGCGCATTTCGGAAGACGAAAATACCTCGCTGAATCAGCCCGCGGCCGATCGCCTCAGCGATGGTCTCACCAGAACGAAAGTCCTCTCCCCGGGGAAAGGGAGAGGACCTCGCCGTTTTGCCGAACCACAGGGGACCTATCAGCCCGGCAACAGCACGGTATCGATCACATGAATGACGCCGTTCGACTGCATCACGTTGCGGATGGTGACCTGGGCGGAATCACCCTTGGCGTCCCAGATCCAGAGCTTGCCGTCCTTTTCGGCGAAGGTGAGATCGGCGCCTTCGACGGTCTTGAGCATGGCCTTGCCGTTGCCGGCCCTGATCTTTTCCATCAAGTCCTTCGCCGTCAGACGGCCAGGCACGACGTGATAGGTGAGCACGTTGGTGAGCGTCTTCTTGTTTTCTGGCTTCAGCAGGGTGTCGACCGTGCCGGCCGGCAACTTGGCGAAGGCGTCGTTTGTCGGCGCGAACACCGTGAATGGACCGCTAGATTGCAGCGTGTCGACAAGGCCAGCGGCCTTCACGGCGGCAACCAGAGTCGTGTGATCCTTCGAGTTCACCGCGTTCTGCACGATGTTCTTCGATGGGTACATCGGAGCGCCACCGACGGTGACGGTTTTTTCCTTGTCCTTCATTTGCGCGAAAGCCGGGCTTATCCCGCCCAGGTTGACTGCGAGCGCCGCTGCGGCAAAGCCGGCCAGGGCGACGTTGACGATGCGTTTCATGGCTTAACTCCGTTGCTCTGTATGACGTCCCCATGCAGGGGACATCGAAGCTACGGAAGCGCGGTGCTTAAGGATGCACGCTCACAGAGACGTGAGCTTTCCCGAGCCGATCACGGGTCCCGTCGGCAGACCGGTGGTCGAACCACCCGGCGGCTCGAGGGAAACGGCGAGCACCGCATCCTTCTTCGCGAAGGCGGTAAGGTCGGTGGGCAAAGTCAGAGTTACCGTCTGGTCTGCACGCAACAACCCCAGCGGACGCGGCTTGCCGTCCGCCGGGATAAGCCACAGTTCGGGAACGCGTGTCGCGTCCGGGCTGAAGGCGGCCGGCACCACGGCGACCGTGCCGCGGCTCGCGTCAACGGTGGCCACGAAATGACGATGACCGTCGCCTTCGATGGTGGCGATGAGCGGCTGCTGTGTGAGTGTGCCCAGATAGACGAGCGCTGCGAGACAGGCCGCAGCGAGCGCGCCAGCTGCAAAACTGAATCCGCGCCAGAACGCGAGACTCTGCCACAACCCAGTTTGTGTTTGCGCGGGGAGGGTGGCTGCGATCCGGTCCCACACTTGCGGCGGCGGCGCCACTTCAGAAATTTCCGCACTCCAGGGCGCCAGGCGCTCCTCCCAATCGGAGACCAGCCGGGCAAAGCCGTGATCGCGCGTCATGCGCTGTTCGGCCTCCGCGCGGTCTGCGCCCGAGAGCACGCCAAGCGCATACTCGGCGGCGAGCAATTCGTCGTCTGGTAGGCTGCTATGGTCGAACGTGTCGGTCATTGCTCCAGGCATGCTTTCAGCTTGATGAGGGCCCGCCGAATCCAGCTCTTCATGGTGCCGAGCGGTACTTTCATGCGGGCGGCCAGATCTTCGTAGGTGTTGCCGTCAAAAAATGCGCCGCGAAGCGCTGCGCGCTCATGCGAGGCAAGTCCGCTGAGGCAGCCGTGCAGGCGCGCGTCCGCCTGCATACGTTCCACCGCGCTGTCAGCCCCGCCAGTGACATCAGCGATCTCGGCAGCGGCTTCGATCGGGTCCATCTTGCGGCTCTGCCGCGTTGCACGCAGCCGATCGATCGAACGGTTTCGCGCGATCGCAATGAGCCAGGTCATCGGGCTTGCCCGGCCGGCATCGAAATCGGCGGCCTTGTGCCACACGGTCACGTAAACCTCCTGCAGCACGTCCTCCGCCTCGCCGCGCTCCCCCAAGATACGAAGGCAAACGCCAAAAAGCTTCGTCGAGGTGAGGCGATAGACCGTCTGCAGGGCGGCGCGGTCGCCGGCCGGAATCCGGCCGAGCGCGGCGGCGATCAAGCTGCGGTTGGCGTCGAGATCCATAGTCAGAGGCGTGTTCGCACCGGTTCGGCGCGAACTCTAGGGCTTTGCCGGGATAGCGACAATTACTGGGCTGGGCTGCCGCGACATCAGTCTTTGAGCGGGGGAAATGCATGGCGTCCGCCAGGGCCCAACGGCAGCGGGTCGACGCGCGTGACCAATGTCGGATCGAGATCACCATACAGATGGGGAAAGAGTGCACCACCGCGCGACGGCTCCCACTTCAGGCGATTGCCCAACGTTGCGGCGTCAACGCGCACCAGCAGCAAATCGCCTTGCCCGGCGAAATGCTTCGCGGCGGTCTCGGCAACCTGCGCAGCGCTGGAAAAATGAATGAAGCCATCGCGGCGGTCGACCTCCGAGCCGCTAAAGACACCGGTGCGTTCGGCTTCCCTCCACAATGGGGCGGGACAAATTTTGTAGAGTATCGTCACCGTACGGAGAGTGGATCAGACGAGCAGCGCAGGAAACCGAGTTCGGCAATCGCCCAGGCCGACACTGCAAAGGACGCGAGACCGGAATCCATGACCTACGCTGCGCCTCTGAGCTCCGAGCCGCCATGGGGCGGCGGGATCGGCGAGCCGTCGGCTGCATATTCGTTGAGTTTGTTCCGCAGCGTCCGGATCGAGATGCCGAGAATGTTGGCTGCATGCGTGCGGTTGCCGAGGCAATGCCGGAGCGTTTCCAGGATCAGGTCTCGCTCGACTTCGGCCACCGTACGGCCGACCAGATTGCGGGTGATCTGCTCGGCGGCCATGGCCGCCTGCGCCGCAACGTCCGTACCGCGTGCCTGGTCGAGCCGCGCGCCATCCGGCGAAAGAATACCGTCCACCCCTATTTCGGCGCCGCTTGAGAGCAGCACCGCGCGATGCAGCGTGTTTTCCAGTTCTCGCACATTGCCCGGCCAGCGATTGGTGCTGAGCGCGCGGCGCGCTTCTGGCGACAACGGGCGTAACGCCAGACCGTTGGCCTGCGAATATTTCTTGATGAAGTGGTGCGCCAATTCGCCGATATCGGCCGGGCGCTCGCGCAACGGCGGAATCTTCAGGTTGACGACGTTAAGACGGAACAGCAGATCCTCGCGAAATTTTCCTTCGCGCACCGCGTCGGTGAGATTGCGGTTCGACGTTGCGATGATGCGAATGTCGACCGGGACAGGACGGTTGCCGCCGACCCGGTCAATGACGCGTTCCTGAATGGCCCGCAATAACTTGGCTTGCAGCCGCACCTCCATCTCGGAAACTTCATCGAGCAGCAAGGTGCCGCCGTTTGCCTCTTCAAATTTGCCGATACGCCGGGCGAGGGCCCCGGTGAAGGAGCCTTTCTCGTGGCCAAACAGCTCCGACTCGAGGAGGTTTTCCGGTATCGCCGCGCAATTGACAGTAATGAACGGCCTTTTCGATCGCGTACTGCGGCCGTGCACGAAGCGCGCGAGGACTTCTTTGCCCGTACCGCTTTCACCGGTGATGAGCACGGAAGCATCGGACCCGGCAATTTGCTGGGCAAGCTTGACGACCTTCGCCATCGCATCGTCGCGATAGATCATTTCGCGGGTATCATCGGCAACGGCGGCGAGTACTGCGGCGATCAGGTCGGGGTCTGGCGGCAGCGGGATGTATTCCTTCGCGCCGGCATGAATGGCGTTGACTGCCGCGCGTGCGTCGTTGGTGACGCCGCAAGCGACGATCGGCACATAGATGCGCTCGGCGTCGAGCCGCGTCACCAGGTCGCGAATGTCGAGGCTGACGTCCACCAACAGCAGGTCCGCGCCGCGGCCGGAGCGCAGGACAGCGAGCGCCTGCTCATTGCTTTCGGCATGGGTAACGCTGGCGCCCTTGTCCATCGCGAGCTTGGTTGCGGTGGTGAGCTGGCCGCCGAGCGTGCCGACGATCAGGAGTCGCATGGCTTAGCTCCGTACATTCGTGAGAAATGGCGGATCGATGAAAGCATCAGTTGTGATCCGCCTTGATGATTTCGGTCATGGTCACGCCGAGCTTGTCTTCCACAAGAACGACTTCGCCGCGTGCGACCAGTCGATTGTTGACGTAAATGTCGATTGCCTCGCCGACCTTGCGATCGAGTTCCAATACGGCCCCAGGTCCGAGCTTGAGCAGGCTGCCAACGTCCATATGGGCGCGGCCGAGCACCGCGGAGACCTTTACCGGCACGTCAAATACCGCTTCGAGGTCGGCGGCACCCCGGTTAACGGATTCGGAATCCGAGGGCACGAGCGAGCCCGCATCGGGCACGACCTGGACGTCGGCGCCGTTTTCGAGGTCGGGGAGCGGTACCTTTGTGTCGTCGTCACTCATTGATGCGATCTCCAGAAATCCTATGCGGCTGGCGCGTTGCGCGCTGAAATGTATCGGCCGACCATTTCGTCTATGGCCGACGCTGTCGCGGACTGATCACGGTTCACGCCGCCATCGGCCCATTCGATGCGGCAGTCCCCGGCCGCCAGTGTCTCATCGGGCGTCATGGCAAGCCGCCCTTCGAAACCACGCGCACGGGCAATCTCCTCGATCTTTTCTTTCGCGGTTTCATAAATGCCCGAACCGACCCTTACGGCCACATGCGGAGCCGCGACCAGGTGATGAAAGCAGTCCGTGGCGAGGGCGGAGATTTCCACAAGCGGCTCCCGCGCCAGCAGCGCCGGGGCGAGCTTTGCCGCCACCGCCACCGCCACTTCGACCGCTTCGGTTTCAAGCCGGGTTTCGATTGCCGTGAGTGCGCCGTCCAGCCGGCCAAGCCCATCGGCGATCACGGCAAGGGCCGCTGCAATGCGTTGCGCAGCTTCCTGTTGTGCCTGTTCCTGGCCGGCGGCAAAGCCGTTGCGATAGGCCTGCGACTCGGCATCCGCGCGCCGGCGCTCGTGTTCGACCAACGTGATGGTTGGCCTTTCGCCGGAGGCGAAATCCTCATCGAACAGATATTTGGCCGTCGCTTTCATCGGGTTCTCAATAAATCAATTCGTCTTCGCCGCGGCTCTTCGAGATCAGAATTTCGCCCTTTGCCGCGAGGTCCTTGGCGATATTGACCAGGAGCGCCTGCGCCTCATCGACGTCGCGCAAGCGAACCGGCCCCATGGCCTGCATGTCTTCCACCAGCATCTTGGCGGCGCGGCTGGACATATTCGTAAAGAAGAACTGCCGGACCGTTTCGTTGGCGCCCTTGAGCGCCACACCCAGTTTGTCCTTGTCGATATTGCGCATGAGCGTCTGCGCCGAACCGGTATCGAGCTTGACCAGGTCGTCGAAGGTAAACATCAAAGCCTTGATGCGCTCGGCGGCGTCGCGATTGTCCTCTTCCAGTGCCGTGAGGAAACGCGTCTCGGTCTGCCGATCGAAGTTGTTGAATATTTCCGCCATGACTTCGTGAGCATCACGGCGGCGAGTCTGCGAAAGGTTGGACATGAATTCAGTGCGAAGCGTCTGCTCGACGCGCTCGATGACTTCCTTCTGCACGGCCTCCATCTTCAGCATGCGGTTGACGCAGTCGAGAGAGAGTTCTTCCGGCAGAATAGAGAGGACACGGGCGGCGTGTTCCGGCCGCAGCTTGGAAAGTACCACGGCGACGGTCTGCGGATATTCATTCTTGAGATAGTTCGCCAAAACCTCTTCCTGAACGTTGGCGAGCTTCTCCCACATGTTGCGGCCGGCGGGACCGCGAATCTCGTCCATGATGCCGCCGACGCGTTCGGCCGGCAGATACTGTTTCAGCAGACGTTCGGTGGCGTCGTAGTTGCCAAGCAGGGCGCCTGACGCCGACATCCGGCCGACGAATTCGAGCAGCAACTGCTCAACCGATTCTGCCTCGATCGTGCCGAGTGACGACATCACGATGGATATTTCACGCAGCTCATCGTCATCGAGCAGGCTGAAGATCTTGGCGCCGTATTGTTCACCGAGCGAGAGCATGAGCACCGCCGCGCGTTCCGGACCCGTCAGTTTACGGGTGCGTTCCGGCGCCGTCGGGCGTTTCGAGAGTTCGGCCATCAGTCCGCCGATGTCCTCGCGGACCCCTTTTTCCTTGTCTTTCTTGATCTCGGCATAGGCTGACGGCATGGCTTAGGCTGCATCCTCGTGGAGCCAGTTGCGGATGATGGAAACGGCCTCATGCGGGTTCTTGTCGGCAAGCTCGCCGACCTTCTGTACTGATTGTGCGTGGACCTGCCCCTGGACCTTGGCGATATCGATCATGGCCGACGTACGGTTGGAGATAGCGACCGCTTCGTCGCCGCCGACGATCGACACATTCGGTCCGCCAGTCGACGTGATGCTGCCGCCGACGCCGGGAATGCCCATGCCGCCGGGGGTCGTTGCCTCCGCCGAAGGTGAAACGACCGCGGCCGCCAGGGCCTGGCCAGGCTGCATGCCTTCCGGAGTGATGATGCGGCGTACAAGCGGACGGACCACCATGAACATCACCACCAGGCCGAGCACCGCCATGACGCCGAATTCGGCACCACGCATGATGTCGTCCTTGGTGAACTGCAGATAGCTCATCCAGCCAATCGGCTCGTTGATCGGCGAGGGAGTGGTTTCGGCAAACCTCAGATTGACGACTTCAACCTGATCGCCACGCTTGGTATCGAAGCCAATGGCCGAGCGAACCAGCGCTGCGATCCGATCGATTTCTTCTTTCGGCCGCGGCTGGTAGGCGAGCTCGCCCTTGTCGTTCTTGGCGTAGATGCCATCGACCAGAACCGCCGCTGAAATACGATTGACCCGTCCCGCTTCGATCACCTCGGTCTTGGTCGTGCGCGAAATTTCGTAGTTGACGATTTCTTCGGTCTTCTTGCTTTGATCGCCCTTCGCGGCGCCTTCGGTCTGTGGTCTGCCGCCGGGCAATTCGGTGCCGACCGATACGGTGCCCTCTTTATTGTCACTGGTGGCTGACTGCTCCTCGCGGGTCTGGCTCGATCGCACCACCCGGCCCTCGGGATCAAATTTATCCGAGGTCTGTGTGATGCGATTGACGTCGAAATCGGCGTTGATCTGGACGCGCGCGTGGCCCGGGCCGACCACCGAAGACACAATGGTTTCCACCTCACTGCGCAGACGGTTCTCGTAGGCAAGCTTGCGTTCATCCGAGTTGGCGCCGCTCAGCGCATTGTCCTGTGCGGCGCCATCCGCGAGCAACTTGCCGGTTTCGTCGATGACGGAAACGCGTTCGGGCTTGAGGCCATTCACCGCGCTGGCAACAAGATGGCGAATAGCCCTTACCTGCTGTGGCTCCAGCGTACCGCGGACCTTGAGCACGATGGAGGCCGACGCATCAATTTTGTCGCGCGAGAACAGTGGGCGCTCCGGCAAGACGAGGTGGACGCGGGCTGCCTGCACGCGATCGATGCTGCGAATGGTCCTGGACAGTTCACCTTCCAGTGCTCGCAGGTGATTGATGTTTTGAACGAAGGTCGTTGCACCCAGTGCATCGGTCTTGTCGAAAATCTCGTAACCAACTCCGCCGCCCTTGGGCAGTCCGGATTCGGCAAGCTTCATGCGTAGCCGGGTGACCTTGTCCTTCGGCACCATGATGATGGCGCCGTCGCTCTTGAGTTGATAGGGAACGGCCTGCCTCTCCAGGTCCTTGATGATCGAGGCACTATCGTCGACCGAGAGATCGGTAAATAACGGCACCATTTGCGGCGTCGTCATCTGGATCATCAGGAATGAAAAGAAGCCGATCAGGGTCAGCGTCACTGCGGCCATCGCCGCCATTCGTGCAGCACCCAGCGACTTCACAAAGTCGAAGAAACCTTGCACCGGTTTTTGTCCCACCCGCAGGGGCGCGAACGTGCGCCTTACCCGGCAAGATTTGCCCAGTTTAAGGTTAGCGCCCGGTTAATTCCCTCGGGGGATTGCGCGAAAAGAAATACGCGGCTTGCAACGGCCGACACGGATGCGGCCGGCGGCTGACGCGCACGCGTTCAAAAAGACCGGCGGTGGAGGACTACTGGCGGTACTGCTGAATGCGCGTCGTGCGCAGGCCAGCGAGTCCATGCTGATCAATGGAAGCCTGCCAGGAAAGGAATTCCTCGACGGTCAGCGTGTACCGCGCACACGCTTCCTCAAGGGACAAAAGGCCGCCACGTACCGCGGCCACCACCTCTGCCTTACGGCGGATGACCCAGCGCTTTGTCGTTGGCGGCGGCAAATCCGCAATGGTCAGCGGACTGCCATCAGGCCCGATCACATATTTGACCCTCGGGCGATGGGGTTCGGTCATTGGTACACTCACAAAACAAAACTCGACTGACAGCTACTGCAGGAAAACTACAGGCCCCGGCTTAAAATTTGCCTAAGCATGGCAAATGCATCAGGCAATGTTTGCCCGGCTTCCGATAACCTTTTGGTTACGGATGGGTCGCGGAGGGCCGTTCTGGCGTCACTGTGGGCAGCGCGTTAACAGCTGGTAATCAGGGAGGGCCGTTCTGGCTGGTAATTTGCCGGTCAGAGGGTTCCCTCCGTTCTTGCCGCTACGTGGTAGGCCGAACGATGCGTTTGATCTTGTCGAGCGTATAGTTCTGTCCGTTGATCGTGAGTTGAGGCGGGTCTTGCGTGAGGTCGACTGAATCCACCGTCGCCTGCACTTCGGTCGAAATGGCGACTGATTGGTTGTTGGCATCCACCGCTGTGGCGGTGAGCGTGTAGCTGCCGTCGGGCCAGATCCGGCCGTCGTTCCCGCGGCCATTCCATGTGAAACTCGGCGCGCCCGGATTTACCGCGACAGTACCGGTAAAGGCATTTTGACCGGTTGAATCCTTGATGGTGACCGTGGCGGTCGACGGCTTCGTAACATTGAGGCTCCAGTTGGCGGTGCCGGCAGTCAACTGCGCTGTCGCGCCGTCCACCACGACCGTGGCGCCGACATAAGCGAGCGCCGTCGTCGCCGCAGCGCTCTTTTCCAGCGATACGAGGCTTGAGAGTTGATCGTTGGATTTCATCTGTTGCTCGACTTGAGCGAATTCCACCAGCTGCTGGGTGAATTGGTTGGTGTCGAGTGGATCGAGCGGATTTTGGTTTTTCAGTTGCGTCGTCAGCAGTTGCAGGAACGTTGTGAAATTGCTGGCGATCTCGGTGTTATCGATCGCGTTCGGCACCGAGCTTGCGCCGGTGCCAGCCGTTGAAGTGGAGGGGATCGTTGTCATGGTTTGGTCCTCAGACTCGAATATCCAGGCCGCCGCCCTGTCCTGCGAGACGGCCGTAGTTCTGCGGAATCACATCGGCTGGCGACAGCATTTCGTCCTGCATCACAATCTGGGCGGTGTCAGAGCCACCGCCTGTTTGCTGTTGGCTCATCGGCTGGTCGCGCAACGAGAATTGGAGTCCGTTATCGGCGGTTTTGAGTCCGGCATCCTGCAGGGCACGTTCAAGACCCGCGGCGTCGCGACGCAGCAAATCGAAAGTGTCGGCACGGTCGACGGTCAAACGCGAAGTCACGTTGCCATCGCGGTCGACGTCGAGCCGGACCTCGATGCGGCCGAGCTCTGGCGGATCAAGGCGGATTTCAAAGCGATTTTTGCCGGCAATTGCCCTGCCGGCGATTTCCACCGCGAGTCCTCCAAACGGGATTCCCGCCGGTAGTGGCCCAGATTGCGTAACGGACGCGGGGGGCGTCGTGGCAGGGACTGTGCGCGCGGGCTCAGAGACCATGGTCGAAGTCGCCGAAGCGTCGGCCGAGATGTTTGGGGCCGCGCCAGCGGGATCGCCGGAAAGCGTCGGTGGTGCGTCGATGTTGCGATGGCTATCGCTCACGCCTTCGCCGCGCGCTTGCGTGACGTGTTCCTTGTCGCTGTCGCTTGGGGCGAGTTGCGGTTTGTCCACATGCGACTGCGGCGTGACTTTGGCTGCCAGCTGTGGATCGCCCGTCGTTTCGGGGGTGGATACGTCGGTATCAACTTGTGTTTCGACGTCGGTCTTTTTTTCGGCAGCGACTTGTTTACCGACGCCGGCTTTCGGATCAACAGGATCGAGCCCCTTGAGGGTAGAGGCGTCATTGCCGACAGCCGCCACCAGATTCGCCATCTGGTCAGGTTGCTTGCCACCAGCGGGGTCAGTCTTCGCCGTCTGATCGGCCACCGGTGCCGGCGCAGGGGCGAGGCCGACCATGGCGGCTGTATTGATGATCTGAATGTTGTCGGTTGGCGGCGTCGCGATCGCCGGATTATCGGCCTTCGGCCCGGCCGCGGGCTTTTCGCCATTTTCGTCTGTCTTGATCGTTTCGCCGGCAGCGGTCGACACCTTGGCATTCACAGCCGCCTTGCCTTCTCCGACGACTTTCCCGTCATCGCCGAGTTTGAGGGTGGCGTCATCAGCCTGATCGGATGGCGCAGCGGCGTCATCGTTGGCAGCCGACGGCTTGAACTCATTGTTCCTGGCGGGCGCCTGAGGGCTGTCGGCGGGCCCGGCCTTGTTTTCGGGCGACGGGGGTGCGGCCTGGTCGGCGGATTGCGCGCTGTCATCGAGCAGGCTCTCGAAGGGTGAGGGCGCGTGGTCGGACTGCTGGGCCGGGCGGGCCATACGCGGCAGAGAATGGTTAGGGGCGTGAATTTTCGGATCGGACGCAACTTGCGGCACAGTGGCACCTCCAGAGATCTCCGGGTGCTACGTGCAATCGTCAGGCCAGCCTTCAAGACGTCAAATTCCTGTATTTATTCAGCCCCTTGTAGACAGAGCGCGGGAGACAGGGACCCACGTATTCGGGCAGCGGGCGGCAATTTCTGCCGGGCGCGCCCTCGCATTGCGCGCCTTGGGTCGCCACCTGTAGTAAGAAAGATCATGCTGAATAGTCTCGATCTCAATCGTCGACCTCAGGATACTCGTGTCGTTGTCGCCATGTCCGGCGGCGTCGACTCCTCGGTGACCGCCGCTTTGCTCAAGGCGGAGGGCTACGATGTGGTCGGCGTGACACTGCAGCTGTACGACCATGGTGCAGCGATCCATCGCAAGGGCGCCTGCTGTGCGGGCCAGGATATCTATGACGCGCGTGCGGTGGCGGAGCGGATCGGCATTCCGCACTACGTGCTCGACTATGAGAACCGCTTCAAGCAGGCGGTGATCGACCGTTTCGCCGAGAGCTATATTCATGGCGAGACGCCGGTACCCTGCGTCGACTGCAATATGTCGATCAAGTTCCACGATCTTCTTATCACTGCGCGTGAGCTTGGCGCCGAGGTGCTGGCAACCGGCCACTACGTGGCTTCGCGCTCCTTGCCTGGCGGCGGACGCGCGCTTTATCGCGCACGCGAAGACGAGCGCGACCAGAGCTACTTCCTTTTTGGAACGACCCGCGAGCAACTCGATATTCTGCGCTTCCCCCTTGGGGAGAGAACAAAATTGGAGACCCGCGAGCTTGCCCGCCGCTTTGGTCTTCCGGTGGCCGACAAGCACGACAGTCAGGACATTTGCTTCGTGCCGTCCGGGCACTACGCCGACATGATTGAGCGCCTGAAGCCAGGTGCGGCGGAGGCCGGCGATATCGTCGATCTCGATGGGGGAGTACTCGGCCGGCATGCCGGTATTATTCACTTCACTGTCGGCCAGCGCCGTGGCCTGGGTATTGCGACCGGAGAGCCGCTTTACGTCGTGCGACTCGATTCCGAGCGGCACCGCGTAGTGGTCGGTCCGCGCGAAGCGTTGCGCATGAGCCGCATCGTGCTGCGCGACGTGAACTGGATTGGCGAGGGCTCGCTCGATGGGGCGCTCGCAGACGACCGTCGCGAGGTATTCGTCAAGGTACGCTCCACCCGACCACCGCAAGCCGCCTGGCTGCGACACGGCGCCAGGGGCTGCGAGGTTGAACTGGTCGATGGCGAGCACGGAGTATCCCCCGGTCAGGCCTGCGTCTTCTACGACTCAGGAGAGGGGCAGTCGCGGGTGCTGGGCGGCGGATTCATCAAGAGTGCAGTCGGCGCGGTCGATTATCAGCGCGCCGACGACCAACAAATTGCAACATCTGTGATGCGCGGCTAAGTGCGGGGCGTATGGGGGCGGAGATCGACAAATCGAGTGTCGAGCGCGCCTATGCGCGGTGGGCGCCCGTCTATGACCTCGTATTCGGTGCGGTGTTCGACGCTGGTCGGCGGGCCGCGATCGAGGCCGCGGAGCAGGCGTGCGGACCGGGCGGCGGTCGCATTCTTGAGGTCGGTGTCGGCACCGGCATTTCGCTACCCGACTACACACGAAAAAATAAACTGGTCGGCATCGACCTGTCTGAACCGATGCTGCGCAGAGCGCATGAGCGCGTCGCCGAGCTTGGGCTCGGCAACGTCGAGACTCTGGCCGTGATGGACGCCGAGCGGATGGCGCTGCCAGACCGGTCCTTCGATGTCGTGGTGGCCCAATTTGTCATTACAGCGGTGCCAAAGCCTGAAGCCACACTCAACGAATTCGTTCGAGTGATCCGGCCTGGTGGTGAGATTGTGCTCGTCAACCATATCGGCGCTGAGGACGGCCCGCGCCGCGTGTTTGAACTTTGCTTCGCGCCGATCGCACGGAGACTTGGTTGGCGGCCCGAATTCCGTTTCGGCCGGCTGGCCGATTGGGCCTCAGGTCACGGCGGCGTGCGACTCCTGGAGCACCGGCCGATGCCTCCGCTTGGCCATTTTTCTCTGATCCGCTTCGAGCGTCTGGCCGAGACACCGGCATAGATGGAACTCTCGTCCCGGCCAAGCCGTTATCTTTTGTAAATACAGGCGGCTAAAGGGAATCGTACGATGGCGCGCGCAATCCGAATTCTCGAGTTGACGATTTCGGTATTTTTGTTGCCGGCTGTTGCGATGGCTCAGGCTCCGCCGCCGACGAAGGCGCCAGTCGCGCCCAAGACCGAACAGCTTGATCCGCGCGCTTGCGCACAATCCGATACGCAAACCACGATCGGGAAGGGCGGTGACGTTGTCGACGCACAGCACGACACGACAGGAAATCTAAGCGATCGGCTCGCGCGATCCGGCGGCGTGATCTGCCCGCCGGAGCATGTCGATCCCGAGATTCACCAGCCCACCCCGCCAGGAGGCGCTATGCCCGTCATTCCGCCGCCCGGAAGCCCCGGCGGCGACCAGTCTATTCAGCCAAAGTGATCGTGCCGGAACGGCGCCAGAACCGTTTGCTTGACAGTGTTTGCCGCGACTTCCTATATCGCGCTCGTTCCGGCACGTTGTATCGGAATGGCGGGGTAGCTCAGCTGGTTAGAGCAGCGGAATCATAATCCGGAGGTCGGGGGTTCGAGTCCCTCCCCCGCTACCAAATCAGACTTAAGCGGTTGATCTTAAAGAATAAGTGCGATCCTCAAAAAACGGTCAGCTGAACGAAATAGCCGCCTCAAACGCCAGGTAGATTCAATAGCGAGCCGGTGTCTGACAACCTGTACGCGGAACAAACCTTTCGAGGATCTCAGAGGCAGTTCGCCGATTTGAGGACGCCATTCTCGATCGTGGCGGTAAACGGAACAAAGTCGACCTTCCCTTCAGTCCAAGTGTAGGTATTGCCCTCGACCTTGCTCGGATTGCCAAGCTGAAAATAAACCTCCTCGATCGAGTCTCCCGTCCTGAGGCGGCGACACCACATGTTCGGGTTGGCCCATATGCCGCAGT
>DATAPP010000250.1:0-4764 GCA_036265125.1 Pseudolabrys sp. | reverse complement strand
CTGCACCGGGCTGTCCGGCGCCCAGATCGCGCAGAACGAGGCGATCCGCCATTTCCAGGCGCGGCTCGGCAGCGAGGCGATCCGCATCGGCGAGGCGCGCGGCTACCGGCTCGAAGAGATCGACCATCTGCCGCCCGAGACGATCGCCCGCGCCGGCGAGGGCGACGCCGCGGCGCTGAAGATCTATGACGAGCGGCGGCTGTCGCGGGTCGGGCGCGGCTCGCCGGACCAGCGGCCGTCGATGGGCCAGGACATGGCCAAGGGCCGCCGCACCGAGATCGAGTTCCTCAACGGCTTTGTCGTGCGCGAAGGCGAGCAGGCCGGCATCCAGGCCCGCGCCAACGAGCGCCTCGTCGACATCGTCAAGAAGGTCGAGCGCGGCGACCTAAAACAGGACCCCCGCCACATCACCGACCTCCGGCTGAACTGACTTCGGCTTCCCCCTCATCCCCGAGCAATGGAGAGCTGAGCTTTGCTGTAAGCGCTGCTACGGAAACTATGAACTGGAATTTACCATGGTGGCGCCAAATTGGCCGTGGTCAGCGATCGAGTTAACCGGTGAACAGCAGCACTCGTTGGGTTACGGAAAGCGGAAAAGCTAGGTTGGATCGGAGAGCTACAATTCTGCGCGAAGCCCGTACCCGTGTGAGGACGGCGAGCAGCGTTGTCAGGTTAGGAACCTACTAGCCTGGACGTTCACGAAAACGTCTAGAGGAGCCGCGCTTCACCGCCTGCCGATCGTCAGCTGCCTCCCGGCTTGCCCGTGAGAATGGGCCCAAAGAGGTGCCACGTGTCGCCGCTGAAGCGGCTCATCTGCATCTGCTTGACCGGAAAGTAATCATCGGGAGCGGTGGTGATCCGAATTCCAGGCAGCAGCATGCCAAGCTCCAAATCCTTCAAATTTGCCGCCTGCCGCATGATGTTCTCGCGGGTAAGTTCGTCACCGCATTGTTTCAGCACTTGGATCATGGTTTGCGCCGTCAGGTAGCCATAAACCGTGAAGGCGCTGGCCTTGTCCCCATCCGGGTAATACTTGTCCATGAAGCTGACCCATTCGAGGAGGGCTGGGTCGTCCTTCCAAGTCGGGTCTGTCGCATCCTTCAGATAGCCGACTGACAAGAGGCCTTGGGCGTTTGCAAGCCCGGCCGGCTTTAGCACCGAGCCAACCGAAGCCGAAATGCTGGCGAGCAAGAATACAGGCCTCCAACCCATCTCCGCTGCCCTTACGATCGCCTGTGTGGCGAACTTTGGCGACGCCTCAGCGAAGAAAATGTCGGCGCCCGCCGCCCTCGCCGCAACGATCTGGGAATTGACGGTCGCGTCCGCAGGCTCGTAGGGCAATTCTGCGACAATCTGCATTTTGCCGCCGAGACCGTCCTTGAGACCCTTCAGGTAGTCCTTCCCCGAGTCGTCGTTCTGATAGAGGACGCCGATCTTTTCGGCCGGATGGTTGTCGAGCAGATATTGTGCGTAGACGTTCCCCTCGCTCTGATAAGTTGGCTGCCAGCCCATTGTCCATGGGAAGTTCTTTGCATCTCCGAACCTGGTAGCGCCGGTGGCGACGAACAGTTGCGGTACCTTCTTCTGGTTCATGTACTTCTGGATCGCCGCATTGGTCGGCGTTCCGAGACTTTGAAAAATCAGCAGGACTTCATCGCTTTCGACCAATTTGCGCGCTTGCTCGACGGTTTTCGGCGGGCTGAATCCATCGTCGTAGGAGATGAAATTGATCTTGCGGGCGTTGATACCGCCCTCGGCGTTGACCTTGGTGAAATAGGCAGCCTCAGTCTTGCCAATGATCGAATAAGCCGAAAGCGGCCCGCTATAGGACATGATATTGCCGATTTTGATCTCGGTATCGCTGGCGCCGGGATCGTATTTTTTCTGCGCCGTGGCCGGGTTTGCCGCAGCGGCTGCAAGCCCGAACATGATTGAAGCCACCAGGCAACAACGCGCCCGCCTCATGTGTTCTTCCCCTCGCATCCGGTCTTCCTGGTGACGGCGACAGAGGATCTGACGCCCGCGACCCCACTTATACCGAGTTCTCACAAAGCAATGCACCGATAGCGATACGAATAGCCAATTTAATTGAGTTTCTTGGCCCAGGAGACGATTGCGTCGCCGACGAGGTCCGGCCGCTCCCTCGCCGCCGAGTGGCCTAGATCCTCAAATTCCACTAGGGTAACCCGTTCTGGATAATCCTGCTTCAGTGAGCGCCCGTTTTCGGGCGGAGCGATGACGTCGTGAACGCCTTGGAGAACGAGCATTGGAGCCTGACCGCCACCCCACCACATATCGATCGAGAAAGGCTGCGTCAGCGACTGCGTCTTGATTGTCGCGTCCGAGCTTTCGTCTAGCCGCATATCGGCGACGGTAATGGTGCTTTTGGGCCCGTAGAGAACGCGTCGCGCCGCATCGGCTCGTTTTTTGAGAGGTAAGTTTTTATCCTGGAGCGTGCGAAGGTCGGTCAGTACTTCTGGTTTTGGAGGAAACTTACCTCCGGCGGCCATGAGCACGACACCACGCACAAGTTCGGGCCGATCAGCAGCAAGCATGCGGGCGACACGGTTTCCCCACGCGAACCCCGCAACAATGGCAGGGGTGGCGCTCGTTTTCTCGATTGCGACAGCGACATCGCGTGCATTGTCGCGCAATGTGACACCGTCCAGGGGGCCGGCACTCTCCCCGAAGCCGCGTGGCTCCGGTCGTATAACCCGGTAGCCAGCAGAGACGAGGTACCTCGCAAGACTATCGAAGTCTCTTGGCCCGCGGCCCTGCCCTGGCAACAGCACGATCGCTGGTCCATTTCCTTCGACGAAAACGCGCAGTTTAGCTTCGCCATTTTGTGCGAAAGTGACCTCCTCATTCCCATTAGCTGTTCCGATTTGAATTATTGCAGCGATTACGAAGGCCGTCGTAAGCCCGTACACGTGAGCTCGGTTTCTCGGAATACGCCGCATCGGAGCCTCCTGTTGATCCGACGTATCGTCGGACTATCGGTGTTGAGCTCGATCCAACCGCGGGATTTTAAGCTTATAAATCAGGTAAGTCTGCAACTACACTCACTGGACTCCCCCGTTCCATAAGTCAAGAATTATGCAACATAAATTGGGCCGCGGAAACGGTTGAGCTTTTTGTTTCAGAAATTACGTGCGAATGCGTCGGCAGGGCTTGGGCTCGGCGAAGCCAGGTTCCGCCATCGACTCAGCCGGGAACCCTCCCGGCCAACCGCGCTCGAAGGGCAATCCGCGCATGCGCTTTCGCTCGCAAAGCGACTCTGGAACTCGATTGAGTTCGGCAATAATCTCGCCGAGCGGATAAAACCGCGCGTCCCAATAAGGTTCCCGTGGCCCGCCTGTTGCCGTTGCTCTCGGCATGATTGTCAAATAGATAATCATGTAATCGCCATATTCGCATTGTATTCTCCTGGGCATCGCCACCCGTGAGCGGGCGCAATTGCGATTGAAGGAGTTGCCGATGCCTGATCTCGACCAGATAAAACAGGGGGAACAGGAAGCGCGGGACGGGCGCAGGCGGTTCGCCAAGGGCCGGTCGGGCAATTCCCTCGGCCGGCCGCGCGGCTGCCGCGACCACGTCAACCGCGCCCGGTTGTTGCTCGCCGGCGAGGGCGAGGCGCTAACCCGCAAGTCCGGCCATGACGATTGAGGTGAACCTGTGTCTGCATCCGAACCTAGTTTGTCGGCTTGATGTTCTGTTTGAGGCGGAACAGGTTCGTCGGATGGTATTTATTCTTCAGGGGGACGAGCCGCCCGTAGTTATCGCTGTCGGCAGCCCTGATCCGTGTGCCCTCCTCGGCGTCCAGGAGGTCGACATTCGCGAAAGGGCTCCACCGCCGTCCAGACCCGAGCATCGACACCGGGGCGGGCTCCGCCCGAGGGCCCACGGGCCGTCCCGAAATGACTATCTTGTTCTTGATAGACAGGCGATTTTCGCCTCTGTTTCATGAGCATGGGGGCTTTTACCATTGCCACGGACCATCGACGGCGCGCACTATCGATGGACATGCGAACAGGGGGTGGGCGCGAGATGTTCTTTCGACAGTTTGGTTCTCTGTTGGCGACTATTGCCCTTTACTACTCGGCTTTGCTCGCCTGTTACCTGATCACTTGCGTGATTGTCACGCGGCTGAACCGCCACGCGATCAAAATCCAATCCGCCCGGCAGACGCCAATCTCATATATCAAGCGCGACTTTCGGCAGAGCATTGTTTCGCTGGCGGTCATTGCTGGAATGCTCGGCGCCGGTCATTGGAGCTACACCACTCTTGGCTGGGGATATCGTCCGTTGCCCGGCATTGGCGGGACGGTGTTTTCGGCCGTTGCCTCGCTCGTACTGTTCGACACCTGGTTCTATTGGTTGCACCGGCTGATTCACACCCGGTTTTTTTATCGACGGGTGCATCGGTGGCACCATTTGACGATCACGCCGGTGGTCTGGTCCAACAACAGCGATCGCCTGGTCGACAATCTGTTCTTGCAGTCGTATTGGTTGGTAGCCCATTTCCTGATACCCATCGCTCCCGCGGTGCTCTTCGCACACAAGATCTATGATCAGATCACCGGCGTCATCGGCCATTCCGGCTACGAGCATGGCGGTCGGTGGTCCTGGCCGCCATCGCCGCTCGTCGGCGTCACGCATCACGATCAGCATCATCAGTTCTTTCGCTGCAATTACGCGACACATTTCAGCTGGTGGGATCGGATCATGGGAACGCTCCATCCCGACCATGACCGCGCGCTCAAA
>DATAPP010000249.1:0-3625 GCA_036265125.1 Pseudolabrys sp. | reverse complement strand
TTTTTCTGGGTGAGTTTCGACCATAACTTATACGCGTGTAAGCCCTTGAAACATGGACGCAAGATTTTAGTCCGATTTGGGTGGTAAGGCGACATTCGCACAGGATTTCCTGCGCGAGCTAGGTGGATTGTTTCGCCAATCTCATGCGCTATCGGATCGGAAACTTCGATCATGCCTTTGCCGCGACCTGCCGCTTTTTTGGAACCTTTATGATATAAGTTAACTTAAACAGGCAGGCGTGATGCGCGACGGGGATGATATTTTCATCGGGCGCGTACAACTTGATATGGATCCTTAATAAGAGCCGTTGTCCCGCCCACTGTATCGTCGGGCCATTCGACAGATGCTTTCGTCTAATCTCCAGTTTCCGGTGCGCTCGACGTGCATTGTATGTACGTCGGCAAATACCGTCCCAATATTTGAAATGTCGGCAGTCCCAGTCAATACAATTCGGCTTTGGACTTCGCGGGTCGCTGCCCGTTCGGCTGCCAGGGCAAGGATGGAACTGACGTGCTGTGAAAATTGCGGGCATCTCTTCAACCGTTGTTACGACGAACATCTCGTCGATTACGAGGCCGACTATGACAGCTCGCAAATATTCTCTCCTCGTTTTCGCAGATACGCAGAAGAATTGGCTGACCGGCTGATCACGACCCACAACTTGTATCAAAAGGACATCGTCGAGATCGGCGGCGGACGAGGCGAGTTCCTGCGCATCATTTGCGATCGCGGAGACAATCGCGGGGTGAACTTCGATCGGAGCTTTCATCCCGAACCGGACGATGAAGTGCCGGCGAACCTTCGCTTTATCAGAGACTACTACAACGCAAGATATTCATCCCAACCGGCTGATCTGATTGTCTGCCGGCATGTGCTCGAGCACATTTGGCAGCCCCGCAGTCTTGTCGATACGGTCCGCCAGGCGGTCGGTGACCGAAAAGATTTGGTGGTCTATTTCGAAGTTCCGAACGGCGAGTTTATTTTGCGCGAGCAAGCGTTTTGGGAGATTATCTATCAGCACCCCTCTTATTTTACAAAAGGCTCGCTCGCCAGATTGTTCACGATGTGCGGATTTCAAATCCGTGACATTGAGGAGAGTTTTGGAGGCCAGTTCCTGGCAATAGAGGCCACGGCGCCCGTCGCAAACGCTGTCCTAGACAGAAATTCTGTTTCTCGCACGTCGACGACAAAGGAGTTAGGCCGAGCTTTGGATGCAATGTTCAGTGTCCGAATGGCTAACTGGGAAGCTCGGCTGGGGCAACTTCAAGAAAAAAGGAAGCGAGTGGTCGCATGGGGTGCGGGTGCCAAAGCAACAACCTTCTTAAACGTCGTCGATCCGGCGGGCTCGGTAATCTCGCACGTGATTGACATCAATCCTCGAAAGTCCGGCCGCTTTATACCAGGTTCTGGGCAAAAAATCGTCACGCCGAATACCCTCAAGGAATTGCGTCCGGACGTCATAATTCTGATGAATGAGATCTACCGAGATGAGATTGGCGCCGATACGACTGCACTCGGCCTCGGTCCGACATTCTTGGTGGCGTAAACTCCAGCAGACAAGGTTACTGCACGCGAGCGGCTGCAATAGTTCCGCTGCGCGCGCTGCGGACTATAAGCCCAAAGCCGTGTGAGGGTCATTCTAGAAACGCGAATTTACCGGGCCGAATATCCGGAGAGGGTCCAGCCCGTGTGAAAACCCACCTAGACACCGCCAACACGTAATATTTGATCTGATGTACTGCTTATCTCGCAATTATGATCCGCGACTCGACCCATTACTTTCCAAATATTTTTTATCCGGGTGCAAAGACCTAGGTTTACACACAGGCTGGGTCGAGAGCCGTCCTAGGAACCGGGTATCAAGTTAAGATTTCCAGCACTAGCTCTTGGTCCCAGTCAATACCATGTCGATCTCGCGCGAGCCGCATCGGGAGACGAGCCGCTCGCGCCAACCGAGAACTGAGGTGTCGGCGCCGTAGCGACTAGCCAGCTCGGCCGGATCGGGCTCGATCTCGTGCCGGCAATCTCGACACCACACAATGATCCTAGCCCCTGCCGCCGCGGTGCTGCCGAGGGGTTGCGGGTGGGCCGGTGTAGGGTTTCATCGTCGACTATATCTGCCTTTGCTTGCTGGCTCGTATCGCTTCAGGGGCGGAAGCGGCTCGCGGACCGGCTGCGGCCGCAGCTTGTTGAGGATCCCCTTAAGCCTTTGCACCCGCGGCGATAGCGGGTAGCGGTCGGCGTCGATTGTGTCGCGGAGCACCCTGCCCAGGGCGGCCGTTTCTTCGTCGGTCATCTCGTCACCCACGCGAGCAGGAGGCCGACCATGGACCAGGCCATGTCCCACAGGACGAGCGCTATGAGTGTCGGCGCGACCCAGCCGATCGGGCGTAACGAGTTGGCCCCATCAGGTGCCGCGTGACGGCACGACGGCGGGCAATGCAGCCGCCGTTTCGGCCTACTCGACGCCGAGTTCCCCTAGCTTCGCGCGCGCCTCGTCGATGCGCGCAGAAAGAACTACTGTGATCGAATCAACGATTTCTTCTTTGGACATTCGCACGGAAAATGAATGACCATAGGGGCGGCTCGGATCTTGGCAGTGGCCGCTTACCATTACGGTATCCGCGCTGCCGAACAGTTGCTGCACTTCTTCGAGCCGAGCGATCTCGTCCAAAAGCCCATGGGCCTGCCTTACAGCCTCTGCAGCCATCATTTCTTTTGGCTCCTCAGGAGCCGCGGCATACCGCTGCCGCATTTTCATGATATGATTCCGCGACATGCCGTGCCGTGCCGCCTTCTCGCATAGCGACGCGACCTCCTTTTCCGTCAACCCGAACCTCTCTCTCAGCTCGGCCATGCTGTCCTGATCCATCGAAAGTCTCCCAAGATATGACCTTGGTCTTGCCGGGGCCGGACGCGAGACATATATGAAGCGCGATCCAACTGTCAATCGAACTTATTGATGCGTAGGAAACCCGAGCGATCATCCGCTGGTGCTTCAGGGGATTCAAATCACGCTGGCGCGAATCGCGCTCGGGTGGAGTCAGCAACGGCTGGCTGACGCGGCACGCATCGGCATCGCGACAGTTCAGCGGGCCGGGCGAGCCGGGCGGCCGCCGATCACGGTCAGCAATCTGTTTGCTATCCAGACTGCGCTCGAGCGGGCCGGCATTGTCCAGGGTTGCGCTTCCGCGCGCGGCGGCCGCAATGAAGCTGGCGCATGATCCGCTACCGCTCGACTTCGGGCGAGACAAAGAGTTCTGCGTTTATGTCTATCGCGACCCGCGCCACCGGCGACCGGAACCGATCTATGTCGGCGAGGGGCAGTCCGCTCCTGCCGCCTGTACCGAGCGGAGAACTGAGTGAACTTCGGCTTTGGGTCGTGTGCTCGTCGGGGCAGCCCCGCCCACCGTGTCACACCTTCACGCCGGAAGTGGTCTCATACGCCAGGCCGAACGTCCGGAAAGGGTGTGCGCCGAGACACGGCGGCGCTTTCCAGTGGGTGCAAGCCCCACCCGGCGATTCGCTCCAGCCGGAAGCAACCGGAGCAGGCATGGAGGAGACGAAATGTCTGAAGCCTTCGGATAGCGGGTCACGAATTACGGTGACCGCGCGAGTGTGCAGG
>DATAPP010000248.1:0-56807 GCA_036265125.1 Pseudolabrys sp. | reverse complement strand
GGTACGGACGACGGTCCACGGTTTCCTTTTCAACCGATGAGCGTTCATATCACTGTCGTCCGTTGCATGTCCGCTTTGGGTCAAAAGCGGACATTGGCACTGCAATAGGCCACGTCCGCTTTACCCCCAAAAGCGGACATGTGCGGTGCACCAGCTCATGTCTGCTTTGGGCCAATAGCTGATATTCTCTGATGACGTGCGCGGAAACAGAAAGACCGCCTCGCGGCGGCCTCTCCGAAATTAGAATTTATGCTCTTCGTCACGCAGCGAGTGCCGTTACTTTCTTCTTCCTCCTCCACCCGAGCAGACCCAACGCGCCGAGGCCGGTGGCGAAGAGTGGAAGGGCCGCAGGAAGTGGCGTCGCCACCGGTGTCAGTGTCAGCACCGTGTTGGAGGACCCATTGCTAAACCCCCAGGGCCCGAAGTAGGTCACCAGCCCAACGGTTCCTCCCAAGGGGGAGAACCCTTGGAATTCCATCGGACCGTTGAACATCTCCAGGTCTGTTGTGTCCGCCAGACCCCACTCGAAAGGACGCTGAGATGAGCCATTCTGGAGGAGGTTCGCGTCGGTAAAAGTATTGGGCGGAGAAGGATTGTTGCCAGCGGAAACCAGCAGATCGGAATTGCTGACTGTGCCGGCCGTTGTATCGATCGTCAGGGTGCTGCCGGGGAGGAAAGTAGCACCGTTGCCGAAGCTGCCCGATACGCTGTAGGTGACCACGTCGGCCGTCGCCGGTCTAGGCGCCAGAGTCAGTGCCAAAAATGCAAACGCAACGGGCGGCATTAGGAGGCAGCGCAGTGCTTTCATTGGGAAGTATCCTTTCGATGCAGTCGAGTTACATTTGTCTTGCAATTTGCACCCGAACTTCACATTCGGACCTTGGTTAACACGCAAGTCAACCTGCTGTTTTCTAGACAAACTCGGGCTCCGTCTCATTCGGAACCTAAGATAGTTGCCGAAGTATCACCATCATCGCCACCGGATCCGACTCCATCATTCGAAGCAGAGTTAAAGCCGCGCCCGATGGCGGGTTTCGCCCTTGTTCCCAGTTTCGCAAGGTAGCGACTGGAACATTGATCACCGCTGAAAACCATTCTTGCTTGCCACCGACCGCCAGGCGAATCGCTCGAACGTTGACTACGGCTTCCGATTTACGGTCTGGGCGCATGGCTAATGCCCCGCCTGCATTCCGACCAGTCAGGGTAACCTATTGATCCTAAATGGATCGAATTTCGCTGATTTTTCGGAATACGCTTTGATTTCAAAAGAGAAATAGGTGGATTTTGATTCCGCCATTCCCAGGTTCGAATCCTGGCGCCCCAGCCACCGAGTCCAGTCTCTACCGGCGCGTCATTGGAAAACCGTAAGACAAAGTCGAATCCCACTCGCTCCGCCAGCTTCTCCGAAGGCGCGCTCGAGCCGGCTAAGGTGACGAGGTGTGTGCCAATTAAACGACGAAGCCGCTGAGGCGACGGATTATGCCTTCGGCCAATCCACCATACAGCCTGTTCCAATCCGAATTTTGGATTAGATGATAAAGGCGAGCACCGAACATCTCACCTCCGCGGCGGCCCCACCATGAAACACATCGGTTTCCTCTCCTTTGGCCACTGGACGCCTTCGCCGCAGTCGCAGACGCGGTCGGCGTCAGACGCGCTTCTGCAATCGATCGAACTTGCCGTCGCGGCCGAGGAGCTCGGCGCCGACGGGTCCTATTTCCGGGTGCATCACTTCGCCCGCCAGCTCGGCTCGCCGTTTCCGCTGTTGGCGGCCTGCGGCGCGCGCACCAAGCGCATCGAGATCGGCACAGCGGTCATCGACATGCGTTATGAGAACCCGCTTTACATGGCGGAGGACGCGGGCGCGGCCGATCTCATCGCCGGCGGGCGTCTGCAGCTCGGCATCAGCCGCGGCTCCCCCGAGCAGGTGATCGACGGCTTTCGCTACTTCGGCTACGCCCCGGCGGAGGGCCTGACCGACGCCGACATGGCGCGGCGCCACACCGAAGTCTTCCTCGAGGTGCTGCTCGGCAAGGGCTTCGCCAAGCCAAACCCTAACCCGATGTTTCCGAACCCGACCGGCCTGTTGCGGCTCGAACCTTATTCGGAGGGCCTGCGCGAGCGCATCTGGTGGGGCGCGGGCACCAACGCGACGGCGGAATGGGCGGCCAAGCTCGGCATGAACCTCCAAAGTTCGACGCTCAAAATCGACGAGAGCGGCAAGCCGTTCCATGTCCAGCAGGCGGAGCAGATCCGGCTTTACCGCGCGGCGTGGAAGGAGGCCGGCCACACACGCACACCACGGGTGTCGGTCAGCCGCAGCATCTTCGCGCTGGTCGACGACCGCGACCGCATGTATTTCGGGCGCGGCGGCGAGAATGGGGACCAAGTAGGCATGCTCAGCCAAACGGAGCGCGCCATTTTCGGGCGTAGTTACGCCGCCGAGCCGGACGCGCTCATCGCGCAGCTCAAAGAGGACGAGGCCATCGCCGAGGCCGACACGTTGTTGCTGACCGTGCCTAATCAGCTCGGCGTCGACTACAACGCCCACGTCATCGAGGCGATCCTGAAGCACGTCGCGCCGGGCTTGGGGTGGCGGGAAGGCGCGACGCGAACTACCGCTTGAGACGCAAATATTCCAATATGGAGCTTACGTGCGGTATTTCGCCTGCGCTCTCCAGCTGAGCGACACGAATTTCGTCAGGCTAGCGACATTCGTGGGACGATGCGCGCTCAACGTTTGAGAAAGGGGCTCGATTGGCCCTCGGCGCGCTCGAAGGAATTGGAGAGCGAGCAATGGATGTATGGGAATTGATACTCAGCGGTTTGGGAGCCTTGCTCATTGCAGCGGGGCAGGAAACTGATCATGTCCGTTTTCGGCACTTAGCGGTGTAACCCAAGGTCAGCGACATGACGACGAACCACAAACACGACAACCCGATCCTCGTGACCGGAGCAGCCGGCGCTGTGGGCGGCATCGGCCGCAATCTCACCGAATTCCTGCTCGCAAGGGGGCACAAGGTGCGCGCCTTGGTTCGACGTCAGGACGAGCGCGCCGAAGCCCTACGGCGGCTGGGCGCAGAGGTCATAGAGGGCGACCTGACGGACCTCGCCTCGATGCACCGCGCCATCGAAGGTTGCGGGCGCATCTACTTCGGAATGTCTGTCTCGCCGGCCTACCTGGAAGCCACGATCAACACCGCCGCGGTGGCGCGCTACCACGGCGTCGAGGCTTTCGTGAACATGTCGCAGATGACGGTCACGCAGATGAGCATCAAAGAGACCACCGACAGCCCGCAGCACAAGCTGCACTGGCTGTCGGAGCAGGCTCTGTCCTGGTCGGGACTGCCGGTCGTCACGGTGCGGCCGACAGTCTTCCTCGAGGGCTTCTTTCTTCAACTCGCCGCCCCCGGCGTGCGGGCCTCCGCCGAGTTGGCGCTGCCGTTGGGCGGCGGCAAGACCTCGCCAATATCGGCGGTCGACGTGGCGCGTGCAGTCGCGGTGATCATCGACGACCCCACGCCGCATATAGGACAAATCTACGATCTGACCGGGCCGGAATCGGCCGACTTGGACCACTATGCGCGCGTCTTCTCCGAGGCGCTCGGCAGGCCCATCCGATATCGCGACGTCCCGCTCTCGGCGTGGAGCGAAAGCCTTCGGCAGGCGAAGTTTCCCGAATACGTCGTCAGGCATCTTTCCGCCATGGCCGAGTTGACCAGGCAGGGGCGTTACGACCGAATGACGGACACCATGCGCAAGCTCACCGGCGAAGCACCGACGAACATGCACGACTTCGTGAAGCTCCATGCCACTGAGTTCAAGCAGCGTGGACCGGCACATTCCTAGGCCCTCAACGTCCGCTATTGGCACAAAGCGGACATGGACTTGTGCGCTGCCAATGTCCGCTTTCGGGGGTAAAGCGGACATTGCGCAGGCATTTCTGCTGGCTCGAACCCGGTCATTTGACCGATAGCTTTAGGGACTTAGAGTTCCGAAATTACTCCCTATCTCATTACGGGAGTTAGCCATGTCCGACCCATCAGATCTTCTGACCCGGTTCTCGATTGCCCTGACTAAGCGCGTCACCGCAGTGAAAACTGCGGTCGTGGCGATCAGGCTTCCAGCGGGCCGCCATCTCACTGGCATGCTCTTGCGAGCAGACGTAATTGTTACTTCCGATCAGTCCCTTCCAAAGCGTGATGAATTCGAAGTGGTTATGGCCGGTGGATCCACCGTGAGCGCGAAAGTGGTGGGACGGGATCCCGGCACAAACATTGCCGCCGTTAAGCTCTCGCAACCTGTCTCGAGTGGCAGCATCATTCCTGGCGAAGCACAGGTTGGCGCTCTTGCCCTGGCGATTGGAGCGGATGCTAACGGCGGGGCGCGTGCGAGAATGGGGGTCGTTAACGCCGTCGAGCCCGAATGGTACAGCAGTCACGGTGGACGCATCGATCAACGGATCGTGCTCGATATCAATCTTGGTCAAAGCGAGGAAGGCGGCCCCATATTAGATGCCGCGGGCGGCGTCCTTGGGATGTCGACGCTCGGGCCGCGTCGCCAGGCAATTGTTATTCCCACGGCGACCATCGAAAGGGTGGTTCCCTCGTTGCTCAGGGATGGGCGTATCGCTCGCGGCTGGCTTGGCGCAACTTTGCGCCCGGTAGCCGTACCGGAAGCACTCGGCGATGCCGCCGGTCAGTCTAGCGGACTGATGGTGATGTCGCTAACCGACGATGGGCCGGCAGCAACCGCTGGAATCGTGGCGGGAGACATCATCCTGAGTGTCGACGGTGCATCAACGCGCCGCATGAGAAACATCACCGCGCGACTTGGAGCCGACAGCATCGGTCGCAAGGTTGATCTTCGGTTCATTAGAAGTGGCACCGTGACTTCGCGACAAACAACGATCACAGAGCGGCCGAGCCCATGAGCGCGGCGCTCAAGCCAACACCCAGTATTCAGCTTCGCGTGGCAATACATGCGACCACTCCCCCGCGTCGCATGGCTTTAAGCAAGATTTTAGCTGACGCCGGATACATCGTGGTCGACGCGCAAGACGCCGCTGACCTCGTGTTGGCCGACGGCGATTGTGCTCAAATCGAAGATACACCAACGGTCGTGCTCGGGAGCGTTGACCGCCCGGTATCTGGCTCGCTGCTGCCTGGCGCCGACGCGCATCAGATAGATGCCGCGCTGCGTGCCGTCGCGGCCGGATTAATTGTCCGCTCGCCTGCGGCGAAGGAAGCGGGCTTTGATCAACTAGATGAGAGTGACGTTCAAGGACTCTTAACCCCGCGCGAACTTGAGGTGCTGGGAGCTATAATGGGAGGCTTCACCAACAAAGCAATTGCACGGCACTTGGACATTTCGCTGCACACCGTAAAGTTTCATGTCGAATCAGTTTTTAGGAAACTCTGTGTGCGAAGCAGGGCCGAGGCGGTCGCAAGAGCTTTAGACTCGAAACACTTTAGAACGATCAAACTTTGATCCACTTGGTCAGCGGACGCAAAGGTTGCCGGCGAATGCCCGCTTTCGGGGGTAAAGCTGACATGACGAGTGCACTGCGAAATGTCTGCTTAGGACCCAAAGCGGATAGTTTCTAGCCAATTATCGCAACGGTATCGACCGGGCAAAGATTCATAAATTCGTGGCGGCAAATAGCAACAAAAGACTGACTCCTGGACCCAATTATTCACCTTTTGGATAGGTAGCGCTTCCGAAATGGATAATGGAGTGGTCGCGGCTGCCGAGCTAGTGATGCGCGTGTGAGAGGCCGGGCAGACATACTTGATAATTGGCGGATGTCCTCACAAATGATCTGTACTAAAGATCTTGCCAAAGCCCAGGCGCATAAAGTGTCGATGGCTCCGGGGGGTCGGCGTAGTTAACCAGCCGTTAAAAGAGGCCGCTATTTATTAGCCGGCTCGGAGGAGTCAGACTTGCTACGTATCGCATTCGCTTATTTGCGATCATTTGCTGTCGGGGCTTTCATCGCCGCCGTCACTTTGCCATTTGCTGTACACGCTGAAAGTGTCGTGCCGAGCTGTGATGCACCTTTTTCTATGATCCGCTTCACCAATCCGCTGTCCCACATCGCAACAAAGCTCAGAAATGGCAAGCCGATCACGATTGTTGCGATTGGGTCTTCGTCGACTGCCGGAGCCGGTGCGAGTTCAGAGGCGTCCACTTATCCGAGCCGACTTGCAATTGAGTTGCGACAGCGTTTTTCCGGACATCCGATCACTGTGCTCAACCGCGGTGTAAGCGGCGAGGAAGTTCGCGATATGCTCAATCGCTTTGATACAGACGTGATCGCCGCCAAACCCGATCTGGTTCTGTGGCAGCTTGGCACCAATTCGGTGATCCGCAACGATAACCGCACTGACAAAGACGCAGCGATGCGCGAAGGCCTCGCGAGTGTCCATGCCATTGACGCTGATGTTGTGCTAATCGATCCTCAATTTGCGCCAAAGGTAATCGAGAAACCAGATGCGGCGCACATGGTCGAGCTGATTGCCAACACTGCCAAACACAATGGGATCAATCTATTCCCTCGATTCGATGTGATGAAGCGCTGGCATGATATTGATCATATGGATTTTAAGACATTTCTGTCGCCCGACGGGTTACACATGAATGACTGGAGTTATGGTTGCTTTGCCAAAGCGCTTAGTGTCGCGATTTCCGAGGCGGCACAACGGCCGATGCTGTCCGCGACAGCCGCGCCACACGTGGTGCAATAAAGCAGCCAATTTTTTTTCTTTTATGCGCCGCGGCTCGAGACGCCCAAGATTTACTCGGATGCCGCCTGAATTCGCGCCACTGTCGGTGACGGCTTCGCGTGCTTTATCGGGCTGACTTCGACATAGACAATCGTAATGATCAGCATAAAAATCAAATACAGAAGGGCCAGTTTGCCTTCCATAAAAATCCAAAGCTTTTGATCCTTCTGTGGCGGAGCAAAAAGCGGGCCAACTCGCGCCGACGATGCGACCGAATGGATGTCTGCGGCTCACCAGGTCACATTCCGATGGCGTACGCTGATCATTTAGTGGACACCAGTTTGTCCAGGGCGATGACGCGCGATAGAGTTGCCGTCCAACACAAAGACTAAGTTAAGGGGGAGGATCAGGTGCAGGACTCTAAGAGCATAGCGTCCGCCGTGCAAAACGACGCCGACGGCTTCTGGCCCAAGGGTTGGTGGTCGATCGTCGATTTCAAGATCGGCATCATTCCGCTGCCGGTTTTCCTGATCTTGTTCGCAGTGATTGGCGGGTTCGCCGCCACCGGGTCCGTTCCCTCCGACATCTTGATGGCGATTGTCCTGTTGTCGATGGGCGGCTTTACCTGCGCTGAATTAGGCAAGCGCATCCCAATCATCCGCAACATTGGCGCGGCAGCGATTTTTGCTACGTTTATTCCATCGTTCCTGGCTTTCCATCACCTGCTGCCGGCCTCCATTCTGGACTCGGTGACCCAGTTCACTAAGAACTCTAACTTTCTGTATCTTTTCATCTCCTGCATTATCGTCGGTAGCATTTTGGGCATGGACCGCGGCGTGCTCATCAAGGGTTTTCTGAAGATATTTATTCCGCTGGCAATTGGCTCGATCGTGGCAGGTGTCGTCGGTACGGTCGTCGGCGTCGTACTAGGTCTTGGCGCCTACCATACGTTCTTCTTCATCGTCGTGCCGATCATGGCTGGCGGCGTTGGTGAAGGTGCCATCCCGCTCTCCATCGGCTATTCGCAGATCCTGCACCAACAGCAAGGCGATCTGTTCGCGCAAGTGTTGCCGCCCGTCATGCTTGGTAGTCTGACGGCCATTCTACTGGCGGGCACGCTCAATTATGTCGGCAAGAGATATCCGCTTCTCACGGGTGAAGGACGCTTGCAACCCGGCGAACACGACGAGCTTGAGTTCGAGGAAGACGCTGCCGACGACCGCACAGATGTGACGACAATCGCCGCTGCAGTCGTCACCGCTGTGACGCTTTATCTGATCGGCGCGTTGACGCAGCGGCTTTTCGGCTTTCCGGCTCCGGTGGCGATGCTCGTGATCGCGGTGTTGTTGAAGCTGGCACGTGCGGTGTCGCCGTCTCTGCAGTTGGGTGCGTTTCACGTCTATAAATTTTTCTCGACGGCGGTCACGTACCCATTGCTCTTTGCCATCGGCGTCTCGTTGACGCCTTGGGACAAGTTGGTGGCTGCTTTCACGGTGCCCTATCTCATCACCATCGCCTCGACTGTGGTGGCGCTTATCACGACGGGATTCTTTGTCGGCGGCTGGCTGAAAATGTATCCAATCGATACGGCTATCGTCACCGCCTGCCACAGCGGTCAGGGTGGCACAGGCGATGTCGCCATCCTAACGGCGGGCAATCGGATGCAGCTCATGCCCTTTGCGCAGATTGCCACGCGTATCGGCGGCGCGATAACTGTGACGGTTGTACTGATCGTTTTGACGCAAATCGGCTAGCAATTCGTACGGCGGTAGGGCTGATGTCTGCCTATGGCCCGGTTAGCGATCCTAGTCACACTGGTGAATGTCCGCTTTCGGGGGTAGAGGAGACATCATTCAGAGAAAAGCGGCATCAAAAATTGTCCGCCAGTGACCCAAAGCGGACACGGGGATGCAAGGCGCGGCATTCACGAGTCCCGCTAACCCCGTCGCGCCGAGCCGTAGTCTGAAAGAATCATAGCGTCTTGACCCGCCCGCGCGGCGCCACGCCTTTTTGGCAGGTCCCCGAGACGGGCCTTAAGGCGCGGTAACGCAAATCCAAGAAGGCGCGCAATTTCACCGGCATGAAACGATTGGGCGAATACACAAAGCTGACGGGCAGTGGCGGCGGCTGGAAATCGCGCAGCAAAGGGGTGAGCTCTCCGGATCTAACAAATTCGGCAATCTGATAAGAGAGCAGTACGGCAATCCCGGCGCCTGCGCGCGCGGCATCGCATGCCGATTCAAGATTGCTCACGATCAGTCGCGACCGCACCGGCACGGCGTGTTCCGTCTGATCGCGCTCGAATGTCCACGTGCTCGGTGACAAAATCGGTGCATAGGTGATGCAGTCGTGCGTGGAGAGATCGTCTGGCGATCTCGGCGTACCGTGAGATTTCAAGTACGCAGGGCTTGCACAGACAACGCGACGAATCTCTCCAAGTCGCACCGCGATGAGGCTGCTATCGGCAAGCGCTCCAACCCGAAGGGCGACATCGATGTGCTCTTCCAGAAGATTGACTGCTCGATCCTGCAAACTGAGTTGAACGTCAACTTTCGGAAACGTCGCCAGGAACGCCGCCACAACCGGCAGCAGATGCATGCGGCCGAGGGCGAACGGGGCCGATACAACAAGGTCTCCGCGCGGGGTCGTGTACTCACCGGAGGCGGCACGCTCGGCTTCGGCCACGTCGTCGAGAATTCGTTTTGACGCAGCGACGTAGGAGCGCCCTGCGTCGGTCGGGACCAGCGCACGGCTCGAACGATGAAAGAGCTTGGTCTGCAGGTGCGCTTCGAGCTCCGTCACCTTCCGGCTTACAGTCGCGAGAGGCTTTTTCTGTTGGCGCGCCGCTGCCGACAGGCTGCCGGCTTCGGCAACCGCCAACACAATGGACATGGCCTCCAGACGATCCATGGGCACTTCCATATTTCGGAAGGCAGCGTCTCGATTTTGCCAGATATACAGCATTTTCGGAAGGGATTATTTAAGGGAATAAGCAACGAACTTAGAAGCCGAACCCAAGGAGCCAGTCATGGCCGCGACCAGAAACAAAGCCACCGCTTTCTTCCCCGGCGCTTCCACCGACGTCGGCGCGCTGCAAGCCGACCGTTCGGCGAAGAGCGAACACGACTTCATTCCTGCCGCGATCCTTGTCACAGCGCTGGTCGCACTTTTGGCGCTGTCGGTGTGGTTTGCGGCGTACGCCTGGACTCATCTCGGCGGCGATCCACTTCCGACCTACGGCTATGTGGCCATCGCAGGCGGCGTGGTGATCTCGCTTGTGGTCGGCGGGGGCCTGATGGCACTCGCCTTTTACAGCAGTCGACATGGCTACGACGACCTGAGCGGCGGCGACAACTAGTCGCTCCGCGGTTTGGATCAATTTTGCGCTTAAAGGAGCGAACTCATGTCGGATCGGTTCATCGATTGGCTCGACGACACGTTGATCTCAGTCGACGTTTATCATCAGGAATTGCTCCGTGGATTTGGCGTCCTCCTGTTGATCCCTTTTGCGCTATTCCTGCTGTCGTACGTGCGCGAGTCCTTTGCCTTCATAAAAGATAGAGCGCGGAAGGGCGTGCTGGATACAGTGACACGCGTGCTTGCCGCCGAGCTCGGCCCGCGCAGTATCCGCGTGAACTCGATCACCCCCGGCAGCATCGAGACCGAAGGGCTGCATGCGACGGGCGTCATCGGGACAGACTTCGAGAAGAAGCTCACCGCGGATAATGCCTGGCAAGCGCGGCGACATCTCAACGGCATGCTCCAATGTGCGTTTTCGGGACATCACTTGTAGTCTCTGGCGTTCCCAAAGCCGCGATTTTGCTAATTCCTGTAAAATTCCCCGTTAGCAGGGAAAACGGGCAGAGCAGGGAATAGCGGACACCGGCATTGCCAACCAATATCCCTTCAAGTCGGCAATGCTTCCGAAAACGGGGCGAGTGGTAAGATCATAGGTCTAGAGGCATGTTTCCCTAGCAGCGCTTCTTTTTTCGATAGCTGTCTTTTTTGGACGTCATAGTTCCTCAACAACTTTATTCGGCCGATGACTCGACTCTTCTGCAGGGCCCACCCACCATTTGGACGCCTGCCGAAGGAATGCGGCTGTTGGCCAGTCGCGGTCCCTAGGACGGCACGCCCGCCCCGGCTTTGCGCCGAAGGTTCAGATGCTTGGGGAGCCAACGGGTACCGCTATTGACGGGCATGAACGCCAATGGTGGGGCCGATGCTGGTCATAAACGGCGGCTCGAAAACCGTTTGATGGTGCGCAGGCGCGAGCGATCGCGCCCCGCGTGGCCCGGAAGTTCGAAGAACTTTCGAGTCAGTGTTAAGGTCAAGACCAATATTGCCGCGCGCCTCCGGGCATCGCGGCAATATCAAGGTTCTGATCTGACAGGGAGGCGAGGATCGTTCACGCGATCCTCGCTTCTTTGTTGTTATAGGCCAGATTCGCAAGGATGAAGCAACTCCACAGGTTCTCGCTCGGCTTTGCCCTATATCGGTGGGATGATGATATTGCGAAGCTCTTGTGGCACGACGGCTATCGCTTGCAGATCCATACGAAATGAAACCAGAAGAACTATTCCGAAGTGTCCCGGCAAACATCCATGAACTTCGTCTGGCTCTCGCTGGCTTGCCGACAGGCATGAAGGTTAAAGCCGACCCCGAAACGGGCGTTTTCGAAAAGACCGTTGATGAGCTTCGTGCGCGGACAACATGGCCGCCGGGTTTGGTGTTAACGACGCCACGCAAGCTCCACCCGAAATCAGTGGTCAAGATAAGTAAGCCAATCTAAAAAACCGGAAAATCCCAAGCGCGCGAGGCGCGGCAGTGGATGAACAAAGCGGGTTGGCCGGAGCAACATCCGCCTTGAGTCATTAGCGGACAAACCGTATCGCCTTAAAATCCGACCTGGTCCGCTTCCGAAAGCGGACATTCGTCAATGCATTCGCGGCAGCTACCTCAATTCCCGATCACCATTGCCCAGTAACGCGTGCCGGTGTGTCCCACCGCGCTCGCCACTGCCTTGCATCCCGGCAGTCTCATGTTGGCTGCGTGGCCAGATGAACTCCACCATAACGCAATGGCTTGCTGCTTTGTCTTGACGCCGTAGGCTACATTTTCGGCTCTCGCTCCACGCCGCGCGCGGCTCGCAAAGCCGTTGTGATCCATGCTGCCGCGCCGAGCCATGTCGTTGGCGTGTTCCTGGGCAAGCGCTTGCATCGTTGCGCAACTTGCGTCAGCCGATGCTGGCGTAAGCAGCATCAAGAGCAAAGCGGCTAAACCGAGTCTCATCCATTCCCCCCCTGTTGGCATTATACCCCCGGTGTGTGGGCAGCGGTTGGTCAATGTTCGCTTTACCCCCAATTGCGGACATTGGCCGCGCGTGGCGGCTGCCACACCAGTCCGCTTTGGGCCAAAAGCGGACATTTGCAATTGATCTGGCAAACAGAAAGACCGCCTCACGGCGGTCTCTCCGAACGTCAAGCTGGTCTTGCGATCATGCAGTGCGTATTGCTGCATTGTTCGAACTCGCGTGCGCTGCACCACAAATCACAGCCATCACAGTGCGGATAGATAGCGCGCCATAGCATCCCGCTCGCTGTCTGTTAGCGCTCGCATAAATTTCGGCATGTCGCCGTTGTTAGTCCTCTCATCGGCAGCAAAGCTGCGCATCACTGCGACAAGGTATTCATAGCTGAGTCCCGCCAGCCGCGGCGCCGGCGGACCGCCCTCAAAATTCGGCTGATGGCATGGCTGGCATTGGGCAATGCCGTTTGGCTGCGGCGCGGAAGCGCTGGCCACGTGTTGCGCCGGCCAACTCTTGGCCGCGAAATAGGCGGCGATCTTGCGAAGATCCTCCTGTGCAAGGCCTTTTGCTATTGGCGACATGACCGCGTTGTCACGATCGCCGCTCCTGTAGTCGTGCAACTGCTTGACGAGGTAGCTCTGCTGCTGGCCGGCGATGATCGGAATGGTTTTCGGGTCAGCCGGCACGCCGTTTTGGCCGTGGCATACGACACACATCTGCACTTTGGCTTCGATGTCGTCCGCTGCGAGGGCCGGCCCCGCCACCACCGCCAAACCAAGGCCAGCTCCGAAAATCGCGAAAAAGTGACGCGTAATCATCGCTACATTACCTCCCGCCCTACCGCGCAGCTGGAACGATCAAGTATTCAAATAAAACGCAGCTGGCGCAACGGCCGATCCGCAATGCCCGACGGCCAGACCGAAAATTTAAGGGCGAAATTACAGGGAACCGGCTTGTTCACCCGCGCAACCGGAGTCACGATAGCAAAGGCGTCGGCTGTCGACAGAACCGGCCGCGATCCCAAGGAGTTGAAAGACAAGCAATACAAAATTTCATCAGGGAGAAGGCGATGCGAAGCAAACTGATGTTGATCCTCACCGCCAGTGTCGCGGTCATGCTCTCCCATCTCTCAACGCAAACCATTTGGGCACAAGGCCAGGAGGCCCTGACCGGCACCGTAAGCTCCGATGCCGAAGGCAAGATGGAAGGCGTCGTCGTCACCGCCAGCAAGCCCGGCTCGATCGTGGAAGTCAGCGTCACGACCGATGCGCAAGGCCGCTATACCTTCCCTGAGAGTCGGCTAGACCCTGGCGAATATGCGATCAGTATCCGCGCTGTCGGCTACGACATCGACAGCCCGGCGAAGGCGACGGTGGCGCCCGAGGCCACCACGACGGCCGACATCAGACTCAAGAAGACCAAAAATCTTGCCAGCCAACTCACCAACGCCGAGTGGATGATGAGCATTCCCGGCACCGAAGAGCAAAAAGCAGAATTGCTCAATTGCGTCGGCTGTCACACGCTGGAACGCCTCGCGCGCTCGACCCACGATTCCGACGAGTGGACGCAGGTCGTCGCGCGCATGATGGGCTATGGCGCCGTGAGCCAGCCGATCAAGCCGCAACCCATGCTGGATCGGGCTCGCGCGGGCACGCCGGAGCAATACCGCAAGTTTGCCGATTACCTCGCCACCATCAATCTGAGCTCAACCGACCATTGGCAATACGAGCTCAAAACGCTGCCGCGTCCGAAAGGCCGGGATACTCGCGCCATCGTCACCGAGTACGACATGGTGCGGCCGACGACCGAGCCGCATGACATCCTGGTCGATAAGGAAGGCAGCGTCTGGTACACGGACTTTGGCGAGATGTTCATCGGCAAATTCGATCCGAAGACGCTCAAGCTCACCGAATACCCGATCAAGAAGTTCAAGGACAAAGCGCCGACCGGTCTTCTGAGTATCGAATTCGACCATGCCGGCAAGATCTGGTTCGACACAATGTATCAGGGCTCGCTCGGCCGCCTGGACCCGAAAACCGGCGAAATTTCCTATTATCCGCTGGCGCCCGAATATAACGACGACCGGGTGCAACTGAATTTCACTGGGCTGCACCACGAGGTGGACGGCAAGGTGTGGACCAAGAGCGTCGGCACGCAGGACATCTTCCGGCTCGATCTGGCGAGCAATAAGTGGGAGAAATTCCATCCGACCGACGGACTGCCGAGCGCCAAGCGTCACACGATCTATCAGGTGATGGCAGATTCCAAGAACAACCTCTGGATGGCCGAATTCACTCAAGGCCATCTCGGCAAGATCGATGCGAAGACGCGCGAAGTTACGTGGTATCCGATACCAACCGCGCAGGCGCGTGCCCGCCGCATGCAAATCGACGGTGAAGACCGTGTCCTGGTGACCGAATATCGCGCCAGCAAGGTCGCGCTGTTCGACACCAAGACGGAAAAATTCACCGAATATACCCTGCCCCCGTACACGTTCCCGTACCGGGCCGATTTCGACAAGAACGGCGAACTCTGGGCCTCTACGATGCATACCGACCGCGTCGTGCGGCTCGATCCCAAGACCGGCAATACGGTGCAATATTTGATGCCATCCGACACCAACATGCGCACGGTATTCGTCGACAATTCAACGACGCCGGTCACGTTCTGGGTCGGCAGCAATCATGACCACAGGATTGTGAAAGTGGAGCCGCTGGATTAAGTCTCAACAAACGAGCGGTGTGCGTGAGGACGGCGCCAGGCAGCACCGGCACCGGGCACAATGACGGCGTTCTGAATTTGACAGACTAACGGGCCGCGGGACTTCTCTGCGGCCCTATTTTTTAGTTCAGAGTGTTCCATCAACCGCGCGAGTTGCGGCAGGGGCTTTTGACGCCGCGTAGGCGGCCCTCTTCTTATGTCATTTGACGTGCGGCTATAACGGGCATTAGCGAGAGAGTTCGCAAATATTCGCGTAAGAGCGTCTTGGACCCCACGTAAGCACTACGCGGACGGAGCGGAACTTCGCGACGTGTGATCAGGCAGTACTAAGGTCTCCGACCGCTTATTTAAACATAAAGGAACAAAGGCTCTTCCGCCGGTTTGTTGAGGAGGAGGAGACAATGACCAATCAAAATTTTGAACACCCCGAGTCACCGGCCTCGGGAGAGCACACGCAAAGAAACAAAAAGATGGGCGACGCGGCCAGTGAAGCTTTCTCAAAGGCTTCAGATACCGCTCGCGATGCGGGAGAAAAAGCCAAACAGGCTGCGGCGGACGCTGCCTCGACCATGTCCGATCATGTCATGGGTCTTCTCAACGACCAGCTCGGTGTCGGTGCACAGTCAGCCACCCGCTTTGCCAGCTCCATGATGCTTGCAGCTGACGACCTGGAACCAGAAAATCGGATGCTCGCCGGTCTTGTTAGGGGATTTGCGCACAACGTCGACCATTACGCTGATCGCCTGGAGGACCAAACGGTGCAGGAATTGGCGCAAAGCGCCTCAAACTTCACGCGCCGGCAGCCCGCCCTGATGTTTGGATTGGCCGCGCTCGCCGGGTTTTTCGCTTTTCGAACGTTCAAGAGTGCCAATGCCAAGTCGGTGTCGTCACCTCCGATCCAGCCGACGGATTACCATTCTGCGGGCAATAGCCATGGCTGAGCAATATTCGTCGCTGCCAAATGCGTTCTCCAAGGTCATCACGGATCTGACTGATCTTATGCAGAAAGAGGTGCGGCTGGCGCGAGCCGAGCTCTCCGAGAAGCTTTCGATCAGTATTCGCGCGGGCGTCTGGATGTCGGTCGCGGCCGTGTTCGCCATCGTGGCAGCGTTCCTTGTCGTTCAGGCCGTCGTGTTGGGGTTGGCGGCGGCGACGGGAATTGCCTTGCATTGGTCCAGTTTGATCGTGGCTGCGGTTCTGGGAGCCGCGGCTGGCGCCGCATTTGCCAAAGGCAACGCCGACGTGCCCGACCAACTCACACCGGATCGCGCTCTCAACCAGGTCAAGCAAGACATAGCAGTAGCCAAGGAGCAGTTCACATGAGCGCACAATTATGGCCGCTGGAAGACAGTGGTGAATGGATTCTCAAGACCATCAAACGGAATCCGGAGGCACTTTTGCTTCTGGCAGCAGGGGCCGTCCTAATGATGCGCACGAATGTCCCTCAATCAATTCGAGCGGCGTCGATGGATGCCGCGTACGGCACTACTCCCGATGCCGCCGGTAGATCGGCTTCGGCGTTCGCTGAAACAGTGACAGACACTGCACGCCGGACAATGGATACAGCCGCATCTTATGCCTCAACGGCATCCGAAACTGCCCGCCAGACAATGGACGCTGCTAAATCTTATGCTTCTTCAGCAGGGGAATTTGCCGGCGAGGCTCGACGCAAAGTTGGCGAGCAATCAGACAGGGTGGTCCGCCAAACACGGTCCATGGCGGAAGGCGTCCTGCAAAATCAGCCCCTAGCCATTGTGATGGCTGGCCTCGCAGCCGGTGCAGCACTCGCTGCAGCCCTTCCCCCAACCGAACTTGAAAAGGAAACCCTCGGTCCGATGGGCGACCAGATGTCGAAAGCTGCGGAGCGCGTTGGTGATCAGCTCAAGCAAGCATCAATGAAAGCAGGAGAAAGGCTCAAGAGCGCTGCCGAGGAGCGCGGCCTGCATGCCCAAGGCCTGAAGGACGTTGCGAGCGAAGTCGCGGACACATTCAAGACGTCAATGAAAGGGCAGCCAGAGCAGACAAATGACGGTGGTCCTGCAACTCAGCCTGCTAACGCCGGCAGGAGTGGATGATGGCAGACCTTTCCTTGCTCGAGCACGAACGCGAGGTTGAGCGGTCGCGGGCCAAACTGACGCAAGACCTTGCTGTCCTTTGCTCTTCCGACACTTTCGCGGCATTCACTGATGATCTCAAAAAAGAGGCCTTCGGAACAAGAGATGCCTATTGGGAGAAGCTTAAGGCACGCGCGGCAGCCAATCCGGCGGCCGTCATCGCGATCGGGGCTGGGCTTGCTTGGCGGCTAATTCAGCGGCCGCCAATCGCAAGCGCGCTGATCGGTGTCGGACTGTTCAGCTTATGGAAGACTGAGCCAAAGTCATCTTACGACGCCACCGGCAGACGGCTCGACTACGTGCAGCAGAGCAAGGAGAGTCTCAAGGAACAAGCCGCTCAGGCTTTTTCAGCCGCCTCCGACATTGCCGGCAAAGCGCAGGAAGCGGCGACGGCGAAAGGCTCGGAAGTCTGGGAAGGCGCGAAAGGAAAAATGCGGGATTGGCAAGAAAGCGTTGGCGACGCGGTCACTGACACCACTTCGAAGCTGAGGTCCTCCGGAGAGAGTCTCTGGGACGACATTCGTCCCAGGCAACACGACCTGGCAGATCAGATCGGCAATCTGGCAAAAGCCAAGGACAGAGCTCGGGACGACGATACTCGTAACCAGCTGCTGCTCGGAATCGCCGGCGTGGCGATAGCAGCTGCCCTCGGCATCGCGTGTCAGAAGAGGCTCTCCGACACTTCGCGGATAACCAATAACGGCAGGCAACTTTCGCTTTAATAGCGGCATACATTGAGCAAGCAATTCATGGTGTTCCGCTGCAAATAAGGAACTGCGGATAGCCTGCGGGGTTGTCTCTCCACAAACAAACAGAGGCTATCATGGGTAGAGGTTTATTGCTTTGGCTTGTCGGCGTTCCAATCCCAATTATCATTCTGCTGTTTCTGTTTTGGCACTAAAAGGCAGATTGGGAATTGGGAACAGTCGAGGATATGGCAGAAACGTCGAATCGGCGCACCGATGCTATTGCGTTAGATGCCAGCGAAAAGCGGGAGTGTAGCGTATTGGAAACCAACAGTTCGGCCGCACGCGTGCGCGAACTTTTAGGACCGGCTATCGCCGCCCGTTTGTAGCTAGCGCTGGCCGCGGGCACTCATAGGTTCGCGCAAGAGGCGACAAGCTGCCACGTCCGCACAAAATGTGCTCCCCTGAATGTCCGGTTTGGATCCCCTGGCCGACATTGCCGGAACGTTTGTTCTCGGCACGGATTATCGTTGAAACTCGAATTTTGGAGACCAAAATGAAAGCGTTTATCGGATGTGCCGCTATCATCGTTGCGTTGGCAACGGTTACGTCAGCGGAGGCAAAGGGGTGTCTTAAAGGGGCTGTCGTCGGTGGAGTTGCCGGGCATTATTCGGGACACCATGGGCTATTGGGAGCGGCGGCTGGCTGCGCTATCGGACGTCACGAAGCAAACAAGCACGATCGCATAGAAAGAAACCAGATCGATAAACCTAACCGCGATCTGCGAAATGGAGAGGAGCGCCTCTAGCGCCATCGCCGGATACTAAAAACTTATCGGGGGCCCAAAACGGGCCCTTCCGTCGCAATGGTGTGCAGCTGGGGAACACTGCGTGGTTTTGAAGAACCGAACAATTCTAAAAACAATTCTCGAGCCGTTTGTCATCATGGCGGCGGCCCTCTACTTTGTCATCGATGCATTCGCTCTATCGATCCTAAAACCCCTCTTAAGGAAAATTGCCAACCTAAAAATCTTTAAATTTATCACCCCATGGATCGCTTCACTCGGCCCCTATCCCACGCTTGCATTATTCGTGGTCCCTCTCGTTTTGCTAGAACCCATCAAGCCTTTCAGCGCTTATGTCATTGCATCGGGGCACTTCCTGTTCGGCGTCCTGGTCCTTGTTTTTGGCGAAGTTCTAAAAATAACGATTGTAGAACGCATATTTCATATTGGGCGAGACAAGCTAATGACGATTAAAGCGTTCGCGTGGATTTACAACTTGGCATTTGGGTGGCTGACCTGGCTCCAGGCATTGCCCGCGTGGCAGTCCGTCAAACATAACTTTGATTATTTTATCCACCGGGCGCACAAACTAAACCGTGATGGTCGAGTTCAGCGCACTCGTTAGCTTCCACACACCATCCTGAATGCCGGCCTGAAAACCTGATATCGAAACTGGATTCGGTTCCTCCGAAATCTGTCGCGATGAATGTCTGTTCATGGAACAGCTTGCTGTTCGTTTGAGTTGATCAGCGTGCAACCGTGGAGGATAAAAAATGCGCAATCTCGTTTTTGGAATCGTTGGGCTTGGCGTCGTAGCGCTGGCGTTGCCAGTCGCTTCGGCAAACGCTGAGGAAACGATAATCATAAAGAAGCACCGGCAATACAGTCACGATTTGGATCGGCACCACAATTGGGACCGACACCACAAGAAGGTCGTAGTCCTCAAGGGTCACCGCGACCACGACCGCTACCGCGAATAGTATTAAAGACGGCCTCACTTGCGGGCCGTCTCCCGCCTGTAAATGAATAGGCCGCCTCTATTGGCGGCCTATTTGTATTCGACGACTGTGGTTAAGATTGCAGGCTATTTGCTGTATTGGAAGTTGGGCATCGCTTTCAGCTGGTCCTTCGTTGCGTTGAGCACCGCGTGATCAGGATAGTTGCGATCAGCATTTTTCGTTTGTGAGGCAGGCTGACCTGATCCGGTGGTCGCAGCACCGTCTGACCACTTGAGCCGATCAAATTTGACCGCCACGTCGTGCTCTCCCATACCGAGAAAGCCGCCGACTCCAATCACGACGTCCTCGATCTTTCCGCTTTTGTCGAGCATAAGCTCTTTGATGTCACCAATCTTTTCGTTTTGAGCATTGTAGACGTTCATGTGGATAAGCTTGGAGGACTGCCATTCTCCTTTGGCAGAAGCGTTTTGCATGGAACCGGATGTCTGAGCGAAGGTTGATGTCGAAAGCAGAACTCCGATTGCTGCCGCTGCTAGTAACTTTGCGTACATTTCCTGTCTCCTGGGATGCTACCCCTCAGTCGATTTAACGTGCTCAGGCTGGAAGAGTTCAAAGACCGCTGACGTCCTGCGCTTCGTTGGCCCGGCCAGGGTCATCGCCCGTGCCGCGCCCATCCGACGCGGACCTTTTTTCTCCACCAATTTTGCGTTCGGGACTCGTAGCGACACTCCGAGACCCAGAGCGGGCCTGCTCCGATATCCAGCCAAAAGCATACATTCCTGACCTATGTCCGCTTTGGGTCACTAGCGTACATTTTGCATGCGGAACTCATGTCCGCTTTACCCCCGATAGCGGACATTGGGTGCTGAGCTTAAAACGTCCGCTAACTGCCAGAAGCGGGCATTGGCGTGACGAACTGCACGAAAAAGAAAGACCGCCTCGCGGCGGTCCCTCCGAAATGCGATCAGGTGTTAAGCCAGTCAGCCCGGACACTCGGACAGACCGGTGCAGGCCCCGAGGGTGAAGTTAACCTTTTCCTTGGCTGTACCCGCAGCGATCTCCAGCGCCACATCGGCGACTTCGAAGGCAAGTATCTCTTGTTCAGTCTTCTCAAGTCCCATCGTGATGCTCGTCATGGCGTTGCTCCTTTTTGTGACTGTCGTGCCAGGCGATACTAACACACCGGCAGCCTCCGGAAGCGTGAATGTCGGCTTTGGGCCAATAGCGGGCATTCGAACGAATCTTAACCAACATGCAGCGCGGCCGACGTGGCGCATTCTGTTACCGCCCTACAGGACAGCGCGCCAGGTATACTCCCGCGCGCATCTGAGGATCCGTTCGCGTTTGTGAAAGGAAAAAGATGGCTCACGTGATGACATTTTTGTCCAAAGTAAACGGGAAGTATGAAAACCGTTCGCCCTACCAAGGGGTCGTAAAGCATGACTGGGTGCCGACAGGGCGTATCGATTTTGCAACTCATCTCAACGGCAACGCCGAAGACGCCGAACAACCAAATGACTTCAAATTGCTTGTGGAAGAACGCAGAATTGTAGAGAGCATTGCGGGAAATGAGAATCTGGAAATTCAATGGAGGCTTGCTACGCTAAAGGAAGCAAAAGCGGTCGTAACTCACTATCATAAATATCTGTCAGAACACTCGCTGATTAAAACTGTATTTGAAGAGACCCTATCATTGCCCGCGCCAAAGAAGGCCCAGGCAAGTCATTCGGCGTAGCTTTCGGCTCCTAATTTTTATGTTCACTTTGGGTCATTGGCGGAAACGCAATAGGTCCAGGCCATGTCCGCTTTACGCTCAAAAGCGGACGCCGAGAGTGATGTCCGCTATGTGCCAATAGCGGACATTCCGCAATTCATCCGATCAGCATAAAATCACAAAACCGCTCTTGATGGTGCTCAGGGTTGATATGGCAAATTGCCTCACTCAAACCTCTTCATGAATCAAATCACGCAACCGTCTCCTTAGTTGAAGATAGGCAATATCGTCTTCATCGCGCGGCCTTGGCAGGTTGACATTGATGAACTCTTTTACGCGCCCGGGCCGCCGAGTCATCACGGCGATGCAGTCCGATAGTTTGATTGCTTCATCAATGCTGTGAGTTACAAGCACCACCGTCTTGGGCTCCCTTTGCCAGATCCGGACGAGCTCGTCCTGCATGAAGGTGCGGTTCTGCGCGTCGAGTGCGGCGAAAGGTTCATCCATCAGAAGCAAGTGCGGTTGAACTGCGAGGGCACGAGCGATCGCGACCCGTTGGCGCATGCCGCCCGAAAGCTGGTGGGGGAATTTATCTTCGAAGCCGGCAAGGCCGACCAGATCGACGTAATGGCTGGTGATGTCCTTGCGCTTGTGAGCGGGCAATTTCTTCATCTCCAGCCCGAACGCGATGTTCTGGCAAACATCCATCCAGGGAAACAACGCATAGTCCTGGAAGATCATCGTGTTCTGCCAGCCCGGCACGCGGATCGGAACATCGTCGATAGCGACAGTGCCGGTCGTCGGCGGTTCGAAGCCCGCCGCAATGTTGAGCAAGGTCGTCTTGCCGCAACCGCTATGACCGAGAATGGCGCAGAATTGATGGTTCTGGACCTCAAGGGTCACATCGCGAAGCGCCACCACGCTTCCTGTGCTGTCGGGGCTGCCGTAGATTTTGGATAAATTCTTGACTGCAAGATGGCCCATCGCGCGACCCTACCGACTGAGTGCCAACGACCATGGCAGAAGTCTGCGACCTAAAACCCGAATAGCGGTATCAATCAAAAGTCCGACGACGCCAATCGTTAGCATGCCGACGATAATCGTGTCAGTCCGCAGCATGCTGCGTGCATCGTTAATGAGAAAACCAAGTCCAGAATTTGCGCCGACAAGTTCAGCCGCGACGAGCGCCATCCAGCCAACTCCAAGCCCAATTCTCACGCCTGTGATGATCTGAGGCAACGAACCCTTGAGCACGATGCGAGTGAGCACTTTGTGCTCGGGTGCACCCAGGCTGCGGGCCGCCCGCACAAGGTTCGGATCGATGTTTTTCACGCCAACGATCGTGTTGACCAGGATCGGGAAGAACATTCCCAGGAAGATGATGAATTCATTTTGCTCATCGCCGATTCCAAACCAGAGAATACTGAGGGGAATCCATGCCAGCGGCGGAATCGGACGCAGAATTTCCATGATCGGATTGACTTGATTGTAGACGAGCCGCCACCAGCCCATCGCGATACCGAGCGGGATTGCAGTTGCGGCGATCACGAATGCCGAGGCTTCCCGCTTGAGGCTGGCCAAAAGATGAAAGAATAGCTCGCCGGATGCGATCATTCCGGCGCCCGTGCGTGCAATCGTAGTTGGCGCCGGCATAAGCACCGCCATGTGCGGATCGACTCTTGGCAACCACACTGTGGATGCGAATTGCCACGCAAGGATCGCGAGCACAAGCAAAGTGAGATTGGGCAAGAATGCGAAAAGCCAGCTGGTCCGCACTCCGGCAGCCCGCGATGCCGGCGCGACGTCCTCGCTTTGCGTCGATGCGTTCAAACGGGCAACCCTTCCTCATCGGGCAAGCTGGTCCACGAGCCCACATTGCGCAGAGGTCTCGTGGACATCATTCACAAATTTCCGCTCACGGCTTGTATATCTTTCCTGCGAACGCCCATGGCCTGGTCAGGTCGCCGGGTTCCGGCCACGGTTGCGGCTCCTTGAGCGTATTGGCGTTCGCGTAGGCCGGGTAGGGAAGGCTGCCGATCTTGCCGGCCCAATTCGCCGGGATGAACGGCGCCTGTGACGGGATCTTCCATCCCAACTTCTCGTAGGTCTTGGCCATGAAGTTTGTCTCGAAGGAGTCTTCATAGTCCTTCGCGGTCAGGGCCTTGGTGACACGGTTGCGGTCCTTCAGCCATTTTGCGATGCGAGCGTTCTCCTCGCCCCACAATTTTGCAAAGGGATAGCTGTATGTCGGTTTGTAGAGGTTATTGTAGAGCTGGGTTTGCTGAAGGAGCAGAGGCTTCCCGAACGACTTCAGTGTCGGCTCGGCGGCAAGGAAATCTGCTGCTTTGTCGGGATTGAGCCTGATCCAGAGGCTCGCTTCCATGAAGGCATCGCTGATCGCCTGAACGACGTCCGGAACATTGTCGATCAGTTCCTGCCGGACGTAAAACATGCCTTCATAGAAATTGTACGGGAAGATTGTATCGACCTCCCGGCCGGTCTTGCGCTCCTCGATGATTGTGACCGACGGCTCCCAAGGAACCACGGCCCCGATGCCTTTCGCCATCAGGATTTGTTCGCCGGGGGGCATATTCTTCAGGATGACATCCTTACCGATTTGTAGGCCGACGACTTCGGCGGCCTGCGTGAAGTAGAATTCAGCAGATGAACCGGTGACGATGCCAATCGTGGCCGGCGGATTGCTGCTCTTGAAATCCGCGAGCTTCCTGATCGGCGAATCCACCGGGACGACCGTTGAATGCTTCAGGTTTGGAGCAACAACCGCAATTGCCCGAACCGGCACGCCGCGGTCGAGCAGCGACGTGAAGGGGAAATTTCCGCCGTTCCCAACCTGGATGCGGGCAGCCGCCACAGCTTCGTTGACGTCAGGACCAGCGGCAAAGGCCTGGAATTTGGCCTCCAAGCCGCGCTTTTCCAGAAGCTCGGCCTTGTCCATAACCACGTTGATTGTGTTCTGGCCGGAGAATGGTGCTTGCCAGCCAAAACCGAGTGGCCACCACCCTTTCTGTTTCAGCCAGGCAACGGATTTATCGGAGACTTTCTCATAGGGCTGCGGCCAGCCCCAATCGGTGAAGCTCTGTGCGGCCGCTGGAGCCATTCCGAAAATGAGTCCGGCGAAAGCCCCTGCGGCCACTATGCCGAACCTCATTCCTGGTTGCTTCTGCATTTCACTCCTCCCCATTTTTTTGGTTTGATCGAGTGTCAAGGTGACTGCGTATCGGATCCGATTGCTTCTTTTGACCTTCCAACTGTCTACAGCGCATTCCTCGTCAGACCTGTTCGATAACGAATAACGTGCGGCCGTATTCAACGAGTTCGGCGTTGTCTGCGCCGATTTCCACGATACGGCCGGCAACCTCGGAGTTGATCGTCGTGAAGAGCTTCATGACTTCGATGAGGCAAAGCGGCTGGCCTGGGCTAACCACGCTGCCGACCTCGACGAAGGGCGGCGCTTCGGGGGTGGGCGCACGGTAGAAAGTTCCCACCATCGGAGCGGCCACCTCGATTTGGCCCGCGGCCGCCTCGACCTTGGGTGCGGCGGTGCGGGCCCCGCGGGCAGGGGCTCGAGACACAGCAACGGGCGGGGAGCCCCGCTCCGTATATTCAGCCGCAGCTGCCGGTGAGACGCCGTTCCGGCGCACCACTAGCTTCATGTCGCCGGTTTCGACAACCAGCTCATCGCATGAACTGCTGTCGATGAGCTTTATGATCTCGGCGATCTCGTCGTAACTCAGGCTCACACGCGCTCCTGTCCGTTCGGATCGCGTCCCGCTTCGTCGATGGTCGCAGTCAATCGATCTGCCGTCGCCCGCAGAAGCGGAACATGCTGCGAGCCCTGTTCTAACGACATGCGTGCAAGTGGTGCCGAAATTGCGAGCGCCGCGACCCGCTGACCGCTCGGCGAGCATACCGGAACGGCCACGCACACAACCCCTGCCAGAAATTCCTGATTATCAATCGAAATCCCGGTTGCCCGGATCGTATCGAGTTCCGCCTCCAGCTCGGCAACTTCGGTGAGGGTGTTTTCGGTGTACCGATAGAGAGGGATCGATCGCAGCAAGAGCGCGCGTTTTTGTGCGGGCAGCTGGCTCAGGAACAGTTTGCCCATGGACGTGCAATGCAACGGCACGCGCGATCCCGGCTCAAAACGCAGCCCAAAGGGCCACGCTGACTCCACTCGATCGAGATAGATCACGTGGCTGCCGGTCATCACACCGAAATTGCAAGTCTCGCCGATCTTCTGAGAGAGCGCTTCGAGAATGGCGTGGCGCGGGGCGCGCAACATTGAAGCCGCGACGATGCCCAACCCGAGTTGCACCATGCGGGCGCCAGGCACGTACCGACGACTTCCCGGTTCACGCTGCAACAGGCCTTCACTTTCGAGCATGCGCACAATGCGATGCGCCGTCGGTTTGGGGAGGCCCAGCAACGCGCCGAGCTCGGACACGCCGAGGGGGCGGCGCGCTAACGCCATCGCCTCGAGAATTGCGACAGCCTTGACGGTGGGAAATGTTTTCGCCGGCTGCTCTGTGCGAGAGGGCTGCCGTTTGGACTCGTCTTCGAGCCGGCTGTTGTTCGACAACGGGGTGCCGAGGGGAGGCTGCATGACAGAAGTATCAAAAACCGAAACAAAACGTCTTGCAATATGAATTTATCCAGTGCGACAGTTGACTGGTGCACCTGTCGAGCCGGGTTAAGCGCACAACTGGGAGGCGAGCGATGCGGCGAGTGCTGGTCGCCAATCGCGGCGAGATCGCGCTGCGAGCTATCCGCGCCTGCCGCCAGCTGGGGCACGAGAGCCTCGCTGTCTTCTCATCTGCCGACGCGAATTCGCCTCACCGCTGGGCGGCCGATCATGCGATATGCATCGGGCCGCCCCCGGCGACCGCAAGCTATCTCAACGCAGCCGCGCTGCTCGAAACCGCGATCGCAACCAAGTGCGATGCGGTCTATCCCGGTTACGGCTTCCTGGCTGAAAACAGCGCGTTTGCGGAGCGCTGCTGCGAAGCGGGGTTGGTCTTCATCGGTCCTGACGGCGAATGTATCGCCCGAATGGGAGACAAGGTTGCGGCGCGTCAGGCCGCTGCGGCCATCGGGATTCCAGTCGTGCCCGGATCCAAGCAGGGCTTTACTTCACCTGCGCCCGCCGCCGCTGTTGCGGACGATCTCGGGTTTCCACTGCTGCTGAAGGCAAGTGGAGGAGGGGGTGGCCGCGGCATGCGCGTTGTGACGCGCGCCGAAGACTTTACCGCGCAATTCGAGCAGGCATCGACCGAGGCCAAAGCGGCGTTCGGAAACGCGGAAATTTATCTCGAGCGGTTCTTCCCGCAGGTTCGTCACATCGAGATTCAAGTCTTCGGCGACCGGCACGGCAACCATGCGCATCTTGGCGAGCGCGATTGCAGTGTGCAGCGCCGGCATCAGAAGCTTGTTGAGGAATCGCCATCGCCGGCGCTTGACCAGGCGACACGCGCGCGCATGGCGGAGGCGGCCGTCGCATTGATCAAGTCGCTCAACTACGTCAACGCCGGGACGGTCGAATTCATCTTCGATCCTGCAAGCGGCAAATTCTTCTTTATCGAGATGAACACCCGTATCCAGGTCGAACACCCGGTCACTGAAATGGTCACCGGCACAGATCTTGTGGTCGAGCAGTTTCGTGTCGCGGCCGGCGAAAAGCTCTCGTTTGGCTCGACATTCTCCGAAGGAAGAACGGCCATCGAATTCCGCATCAATGCTGAGGATGCGGCGCGTGACTTTCGGCCTTCGCCGGGAATCCTCAAGCGATGGCGCCCGCCGAGCGGACGCGACATCCGCATCGATAGCCATGTCTACGAAAACTATGCCGTGCCGCCTTATTACGATTCCATGTTGGCCAAGCTCATTGTCTCGGGGCCGGATCGCGCGGCGGCGGTGGAGGTGGCCAAGTCGGCATTGGCTCGCTTTCAGGTGTCGGGGCTCGAGACCACCGTCCCGTTCCACGTGCGGCTTCTGCAACAGCCTGAATTCGCGCGCGCCGAGGTCCATACGCGGTGGGTCGAAGAAAACCTGCAGGCGGTGACGCATTGATGGGCCACAAACGAACCATCAACCTGGTCGACGTGACATTGCGCGACGCGCATCAATGTCTGTGGGCGACGCGCATGACCACGGCAATGATGGAGGAGTTGGCGCCACGCCTCGATCACGCCGGATTTGAGGCAATCGATCTTGTTGGGGGCGCCGTCTTCGATGTCTGTGTTCGCTACCTGCGTGAGGACCCGTGGGAGCGAATGCGCATCCTCAGCGGATGGGTCAAGCAGACGCCGCTGATCGTGATGACGCGCGGCCAAAGTCTGTTCACGTTCGAGTTCTTTCCGGACGATATCGTCGAACTGACGGCGGAACGAATATTTGCCAATGGCATCCGCTATCACACGCCCTACGACGCGCTGAACGACATGCGCAACATGCAGGTGCCGGTGCGTGCCGCAAAAAAAGTCGGCCTCTATACTGCGGGCGGTATCGTCTATACGGTCAGTCCCGTCCACACCGACGATTACTTTGCACGCAAGACACGTGAACTTGTGTCGCTCGGCGTCGACGCCGTTTATATCAAAGATCCAAGCGGCCTTCTGACGCCAGAACGAGCGCAGACTCTTGTGCCCGCACTCAAGGCTGCGTGCGGACGACTACCCCTGCATCTGCACTCGCATTGCCTCACAGGGCTGGCGCCATATACAGCGTGCCGCGCCGTGGAACTCGGTGTGGATGTGGTCCATACGGCGACGTCTGTGTTGGCCAACGGCGCATCCCATCCGGCCACCGAATGGTTCGTCAAGAACATACGACGCGATGGCTTCAATGTTCCCGTCGATCTTCGGCCTGTTGAAGAGGTTGCCGAGCGCCTGCGCTACATCGCCAGACGCGAGGGCAAGCCGATCGGTAGCATCGTTGAATACGACGCTTTCCACTACGAGCATCAGATGCCTGGTGGAATGGTATCCAATCTAAAGTCGCAACTCGCGCCGCTTGGTATCGCAGATCGCCTGCCGGAAGTTCTTGAGGAGGCCGCGCGGGTACGTTGCGACCTGGGTTACCCGATTATCGTCAGCCCCTTCGCGCAATTCGTCATGACGCAAGCCGTCCTGAACGTGATGGGAAAGGAGCGGTATGCAGCGGTCCCGGACGAGGTGAAAAAATACGTGCTGGGCTATTACGGTGAGATCGCTGGCCCGATCGATCCCAACCTCTATGACCGCATAACCAATGGCGCCCAGCCGACATCGGCTCGGCCGGGCGACCTGCTTGAACCGGGAATTCCGAAGGTCCGGCGAGAACGCGGCCCATTTGCCTCCGACGACGACCTTCTGCTCGCCGCCTTCTACGCTCGACGCGAATACAACGCGCTGAGGGCGGCCGGCCCCATCAAGACCGAATATCCGCTGGCTTCGACGCCGCTTATGACATTGCTTAAGGAAATCACGCAGCGGCGTGATATCCGATCGATCCATCTCGTTCAGCAGGCCGGGTGACGCGCATGACGACCCCCGCAATCATCACTGTCGCCATTACGGGTGCCATTCCGCGCAAAGCCGATACGCCGGCGGTGCCGGTGACACCAAGCGAGCAGATCGAATCCACCCATGAAGCCTTCGAAGCCGGGGCATCGGTTGTGCACATTCATGTCCGCAATCCCGATGAGAGCCCCAGTTCGGATCCGCAGCTTTTCGCGCTGGTCCAGGAGGGCATCCTCAAGCATTGCCCCAAGATGATCGTGCAGTTTTCCACTGGCGGCCGTGGGCGAAGCCAGAACGAACGCGGGCGGATGCTCTACCTCAAGCCCGATATGGCATCGCTCGCCACAGGGTCGGTCAATTTTCCGGCGCAGATCTACGAAAATCCGCCGCAACTCGTCGAGGATCTCGCACGATCGATGCTCGAGTACAGCGTCAAGCCTGAGATCGAGGTTTTCGACGTGGCGATGCTTTACAATGCAAAGATCATGGCCGATCGCGGTTTGCTCAAGAGACCCTGCCAGGTCCAATTCGTGATGGGCATTCCGAATGCGCTTCCAGCCCGTCGCAAGCTGCTGGAATTTCTGATCTCGGAACTCAAGGAGCTCATGCCCGACGCAACTTGGTCGGCCGCCGGGATCGGACGCCACCAGCTCGAAGTCAATCAATGGTGCCTCGAGCTTGGTGGGCACCTCCGCACGGGGCTGGAAGACAACATCAAGTTCGACAAAGATCGTCTCGCCCGCAGCAACGGCGAGTTGGTTGCGCGTCTCGCCGGAATGTGCGCCAATTTTGGGCGACACGCCACAAGCGCCACGGAAGCACGACAAATCTTACAACTGCCGACAGGCTAGACCTAAACGGCAAAACGGGGGGAAGAGCAATGCAGGAAAAAACGCCATCCGGCGGCTTCGGGACGTCGATCGGGACAATCGCCTTCGCAAGCGCGATCGGCACGACGATTGAATGGTATGACTTCTTTTTGTTCGGAGTCGTCACTCCACTCGTGTTCAACAAGTTGTTCTTTCCAAACTTCGATCCGTTGGTCGGCACGTTGCTGGCATACACAACGTTCTTTGTCGGATTCATATCGCGCCCCATCGGCGGAATTATATTCGGTCACTATGGTGATCGCATCGGGCGCAAGACCGTGCTCGTTCTCACCATTCTCATCATGGGCGTCGCGACATTCCTGATCGGGTTATTGCCGACCTATGCGTCCGTTGGCATTTGGGCGCCGATCATGCTGCTCTTTCTTCGTATCTTTCAGGGCATAGGCATTGGCGGTGAGTGGGGTGGGGCCGTGCTGATGGCAGTCGAGCATTCGCCGGCCGGCAGGCGCGGTTTCTACGGGAGCTGGCCGCAGATCGGCGTTCCAGCTGGCCTGCTGCTGAGCTCGGGCATGGTCTACCTGTTGTCCTATCTGCCAGAAGCAGACTTCTATTCCTGGGGCTGGCGAATAGCCTTCCTCATCAGCGCGGTGCTGGTCGCGGTCGGTCTCTATATCCGCTTGAAAATCATGGAAACGCCGGCCTTCACCCGCATCCAGGAATCCAACAAGCTCGTCCACGTGCCGTTTTTCGAGCTGTGGCGAACGCACGGAAAGAACACCTTGCTCGGCCTGGGCGCCCGCTACATCGAAGGCGTGACCTTCAACATCTTCGGCGTCTTCGTCGTTGGTTATCTCGCAGGGACTTTGGGCCTGCCCCGACAAACAGCATTGGCAGGCGTGATGATTGCGTCGGCGATCATGATCGTCATGCTGCCGATCTACGGCAATTTGTCCGACAGGATTGGACGGCGTCGTATGTTTGGCGTCGCCGGAATACTGATCGGCATACTTTCATTTCCGGCATTCTGGCTGATGCAAACCAAAGAGCCGCTGATGATCTGGATCGCAATCGCAGTCCCGTTTGCGTTCGTCTATCCGGCCGTCTACGGCCCGCAGGCCGCGCTGTTCTCGGAACTGTTCGATACCCGCGTCCGCTATACCGGTATATCGTTCGTCTACCAGTTCTCCGGAATCTACGCGAGCGGGCTGACACCGATCATCGCCACCGCCCTTTTGCCGATGGGCGGCAACAAGCCGTGGCTGATCTGCCTGTACGTGCTCGCGGTCAGTATCGTCAGCGCGCTGTCAGTTTTTGCGATGACCGAAGCGCATAAGCGAGACATGGCTGTCGACAGCAAGTAGCGAGGCTCAACCGCGGCGCGATCATCATGGACCTAAACCTGAAAGGTCGCGTCGCGGTCGTCACCGGCGGAGCTGCCGGCATCGGCGAGGCCATTGCAAGCGCGCTTGCGGCCGAAGGCTGCAAGATATGCATTGTCGACAGGAACGCTGACACGGGCCGCCAAGCGGCCTCGATAATCGCACCAAGCGGCAACCAGGCTCGGTCCGCTGTTGCCGATGTCGGTAATCCTGCTGAGGTGACGCGCGTCTTCGGGGAAATTGCCGCAACCGAAAAGCGCATCGATATTCTTGTTAACGCGGCTGGCCTGCTTTCAACGGGCCCCGTCGCCGACCTCGGCGCCGACGAATGGCGGAGAGTGAGCCAGGTCAACCTCGACGGAGTGCTTTATTGTGCAAAGGCGGCAATTCCCATCATGAGCAAGCAGCGTTATGGCCGCATCATCAATATTGCATCCGTGTCGGCCATGCGGGGTGGAGGTTCGGTCGGAAACACGCTTTATGGCGCGACCAAAGCCGGGGTTGTCGCCCTGACGATGGGGCTCGCACGCGAACTCGGCCCGGACGGCATCACCGTCAATGCAATCGCGCCCGCGATTGCCGACACGGCGATGACCCATGCGGCGTTGACCGAGGATGCGCGACGAAAAATTCTGGCGCGAATCCCCCTGGGTCGTCTCGCCGATCTGTCGGATATTGCCAATCTCGCCGTATTCCTCGCCTCCGATCGCGCCAGCTTTATTACCGGGACGGTCATTCCGGTTGATGGCGGCATCCTCACAACCTGACGGTACAACGTGTCGGCCATAGACCTGACCGGATTTGCAGTCCTGGGCGTCGTTACCGCTGCAGGACTTGTGCGTGGCACCACCGGTTTCGGCGGGGCCATGCTGATGACGCCGGTTTTGTCTGCGCTTCTTGGTCCCATTCCAGCAGTCGTGACGGCACTTTTTCTGGAAACAGCCGCCGCCCTTGTGATGTATCCCGACGCGTTGCCGAAAGCGCGGTGGCGAACCTTGCTGTATCTGATCTTACCGGCAGCCGTGACGGTGCCACTCGGCGGCTATTTTTTATTGACCGTCGACCCGGCCGTTGCCCGGAAAATGATCTCCGCGGTGGTCATTGTATTCAGTTTGATGCTGCTATTGGGATTTCGCTATAGCGGGTCACCGCGGGTCATAACGTCTGTCGTACTCGGAAGCGTCGTCGGGGCGTTGCTCGGCGCCACAAGCATCGGCGCACCGCCGGTCATTCTTTATTTGCTTTCCGGTCCCGATCCCGTAGCGGTCACGCGCGCCAATTTGACAATCTTCGTGACGGCTATTTCTGTGATCGGGCTGATTATGCTGGCGGCGGCCGGCGCGATAAGTGGCTCACTTGCCGCGTCAGCGATGCTGCTGGTGGTTCCATTTTTATTGGCCACCTGGCTTGGCGGTCAGCTTTTCGCGCGGTTGAGTGATGTAGGCGCGCGGCGGTTTGCTCTCGTTCTCATGCTTTGCCTCGGTACCGCCAGCATTTTTATATAGACGTTCATTTCTGGCCATGCGGCGTTCTTCGACGTGTTTGTTTTGGACTACCCTTCGAGGCCCAGGTCCCACGTCGACCTGGTTACTGGTAACAGGCTCGGATCGCAAAACTGACCTGGCATAAGCAAGGCGGATCACGGCTGATCTTTAACCGCTATCGCCTCGATCTCGACCATCAAGTCAGGATGGGAGAGGCGACGCACTTCAACAGTAGTGCTCGCCGGCAGCCCGACCCCGAGATAATCGTGCCGCACATCGACATGACGAAAGAACTCGTCGATATCGGTGACGAAGGTTGTCGTCTTGACCAGGTTTTCCAGGGTAGCGCCTGCAGCTTCGAGGGCCACGCGCAGGTTTTCACCAACCTGCTGAATCTGGGCCCGCATGTTGCGCGGCCCGACGATATTGCCAGATTGATTACGGGCCAGCTGTCCGGAAATGAAAATCAGTGATTGGGTTTCGGCTACGACCACATGGGTGTAGAGCACACGCCCCTCAAGTGCGCGTTGAAACAGCATCTTGGGCTGGATTTTCGTCACCGGCATGGCTGAGCTCCTGCTCCTGGCGGGGGTGGCTATTGCGGTCGTTCTGACCGTTTAGCAAGATGGCATCGGCCCTGGCAAAGGAGGCCGAACCATGCGCGCACCATCAAATAGAGATCGCCTATCACGACGCCGCCTTCTGCAAGTAGGAACCGCAAGTTTCGCGGGCGCGTCCCTCGGATTGCTGGCTCGCGCCGCCGCGGCACCCGTCACAATCCACTACGCCACTGGCGGCGGGATCGGCCCGAACGAGATGGAGACGATTATCTATCTTGATTATCTCAAAGAGAACGTTCTCAAGAATTATGGGAAGTCCTACACCCTTGAAATGACTTTCACGCGCGGAACGCCGGAGGCGGCAACGCTGCTGGCCTCGGGGCAAGCCGACCTCGGTACCCTGGCATTTTCGACCTTTGCCACCGCGGTCGCGAAAGACGCCGTCGCGGGCGGCCTCTCAATTATTTCCGACAACTACCAGGATGGCCATCCAGGCAATGCGAGCAACACATTTTTCGTTTTGCAGGATTCTCCAATCAAGACGGTTGAGGATCTCAAGGGCAAGAAAATCGGTATCAATGCCTTTGGGTCGGCTGTCGACTTAGTCCTGCGTGTGGTTCTGAAAAAGAAGGGACTCGATCCCCGCCGCGATGTGCAGATCGTGGAAGTCAATTTCCCCAACATGGGGGCTGCGATCCGTGAAAAGCGGATCGACTGCGGCGTTCTTGTCATTCCGTTCCTCGCCGTCGAAAGCCGCAAAGGTGACCTGCGGGTGCTGTTCACCGGCGGTGATGCGTTCGGCCCATCATCGGTGATATTTCAAGTCGCCCGCACTGAATTCCTGAAGCAAAATGAAGATGCGGTGCGTGGCTTCCTCGCTGACTATGTAACAGGGCTCAACTGGTATTACGACAAAGGCAACCGCACCAAAGCAATCGAGTTGGTTGCGGCATTCACCAAGTCGCCGAAAGAGGTGCTGGACAGCTATTTTGCGACTGGCAGTGACTATTATCGCGATCAGAATGGTTGTGTGCCTGCAGTCGCGATCCAGAAGCCGATTGACGCAATGGTCGAGGAAAAATTGATCGCAGCGCCGGTGGACGCCGCGAAATATCTTGCCTTGAGCTATCTGCCGCGCCCGTGCTCGACATAGTGAGGCCCAAGATCGAGATCCGCGGGGTTTCGAAGACCTATGCCAGCGAACTCGGCCCGGTCCTTGCCCTGCGCGATACCCAGCTAGCCGTCAATGAAGGCGAGTTCGTCTCAATCGTCGGCCCGTCCGGGTGCGGCAAGAGCACGTTACTCTATATCGTCGGCGGCTTCCTGGATGCGGACGGTGAGGTCGTTGTTGATGGTGTGCCGATCACCGGCCCGGGAACCAATCGGGGAGTGGTCTTTCAGGAATACGCTTTGTTTCCTTGGCTTACCGTTCGCGACAACATCGGTTACGGCCTGGAGCGACAGGGGGTGCCCGCGGTCGAGTGTGAAAAGATCATCGATCGTTTGATTGGCGTGATCGGGCTTGCCGGCTTTGAAAACCGCTATCCGAGAGAACTCTCCGGCGGCATGAAACAGCGGGTGGCAATCGCCCGCACGCTTGCGTGCGATCCGGCGATTCTGCTGCTCGACGAACCGTTTGGTGCACTCGACGCCCAGACCCGAGAAATCATGCAAGACGAACTGCTGCGGATCTGGCTGGAAACACGAAAAACTGTGCTGCTCATTACCCACGACGTCACCGAGGCCGTTTATCTCTCCAATCGGGTCTGCGTGATGTCGGCCCGACCAGGGCAGATCATCGAGGAGTTTGCCGTCGCTCTTGACCGCGAGCGCCCGCGTGAAGAGCTCGTCCTCTCCACTGAGTTCAACAACATTCGCAACGAGGTCTGGCTGTCGGTGCGCCGCCAAGCGCTCGCCGCCGGACAGCAGAATGCCCAAAGCTCTTAAAGGGACATTTGTCTGGGCGGTGCGTTTGATGGGGCGAGCCGTCCCGCTCGTACTATTCGGAGCGGCCTGGCAGTTGCTCTGTAGTTCAGGTCTCGTCAACCGCGATTTCCTACCGAGCCCATTTTCGGTCGCCGCTGCTTTTGCCGACCTTTTTTCTGGAGGCGACATCGCTAAAAACCTTCTCGTCACGCTCTTTCGCGCCGCGGCGGGTCTCCTGGTCGGGGCGGGGTGCGGTGTCTGGATCGGCCTAATGATGGCGCGCTCGCAACCCTTCAAAGAATACGTGATGCCCATCGTTGGCGGGACTTACTCGCTGCCGAAGTCGGCGCTCATCCCGCTGTTCGCCTTGTGGTTTGGAATCGGCAATGTGACGGCAATCGCCGCAGTCTTTCTCGCCTGTTTGTTGCCGATGATCGTCAATACTTACCACGGGGTCGTGACGACGCCGAAGGTCCTGGTTTGGAGCGCGCAAGCTCTTGGCACTACGGGGCGCGAGGTTTGGTCTCGAGTCTATCTGCGCAATGCATTGCCTGACATCTTTACGGGCTTAAGGATCGCTCTTGGATTTTCATTTGTGCTGGCGATTTCTGCCGAGATGATCGCTTCGACCAATGGCATCGGCAAGCTTATCTTTATGTACGGCGAGAACGGCGCATACGATTACATGTTCGCCGCCATCGCCTGTGTTGTCGTCGTCGCCTTTTTTGCCGATCGGAGCCTGGTTCTCGTGACACGCCGAACGCTTGGCTGGCACGAATCGACAGCCACCGAACACAAAGGGCGGAAGGCATGATATCGCCGGCCAATGCTTTCCCGCAGGTGCCATGGCGGTCCGCCGCCTCGGTCGTTGGGCTCCTGATTGTCTGGGAGGCGACCGCCCGGGCGCACCTGACCCCAGTCTTGTTCTTGCCGCCGTTCTCAGTGGTCGCGGAGCAGCTTTGGCGGTCGATCGCTGACGGCAGCCTTGGGAGCGACCTTACCATCAGTCTCGGGCGGGCATTTAGCGGTTTGCTGCTCGGCACCATCGCTGGCGTGATCGTGGGCCTTTTGATGGCCCGTAATCGGGTGGTCGAGTGGCTGGCCGACCCGTTGGTCGGTCTTGGATTTCCGTCTCCGAAAATCGCCTTCATCCCGATCTTTATCCTTTGGTTCGGGATCGAAAGCCTGTCGAAGATTTTGCTCGTGGCCTTTGCTTGTATCTTTCCGGTGATTATCGGGACCTTTAACGCTGCTCGGTCGGTCAATCGGCTGTTCATGTGGTCGGCGATGTCGCTCGGCAGCGGACGGGCCAGCCTATTTCTGCACGTGATCCTGCCGGCGTGCTATCCGCGCATCTTTACCACTTTTCGGATCGCCGTGCCGGTCGGGCTGATTACCACTTTTACTGCGGAGATGGTGGCTGGCGGCGGCGGAATGGGAGCAACCCTGATCTACTCGCAGCGGTTCTTTGAAAGCCCGGTGGTTTTTGCTTACATCCTGGTCATGCTTGGCATCGGCCTCGTTCTCGACGCGACCATGCGCAAATTCCAGAGCCATTTCCTGAACTGGGCTGAGGAATCGAGCACCTGATCGATAGAAGTCCGCCAATGCCGCATTGCCGCAGAGCCTAACTTGTTGCGAAAACGCGATTGTCGGAAGTTGGGACACCGCGTTGCCGCCGCTCAGGCAGCTGCCTGGGGCAATTCTATTGCAATGCGATTCGGTCCTTTAGTATCGACGATAGCGACCCGGATTTGAGGGAATTTTCGTTTAAGCTCTAACGCTACCGTCATTGCGGCTTCTTGAGTTGGATATTCAGACTTCAACCTTCCATCGACTTCGAGCTTATAACTGATTTTCGGTAGTACCTCGGGAGCAAGTTGATCAGAATTCTTTTCGACCGCCGCCGCCTGCTCTGTCGCAGGCCAGGGCTCATCGCGTTTAACCTTGTCAGGAAGCTTTAAAGATTGACTCAACCGTGTTGTGGCCGCCACTATTTTTGTTTTCCTCTCTTTTTGAGTCTTTGCCTTCGTTCTTGTTATCGGCTTTATTTTTGTTTCCGGTTTTTGTTTTCTACGTTTTGCTTTAAGAACCTTTGGCATTCTCGAATCACCCTTTACGTGGTTTTCAATTATTGCGGTTTGCGTGGACGGGCGAAACACCGCTGCCGAAGTCAGTGCGATATTTCAACAGCTACCCACCGAAATCTAGGGATTTGACCGTAGACATGTCGCTCCTCAAAAATAAATTGCTTCATCCATTTGAGGCACTCGCTAAGTTGCTATCGGCTGATCTCGAGAAATATCCCTGGGGCTCACCCGAGCTAAGGAACATTTTTCTTCTGCCGACTCTTTAGGGACTCCCAAACGCGCAAGGGGGTCACCGGCATGTCGATGTGCTCGACCCCGGCAGGGCGGAGCGCGTCGAGGATTGCGTGCACAATCGCGGGCGGCGCGCCGGTTGCGCCAGCCTCTCCAGCGCCTTTGATGCCTAGGGGATTGCTGGCGGCCGGGATTGGCAAGAATTCTGCGGTGAACTGGGGAAAATGGTGCGCGCGGGGCATGCTGTAATCTTGAAAGCTGCCCGACACGAGCTGGCCATCGTTATCGTAGACAATAGCCTCCATCAGCGCCTGGCCAATTCCTTGCGCAAGGCCACCGTGGATCTGGCCTTCCGCCAAGAGCGGATTGAGCACGAGCCCGACATCGTCGACCGCGACATATCGGTCGAGGGTGATAACCCCAGTTTCGGGGTCGATTTCGATCTCACAGATATGGCACCCATTTGGATAAGTTGGGGGCTCGCTGGCCCAGGTTCCAGACGCCTCCAAACCGACCTCGAACTGCTTCGGCAAAAAGACTGGGCGAAAGAACGCCTTAGCGACGTCGGGCAGCGAAATTAATCGATCGGTCCCGAGAATGTTGAATCTGCCGTCGCGGAATTCGATATCATCGACGGCCGCCTCTAAGAGGTGGGCTGCCATAGGTTTGGCTTTTTCGACGATGCGGTCAGCCGCTACCTTTAACGCGTTGCCGCCGAGCATGGCGCTGCGCGATCCATAACTGCCGCGTCCGAAAGGCACTTTGTCGGTGTCCCCCTGCACGAAGCGGATCGAATTGAAGTCGATGCCGAGCCAGTCAGAGACCAATTGCGCGAAAGTTGTGGCGTGGCCCTGACCGTGTGAGTGCGTGCCCGCGATGATGGTCACGGTTCCACCCGGATCGAAGCGGATCTCCATGCGCTCGTTGAACACCGACGCTTCTTCGAGGAAGTACGCGAGACCGCGTCCGCGCAACCTGCCTTCGCGCTTCGATATTGTCCGGCGTTTGCCGTAGCCCTGATGGTCTGACAGTTTGAGGCAAGCATCCATGACGCGCTCGAACTCTCCACTGTCGTATACACAGCCCGTGGGCGTCCGGTACGGCATCATGTCAGCCTTGATGAAATTACGCCGTCTCAGCTCGCTCGGATCGATTTTAAGTTCGAAGGCCGCCTGATCGATTAGTCGCTCGGTGAGGTAGGCCGCTTCGGGCCGCCCAGCACCTCGGTAAGGCGACAAAGGCGCGGTGTTGGTGAGAACGGCCTTGCCGACAAGGTGCACGGTCGGGATTGCATAGACATTCGGCGCCAGCTTCATCGAGAACATCGACGTCACGACAGCAGCGCCGAAAACGTGCGAGCCGACTGCATGCTTGGAGTCGGCGCGCAAACCAAGAATCTTGCCGTCGCGGCCAAAAGCCATCTCGGCGGACACGATCTGATCTCGACCGTGCGTATCGCCGAGAAAGGATTCGGATCGCGTAGCGACCCATTTGACAGGGCGCCCGATGCGGCGCGATCCCCACATCACCAGTGCTTCTTCCGGGTAGCCGCCGGATTTCATCCCGAAGCCACCGCCGACATCCGGCGATATCACCCGCAGCCTCGTTTCCGGAATTTTGAAGACCCCCGCGAGCGCGCTGCGGTTTCCGTGTGGGTTCTGCGATGTCGAATACAGCGTAAAGCTATCGTCGTCACCGTGATATTCTGCCAACGCCGCGCGTGGCTCGAGCGCGTTGGCCGTGATTCGGTTATTCGTGATCTTCAATGCGACAATGTGGTCGGCCATCGCGAAAGCCGTGTCGGTTTTTTGTTTGTCACCGAAGGTCAGAACAAACGCCACGTTACCCGGGCATTCGTCCCAAATCGCGGGAGCGCCCGTCTTCGTCGCGTCCTCGACCGTGACCACGGTCGGCAGGAGTTCGTAATCCACACGCACCAGCTCGGCGGCGTCCCGCGCCTGCAGCGCGGTCTCGGCGACAACAAAAGCGAGCCGGTCGCCGACGGCGCGGACCTTGTCACCCACGAGGATCGGGCGGAGGGTCCGAAAGCCTTTTGGCCCGCCCATATCTTCCGGCATGACCGGCGACAGGCTTTCGAGCCCTTCCGTCTGCACATCCTGCGCAGTCAGGACACAAAGCACACCGGGCGCCCGCACAGCTTCATCCACATCGATTGCTTTGATGAGCGCGTGTCCAACTTGCGCCATCACCAATGTGCCGTAGCATTGGCGCGGCAGATTGATGTCGTCGACGTAGTTTCCGCGTCCCATGACGAATCGCGGATCCTCCGTACGACGAACTGGCTGGCCGATCCCGAATTTATTTGCTGTCATAGGCGCGTTGATTTTCCGATGCTTTTCATGCCCCAAATCTCGGTTGCAATACAAGCGTTGCACAAGCCCTCGAGCCTTGAGTTTGAGGGTAAAATGGACGTTGCGCAAACGGTGGCTTGTTAGTTCACAGGGTGACCGTGATAGACTCGCCGCCTCCAGAAACTACAGGTCATTTCCATGCCGCTCTCCGACACCATCAAGACCCTGATCCGCAACGCTTGGGACGACGGCTATCCCTGCCTGCTCGCCACAAGCGGGCCACAGGGGCCAAACATCACGCCTAAGGGCAGCATGATCGTATTCGATGACGTGCACCTGGCATGGTGGGAGCGCTCCAAGCGCGCAGTGCTGGAGAATCTGTCGCACGATAAACGCGTGTGTGTGATTTATGCCAACTTCAAAGCACAACGCGATGGCGTGCTTGAGAGCGGTTTCCTGCGCTTCTTCGGTAGCGCCGAACTGCACGACAGCGGTTCTGTGCGCGAAGCTATTTTCGCCAGCTTGTTGCCACGCGAGCAAACCCACGTCGGCGCGGAGGCCGGCATCGGCGTGCTGGTCAAGGTCGACAAAGCGATCGATATTCGCGGCAAGCCGCTTATGTGACGCCATGTCCGCTAATGACCAAGCGCGACGTCTGGTTCCTCTTGTCGACTTCACGGGAAACTCGACCGCGGCTCTCGAAGCACAATTGTCAAACCGATGAGACTGGCGCAAAACTTAGCAAATTCATAAACTGTGCGCGCCAGTCAGCGTGCCGGAGCAATCGAACATGCCACTCATCGACGTCCATCAGCACGTCATTCCCGATATCTACAAAAGCGAACTTGCACGTGTCGGCGTGCTGGGCAGCGGGGAAAACCCCTGGCCGGCATGGAGCGTTGCGCGGCAGCTCGAGTTGATGGACGAACTCGGAATCGATGCCGTACTCATGTCGATCGCCTCGCCGGGGGCCTATTTCGGCGATGTCGAATTCACAAAACGTCTGGTCAAGACCTGTAATGAGGAAATGGCGCAGATGGTGGCCGATCATCCTGGTAAATTCGGTGCCATGGGTTTCGTGTCGCTGCCGGACGTTGAGGCCGCCTGCCGCGATGTGGAGTACGCCCTCGATGCGCTTAAGATCGACGGCATCAATCTGCAAACCCACACGGGACATCGGTATCTCGGTCACCCGGAAGAGAACGAGCTATATGCCGAACTCGACCGCCGCGGCGCCGTCGTCTTCGTGCATCCGCAGCGGCCGCCCGCGCAGAATATGCCGCAGTACGCGTTTCCTGCCGGCTATACCGAGCTCACCTTCGATACCACCCGCGCCATCGCCAACATGCTCTACACCGGGATGCTGGCGAAATATCCCAACATCCGCTGGATTATGCCGCACATGGGCGGTGTGACGCCGTTTCTGATGTTCCGGTTATGCGGCCTCGACGACGATCCCAAGGCTCGCGAGCGGATACCCGACGGAGTCGCCGCGTACCTCAGACGCCTCTACTACGACGTCGCTCAGTCGCCTTCGCCGCTCGCGTTACGGGCGTTGCTTGATGTTGCCGACCCATCGCACATTTTGTTCGGAACCGACTATCCGTCCGCCCGCAATGTAGAAAAGGTCATGCGCGACACAGTAGCCGCTGTTCGCACCTTCGACGGTTTCGACGACAAGCTTCGCCGGAAAGTCATGGCGAGCAATGCGCAAGGAATCCTTCCGCGCTTTGCGCAGTTACAGTGATCGATACTGATTGAGCAAATCTCGACCGTAATCATTGCCATTGGGCGTGCGCACCAGCGCATGCGCGTGGCGCCTGTTGTATCCGGTATTCGGCAATGCGACGCCCGGCTGGTGATAGAACTCGATGAAGATCACCGGACTGTAGATGCGGTAGTAGAACGGGCTCACCGGATCGAACTCGCCGATCCAGGCGAATACAGTCCTCTCGAGGTGTTTCCGGATCTCGTCCAAACGAACCTTCGCGTGAGCGACCGGGAGCCGATCCGTATATAGCGTGATCAGGCCGATGAACTGATGTCGTTGTGCCGGGGTCATAGCGGTGACCGGCAAGCCACCATAAGGAACAATAATATTATCCTTGAAGCCCGAGGCGTAGCCATCGAATGGCAGATCCATTCCGATCACTGCCTTGGCGCGCTGCTTCGGTGTCAGCGCATTCATGAAGGTCCAACCTTCCGCCTCTTCCTCACGCAGGACGGCGGTGCCCTTGTAGACGCCGGATTCGGCCAGCACAGGTTCGGAGCCGAGAAGCATCGGCGACAAGACCATTTGGTCGCCAAGCACAAAGCAATTGATGTTGCAGTGGTGTCCATCGAACTGCCAGCCCCACGGTACATCTACGGAGGGCTCGCCAAAAATGCTGATCCAGTAATAGAACTCGCCGAATTCGTCGGGCAGGCCGGTCAGCTCGGCGAGATGCGCGTTGAGCTTCATCGCATTGCGGGCCGTTTCGAAAGCGCGCATCCCCAGGCCGGCACGCAAAACGCCAAAAGCGAGTTCACGCTGCTGGTCGCCAAGCTCGGCGAGGCAGAGCCCGTGGCGCATCAGATTGCGATGAATATTGCTCCAGGCCCGCCATGTTTCGGCATCGACGTCAAAGTGCACTGCCGCGCGCTGGTCGCGGTCGAGTGAATTCAGGAACGCACGCGCGACGTCGATCATCGGTTGCACCGATACGCCGGTCTTGCGCGACGGAAACAGTCCGGGTTCGATTTCGCCGTTCGCGGTCAATCCCTTAAAGGGCTCTTTGAGTGATCGTCGCCAGCCCGCGAACAAATCCTGTAGCGCCTGCGAAACCTTCGTTTCGTCAATTCGAGGCGGCGCTCGGTGTGGGTGCGTATTGAGACCGGTGACGTCAGCCATCGCATGATCTTGGATTGCGTCCGACCAAGCATTGCCCGAACCTGGAGCGGACGCAATCGTCATCGGCAAGAACTGAACGTTTCTGACCCCCTGAAAAGCAAGTGGGAACGCAGCATCCATATCGGCGTCGATTCCACGAACCTGCGGCGCTGTGAAACGCCGCCGCTCCTGGTAGCCGGCATTTGCCCGCCATTACCACGCTGCGTTGCAGGCCGTTCGTTACGCGCCATTTTGCGCGGCGTTGGTTTGGCGTGCGCCGATGGACAACAAGGTTCCAGCCGGACATAATTTGCTAAAGCAAAAAGAAATAAGGGAGAAACGCAATGCAGGCCTCTACGAGTGCCGCTCGTGTGCGCAAGCCGGTCATGGATCCGGAGGAATGGAAGGCCCGCGTCGATCTTGCCGCCGCCTTCCGGCTCGCCGCACTACAGAATTGGGATGAGCTGTTGTTCGCGCATTTGTCCGCGCGCGTTCCGGGTCATCCGAAACAGTTTCTCATGCATCCGGCCGCCATCCTGTTTGAGGAGGTGACCGCGTCGAACCTGCACAAGCTCGACGAGAACTGCAATCACGTCGAGCCAAGCGATGAGCTGCCGCACAAGTTCGCCTTTCCGTTCCATAAGGGCATCTACGACGCCTTTCCGCAGGCGCAATGTGTCATGCATCTGCACACAAAATACGTGACAGCGGCGGCGATGCAGGAGCAGGGGATCATTCCCGGCAACCAATATGCAATGTGGCTCGGGCCCGTCGGTTACCACGACTACGAAGGCCTGCTGTCGACCGATGAGGAAGGTCATCGGCTAGCAAAAAATTTCGGCAACAAGCAGATCGTGCTGCAACGGGGCCACGGCTTTGTACTGTGGGGTCACACCATCCATGAGGCCTATATGCTTGCCTTCCTGGTGATCCGCGCGTGCGAAACGCAGGTGCGGTCCATGGCCGGTGGCGTCAAGCCTTATGTGCCGCCGCAGCCGGTGCTGGATGCGACCATCGGGCAAGCCCGCATTATCACTGACGGAAATGCGCCCTTCAATCAGATGACCTGGCGGGCGCTGCTGCGCAAGCTCGACCGGGACGCGCCGGACTACAAAACGTAATCGCCCCGCTTTGATCGGCAAAGACGCGGTTGGCAGCGTCCCCGCGCAGGCATTGCTACGGAGACTGAAATGTCGGTTATGGAGCGTACCCTGACGGAAACATCGCTGCCGATCTATCACAGGTCGATCGACTGGGACGCGCTTTACAAGCGCTACCCGGTTCCAGACGTGTTTGCGAACACGCGGTGGAAATGGTCGGCCGACGAAATCCGCGCGTTCCAGAACGGGCAGTTCCTCGATCTGATGAAAACCGGCTGGCAGAACGAATTCTACAAGCGGCGTTGGACAGCCGAAGGCATCGAGCCGGACGACATCAAGAGCATCGACGACATCGTGAAGCTGCCGATGTTCGATTCTGCCGACATCAAGAAGGATCAGGAAGAGAACCCGCCCTTCGGCCTGATCAATGGTGACGTCACCAAGCGCATGCAGACGACGCCGATGAAGCTGCAGACCAGCGGCGGCACTACGGGCAAGCCCCGGCCCACGCTTTACGCGCCGCAGGAATGGGAACTGAACGGACTCACCCATGCCCGCGTGCTTTACATCTGCGGCGTGCGCCCCGGCGACCGCGTGCAGATTCCGCACACCTGCTCGCTCGGAAACGCCGGTTGGTGCTGCTACAAAGCTTGCCATGACTATCTTGGCGCGCTGCCGATCACCACCGGCACCGGTGCGGTGACATCATCCCGGCGGCAGATCGAGATTGCGCAGGAGTGGGGCACCAATGTCTGGTATGTGCGCCCTGAATACGCCACGCAGCTCGCCAAGGTCGCGCGTGACGAACTGAATTTCGACGTCCGCGATCTCAAAACGAAATTCCTCGGTTGCGGGCTTGGGCCCGATACCGACAACGCCTTTCGCAACCAGCTTGAAAGCCTTTGGGGCTGCGACGTCTACGACATGTATGGCACGCACGAGATGGGGATGGGCGCCTTCGAGTGCCAACATAAATCCGGAATGCACTTCCACGAGGACAGCACATTCTTCGAGGTTGTCGGCGTGGAAGACAACAAGCCCGTTGCCAATGGCGAAATTGGCAACATGGTGTGCACGATATTGCACCGCCGACAGCAGCCGATGATCCGCTTCAATCTGCGTGACCTGACCCGCATTGTCGCGACCGACCGTTGCGAATGCGGCAGCTGCTTCCGCCGCATGCAGAAAATGTTGGGCCGCAGCGACACGATGGTCCGCATCCGCGGTGTCAGCATCTGGCCGCAAGCCTGCCTGCCGGCGATCAAGAGCGACAACCGCACCACGGGCGAGTGGCTGTGTATCGCCGAGCGTACCGTCAGCGATGGAGTCGTGCGCGACGAAATGACAGTGAAGGTCGAGGTACGCGACGACGCTTCGGGGTGGGATGGCCTGAAGGAACATATCGAAAAGCGCCTGCATTCCGACCTCGGCCTGCGTCTCAATATTGAACTGGTGCCGGAAGACGCGCTCATGGAATGGTCGAACCGCGGCCGCGAAGGCAAGCCTAAACGCATCCTCGATCGCCGCTACGAGAAGAAATGACCCCATCCATGCGCTATTTCGATTGCCATTCGCATTTCTCGACGAAAGCAGGGCTGCATCACGCCACGCAGGAGGACTACGAGCAGGCGCAGCGCGTCTTCAAACGCAAGCGGACGTTCGAGACCGAAGAGCAGATGGCCGATGGATTCCGCCAGCGCAAGGTCCGCACCATCCTCGACATCTACCGCACATGGCGGATGACCGATGAGGATGAAATCCGTGCCTCCAATGACTATGCCGCCGACTTTGCGCGCAAGAATTCGGACATTGTCTATGGCAATTGGCTTGCTGCAAATCCTGCCATGAAAGATTTCTGGCTGAAGGAATATGCGCGGCTGGCAGCAAAAAAGAGCGGGTTTCTCGGCTTTTGCCAGAGCCAAAACAGCCTTGGCCATCCGGCAAGCGATCCGGTCTGGGACCCGTTCTACAAGCTGTCGATCGAGATCGGTGCGCCGGTGCTGATCATGACTGGCTTAACCGGTATCGGTCAGGGCATGCCGGGCGGCAAAGGCATCATCCTCGAGGATGGGCACCCGCGCCATGTCGACAGGGTTGCGGCGAGATTTCCTGAGCTGAAGATTCTGGCCGGCCGCCCCGCCTGGCCCTGGCAAGACGACATGATCGCGATCCTGCTGCACAAATCAAACGTCTCCTATGAAGTGCATGGCTGGTCGCCGAAATACTTTACACCGGCCCTGAAGAAAGAGATTGGCTGGCGCCTGCAGGACCGCATCATGTTTGGCTGGGATTGGCCGACATTGACGCTGGAGCGTCTCGTCGACGACTGGCGAACGCTCGGTTATGCGGAAGACGTCTACGAAAAGATTTTTCACCGCAACGCCGAGGCTTTCTTCCCCGGCGCGGCTCCAAAGTGAAGGCTTCGATGGCAGACATTGCATTGCTGGCCGAAAGGCTTCGCGAGATTGCGGCGAGCGAGCACGTGAAGCCGGAAAAGCTCTCGCGCCTCGTGTCAGACACGTTCGAGCATTGCGGGGTGCCGCACGAGGACGCCGCGATTGGCGCGGAAGTCGCGTTGTGGGCACAACTGCACGGTTCAGATTCGCATGGCGTCGTGCATCTGCCACTGTATGTGCGCGGGCTGCTCGACCGCACGATCAAGGCGCGGCCCGCTTTCACCGCGACGCAGGCGATGTCGTGCTGTGCCGTCCTCGACGCGGATAACGGTCTGGGTTTAGTGGCGAGCCGCCGCGCCATCGATATGGCAATTGGCATTGCCAGCCAAATCGGACTCGGCGCCGTTGCAATACGCAACAGCAGCCATTTCGGTGCCGCCGGCTATTATGCCGACCGTGCCGCCGAACATGGGCTCATCGGCATCGCCTTGACCAATGCCATGCCGGCGATCGCGCCAACCGGCGGGACCGAGGGGCTGCTCGGCACGAATCCAATTGGCGTCGCGTTTCCGATCCCCGGCACCGATCCAGTCATCGCAGATATGGCGACTGCGGTGGTCGCGCGTTCGCGCATCCGCCACGCGCTGGCGGCCGGGCAGAAGTCGATTCCGGAAGGCTGGGCGCTCGATCCGAGCGGCCGGCCGACGACCGATCCCGCAGTCGCGGTGAAAGGTTCGCTGCTGCCAATCGGCGGGCCGAAGGGCTACGCCCTGGCGCTGATGGTCGAGATCCTGTGCAGCGCGCTTTCGGACGGCGAGCCAGGCTTCCAGGTAACTTACGAAAACATGGTCAAGCGGCCCAGCAACATTTGCCAGTTCTTTCTGGTGCTCAATCCGGATGGCTTTGCCGGCAGCGAAAGCTATGGCGCGCGCGTGACGCATATCGCTGAGGTCATCGGCAAGGCGAAAGCCATGGAAGGTGAGGCCCGGCCTCGCTTGCCCGGCGCGCGCGGCCATGCGGTCAAGCGCAAGGTCGCCGCCGAAGGTATTGCCATGTTCGGCAATCTTCGCAGCGCGCTCAACAATGTTGCCGGCATGCTCGAGAGCCACACGGAGACGGCATGAAAGCCTATGAGGTGCGGGAAACCACCGGTCTCGACGGGTTGGTGCTCAATTCCTCCCGCGCCGATCCACAACCGGCGCCCGGGCAGATTCTGGTGCGCATGCGCGCCGCCGCGCTGAATTACCGTGATCAGGGCGTCATCAAGGGCGCGTATGGCTACACCAAATTTCCGCTGATCCCGTTGTCTGACGGTGCAGGCGAGGTCGTCGCGGCCGGCGATGGTGTTATGCAATTCAAGCCCGGCGACCGGGTCACCAGCACCTTTTTTGTGAACTGGACCGGCGGCCGTATGCCGGCCGACGCATCGCGCAATTCGCTCGGCGGCATGGTCGATGGTGTGCTGGCGGAATACGCGGTGCTCCACGAGACCGGCGCAATCGGGATTCCCGGCAATCTGAGTTTCGACGAAGCCGCGACGCTGCCTTGCGCGGCGCTCACCGCGTGGAACGCCGTTGTTGAAACCGGACAGATCAAGGCCGGCGAGACCATTGCGGTGCTCGGCACCGGCGGTGTGTCTTGCTTTGCACTCGCCTTTGCGAAGATGCACGGCGCCTACACCTTTCTCACCTCGAGCAGTGAGGAGAAGCTCACTCGTGCCAAGACACTGGGCGCCGATGCACTGATCAATTATCGCAGTCAACCGGATTGGGATCAGGAAATTCTGAAACAGACCGGCGGCACCGGTGTCGATCTCGTCATCGAGGTCGGCGGCGCGGGCACGCTCGAGCGGTCAATGAATGCAGTGCGTCCCGGCGGCACCATCTGCGTTATTGGCGCGCTTGCCGGCGCTGGCGCCATCAACCCCCGTATGATCAACCGCAAGGCGATCCGCCTCCAGGGCATTCATGTCGGCTCGCGCGACATGTTCGACGCGATGAACAGGGCGGTGGCGCTGCACAGGCTTAAGCCCGCCATCGACAAAGTCTTCAGTTTTTCTGATGCCAAGGCCGCTTACCTTCATCAGCAAAGCAGCAAGCATTTCGGCAAGATCGTAATTTCAATCGCGACGTAGTGCCCGCCGCTCAGGCAAGCAGGTGCATAATCCAGAGCGAAATGGCCGGGATATAGGTCACCAGCATCAAGGCGAGGATTGCGATCGCCACGAAGGGAATCAGCCCGACGTAAAGCGTCTGCGACGGCGTTTTGAATAGCGCCTGGCAGACGAAGATGTTCAGCCCGAAGGGCGGATGGAACGTGCCTATTGTCAAGTTCATGACCACGATCACGCCGAAGTGGATAGGGTCGATGCCGAGCGAAGCGGCAACCGGGGCAAGGAGTGGCGTCAACATGATCAGCGCGGAGGCTGGGTCGAGGAAGCAGCCGACGAACAGCAGGAACAGGTTAATCACCAACAGCACCACCCAACGCTCGGAATGCAGGCTGGTGATCAGCGACACCGTGGATTCGGCAATCCCGCTAATGGTCAGCAGCCACGCATAAAGGCCGGCGACCGCGACAATGATGAAGATGAGTCCGGTCAGGTACATCGAACGCGCGGCGGTCTCGAAGATCTCATGTAACGTCGTTTCGCGATAGACGAAATAGCTGATGATGATCGCGTAGATGCAGGCGACGCCGGCGGCTTCCGTCGGCGAGAACACGCCCGAATAGATACCGCCGAATATGATGGCGATGGCGCCGATGGCCCAGACGCCGTCCCGCGTGGCGAGCAGGAATTCCTTGAACGAGAATTTCCCGCTCTCCATGATTCCGACGCGCCACGAATGATAATAGATGTAAACACCAAACATTCCGGCCAGCAGAAGACCCGGGCCGATGCCGGCTGCGAACAGCTGGATAACCGAGGTGTCCGACGCGATGCCGTAAATGATCATGGCGATCGACGGCGGAATGAGATTGTCGAGCGCGCCTTCCGCCGTAATCAGCGCGGAGGCAAATCGCTCGCTGTATCCCGCTTCGCGCATACGAGGATAGGTCAAGGTGCCGATGGCGGCGGTTGCGGCCGTCGTTACGCCCGAAATCGCGCCGAACAGCGCCGCAAAACCAAGCGACGTCATGGGGATATGCGCCCGGAAGCCGCCGATCATGGACGCGACCCAGCGCAGAAGCCGGTTCGAGATACCGCCGCGCGACATCAGGTCTCCGGCGAATACGAAGAACGGCACCGCCAGCAGCGCATACTTGTTGAGACTGTTGAAGATGTCCTGATGCACCACCGCCATGGGCAGATCGAAGAAAAAAAGAAGGATCACCAGCGAGGTGGCCAGCAGCAGCAGGAAAATCGGAAATCCCAGCAGCAGCAGCACGAAGGGCAGGATCGCCATCACCCAATACATCGGCGCCCCTTACTCGAACTTGCCGGAGATATAGGAGCGGATGCGCACCATCGCCGCGAGCGCCATGAAGGTGAAACCGAACAGCAACGCCAGGTGCGGGAACACCAGCGGAATATCGGTACCGGCGGTGACGCCGTGATTGCGATAATGCAGCATCACCACTTTCCACGACTGCATGGCGGTGTACACCGTGCAGACGATCAAGGTGAGCGCGATCGCGATGTTGACGGCGCGCTTCCACGGTGGGCTCATTGTCGAGTAGATCAAATCCATGTTGAGGTGACCGCCGCGATAGGTGATCGAGCCAGCGACCAGAAAGACGCCCCAGATGATGATGAAGATGAGGATTTCCTCAGCCCAGAAGATGGGATTCGAAAACACGTAACGCGCGATCACGTTGATGATGTTGAGCGCAGCGGCGATCAGGAACAGGATGCCACCCGCGACGTGCGGCATCTTGATGAAAACGAGCTCTTCAATCTGTTTGGACTTGGACGGTTTAGGTTCGTCGGTCATGCCAGCCCCAGCCGCCGGAACGGCGCATCGTCGTGCGCGCGGGGCCTAAAACCGTATCGTCCGGCTCGGCGGCCCTTGGTGGTCGCCCGGCGCCTCCGTTTGAGCGGACGCGCCGGGTCTTCGATCAATTGTATTTCGCCGCGGTCGCCTGGATCTTGTCGTAGAACTCTTTCAGCGCCGGATTGTCCTTGGTGACTTCGGCGCCGATCGGCCGCAGGCGCTTCTCGAGCTCGGCCTGCTCGGCCGGAGGCAGCGTCACAATCTCGCCGCCGCGCTGCTCGGTCCACACCTTGCGCAGCGCCGCGACCTCGTCAATCGCGGTCTGGCGAGCCCACGGCTGAAGCTTGCGCGCTTCCTCCACGATGATCTTGCTGAGATCGGGCGGTAACTTGTCGAGCCACGCCTTGCTCAGGCCGCCGAAGGAGATCAGCAGCGTGTCGTGCGTTTCGAGCAGCGTCTTGCCAACGTTCTGAAGATTGAAGTTGGTGTAGATCGACATACCGCTCATCGTGCCGTCGATCACGCCATTTTGCAGTGAGGTGATCATTTCGGGAAGGCCCATTGGCACTGCGGTCGCTCCCAACGCGCCCATGCGCGCGCGCTCCGCGGGCGTCGCGTTGACGCGCAGCTTCATGCCCTTGAAGTCTTCGATGCTCTTCAACGGCTTCTTGGCGCCGAAGTATAGCGACTCGGCGGCGACCGCGAGATTGACACCGACGATGCCCTTGGCCTCCGCCATATTGAGCACGTACGCGTTGAATTCCGGATCGCCCAGCACCTTGTTGGCCTGGTCGGTGCTCTTGAACAGGAACGGAATGCTGAACTCGCCGAAGCGCGAATCGACGCCGACAAAGAAGTCGGCCGGATTTTCGTAACCCTCGATCGTGCCGAGCTGTAGACCTTCTATCATCGCTGCCGGGCTGCCCAGCTGGCCGCCGGGAAAAACCTTGACCTCGACGCGGCCGTTGGTGGCTTTCGGAAGAATCTCGGCGAGCTTGTGCCCAAATTTTTCCTGCATGTCGCCACGTGTGACGACCGCCCATTTCAGCGTGTATTCGGCAGCAAGCGTGGGCGTCACAAGCGAAGCACATGCGGCCGCAAGAATGATGACGATTGCCGCGATTTGAACACGGTCCTTCATGACGTCCTCCCCAAGGACAGCGGCTGTTATTTATTCTGTCGTTGCCGCACAATTTGCTAGTAGCATCGGTACGATACACACTATCCCAGCAAAGAACGCTGTCAAATATCGTACCGCTGCATGACGCGATGTACCGCACGCGGTACGACCGTGCGTTGCAGCAACGGGGATCACATTATGAAAATCGGCTTGGTTGGACTCGGTCGAATGGGCACAGCGATGTCCCACCGCTTGCGCGAGCACGGTTTCGGCCTCGTGGGCTGGGATGGCGCTGCCGACCGAAACAAGGCGCTGGCTGCGAGCGGACTGCGGATCGCGGCAAATCCCCGCGCCCTGGCCGCCGAAGCCGAAATCGTCATCTCGATCATTACTGAGGATCACGGTGTCCGCCACATTTTCAACGGTGCGGACGGCTTCCTGGCCGGTGATGTCAAAGGCAAGCTGTTTATCGAAATGAGCACACTGCAGCCGATGACCGCGCGTGAACTCGCGCCGTTGGTTGAAGCCAGGGGTGCGCGACTGATCGACTCGCCGGTGCTCGGCACGATTCCGCAGGTGAAGGACGGCAAACTGTTCGCGCTCGTTGGCGGACGGGCCGAGGACCTCGACGGGGCGAGGCCGGTCCTGGAGAAGATGACGCGCCGCATCGCCCATATGGGTCCGAATGGCAGCGGCTACGCGATGAAGCTCGCGGTCAACCTCGGTCTTGGCGCCTATATCCAGGCGCTGTCGGAATCACTGGCGCTTGGCGCCAAGCAGGGCCTCACGCTCGATCAGATGTTGGATGTCCTGCAGGAGGCGCCGTACGCGAGCGGCTGGATGAAAAGCAAGATCGGCGTGATGAAAGGCGAGAAGCCCGAAATGACCCTCGACATCCGAACGTTGCGGAAGGACATCATGTCGGCAGTCGCTACCGGCGCGCTGAGTGGCGTCCCCATGCCGCTATCCGCCGGTACACTTGCGTCGCTGTCGGCAGCCGTCGCCAATGGATACGGCAGCGGCGATCTCGGCGAGATGCCGAAATTTCTGCGCGAGGCGATGCTGCAAAATTTCGGATGACGCGGCACCGGTGAATGATTACGGCGTGCAACAGACGGCGAGATAAAGTCGTGACTGGATGGCGCCCCCTTTGTTGCAGGAATAAAATAGAGTAGCGCCAACTCGGGTTACGGTTCAAGCATGGCAACGTCAAAGCAATCAATAATTGAGACACGACGCGACCAGGCCTTTCTGGTCCTTGAACACGCCGAGATTGAGCGGATCCGACGCTTCGGCACGGTCAGGTCGTACAGTGCGGGCCAAATACTTGCCGAAGCAGGCAAGGCCCTTGAGGGCTTGATGGTCATTTTGTCCGGCAGGGTCGATGTTGTCAGACACACACCGGCTGGCGATGGAGAGCTTATCGTCGCACACGGCCCCGGATCATTTTTGGGAGAACTGGCGCAGCTATCAGGTCGACCTTCACTCGTCGACGCGCACGCACAAGGCCCGGTGGATGCGCTGATTATACCTTCGGACCGGCTGCGCGCATTGTTAATTGCTGAGGCGGAACTCGGTGAGCGTATCATGCGAGCGCTCATTCTTCGCCGAATGGGCTTGCTTGAGGCCGGCGTTGGCGGGCCAATTATTGTTGGCCGGTCGGAAAACAGAGACGTGCTTCGGCTCGCTGATTTTCTACGTCGTAACGGTCATCCCCACCAGAAGCTTGATCCGGAAGTCGATCCCGAAGCCAGAGCCATAATTGATCGTTTCCACATTGATCCTGGCCAATTGCCTATCGTCCTTTGTCCGAGTGGGCGCTTTGTACACAATCCAAGCGAGACCGAGCTCGCTCGCTGCTTGGGTCTCGTCGGGCCGATCGACCCAGATCGTCTGTTTGACGTTGTCGTCATCGGTGCCGGGCCCGCCGGGCTCGCCGCCGCTGTCTATGGCGGCTCCGAGGGACTTTCAGTGCTCGTGCTTGATTGCCGCGCGTTTGGCGGGCAAGCCGGCGCCTCCGCCCGGATCGAGAACTACCTCGGCTTTCCAACCGGGATTTCCGGCATTGCGCTGATGGCAAGGGCCTACAATCAAGCCCAGAAATTTGGAGTCGAGATGGCGATTCCAGATGAAGTGATTGGTCTCGATTCTGATGCCAAGGGCAATCACTTTGTTCTTAGATTGTCCAACAACGAAAGCGTAAGCGCACGATCAATCGTGATTGCCAGCGGCGCGCGCTATCGTCGTCTCGCTATAGACGGTCTTGAGGGCTACGAGGGCTCGAGCGTTCACTATTGGGCTTCACCGCTTGAGTCGAAGTTGTGCGCAGGACAAGACGTTGTATTGGTGGGAGGCGGAAATTCAGCGGGGCAGGCGGCCGTCTATCTCGCGAGCCAGGCCGCCAAGGTCTGGTTGCTGGTGCGCGGACGAAATCTTGAATCCGGTATGTCGCAGTACCTCATCGATCGCATTAGAGGCCTCTCAAACGTCGAGGTGCTGACGCAGACCAACGTCACAGGCCTCGAAGGCAATGACGGGATACTGGAGACCGTGCGCTGGCGATCCGGCACGTCCGGCGACGTCCGGCGAGTTGTTCGACATGTTTTTCTTTTCATTGGGGCTGAGCCGAACACGGATTGGCTTAATGGATCGGGCATCGCCATGGACGGCAAAAGATTTATTTTGACCGGTTCCGACATTGATGCGGACCGGCGGTCACTGGAAACGAGTCGAAGGGGCATCTTCGCGATCGGTGACGTCCGGTCCGGTTCGGTGAAACGTGTGGCCGCTGCAGTCGGCGAGGGCGCACAGGTCGTTTCAATGCTTCATGCCAAGTTGGCAAAAGGGTAAAAAGGGTAATGGGAGGCGTGCAGCGTTCGCAGGCTCGGTTCCCGCTATAAGCGGTCATTGCTTTTTGCACCCCCGCTTCTACATCGCCGATTTTTTCAACCTGTCGAGGTACCGCAACACTGTTGCGTCAACCGATCAAATCGGTGCATTCAAGGCCCCTAAGGATGATAGCAAGACTTAGCGGCTTTAGCGCCGAGTTCCGCAATTAAGGCTAGATCGATCAGGCACTATGCCTGTCCCCATGCCGCCCGAAGGCAGCGGTAACATGTTGCGGACCTGCTGGAGACATTCGTGTATAAACTTTCGCGGGAAGGGACCGATTTGCGAAAAATACGATCCTTGCAATTTGCCTGTCTTGTAGCCGCATTCTCAATTGCCGCGGCTTACCAGATTATTTCTGGCAAGACGATGAGCGCCGCTTCACCCGAAGGCGCGGCCGACGCGGAAGTCGGTTCAGCACTGTCGAGCAACTTCGTGACCTCGGCATTGCCTGTCTCGCATGGGCCATTGCTCTTACCCAAAGATGAAACCAGCTCCAGCACCTTGGAAAAAGAGCAAGCCAGGCTAGAAGCGACCTTCGATGCGCTGGAACAGCAAGCAAGAACGGAGGACTCAGTTCAGGATCATTCCGCTGATACGGCGCCTCCCAAACGGAATTTCTTATATCTCGCTTATTACGCTTTTTCTGAAATTCCACCTGACGAGAAGCCAGCCGATACTATTTTAGAGACGATGAAAGGCCTTCCAGTTGGAACACCTGTTGAGGAGATCAGACGCGCCTCTGATGCTTTCGGTCTGGATTTCAACTTTATGAAAGCCGTGGCTAAAATCGAGTCTGGTTTCAATCCGAAGCAACGTACTGGATCTTATATTGGGCTATTCCAGCTCAGTAATTATGAGTTCAAACGATACGGCTCAGGAAACATTACCGATCCGCGCGACAATGCCGTTGCCGGCGCTTACAAATTTGCCACGGAGGCTTTACTCTTTGAGTTCGGGACGGGCAGAAAGCCGACTTTCAGTGATCTGTATTTGATTCATCAACAAGGATGGCAGGGGGCCGCAGAACACGTTAGCCATCCGAAGCGCATCGCCTGGAGATCAATGTGTGCCACCGATGAAGGTAAAGAAAAAGGTGAACGATGGTGCAAACGAGCGATCTGGGGCAATACACTTCCCGCCATCAAACAAGTCTGGAAATCAGTTGATAAGCTAACCTCCGGTGCGTTTGTGGGCATGTGGCAACAACGCGTTGCCGACCTGTATTCGCACTATTCAGCAGCGATTTCGAAGAATTGAGACTGTGCACGGTTGATGTCGCTTTGGGTGAACCAGACAATTGCAGCGCGTGCGATAGTCTCCGGGAACGAATTGGCGGCGCATGGTGTTAGCTGTTGGTTACCCAGAAATCGCAATTTGACACTCGATCGACGCAAAAGCGGAAACGCATTCCAACCGGGCATGGCATGGTAAATCAATTTACGACGGCGCAATCTACCGTGGCTATGCGGCGCTGGGGCCCTGCCGCCATTGTGACGCTCGCGGCGATGGCCGCACTGACGGCACTGACCGCCGACGCGGCGGCTAGGGAGCCGCGCCCCGCGCCAGCCAAAGAGGTGACGGCGCCGCGCGAGGCAGGTGAGCCGATCATGGCGATCGTGTCGATCAAGACCCAGCAAGTCACTTTCTACGACGCCGAGGGCTGGATCTTTCGCGCGCCGGTATCGACCGGCGTCAAGGAACGCGAGACGCCAGCCGGCGTCTTTGCCGTCATCGAGAAGGACAAGGACCACCACTCCAGCATGTATGACGATGCCTGGATGCCGAACATGCAGCGAATCACCTGGAACGGCCTCGCGCTGCACGGCGGGCCGCTGCCCGGCTATGCGGCCTCGCACGGCTGCGTGCGCATGCCCTTCGGCTTTGCGGAGAAGCTGTTCGGCAAGACGCGAATCGGGATGCGGGTGATCATCTCGCCGAACGACGCGGCTCCGGTCGAGTTTTCCCACCCGGCGCTATTCACGCCGAAAGCGGAGGCCATCGCGGCTGCTCCGGCGCATGCCGAGACGTTCGTTCGCGAGGCCGCGGAGGACGCCAAGGCGGCCGTCGAGACGAAGAAAGCCGCCGCGACTGCGGCGCGCGAAATGGCATCGCTCACATCGTCGCTGCGCAAACTGGAAATGCTCAAGAGGAGTGCTGACGCCGAGTTCGCGTCCGCCGACAAGGCGCTCGCCGCTGCAAAGACGGACCAAGCCAAGGCGCGGGCGGAGGACCGGAAGCAGAAGGCCGCGGCCAAGGCCACGGAAGCGGTGACCCAGCTCGACACCGCCAAGGCCGACGCGAAGTCGAAGCTCGACGCCGCTGCCGGCGCAAAGGACGCCGCCAAGGCAGCCGAGACCAAGAAGGCCGCCTCCGCCAAGGCAGCCACTGAGGCGAGGCTCGCGCTCGAACCAGTCTCGATCTACATCAGCCGCGCGACGCGAAAGCTTTACGTGCGACGCAACACGCATAAGCCGGCGCCGGACGGGGGCGGCGAGGTGTTCGATGCGACCATTGAAGCACCGGTCACGATCCGCAATCCCGAAAAACGGATCGGCACGCATGTGTTCACCGCGATGGCGCGCAAGGACGCCGGCCTGCGCTGGACCGCAGTCACGATAGACGACGCGGACGGTGCCAAGGATGCGCTCGACCGCATCACCATCCCGCAGGATGTGCTCGAGCGCATCGCGCCGACCGCAGTGCCTCGATCCTCGATCATCGTCTCGGACGAGCCGCTGAGCCGCGAGACCAACTATCGTACCGAATTCGTCGCGGTGCTGAACAACCAGCCCCAGGGCGGCTTCTTGATGCGCCGGCCTACGGTCCATGTCCCCGTTGCGAGCGGCAACGACTGGGGTAACAACGGCTTCGGTTTCTTTTTCCAGCCCAATTGGAACTCCCAACCTGGCAATACGCGTCCGCGCGCCGGCCAATACTATCAACCGACGCAACAGCGCTGGTGGTAAGACGCGCCATCCCGCGCCTAGGCCGCATGGTCGCTCAGGGTCAAAGAACGAACCCGCTACCGCGGGAGCGCGCTGCGCGCGAAGCGGAGGGTTGGGCAAGGACTGAGGAGCAGTTGAGGCGCTGAAGGGATGACGGGCCGGGAGGCTAGCTTGAGGATCGAGGGGTCTAGCACTCCAACCTCAAGA
>DATAPP010000247.1:0-29245 GCA_036265125.1 Pseudolabrys sp. | reverse complement strand
TGAGATGCGGCCCTTCCTTCGTGTCGAAGCCGACAACTTTCATGTCACCAAAAACTCCTTATTCATTTGGCCGGGGCCGCTTCTCGCACTCGGGCAACATCGCGAGCCGTTGTCGAAGAAGCGTGGTTGCCCCAACTCGAGCGAATGAAGTTTACCACGTCAGTCACGTCATCTGATCAATTGGCCGCCCGCCAGTGCCACCCGCAAAGATCTGCGACCCACCGATGAAGCCGAGACCGCTGTGATCGAAATGGTCGGAATTGAATTCGTCGATGACGCGCAGCCCGGCGGATCCAGCTCCTATGAAAGGGTTGATCTCGATATCTTCGCTGAAATAGGCCGCCGTCTGGGCCAACATTTGATAAGCATAGTTCTTTCCGACCAAGCCTTCGGCCGTTGCCGGGTCATAGGGCGTCCCGATTCCGGAGAGCAGAAGCAGCCGCACATTATGCATCTGGAAGGCGGAAAGGATGACGAGGTCAGCAGGCTGCTCGACCTCAGCGCCGCTATCGTCGATGTACAACGCACCCGTAGCGATCTTTCCGCTGCTGTCCCGCAGTATCTTGGTGACATAGGCGCCCGTCCTCACCTCGAGGTTAGGCCGGTCAACCAGGATTGGCAGGATGGCCGTCTGCGGCGATGCCTTGGAGTAAAGGAAGCAGCCGAAGCGCTCGCAGAAACCGCACAGATTGCAGGGCCCGAGTCTCACGCCATATGGGTTGGTATATGGAATTGAGCTATTCGCTGACGGGATCGGGAATGCTTTGTAGCCGAGCTCCGCAGTGGCCCTCTCGAACAGCCTGGCCACCTCGATCGGCGGAAGCGGCGGCGTTGGAAACTCATCACTACGCGGACCTTCGAACGGATTGCCGCCTGGCCGGATGGCCCCGCGCAAGTTGCCGGCGACACCCGAGACCGCGCAGACCTTCTCGAAGTGATCGAAGTGTGGCTCCAGCTCCTCGAAGATCAGCGGATAATCCTGGATCGTCATATCGTGCGGGATCGCGCTTTTGCCGTAGCGCTCTTCGATATGGCTGCGCAGCCGCAAATCTTCCAGCGACGCGCGCCAAAGTTGTCCATTCCAATGGACTCCGGCGCCGCCTACGCCATTGCCGAGAACGAACGAGCCGTATTTGCGGTACGGCGCGGCCACGTCGTTGACGCCATGACGGACCGTCACCGTCTCCTTGGCGAGGGGTTGCCAAAGATCACCCCGCACGCCGTACTTCAGCTCATCCGCGATCCGCGGATATTCAAAGTCAGACGACGTGTCCCTGGCGGGTCCGCGCTCGAGCGCTACGACCGACAGGCCGGCATCAGTGAGCGTCTTCGCCAAAATCGCGCCGGTCCACCCATAGCCGATGATAATTGCGTCTACCCGCTTCCGACGCTCCGCCATCAGCCGCGCGCTCCGCTGATCGCGACTGGACCATATGGATAAGCGCGGCCAGCCTGGTCGATCCAGTCGGTGAAGTCCGCACGCGCGCCAGGAAAGCCGATCCACTTCCAAGCCGCCATGCCGCGGTTTCCGCCGTAGAGCGGATCGGCGAAGTAGCCCTCCTTAGTATTGGCGAGAAGCTGACTGAAGAAGACGGGCGCCGGAACTGTCGCGAACTGGATCGCGTTCTTTTCCATCCCCTCGAGGAATCCATCCTGGGCGTCGGCCGGCAATTCCGCGAATGTCTTACCTCGCGCTTTGCGGGCCTCACCGTTCGCTGCTGCGATGCCGAGCCGGTAGATCTCGCGCGGGTTATATCGAAGCTGGTAACCAAGTGTCGGCGAGACATCCGTCAGAAAGGGGCCTGTCAGGTAGAAATATGCGCCATGCCCGTAGGGCATTTCCATTTGACGATCGATGAATTCCGGGACTCCGGCTTCTATCGCTCCCGGACCAGGACCTTCAGACGGGATGAGACGACCGACGGCCGCGCGGACAAACCCCCACTCATCCGCGCTGAAGAAAGTAGGCGAGTAGGCGGGAGCGGCATCACCGCTCCTTGACGAACATCCCGCTAGTCCCGGGATGACCGCGGTCGCTATAGGGGCGACTCCCAGCAGCAGACTTCGTCTGTCTATCGAGGGAACCTTCACCATGAGTGCTCCCAGGATTGTGCCGTCTCCGATCCCGTGCAGAAATTTGGCCTGAGCCGCCGCTTCCTTCTTGTACGAGCATGCTGCGAGTAGGATGTCTTTGCCGTATTCGCGGAGTTGAAATGCTTTCGGGTGGGCGGGCCTGTGATCGGCGCCGGCTCAGTCTTTCTTCGTGGCCTTAATAAGCTGGCAGACCGGACGGTTCGCAACGCCGTTCCCGCGGTCTGATGAGCTACGGACGCGATTTGCTGCCGCGTGCGCCACCCAAACCGCCGTTCTAACTGCCGGGATTACGGAGGACCACGCAATCTCCCCCGGCCAGATGAATCCTTTTGCAAAGATCACTTGCAGCCGCCCGCGATTCTGCACCGACCCTGACTTGATAACGCGGGAGGGAACCCGGTCCGCGCTCAAGCAGGATCGGGTCCCGTCCGGCGAGCACTGTCGCGAACCGCTGCTGGAGTGCGGCATATCGATCCAGGATTTCCTGGCGCGATCTGTTTGCGCCGAGAATGGCGCCCCAAGGTTGGATTGCACCCGTCACTATGTGCTGTTGGAGCGCTGCCATGAAAGTCGTCGGCGGTTGCTTAAGTTTCGCCATCAGCATTTCGCAACTAACGCCGCTTTCGGTTTTGGCCTCTACGTCCCGACCGGTTGCCCACTTCTCAACTGAATTGCCGGTCACGGCTTCCACATAAGCGCGCGTCTGGGCAGGCATTGAGGCGGTGCCCGCCATCCACGCGCGGACGCGACCAGGCCCTGCGTTATAGGCGGCTGCCGCAAGCCCAAGGTTACCAAACTGGCCACGCAAATCTTTGAGGAATTCGGCCGCCTTTGGCAACGCCTCTACGGGATTGAAGGGGTCAAGTAGATTACGTTCGGCTGCTGTAGCCGGCATGAATTGCGCAATACCCAGAGCATGCTTGCGGCTCCGGGTTAGCGGGCCGATGGCAGTCGGCCGGAAGCGACTTTCCCGCCAGATTAATCGGACGAAAAATTCGACCGGCAGTCCGTTCGCATGAGCTGCGGATTCAAGAAGGAGACAGACTGACTGCTGCACTTGCCGCGACGTTTCGTCTCTATTCGGTATTGCACCACGATCGGAAACGTCGGCAGCTTCCTGCGCTTTCAGGCCAGCTGCCGTCAGCAGGATGATAAAGAGAGCGCATGTAACAAAGCGCAACATCAAGCGCACTCGACTTTTCAAGTCTGGCAGTAATACCCGAGCGGCTCAAGAAGACTTCGCCTTACGGATGCAGTGGCCGGACGTCAAGGAGCGTGCGTACTAACGCAGGTCGGGCGGTTCCATGCCAAAGACCTGGCGCAGGCCGCGCCGCCCGACGGCGGTGAGACGGATAGCGCGTGACCCTTGCTGACGCACAAGCCAGCGTTCGAGACAGCAGCGACTCTCCGGCGCGTATTTTCTTGCATGTGCCAAGCTTCACCGGACCGTTCGACATCGAAGTCGATTGCATGGCGGTGGCTTAGTGGATTCAGTGATAGGGAAGCTCGATCGGCAATCGCGCCGACTGTCTTCGCTTTTTTCGACGCCAAACCCAATAAATAGCCAACGGCACGAAAACCAGGACGAAGAACAAAAACACATATGGCAGCTGTAGTGAGCCCTTGGTGTCGCGCGCGCGCTCGACGATTTCGAAAATCCAATAGCCTTCCCACAGGATAAACAGAAGCCACCCAAAAAACGTGATCCGAAACCAGCGGTCCTCGTGCGCCTCAGTGCTGACAATTACTCCATCACGTTTTCGCACCCATCGGCGCTGTTGCTCATCAAAGCGGTGCCGTCTACGGAATCTTCGGATTTTCCTGGCCTCGAGCCTTTCTCTTCGATCTCCCCGTAGCCTGCGGTTTACCGCTTGCGTGGCGAGATAAATCGCCAGGCCTAGAGCCGTTACCCACGCGAGGATGATCGCGATTTGCAGCATCGATGCGTCCTGTGTCGTTGGCCGCAGGATATTTCGATTGACGCCAAAAATCATGTCCACATGTGCCGCCGCCGTCCGCTTTCAGGGGGTAAAGCGGACATTTTAGCCAGCAGGTCGAGGGTTCGGGTCCCCCCGCATTCCCCATTGAAATGAATCAAGAATTCGGAATTTGCCGGGGAACGACGTGCCGGACCTTGTGCGTTTGTTATCCACTGTTGCGCCGCGGCCATATGGATGAAGGGCCGACAGGCCTTACGCTCAGCAATGAGCGGGCTGGGGGGTCCCTTCCCGCTTAGAGCGGCCCCGGTCGACCGGCGCTCACGAACCGTGAGACTGGGGCCGCTTACGCTACCTGGACGTGCACACGAACTGCATTCCGCGAGGCTGGCGTACGGCCAGAAACTTGATCATCAACGGGGCGGGTACTTTTGGGGGCAAACTATGACGGTCGTCCGAGCCGATTGGCCTAATGCGAACCAGTTTAGCCCACAGAAGCCCGGTCCGGAGGCGTACGCCCCGCCCGTCCGGCGCAAGCCGGAACTGCCAATAAGCGACGCTAGTCCCGTTTCGCTCCGGCAATCCGAAGGGGCTGGCCAAACCAATGCGCCAGCCGCCGAAAATCTGAATTCGTTGATCCAACGTATCGCGGCTGCCTCGATGGATGACATCGACAGCGTGAATCGCGAGTTGGAGAGCATACGCGAAGTTTTACGCAATGAAGGCGAACGTGTCCGCCAGGAGATAGCCGGATATGTCCGGCTCAGCCAGGCGTCGATGGCCGCTATGACGCTCATCTCCGAGAGCGTCAGGCAGTGGAAGGACAGGCGACCTTAATTGCCCGGCCAACTAGTTTGGCGTGCCACGCCAAGAGCGCGGCTACGCTGCATGCCTAACTAACGATTAGTTATTCTGTGTCACCCTTTGCCACATGCGAATCCTTATCTGGATTGTCGGAATTATTGCTTTGGCGAGTTCAATCGATTCCTATCATTACAACGGTTATTTCGGTCAGAGCATTGTCCGAATGATCACGGAAATGGCGTACGGCCTGAAACTCATTGGGTAGGCCGGGCCGTAACTGTCACCCGCCTCCGTCCCGTCGCGCTGATGAATGCCAGCTTTCGGATAAAAAACAGATACGACGCGGACATTGGGCCGATAGTCACTCTATTGAATGCTGACCGAAAAACGCAGGGTCCGCTTTTTACATTCCAATCCTTTCGTCACTCCGGTTAACCATCTTGCGCTAATGGTGGCCCGGTATTGTGTAGCTTAGATTTTTTCTGGCCTACACCCACGACAACTGGGGGTAGTGCATGCATCGTGTTGTCGCGGGACTGATGGCTGTCGCCGCCTTCCCTTTCACGCAGATTGCTTCGGCGGCTGACATTCCGGTCAAAGCCCCGCCACCGGTCAGCACACTTCTGCCCGCCTACAACTGGACAGGCCTCTACGTTGGCGGAAACGTCGGCGGTGCCTGGTCGACGACCGACTGGACATTCTTCAACGGGGCGACGCCGGAGCCAATCAGCCAGACTGGTTCGAGCTGGGTCGCCGGCGGGCAGATCGGATACCTTTACCAATTCAATCCCAATTGGGTGGCTGGCATCGAGGCATCCTGGTCTGGAACGAATCTGAAGGAGACTTCGACTTCGATTGCTGTCGCAGACCGCTTTCGACAATCAAAGATCACCGACCTGTTGCTTGTCACAGGACGTTTTGGTTACGCCGCGAATAACTGGCTCGGTTACGTCAAGGGCGGATACGCGAATTCGAACATTGACTTCCACACATCCGTCGCAAGTACAGGGCTAACGAGCACAACCTCGAGCGCCCGCGATGGCGGCTGGACCGTGGGCGGCGGCATCGAATACGCACTCAGTCCATACGTCAGCGCCGGGGTCGAATACAACTTCGCGCGTCTCAACGTCGGAGACCGCAATCAGGCCGTGACCGCGGGCTTTGTAGTTCCGGAAACTGTAACCAATGCGCATGCCGACATTCAAACGGTGTGGGCGCGTCTGAACGTCAGATTCGCACCACTCGTTGGGAAGTATTGAGATCGATCGCGCCGGTCGTCAGGGACCATGTGGGGGAAACGCATGAGAATTCTTCTCATTGGGAGTTTGTCTGCAATGCTGGCCGGGTGCAGCTGCCTTAACTCGCCGCAGGCGATGTTGGAGGGATGTACTTCGCAGGCCTGCTTCAGCAGAACCGCTGCCACTGAACCGTTTGAATTGACGCCGGCGCCATTCACGCCCAATCCGGCGCCGCCAAAAGTGAAGGCCAAAAAGATTGCGAAGTCGACGGCCCCCTCACCGGCCAAGCCCGATAACGCAGCCGGTCCCGCAGAAGAAAAGGCAGACGCCCCGGTCATCATGAAGCCCGAGAGTCCACCGCCTCGTCAGCCCGCTGAGACGTCCGTCCCTGTCATGAAAAAACCGAAGCCGGCAATCGCGGTGAAAATGGATGTTACTGCGTCTGGTCAGCCGACTGAACCGGCCGATCTTGTTCTGAAAAAAGCCAAGACCACAGTCGCGGCGAAAATGGAGAACCCCACGTCTGTCGAGTTCGAGGACATGAAGCGGGCGATGAGAAAAAACACTTTCGGGCACCCCGTGGACACCATTTGCGGCCATCTCAAAGCGAAAAAGGCAACTGGTGAAGACACCGGCGAGAAGCCGTTTCTGTATCTCGTGAAGGAAGACGAGGCCTACGTCGTCGACAACAACCCGGAGTCAGCGGCGGCGACGGCTTATCGTAACATCTGCATCACCCTGGACGTGCGCGGAAAGGAAATCCGCCAGCAACAGAGTCGCGAATGATTTTTTGGTGGCCCAGGAGGCGCCTCCTATAAATCGAACGGCAGCCAGAATTTGGGGACATCATGGACGACTATACCAATCTCGCAGAGCGAACCAGCGCATCGCTGCAATCGCCAGTCTTAGTGATCATTCAACATCTTGTCCTGACTCGTACCTGCCTCATTAATATCCTCAAAAGGGAATTCATCGGCTTCGAAATCCTCGAATTGGCGACAACGGGTGATCTGGACTGTGTGTCAGGAAGGGACATTCGTCTGGTCGCACTGGACATCGGGGACAGGGCCATTGCTGATCCTTCTATCGAGGACGATCTCGCGCTTCTCGCCGTGTTCTGCCCCAATGCCTTCGTTGCACTCTTGTCAAATCGCGATGACGAGGGCACCGCGATGGCGGCAATGCAACGGGGGGTCCGCGGATTTTTCCCGACATCGATCCCTGTCGAGGTCGCAATCGCCGGCCTGCGCCTGGTTCTTGCGGGTGGGATTTACCGGCCACTCCCGGCTACGAGACAAGATGCAATGCCGTACCTCGCCTACTCCGCCTCGCCGGAGCTGCCCGCAATCCACGATACTAACGGCGTCAAGCAGGATGCGGCGGCGAAAACCGTTTCCGACTTCACGCCGCGCGAGCAACATGTCCTCGCCGAACTGCAGCTCGGCCTTCCCAACAAGCTGATCGCCGCCAAGCTCAATCTTTCAGAAAACACCGTCAAAATGCACATCCAGCACATTATGCGGAAGTTTTCGGCGCATAATCGCACCGAGGCGGTTCTTCGCTGGCGCACCCTTGTCGAGGCATAACCGCAGCCGTGCGCTCACGCACGCCCGCGTACGTCCCTTGCCTCAATCCTCGCGGAATGCGTTATCGAAACTGTCGAGCAGCGGCCTGAGGGCGTAAAGCGCGACGCTACCGTGACCCGTCTTGATGAACACTTGGGTAGGCATTCCAGGAATGATCTGGACTCGGCCCTCAGTGACCCGCGCATCCTGCACGCGAATTTTCGCCGCGTAGTACGGCTGGTCGGTGCGCTTGTCGACGAGACGGTCCGCGGAAACATGCGTCACGATCCCCTCCAACCGCGGCACGCGTCGTTGATTGTATGGGATGAGATGCACATCCGCCTTCAGACCGGGACGAACCACATCGATGTCCTCGGGCCTGACGCGTGCAGTCACGATAAGGCGATCCTGCAATGGGACCAGATCCATAAGCGGAACACCTGCCCCGATGACGCCACCCGGCGTATGAACCCGAAGTTCGGTGACCACACCATCCTCGGGCGCCTTGACCTGCGTTCGTGACAACTGATCGTCAGCTGTCCGCAACCGCTCGCGCAACTGAAATATCTGATTTTGCGCCTCGCGAAGCGACTGCGCGATCTCGTTTTGCCGGTCGCTTTCCAGTTTGAGCAGCGTCGCCTGGGACTCGCTGATGACTTGCTCCGCGCGCGAGATCTGCGCCGTAATCTCGCCGCGACGCCCGTCGATGTCGGCCGTTTCGCGTTGCAGGTTCAAATAGCGCGGACGCCGCTCGAGGCCCTTGCTGACGAGCTCCGCGACCATGGCCGCTTCCTCGCGCACGATCGCCGCTCGCTGCGCAGATGCGCTTGCCTGGGCCTTGAGGCCGTCAATTTCCCTCTCGATCTGCGACCTCTTTTCACGAATGACGGCGATCTGCGACTGAAAGACCTGCCGCCTCGTTTCGAAGATATCCTTCTGCCTTGCAAGGACGGCCATGGCTGCCGGACTCTCGTTCGACGGAAACGAAATCCGCTCCTCCCCCTGCTGTTCAGCCAGTAGCCGTGCTTCGCGTGCGGTCGCGTCCCACAACTGGCCCTGAAGGCTGTCGACTTCGGAGCGGGCTTTGGTGTCGTCCAAAGAGATCAGTGTTTGACCGGAGCGCACAACATCGCCGTCAGCGACCAGAATCTCTCTGATGATGCCCCCCTCGAGGTGCTGAATAGTCTTCCGGCTCGACTCTGATTCCACGGCACCGAAAGCAATCGCGGCGCTTTGCAGGTGCGCAAACGTCGACCACGTTCCAAAACCGAATACAAAGAAACAGACCAGCAGATTGCCGGCCCATGTGACGCCAAGGAGACGGCCGCGGGGCGTCAGCGGCGCCGGTGTCGAGCACCAGGGAAAGCGCCGAGCTCCGAGGTCGTCGAGTGTCGTTATGGCTGTCATGAGATCGGTCCATCGCTTTGAGCGGCGAGCGCATTTACGCGCTTGCGTGTGCGGCGAACTCGGGATCGCGGCGGTGTGACATCCGCCTGGGCGGACGCGTTCTCCGATGATGGAATGTGTGGCCGGCTCAGATACCGATCGAAGATGTCCTGACTATCCCCAAACGCGCTGACGGTACCGTCCTGCATGATGGCAATCTTGCTCGTCGCCGCAAGGATTCCCATTCGATGGGTAATGATGATCACGGTGATATTCGCGGCCTTCATCTGCTCAATGGCGTCGTAGAGCACGCGCTCGCCAACGTAGTCCAGGCTTGCGTTCGGTTCGTCGAGAACCACGAGACGCGGCTCACCAAAAAACGCTCGCGCAAGACCCAGACGCTGGCGGTAACCGCGCGAAAAGGCGGAGTCCGCATTGTAGATAACTGTCTCGTACGCCTGCGGAAGCCGCATGATCGTCTCGTGGAGGCCAGCCAGCTTTGCGGCTGCTATGACCTCCTGCGGGTCAGCATCTTCCAGCCGCGCAATGATGTCTTTGATCGTTTCCCCGATGAGATTGATGTCTTGAGGCAGATATCCGAGATGCCGGCCGCCTCGCGAATCCCGCAACACCGAGACGTCGATGTTGTCGAGCATGACGCGACCCACCGTTGGTGCGGAGATTCCAGCGATGATCCGCCCGAGCTCGGACTTGCCAGAGCCCGACGGACCAATGATGCCAAGGCAGTCACCAGGCGTCAGGCTGAACGAGACGCCCTTGAGCAAAAAATTACCCGAGCATGGTACGGCCACGCCGACGTTATTGACGGTGAGATTGCCCTGCGGCCTGTCCAACAAAATGCCCTGGGTCCGCGCCACCGGGGTGATGGTGGGCAAAGCGCCGCTGAGCCGGCTGTAAGCTGCAAGGGCCGCAGCAAATCCTTTCCAGCCTGAAATGGCCCCCTCGACGGGTGCAATTGCGCGCCCGAACAACAGGCTCGTGGCAAAAATGATCGCGGGACTCCGGTTGTATTCCAGCACAAGCCACGCTGCCGAACCCATGATAAGGACCTGCGTCAGTGCCCGTGCCGGCTTGGCGATGAGCATGACGATCTCACTTCGTCGTTGCGCGATGTCGTGTGCGCTTCGCGCGTCCTGCGCCGCCTGGTAGATCTGGCGCGCCGCGCCGTCGAGCATCCCCATGGCCCTGATCACGTGGACGTTGCCCAGAGCCGCGGCCAGGCGGCCAGAGCTGCTGGTCAACGCGGCACCGGACCGGGCGAGCGGGCCCTTGGTGGCGAGGTCGCCCGCGAGCGCGAGGCCGAACAGTAAAATCGCGCTGCAGAGCCCTAGCAACCCAAGCAGAGGATGAACAAGAAAAAGAACGCCGATAAAGAGCGGCGCCCAGAGTACATCAAACAGTAGCGGGCATGCGCCCGACTCCAGAAACTGACGCAGGATCGTGAGATCCCGATAGACATCCGATGCACACCCCGAATCTGCACGGACGGCATAGTCGAGGCACACGGAGAGCACTTCCGGACGGAGGCGATCTTCAAGCCAGGCTCCAAGCCGGCCCAGAACGGCGCGGCGCAATGCATCAAGCACGCCCCCGACCGCGACGGTGAGCGCAACGATCAGGGTAAGCATCAGAAGCGTGTCGGCGCTTCGGCTCGACAAGACGCGGTCATAAATCTGAAGCAGGTAGATGGCGGGAGCAAATAGCAGAAGATTGTAGCTGCAGCTGTATGCGAATACGAGTCCGAGCGAGCCCGCGCAGGCCCACAGCGCCGCCTGCAACGGAGTCTGCGGGTGCGGCATAACGTTTAACCGGAACGGCGGCATCTGCATTGTCATCACCGCCAGAGTTAGAGACCCGATCTTCTCGCTTCGCCGTCAATCCGACTCGATGGCCGAAAAAGACCGGCAGCATGCGCCGCCGGTCTTCGCTTTTTCCGTCAGCTGCGATCAGACGATGAAATCGTGAAGGTGGATATCCACGTTCCCACCCACGGCTGCGTTGCCGTCTCCGCCGTCACCGCCGTTGCCGGCGGCCACGTTCTGGCTCTGGTCTGCCGAGACCTTGTTGATCTGGTGGACGTCGTCCGCATGGGCCTTTTCGATCTTGTTATCGCCGTCAAAGTTGATAGTCGCGTTGTTGGTGAAATTGCCGTAGGAGTGGCCATCACCGCCGTTGCCGGCGCTGTTGTGACCGGTATCAACGTTGATTTTGATCGAGTCGCCGCTAAATTTTCGCATGTGAGTCTCCCTGGAGTTTGCACATAAGCGCTATTCATCCCCGTCAGGGATGACGAACGTACTCCGGGAGTTTGGTACCGGGTCAGGCGACGGCCTAGATGCCAAATCTGACGTCATCCAAATCGGGCGGGTGTACGCCCGAAAGGTTTACATGCCATGCTTTGATGAAATGCATTCCGGCAAATGCCGATGCGAATTCCACTATCCCAGCAACAAGTGATGGTCCGGCAAAAGATGCGCGGCGATGTCGCCACCTAGCGCAAGGTGGGCGGGGCCACCATCACCGCCGAGAGCGGCCATCGCGATCGCACCCGGGTCGAGATGCACATGGTTAGCCTTAAAAGCGTCGTCGACCGAACTATAGCCGGCGATCGCAATGTTGATGGGAGCATAAATCGCAACGCTGGTGTCACTGAGACTTCCCGAGAAATACCCGCTGCCGCCGTTGCCGGCGCCGTTGTGGCCGGTATTGATCGCGTCGGAGCCGAACCCGGAGCCGGAGGAAAAAATGTCGACGCTCCCGCCCAGCGCGATGTTGCCGTGGCCGCCGTTGCCCCCGATGCCGGCCATCTGAACGGCACTTTGATTGATATCCACATTGTTCATCTGGTCGGCGTGGACAGTGGAATTGTTTCCCGCAATCGCGATGTTGATCGGATCGTACAGGACGAACGATGCGTGAGAGATGCTTCCATGAAAGAAGCCGTCGCCGCCATTGCCGGCCTGGTTGCCTCCGGTTGAGATCGCACCAGAATCGCCAGCACCAAAACCCGAGGCGGTGACGCTTCCGCCGATCGACATATTGCCACTTCCACCATCACCGCCGATACCGGCGATCTGGACCGCGCTCTGATCGAAAGACGCGTCATTCGTCTGGTGCGCGTCGGCCGTGGAATTGTAGCCAGCGATCGCAATGTTGATCGGCATGTAGATTACGACGGGAGCATGCACCAGCGACCCAAAGAAGTACCCGTCGCCACCGTTGCCGGCGCTATTGCCGCCGGTAGTGACCACGTCGGAGCCAGCGCCGGACCCGGAGGAGACGTCCCCACCAGCTGCAACGTTGTGGTCACCACCGTTGCCCCCATTGCCGGCTATCTGAATGGCACTTTGATCGATATCCACATTGTTCGTTTGGTCAGCATGGGCGCTGGAATTGGGTCCCGCCATCGCGATGTTGATCGGATGATAAAGCACGAAAGACGCATTGACGATGCTTCCAAGAAAGAACCCGTCACCACCATTGCCGGCCTGGTTACCCCCGGTCGAGACCGCGCCAGAATCGCCACTACCAGTTCCTGAGGCGGTTACGCTTCCGCCAATCGATGCATTGTCGTTTCCGCCGTCGCCGCCCACGCCCGCAATCTGCGTGGCGCTTTGATCAATCTGGACTGTATTCGACTGATCGGCTGTCGCCGTGGAATTGTAGCCGCCAACCGCAATGTTGATCGGCATATAAATTACGACCGGAGCGTTCACCAGCGATCCGAAGAAGTAGCCGTCGCCGCCGTTGCCGGCGCTGTTGTCACCCGTGTCGATCGCCGCGTGGAGTGAGTCGGCGGAAGGCCATGACGGAACTGGTGCTCCGTGCGCGTGATGGCTCAGGCGGATCCCATCCGACATGTCGTGAAAATTCATGCTCGCCCTCCCTCCTCGCGATCGGCCTGCGCCGACCGGATGGACACCTCCCGAGGTCAAGGAAGCATGTCACAGCGGCAAGTCAAAAGCCGAGTTGCCAATTCGGGTTACAGCGTTTCGGGCAGCGGACGTGAGATCGGCTACGCCCGTTGGGAGGTGGCGTCCCGTTTTGGGAACCAAAATCATGACTGCTCGTTTCAACTAGCGACCTGGTGGAGGTCGAACGTGCGAGGAGGAGGACTTTAATGCGGAAGTTTCTAACGGCGGCGCTCGCTGCAACCAGTCTGGCTTTGGCTGCAACGTCTGGCGCTGCCGCGGCTCCGGTTGCGCCGATCGGCAAAGCAGCCGATGCGATCGATGCTCGCTCAACAGTTCACTACTATGGTTACTACAATCACCGCCATCATCGTCACTGCTGGTGGCGCTACGGCCGCAGGATCTGCCGCTGGTGATGGCATCGCGACCAGAAGCCCCTGAGCTATGTGCTCGGGGGCTCTTCTTTTTTGCGACCCTCAGTCAGCGCGGCCAAAATTTAAAAGGTTAGTGTGAGCTACTTCACACAGAAACCTGGGTTGCCAGACGAGGTTATGGGCGCGGAATGCCGATGTCCCTAACCAGGGTGTCCCTTTTCGGCGGACCGTAGGGATCGCTCTCGGCGCGGTCCCTTTTTTGTTTCTCGCGGGGGTTTGTAAAATGGCCGAAAATTTGTTCGCTGCACTGCACGCGGCGTTCCTGATGCCGGCGGACGATTCAAATTATCGTCATCTCCAGCAGGGAAAATTGACGCAATGGCGTCACCTTTTGTCGCAAGAGTTCAGCGTTCCGGCCACCACAGTTTCATTAAAGCGTCTCGCCGTTGCCACGATACGCCGTTAGTCACCGCCGCGGGTTGTAACGAAAGGAGGCCATGATATGCAGCTTCATGAATATTGGACGAAGCTCTCCACCATTCGCGCCTTCGCCACGCCCATGCGCTGTCCGCATTGCGATGAGCTGATGGTCGCGCCGATCGCGTCCGAATTCATCGACGGCGGCGAGATCCGCCACCATTGGGAATGTGACGCCTGTGGCGAGGTCTCCAGCACCTCGATCTCACTGATGCCCGATTAAGCTCGGGGCATGCGGCAATATCCGGAATAGATGATATCGTGCGGTGTTTGCACGTGGGTGCGAAGCGGTGTTTGCACTCGGGTGCGAAAAAGCACTCCTAGGAGGAAACTCATATGAAAACGACGATTCTGCGGTCCAGCCTGGCCGCTCTTGCCTGCACTGCGGTACTTGCCATCGCCAGCACGTCCATGGCGGCCAATGTCAACCTCAAGGCCGATCTGAAGGCGTCAAGCGAGGTCCCACCGACCGATAGCAAGGGCAGCGGTTCGGTGACCGCAACCTACGATACGGCGAGCAAGAAATTGTCCTGGAAGGGCAACATCTCCGGCCTCAGTGGCCCGGCAACCGCGGCACACTTCCATTCCGGCGAGGTCGGCAAGAATGGCGGCGTTGCGGTGCCAATTGCCGGTGCCGACAAGGGGGCATTCGAAGGTTCGGCGACGCTCACCGACGCGCAGGCAGAGGAACTCATGGGCGGCAAGTGGTACGTGAACGTCCATACTGCCGCCAACAAGGGCGGCGAAATCCGCGGCCAAATGACCAAATAGGATGACTCGCTAAACGACGAGGATGCGGGCCTAAAACTCCCGGTTTAGCTCCGCCCTGATGGCAGCCCGCCGGTATCTTGCCAGCGGGTTTTTCGTTGGGCAGAAGGCACTTTGCTTCGAGCCGTTTCAGGTTTTATGGTCGTCGCAAATCGGGTTCGGTCTTTCGTAAAATTGAGGTTTGGTCCATGACGCGTATGAATGGAGGCGGATCCGCCCCCTTTCTGATTTCCGGCGGCGGCATCGGTGGGCTCATTGCCGCCTACGCGCTCGCCCATCAAGGCCTTCCGGTCCGGGTTTTTGAACAATCTCCTGAATTCCGCGAGGTCGGTGCAGGCATTCAGCTCGGTCCGAACATTTTCCGCGCGCTGGAGAAGATCGGCCTCAAGGATGCAGTTCTTGCCGACGCCCATCGTCCTCCCGCGCAGGAAATGCGCGACGCCCTGACCGGCGAATTGATCACCAATATCCCCCTCGGCGATGCATTCCTGAAGCGGTTCGGACAACCCTATGGTGTCACCCATCGGGCTGACATCCATGGTGCGTTCCTCAAAGCCTGCCAGGGAAGCAATTTGGTTACACTGGAAACAAGCCGACGCGTCGATGCGTTCAAGGATCATGGCGATCACGTCAGCGTCACACTTAACAACGGCGAAATCGTTGAAGGCCGCGCGCTGATCGCTTGCGATGGTATGTGGTCAAAGATCCGCGAAAGTATCATTGGAGACGGCAAGCCGCGGGTGTCGGGGCATATCGCCTATCGCGGCGTTCTCAAGCGCGAGGATGTGCCAAAGGATCTTTGGCGCCCCGACGTCGTGCTGTGGGCTGGTCCGCGCACCCATTTCGTACACTACCCGCTGCGCCGTGGCGAGCTCTACAACCTTGTTGCCGTATTCCACTCCGATCACTACGAGGAAGGCTGGAACGCCGAAGGCAGCAAGGACGTCATGTGGCAGCACTTCAAGATGCAGGTGCCGCAGGTGTTGCGCATGCTCGAACGCATCGAGACATGGCGCATGTGGGTGTTGTGCGATCGCGAGCCAGTGAAAAGCTGGACATCCGGCCGTATTACGCTGCTCGGTGACGCCGCACATCCGATGCTGCAGTATCTCGCGCAGGGCGCCTGCATGGCGACGGAAGATGCAGTCGTGCTTGCGCAGAAAGTCGCGGCCTCGCCCGACGACCCGGCCAGGGCGTTCAAGGCTTATGAGCAGGATCGTTATCTGCGCACCGGGCGCACGCAGATCATGGCGCGCGTCTACGGAGAGGTCTATCACGCCCGCGGAGTCGCGGCCGAGCTTCGTGCGCAAGCACTCGGCGCGCGCACCGCGGAGGAAAACTACGAGGGTATTGGATGGCTCTATGGCGGCCCGTAATCGTCATGGCCACGCCTTCCTTCACGGAATAAGACGTAGATGCCCGGCACAAGGCTTGTGCTCGGGCCGGCCTTCGGCCGGACCCGGGTGCCGGGCATGACGATCGAGAGGCCGCGCTAATTTGCTACGCCGCCTGCGCGCGCGGATGCGCAGCAGGTTGATCGAGGTTCGCACTCCAGGCGTCGTATCCGTACAACCAGCTGGTATCGCCGCCGCGCTCATCCCTCATCCATGTATTGGCACTGGAGATCGCCTGCACGACAGACGTACGTGGCTTGCGGTGGGCCTCGTAGCGCTGGAACGCACCTTCGATGTCCTCGCCATTCACGGCGTCGAGACACCGGGCAAGAATCGCGGCGTCCTCGATTGAGGTGGCCGCGCCCTGCGCCATATAGGGAGTCATCGGATGCGCGGCGTCGCCCAGCAGTACCACGCGCCCGCTGCTCCAGCGCCGCAGCGGCTCCCGTTCGAGGATCGCCCATTTGTGACAATCCGGACAGGCTTCCAGCACATTGCGAACATCGTGGTGGAAGCCTTCATAGGCGGCGCGTAGTTCCCTCACGTCGCCTTTCGCCGACCATGATTCACGCGTGAGCCAGTCGGCGGGCTCCGGTACGCTGGTGACGAAGTAGACTTCGCTTTTGGCTTTGGTCGTGTAGTAGATGACGATGTGACGATCGGTACCCCACCATTTGGTGCGCGAGGGTCCGATATCGAAGCCCCCCATCAACGCGGCAGGAAACACCGCGCGATAGGCAATGCGGCCCTTGTGGATCGGCTCATCGGGACCGACCACGATATCGCGCACGATTGAATGCACGCCATCCGCACCGATCACAGCGTCGGCGGTCACGCTGGTGCTGTCCTCGAACCGCAAGGTGACCTGGCCGCTGGCCTGGTCGAGACCAACGAGTTTCTTGCCGAGATGCATGATCTCGGCCGGCACCGCGGAGGCGAGCGCGTCGTGGAGATCGGCGCGGTGCATGCAAAGATACGGCGCGCTGTAGAGACTTTCGGGCATCGGCAGCTCGCGCGTAACTTCGCCGGTATAGCCGTCGCGGTTGAGATGCGAATAAGGAGCAAACGATGTTTTACGCAGCCGCTCCTCGATCCCGATGCCGCGCAAAACCTTCATCGAATTCGGCATCATCTGGATCCCCGCGCCGAGGCGTGCGAAACGCACTGCCTGCTCGTAGATCCGAACGTCAATTCCGACGCGCCGCAGCGTCGCCGCGACCGCCAGACCACCCATCCCTGCGCCGACCACGGCGACCGAAAGTTTTTTCTTCATTGCTTTCTTCTGTTCGCTACTGATCGCCGCTTGTCACTTCCGTGGAATACCCGCCTTGTCGACCACGTCGTTCCACTTCTTGATGTCCGCTGTGAGGCGCGCCAGCGCCTCGGCCGGCGTGCTCGCCTTTGCGATGACACCGACTTTGGCGAGTTGCTCCTGCACATCGGGCATCGCGAGCACCTCGTGCATTACCTTGTTCATCGCGTCGATAATCTCTTTTGGCGTGTCCTTCGGCACCCCGACGCCGTTCCACGAGATCACCTCGTAACCTTTGACGCCGGCCTGATCGGCGGTCGGTACACCGGGCAGCAGCGGAGACGGCTGCGGACTGGAGCTCGCCAGAATGCGCAGTTTTCCGTCCGCAACCTGGCCGGCCACCGCGGGCGGGAAATCGATCATGACCTGCACGTCATTGCGCAGCAGTGCCACCACGATATCCGGCGAATTTTTGTATGGGACGATTTGCACGTTGAGATCGGCCATCGATTTGAAAAGTTCGCCACCCAGATTTTGGGTACTGCCGGCGGCAATTGTCCCTACGTTCAGTTTTCCGGGACTGGCTTTCGCGGCCTTGATGAAATCGCCGAGCGTTTTGTATTCCGACTGGCCGTTCACGACGAACACCAGATCGAAGGTGCCGGCCATTGAGACCATCGCGAAATCTTTCGTTGGGTCAAAAGGCAGGCTCTGAAATGTCGCGGCACTGATGGCGGCCCCGTTTGTGACCCAGGCCATCGTGTAGCCGTCGGGCGGCGCCGTGATCACTGCACGCGCCGCTGCGATTCCCCCAGGACCGGGCATATTCTCGATAACGACACGCTGGTTCAATTTCTGCCCGAGCCTGTCGGCGAGAATGCGCGCAGTGACATCGGCAACGCCACCTGCGCCAAAAGGCAGCACGATCTTGATCGGCTTTTCCGGCCAGGCAGCTTGCGCCTGGAATGCCGGCAGCGCGACGGCCGCGGCCAGCACCACGAGCGCGGTACGGCGCGCAATCGCTTTAAACAACCCCTTCGACATAGTGCGTCTCCTCCAGACTTTGCTCATTTTATTATTGTTCAGTCAAAACCATAAAGCCGCGCCGGATTGTCCACCAGCAGCCGTTTTTGCGCCAGCGGGTCGGGTGCAAATTGCGGCACCAGATCGACGAGATCGGCCTCATCGGTTTCGTGGGTTGCGTTCGGGTGTGGAAAATCTGTGCCCCATAAAACACGCGTCGGTGCGGCCTCAACCAACGCATGCGCAATGGGCACTGCCGCGGTATAGGGCGGCATCGAGATCCGCTCGGAGCCGCATACTTTGATCCAGCAGTTTTCCAAGCGCGACAGTTCGATGAGCGCGCGCAGCGGCGGCTGATCGATGCCCGCTGCCGAAGGTACCCGGCCCATGTGATCGATGATGAACGGCAGCGGGAGCTTTCGCATCATGCCCGAGAGGGGGATGACGTCCGGAGCATCGACGTGCAGGACGACGTGCCACCCCCGCCCCTTGATGCGGTCGATGACGCGATTGAATGCGACCATATCGGGCGCGCCGCCGAGATGTTTCACGAAATTGAAACGCACTCCGCGCACGCCGCCGCGGTCGAGCGCGTCGAAATCCTTGTCGGGGAACCCATCGTCGACAATAGCAACGCCACGATAGCGCTTGGGATCGGAGGCGATGCAATCAAGCATCGCAGCATTATCCGTGCCGTGACAACTTGCCTGTACGATGACCGCGCGTTCAATGCCGAGGTGGGCGTGCAAGGCCGCCAGCATTTCCTTCGGCGCGTCGGCCGGCGTATAGCGCCGGTTTGTTGCATAGGGAAATTTCGCGGCCGGGCCAAAGACGTGGCAATGGGCATCGCAGCTGCCTGCTGGCAGCTTGAAGCGTGGCTTGCGACGATGGCTGAGAAATCCTGGGTGGACGTTCATGGGCTGGCTTTAGCCAAGCGATCCGGAAGACACAACCCCCGCCTCTACAGGCGGCAAATCGCCTTGCGCCCATTGCGCCGCAGTTTGAACCCGGAACTCGGCGAACCGTGCGCCGGCGATCGCTTCGCGCATTCCGGCCATCAACGTCTGGTAGTAGGCGAGATTGACGGTCGACAGCAGCACCGCGCCCAGCATCTCGTTGGCCTTAGTGAGATGGTGCAAATAGGCGCGCGAATATGTGCGCGCCACAGGATGCGGACTTTCGGCGTCGAGCGGACGTGGATCATTTGCGTGGCGCGCGTTGGCGAGATTGATCGTACCGTATCGCGTGAAGGCCATGCCATGGCGTCCGTTCCGCGTCGGCAGCACACAGTCGAACATGTCGATGCCGCGTGCTACGGCTTCGATGAGATCGTGCGGTGTACCGACCCCCATCAAGTAGCGCGGACGATCCGCCGGCAGCACCGGCGCAGTTGCAGCGACGATTCGGAGCATCACGTCCTGAGGCTCGCCGACAGCAAGACCGCCGATAGCGTAGCCGTGAAAGCCCATCGCGGTGAGTGCGCGGGCGCTTTCCTCGCGCAGCGTGAGGTCGTCGCCACCCTGCACGATCCCGAACAGCGCGTGGCCGTCACGTGCATTTGCCTCAAACGCACGTTTGCTGCGCTCGGCCCAGCGCAGCGATAGTTGCATCGCGCGGCTGATCTCGTCGTGTTTCGCCGGCAACTTGAGGCATTCGTCGAGCTGCATTGCAATGTCGGCGCCCAGCAATATCTGGATTTCGATAGCGCGTTCGGGCGTGAGCTCGACCATGGCTCCGTCGAGGTGAGATCGAAATGTCACCGCGCGCTCGTCGATCTTGCGCAAATCGGAGAGCGACATGACCTGGAACCCGCCGGAGTCGGTGAGGATCGGCATCGGCCAGTTCATAAATTTGTGCAGCCCGCCGAGCGCGGCGATGCGTTCGGCACCGGGCCGCAGCATCAGATGGTAGGTGTTGCCGAGCACGATCTCGGCACCGGTTGCGCGCACGTCGTCCGGCATAAGCCCTTTTACGGTCGCCTGCGTGCCAACCGGCATGAATGCCGGGGTCTGCACTTTGCCGTGCGGGGTCACAAATTCGCCCCGGCGGGCGGCCCCATCACTGGCAATCAGGTTAAAGGAGAAGGTTTTGGTCATCGCCCGGCAGGATAAAGCAAACACGCATCGCCATAGGAATAGAAGCGATAGCCCGCTGCGATTGCGTGCGCGTAGGCATGTTTCATGGTGTCGAGACCGCTGAAGGCTGAGACCAGCATAAACAGAGTCGAGCGGGGCAAATGGAAATTGGTGAGCATCATGTCGACACCCCGGAATTTGTAGCCGGGCGTGATGAAAATCGCGGTCTCGCCGGAAAAGGCGTGCAGCCGGCCGTCGTCACGTGCCGCACTTTCCAGGAGCCGTAAGGCGGTCGAGCCAACGGCCACAATCCGTCCTCCCTTGGCGCGTGCATCATTGAGCGCGCCGGCCGTTTCGGACGAGACGCTGCCGAATTCGGCATGCATTTTATGGCCGGTGGTGTCCTCCGCCTTGACCGGTAGGAAGGTGCCGGCTCCCACGTGCAGGGTCACCTTTTGCAGGCCAATGCCGCGCCCGCTGAGCCGCGCCAGGAGCTTTTCCGTGAAATGCAGGCCAGCGGTCGGGGCCGCCACGGAGCCCTCGTCATGAGCAAACAGGGTCTGATAGTCCGTCCGGTCCTGCTCATCGGGCGCGCGGCGGGACGCAATGTATGGTGGTAACGGCATCTCGCCCCGTTCGGCGATGGCTTGATCGAGTACCGGGCCATGAAAGGAAAATGAAAGGGTTAGGTCCCCTCCTTCGTCTTTATCTAAAACCTGAGCGTCGAGTTCGCCAAGGAAGCAAACTTTACCTTCGGTGCCGAAACGCACCGCATCGCCGACCTCAAGCTTCTTGGCCGGCTTCACAAAAGCCCGCCAATGCGAGCCGTCGATCCGTTTGTGCAGCGTCGCCTCGATCGCGGGCTCACTGCTTCCTCGCCCGATCCGCCGGCCCGTCAGGCGGGCAGCGATGACCTTGCTGTCGTTGACGACCAGGCAGTCACCGGCGCGCAACTGATCCGGCAGGTCGCCGACGGTACGGTCGTCGAATTCAGGAGCCTGACCGGGCCTCACCACCAGAAGCCGTGCGGTGTCCCGCGGCGCCGCCGGCCGCAGGGCAATGCGATCCACCGGCAAGTCGAAATCAAAGAGATCGGTTTTCATGCCGCCCTTTTGTCATGGCCGGCCCGAGCACAAGCCTTGTTCCCGGCCCTCCATCATGACGGAGCAAACCGAGCTCGTACTTTACGCCCCCATCGTCGCCTTGACGATCTTGTCGGGATCCCTGACGGGCTCTCCGCGCTTGATCTTGTCGACGTTTTCCATGCCTTCGATCACCTTGCCCCAGACCGTGTACTGGTTATTGAGGAAGCTGGCGTCGTCAAAGCAGATGAAAAATTGGCTGTCCCCGGAATCGGGATTGCTGGCACGCGCCATCGACACCGTGCCGCGGACATGGGGCTCACGATTGAATTCGGCCTTGAGTTTCTTTCCTGAACCGCCGGTGCCGGTGCCCTGCGGGCACCCCGTCTGCGCCATGAAGCCGTCAATCACGCGGTGGAATACAATGCCATCGTAGAATCCGTCTTTGACGAGCTCCTTGATGCGAGCAACGTGACCCGGTGCAAGATCGGGCCGCATTTCAATAACAACGTTACCTTTGGTGGTTTCCAGTGTCAGCGTATCTTCCGGCTTTGCCATCTATCACTCTCCATACTCTACTCGCCATTCGTCATGGCCGGTTTGATCACCGCACACTGGGTTCACCCGACATGAGGTGCTCGCATTTGGCGGAGGCGGCCAGGTGCCACTTCCGATCCATCCCGCACAGGCCGGCGCGCGTTGCTTAGCGCTCGATCGTCGCCTTCTTGACGTAATCCATACGCGGGAAATCTTTCATCAAGTACGTATTGCCTTCACTCTGAAGGCGGCTCTGGTCCGGGCCGCGGCCGCGCGGCGCGCCCTCGCCATATTCGGCATTGAGCGCATCGACGACGTTCATCCCGGACACGATGCGGCCGAACGGCGCGAAGCCCATGCCATCGAGATTGGCGTTGTCCGCGAAGTTGATAAACACCTGGCTCGTGCGGGTATTGGGGCCCGCCGTCGCAAAAGTGATGGTGCCTCTCTTATTGCTCTGCGTCACCGGGTCGTCGCCGATCTGCGCCGTGCGCCAGCGCGCCATGACCCCCGGATCGCCGTTGATGCCGAACTGCACCATGAAGCCGGAGACCACCCGGAAGAAACGGACGTTGTCGTAGAACCCGTTCTTGACCAGGTTATAAAACCGGTCGGCGCCCTTTGGCGCCCAGGCGCGCGTAACCTCGACCACGAACGGGCCTTTGCTGGTATCAAACTTCACCTTGTATGCCGGAGGCGCTTGCTCGTTCAGCGCAGCCGGATTGGCCAGAGGTGACTGTGCCAGAGCGGGAGACGCTAGCAGCGCCGCCATCAAGGTGAGCGTGAGGATCGATCGGCGATTGGTCATTTGCACTCCATATTGACGATGCGGGCCAGATCAGCGCGCGAACTTCTTCTTCAGGCGCGCGGCAACCGTCCCCGGCACAAAGGCCGCGACGTCGCCGCCCATGCCGGCGATCTGACGCACCAAAGTGGCGGTGATCGGGCGCACCATTGGCGAAGCAGGCAGGAATACCGTCAGCACGTCGGGCGCCATGGCCTGGTTCATGCCCGCCATCTGCATTTCATAATCGAAATCGGTGCCATCGCGCAGCCCGCGGATCAATACACTCGCACCGGCCTTGCGCACCGTTTCCACCACCAGATCGGCGAAGGTGATACAGGAAAGTTCGCATTTTGCCTCGCGTGCAAGCGGCCCGCAGGTCTCCTGAAGCATCGCCAGCCGCTCATCGGCGGAAAACAACGGGGCCTTGCCCGGATGCACCCCGATTGCGATCACCAGCCGATCGGCGAGCCGGACGGCATGACGGACCACGTCGAGATGGCCATTGGTGACCGGGTCGAATGACCCGGCGTAAAGGGCAGTTCTCGCCATAAACCGGGGTCTACCCCGCCCCCATTGGCCCCGCAAGGCCGCGGTTTTGCGGCCTGAGCCTTTTCCCCGGCTGCCGTGACCCAATGGAAGGTCCAATGGGAAGTTCAATGGGAGGTTCTTGGGAGGCGCCGAAAATGCGCCTTTCTGTGACTCCAGTCACAGCGACGGACGAGGCCTTTTCCTAGTGTGATTGTGCTGAGGGCGAAACGCTCCGGCGCAGAGCCTGAACAGGGGGCCGTCATGTTGAAAACAATTGCAGCCGTCGCGGCAGCCGCAGTGATCGCAGCCGCAATCACCGTCCTCTCAGCACCCATTGGCGATGTCGTCGCGAGCCCCCTCCCCAAGCCGGCCGCCGACGCCATTGCGGCCTGCAAGCTGAACCCCTGGCCCTACGTCAATTGTGTCGGCACCGAATTTGGCAGTCCAAAGATCCGACTGATCAGCATCGATCACCCAAGCCGCTAGCGCCTACCTCGGTCCCCACATCGGCGCTAGGCTCTCCTCAGGATATCCAGTCCTGAGGAGAGCAATAAATCCCCTTGATTATCAGACATACCGTGTCACCTATGCCGTCATGTCGCGTTTATGTCGCGGCACCACGGGGGCACCATGTGCCCAGCCAAAGCCCCACGGTGGCCGAGGCGGCCGTAAGGTGTTGGTCAGTTTTAAATCGCTGCTGAGAATATCGCGTCACTCGCATGTTGCCGCCGGTGTCACCATACCAAAAGGGCGCAATGAGAAATTGCGGCTAGAGGCTGGTCGCGACATTCCAACGACAGCCGAGGTTGCGCGCATACTGGCGGCCGCCAACAATCCGAAACAGCGTGCACTGTTCTTAATCCTCGCGTTCACCGGACTGCGTGCCAGCGAGCTGCGCGGGTTGCGAGGGCAGGACATCGACTTTGCGTCGTGCGAGCTGCACGTACGCCAACGCGCCGATGAATATGGCGTAATCGGGGCCCCAAAGTCACAGTCCGGCGTCCGAACAATTCCAATCGATCCTTCCGTGATGGTGCCGGCGTTGAAGGAATGGAAGATACTTTGCCCACCGGCAGAACTTCTGTTTCCGACGACAAAGGGGCGCCCGCAAGATTACAAGAGCTTGATGTCATCGACCCTGGAGCCGGCCCTGAGGGCTGCGCACGTCGTTGTGCCCGTGAAGGACAAAGACGGCGCCCAGGTGAAGGACGAGAACGGCCAGCCCGTAATGGAGCCCAAATACACCCCGCACGCCTTCCGGCATTTCTTCGCTAGCTGGTGCATCAATCCCAAGGCGCGAGGTGGTCGCGAGTTGCCACCCAAGCAACTGCAATATCTATTGGGCCACTCCAACATATCCATGACGTTCGATGTTTACGGCCATCTTTTCCCGAGCGAAGGAAACCGGGACGAGCTAACGGCCGCGGTGCGCCAGCTGCTTGCCTAAGCAGTTCGCTGTGTTGTTGTTGAGGTTCAAGTTGGCGCGGTGGTTGTTGCGCCTACTTCTTTCCGGCACGCGTCGCTTCGCATTTACTAGGACATTCGTTCATACAATAGTTTCTGTGTGACGCGTTCTTTTGACAGTATTCGACGCAAAATTCGGCGCAGGACTTCTTCTGGCCGCCCTGTGCGAAAGCAGATTGTGACATTAGAAAGCTGATCGCCACCAGTGCAATAACTACGCGCATAGTTCGCCCCTCCGGTTCTCGTATCTTTCTCCAACTCGACTTCGTAATTGCCCGCAAGGTCAAACGCTAACGCGGGGAAAGGCTCATAATCAACGAAAATTCAAATCTGCCGTACAATCTATAGAGGGCATTACACAGGCTAAAAATGGATTAGAAATGGTCACGACCCTCATTTTCAAAACGACGCGCAGCCAATACGGCAGCCCGTTCGACAATGATGATTACGTTGTTTTGCACGACGGCCATGTCATTGGCCGCATCATGCTTCACCCACAGGTGCCGGAAGGGCGCCGTGGTTCTGGACAATCACTGCGAAGGACTATCCAGCTTCGATCCACAATCGCGGCTACTCAGCAACACGCGAGGAAGCGATGGCGGATTTCAAAGCGCAGTGGCTTAGTTAAGTCCCTCAGAGCCACCTTTAGTGGTCGTGGTGGTCGTCGTGGTGGTCCTCGTTGTCGTCGTCGTCGCGGCTAACTTGACCGCGGATTTCACCCGCTGGGAAATTGACGGTGTGGATGTTCGCGTAAGCTGTCTTCGACAGTATCGCCTGAGCAAGTGCGTTGAAGTCGCCGGGCGTTACGTGTTGTGCAACTGGTCCAATCACGCTGGTTCCCGTGAACATACCCGAAATGGTGCCACTCAGAGGACATGCCTGTGCCCCCGGGGGCGGGGCAGCAAGATTTGAGCAGAAGAACACCATGATGCCCCCGGGGACGTGTTCTTTGCCGAAATGAATGTGGGCTTGCGTGACGATCGCCGACATATTGGAATAGGTCAGCGTCCAGTTGACGCTCTGCAGTTTTGTGTTGAGCTTTAGCTTAAGTGTGCCTTCGCCGGGCGAAAAGATAGCGCCGGTCTCAGAGTTAAGCGCGCCGACTTCTTTGAAGCCCGAGAGTTTCGCATGAAAATCCTGGGCGTTCGCATAAGCGGTCGGCATGACAGTCGCGACGCCAACGAGGATGGCCGCCGCCAGAACGGTACGACGCATGTTTGCCTCCCATTGATGACTAAGCTTTTTGTAAACCCCAAAATAGCTTGGATATTCAGCTTTGGATAACAGGCTGTGGTTTCGGCCTTGTGACATTTCGCAACTTAACTTTGCCACGTTCAGAGTACCCCCACAGCCGCCCTTGCTAGAGGTATTTAGCCGCCGCTCAGTTCGGTTGACGGTGAGCGTTCCGGCACCGCTGTCATCGCCTATCGCGGCTATTCAGCGACACGCATCAAGCGATGGCGGATTTCAAAGCGCAGTGGTTAGGTTAGTCACCACTCAGCCAAACTTTAATAAATTCGGGCAAGTTTAGAGAAGCACTTCTTAGGTTCCGAACGGTACCGTCGCGTGACGGGCAAGGAACATGGAGGCGTTACATGTCCAAACTTGTTGCGTTTCTCAAGGACGAGTCCGGCACTACGGCGATCGAATACGGCCTCATCGCAGCGGGCATTTCCGTCGTGATTATTGCCGCGGTCAACTCGATCGGCACGACCCTCAACGGCAAATTCACCAGCATTTCGACCCAGCTCAAGTAAAATGCACTCCATTTAGCTGGATCGGAAGAAGCCGCCATTTCTGGCGGCTTCACTTTTACACTATTCTTTTGATCGGATTTTAGCGCGAACACATGGCACTCGATGATGTACAGACCGACAGAGAGGCGATCCTCAGGGAACTGGCAAACCTGCGCTATCTCGATAGCCGTTTCAACGCAGCAATAACGATCATTTCAGTAAGCAGTCTGGGATGCATATTGTCCCTGCTTTACACAGTAGTCAGATAAACGGATTGAAGCCCCGCCGGCTGCGTACATCCGGCATCCACGCGAGCAAGCGATGGCGGATTTTAAAAAACAGTGCACCGGAGCGAAAGTCTAGGCAGAAACTTTGTCCTGCCGTGAGGTTCTATTAGGCCCCGCTGTTGCACTGTCAGACAAGTCAACCTTTATAGGAATGCGATGGCCCCGCTCCAGCAACACGCGGGCGTACCAAACGTCGCGCAAAGTAGATTCATCAGGGTTTCGATCAACAGTGCGGATTTTCTTTGTGGCCACTGAATTTCTCCCACACAAACTATCGCGCGATCTCGAAAAGTGGCAACAAGTGACTGCCGAAACCCAACGTCACAACCGCGAACCAAATAACGGTCGCGGTGATGGCCATGGTTTCAATGCGGAGCGTTTTCCACATACCTAAACACTAGCGCCGACCCCTCAGCGCGGTGCCTATACTTCGGTATATTTCGGTATAAGCCGGCGACGGGCTTTCCGTCACAGACTAACCGCACTTAGCGACAACGCTAAAGTTGCCGATTTAATGAGGCACCACCACCAGGGAATCGGCTGCTGGGGCCGCCGCTGTCACCATCTTCGGCGGTCCCGGTACTCAGCAAGTTTCGTCCTGAGCTGATGCGCCATATCGATCGGGGCCGTCGAAGGCCTGGATTAAGGTCAAAAACCCAAAGGCCCCGCCGCGACACACGGTAGTGACGGAACGTTCTGACCTCTCACAGATTGCTATGTGCCGGCCGCCACAGCTGGTCGCTCGGCCGCGTCCCCAGTCCCCCATTGGTGCGGTCCTCGGTCAGTCGGCGCCCGGTACCGTTTATGTCTCTGCAAAACAGAAGTGGTCTGTATTGAACAGCCGTCGCCCTTTCGGGACGAGTAGCCTGTGGAGGAATTCCATGGACTGGATGTTAGCTGCCACCGTCATCTTGCTGCTGCTCGGCTCGTTAGTGTCCGCGCATGGGCCTCATATTGGGGGCACAAGATCATAGACGGGGGGCAATCAACTAGACTGATCGCCAGACCAACCGCCGTTCTAGTCCTTTCTTGGCTTATGTCTGTACAAAACTAAAAGATGTTCTGTTTTGAACAGCCACCGCCCTTTCGGTGGGATAACTTTTAGCGCAGGCCACTGGCACCCCCCGCCCCCCAGCTGGTGGCAAGCACTTCAGTTGGGCTGCCGTTGCGTATCATGTGGCAGCCTTTTTCTTTTTTCTAAGGGGCAATCAGGCCAATGCGTGCATCGCCGGAGATTATCGATCATGCGCTCAGCAAAAGAGCTCGCCGAACGCCGGTTTCAACAGAAGGAGGAAGGCGCGATAGCTTTCGCTGAGTACCAAAGAACAGAGCAGGCAGCTCGTCTGCTTACCGCCAAGCTACGCACTGAGCGCTTGGCGCGCGAAAGCAACCCTCGCCAGAAGCGAAAAGCGAAATCAAATATATTGTGACCGCTGCAAAGGTAGACAACGCGCCAAAATCGGGCCTGCAGAAGAACAACGTCATTCAAACATAAGAACATTAGCCAGCAACGCGAGCTTTCGTTCGCCGGCTTTATCTTCGAGCTGTCTCCTTAACATCCCTATTTCCTGCGCTAGTTGAAAATTCTCTCGCAGCGCGTCCCTAAAATTTGTCTGCAGATCATGGATATAACGCGACAAAGGCGCCGGAAGTGCATCGACGTTGTCCGGTGTCGGTGTCCATGTCCAGGAATCTGAAATGTCCAACGCTCTACGCGGCGCTGCTTTTGGAAACGGGATGATCATGCATAGGTAACGCCTCAAAAGCTCTCGCGTTCGTAATAAATTAACTTTATTTCGCATGATAACCAATTCGGAGGAGCTACGGTTGTCTGATCAAAACAGACTACTTTTTCGTTTTGTAGAAGCGTACAGTAACGGCATCACCGGCAGAATTCCCCCGAGGTTTTTGCGCGGCGGTCACCTTCAACAATACGGATACCGGTCAAATGTTACGTACAGTTATTGTCGAGCGGAAAAGCAGCCAATCCGGACGCAGAAAAACTATCTCGCGTACCTTCGAGCATGAACCCCGCCCTAGCGAACGGGCGCGGCTGGACAAAAGCGGACAAGACAAACCTTCAAAACAAGCCTCGCTTATTTCGGAAACGTTCAAACCCCAAGCTCAATGAGCCTCAAAGGCAGAGTTAGCGCAAAGGCAATCGAGCGGGATTTCCCTACATAGTTGAAATGGCCGTGCCGCTCGGCGGCTTCCGCAAACGGTTAGACGCCATGTACGAATGGCACCGCTCGCAGGGCATTGAGGCCCGGGACGGGCGCGGACGGCACGAAGGTGATCACGACGTCGTTCGCTGGTGCTTCGCTGATCCAGCCATCGCGGTGGAGTTTGCCGACCAACTTGGCGGCGTGGTGCAACTTCCACCATCGATATTGTGAGCGATGACGAATTTCAAAGCGCAGTGGCTTACTGAAACTCAGCGACGAACCAGCAATCTACACAGAATCCCCCCGGATTCAGTGGTGACCCTAATGCCTGTGATATGCG
>DATAPP010000246.1:0-10871 GCA_036265125.1 Pseudolabrys sp. | reverse complement strand
TGGTTACACGTTCAACATTGATTCGTTTCGTCAGAGCGTTCATCACGTCAGAGTCCAGTTCAGGGTAGCTTGTCGAAGAAGAGATAGACGGCAGCGATCCGTCCGTCGCGGGCAATGATAAAATCAGTCCCGGCGTAAACTGGCGGTTGATCAGGGCGGCCAGCTACCCATTTGACGCGTCCGCCATTGCCCAATTTCTCCGGCTCAGCAATTGGCTGATATTGAAAGTCAGGGTGAGTAGCCCTGATCGTGCCCGCGATGCGATCGATCTCGTCGCGGCCACGGTGGACGCCCGTTTTGGGATCGTAGAACACACCATCCTCGTTCCAGATCTCGTCGATGACCGCACGCCGACGCGCCGGGTCGTTTTCACCGAACACGTCTTGAAGATTGCGGGTTAGCAAGGTCGATATGTTGTAAGACATGGCTTGTCGCCTTCAATTGGGAAAATTGCTGCCGAACATCGGAAGGCCGCTCCTCGATGAAGCTTGTGTCGCCTCGTCTTGAATCACGTCCCAATGCTCGGCCAAGACCCCATTTTCCATTCGCACCACGTCCGCCACGACCCAGTTAGGAATCCCGGGACCAAGTCCCGAGAATCGACCGTGGAGGATCAGAAAATCTCCATTCGCCAGGGTCAACTGATTTTCGTATTTCAGCGTCGTCGGTGAATTTTTGACAAGATCGAAGAGTCCTTCTCGTCCAGGCAGAATATGGGCGCTGTGCTGGATGTAATTATGCGGCCAATACCGTTCAGCCGCCTTGTAGTCCCGTTTGTTAAACAAGGTGTCGAATGCGTCGAGTACCAGCGCTTTGTTTTTCTCTTGTATCGTTTCGCTCATAATAGTTTCTCCATTGGTTAGGTATGCGCGCTCTTTAACGACTCACGCTTCGGTGGAAGTTGCTCCGCGATTTCATCGACTCGGTCCGGGTAGAAGGCGACGCGTCCCTTGATCTGTGCAACAGCAGGATACGGATTCTCATACGTCCACACGGCATTGACGGACTTCTTTCCGCCACTCGGGACACTGTAGTAATTGCAATCGCCTTTATACGGGCAGTAGGTGTCGTGATCGGTCCGTTTCAACTGAGAAAAATCAACGTCCGCTCGGGGAATGTATTGAACGGGAGAATAGTCGGCTTCTCTAAGCGTCAGCGCGTTACGGGAATCGGCAATCACCCGGCCTGCAACGGACACCACAACGCGAGCGGGATTGCGCTCAATCGAAATCGGATGGCCGGGACCCGGCACCTTCATCGGTTTCTCTTTCATGTTTCGTCTTTCGTCCTGGTCGCTCGATTCAGGCGTTAGTACCGCCGTCCACGGTCAGGCTTGCGCCGGTAATGTACGACGCCTCAGGGCTAGCAACGAAAGACACCAACGCGGCGACATCATGGACCGTTCCATACCGCTTGAGGGCGGTGTTGGCCTTCTGGGGCTCGGACCAATCACCGGAGGCCGGATTCAACTCTGTATCGATAGGACCCGGCTGGATATTGTTAACCGTGATAGCGCGGTCGCCCACCTCTCTGGACAAGCCTTGGGTAAACATTTTGAGGGCTCCTTTGGTGGCGGAGTACGCTACCAATCCGGGTGTCATCATACGTTCCCCGACGCACGAGCCGATTGTGATAATGCGCCCGCCGTTGTTCATCTGTTTGAGCGCCGCCTGCGTTGCGGCGAACGTGCCGCGAAGGTTGAGGTCGATCATGGCGTCCATCTCCTCCAGCGTGGTCTCTTCGAACTTCTTTGGAATGGCCGTTCCGGCATTGTTCACCAGCACATCCAGTCGCCCCAAAGTCGCGACAGTTTTTCCAACTGCGGTCGCGACAGCTTTGGCATCAGTGGCGTCCGCCTGAATCGCGATCGCCTTTCCGCCGTCGCGTTCAATCTCTTTAACTACGGATGCGGCTGCATCAGCACCTTTCGCAAATGTGATGGCTACTTTGGCTCCGTCTGTGGCCAAACGTTTGGCGATTGCGGCACCAATGCCGCGCGAGCCGCCGGTGATAAGTGCAATTTTTCCTTCCAGTTTCCTATTCATGGTTTGTCTCCTGTTTCTTGGTGGGATTTATTTTGTATCGATTAGTATAGAAATCTCGGCTTCGATTGCGGCAAGTGCAAGTGCATGATTGTCATGCTTCGAACGTGGATCTCTAATGCGCCATGGTGAGAACCATGCGGAAGCGTGCTTTCCCTTCCATCATGCGGGCATAGGCGCTGGCCGCCTGTTCGAGCGGAACGGTCTCGATCATGGGGCGAACATTTTGAAGAACACTGAATTCAAGGGTGTCCTGATTGTCGATCGCCTTGCCGGTCAAACTGCCATGAATCGATCGGCCGCCAAAAATCAACGGCACGGTACTAATTGGCATGGGGTCGGGAGCTACACCAACCACGATGAGCTTACCCCGTACGGCGAGCCCTTCTATTATAGAGGCGATCGCATCGCCGCTGGGAGCCGTCGCCAGAATCGCATCAGCTCCTCCCATTTTTTGAAGGGCCTTGGCTCCATCTTCCACCCCAGTGTCGACGTAAGTGTGTGCGCCAAGATCCTTCGCTAGCTTCTCTTTGTCTGCTCCGCGTCCCAATGCCACGGTCCGAAATCCCATGCGTCGTGCAAACTGGATGCCGAGATGGCCGAGACCGCCGACGCCCTGTATCGCGACAAGATCACCAGAGCGCAGTCCTGCGTTGCGAAGCGCATTGTATGTCGTAATGCCAGCGCACAAAAGTGGAGCCGCTTCCGTGGATCTAAGTTCATCGGGGATCGAGGCGAGAGCACGGGCCTCGGCAATCATCACCTCCGCGTACCCGCCATCGGTCGTGATCCCCGGAATGACCGGATGCAAGCAATTCACAAAGTCGCCACGCTGGCAAGGTTCACATTCGCCGTCCTGGCCGCCGAAGAATCCTACCCCGACGCGCTGACCAATTCTCCACTGGGAAACGCCTGGGCCAACCACTTCGATGCGGCCTACAACCTCATGTCCAGGCACTCGCGGCAAAGCCAGGCCCGGAAATGGCCCTTCGACCGTTGCTGTGTCGGAATGACATACTCCGCATGCCTCGACGCGGAGCCGCACTTGCCCCGGCCCTGGCTCAGAAACTGGTAACTCAACCATTTTCAGTTGTCCTGGTTTGCTTACTTGCATTGCTTTGTAGGTTCTCATTTTTCTGTCTCCTGCTTCTTTGTTACTCCTAACTTTGGTTTGGCTCATGCCGGTACTCGGATCACTCATCGTACGGCGCGGTCGACATCAATCGTGATGCCGTCGGGATTGGCTGACCCTGCAATGTGCAGCCCGCAGTGCGACCAACATCGTCGGTCCAGGTTAAGACTTGGGCGGCCGGATTATGCTGGCAGTGCTCGACCAACAGATTTCGGAATTCCGCTTTGAAGTTGATTCGCGGATATCCTTCAAGCACTTCCTCGACGACCTGCGGCGGCACTTGATCAAGGCCCAGACCAAACAACTCGAGCCCGGCGCCGAGGTGGACCAATGCTATCTCGTCTGCCAACCGAGTTGCGATTCCCGGAGAGGTATGCAATGCGATCGCTTCCCAAACCAGATCGGCGCGCTCTGGCGGCACCTGATGCTTCGAGCAGAACTGGCGAGCAGCCTCTGCCCCATCCACCTCAAACCGATTGTCGCGGCGGTAAGCGGGAACCAGTCCGAGGTCGTGCAAGGCCGCGGCGCAAAAAGCGGCTTCCTCATCGGCTACCGAGCGGCCGAGGCCCCTGACAGCAAGGCTACCGAAAACGTATGTTCGAAGACAATGAGTGCAGAGAAACTCGGGTGAACTGGACTCCAACAGATCGACCGCGGCATTACACAGCGCCGTATCCGGAATTGTAACACCAGCCACCGATTTCAAACGCGCCAAGGCCATGAGTTTAGTACTGAAACCATCCCTTAAGCGCCTCGTTCTTCTCACTGGTGTAGGGCGGGAAAAGATGGTGGATTGCAACATCGGGCGGCGAAATCAGTATTGATTTGGCGTGAGTGAGCATGTCGAAACCGTATTTGCCGTAGTAGTGTCCCATGCCCGACGGCCCTGTTCCGCCGAAGGGCATGCTTTCTACGAACAGTTCGATGTTGGTTTGGTTTACCGCGCCACCGCCGTACGACAATTCGCCGACAAATCGGTCGATTGTCTTCTGGTCGCGGCTGAAAATGAACGCCGCAAGCGCGTGTGGCGTCGACGCAATGTGGCCGAATGCTTCGTCAAGCGTTTTATAAACAAGAATCGGCAGGATCGGTCCAAAAATCTCGTCCTCCATGATCTTGTCTTCCCAGGTAACGGGATAAAGAAGCGTGGGATCTAGGTAGCGCGCTTCTGGATCTGACTTGCCGCCGGCGATCACCTTTGCGGGGTCGATCAGCGACGCGAGCCGGGAAACCGCGTGCGAATTGACGATGCGCGAATAGTCGGGATTGGATTTCGGATCATCACCATAGAGCTCGACAAGTGCCTTCCTGGCTTCTGCGACGAAGGCATCTGCGATAGACTCATGGACGTACGCATAGCCTGGCGATGTGCACCACTGGCCGCCCCAAGCCATCGCGCCCCAAACAATCTTCTTCGCGGCGTCGGGGATATTGGCGGTTTGGTCCACCAGCGCCGGATTGATCCCACCGAGTTCAAGCAGGACCGGTGTTAGGTTTTCCGCGGCCGCCCGCGCAACGACCTTACCCACATTGGTGCTGCCGGTGAAAAAAATGAAATCGAATGGCAACTTCAAGAGCTCGGTGTTCTCCTCACGACCGCCAGGCACCGCGATCACGGCTCTCGGATCGAAATATTTCGGAACGAGCTCAAGCAACAGGGCCGCGGTCTTCGTAAGTGCCTCACTCAGTTTCAGGATGCAGGTGTTACCAGCCGCCAATGCGGCGATCGCCGGGCGAAGAAGCAGTAACAAAGGACCGTTGGATGGGCCGATGATGAGCGCTACGCCATACGGCTCTCGATAAACCATCGCTTTGTGGCCTGTCGTGGCTAGGAAACTTGGAACGGGCGCCGCGACTGGCTCCATCCAGCTCTTCAGCTGGCTCTTCTGAAATTCGACTTCGCCAATACACGCCAATGTCTCAAACACATATTCCTGTTTGGCTGTCTTGAAATCCGCGGCGACTGCTTTTTGCAAGCGGGCTTCGTTCTCGACAAGCATCTGCGCCATGCGGTCAAGCTGCGCGGTGCGCCACTCGTAGGATTTTGTGACGTTAGTCTGGAAATACGCCTTCTGTTCGTCAAAGATACTTTGAAAGGGATTCGGCTTAATGTCTTTCGCGGTTGGATTCATTGTGTATCGGTTGGTATAAAACTCTTCGGTCTCGACAAACGACTGTCAAATGATTTATTTACCTATCGGTATGAAACCACAAAACGCGACCTCCGATCGGACGGCCCCCCCCGCCTTCGATGCTGACGTCCCCCTGGGTGTCTTTCGAGGTCGGATTCATTTTGTATGATCATACGGGCCACGGCTGCTTGGTAACGCTAATTGGCGATTGCGGTGGTGCACTCGTTGCACCACCGTAAAACGGTGATTTTACAACTTCGTGCATTTCTGGCTGTCATCGAAGAGGGCAGCCTTCATCGTGCCGCCACGCGGTTGAGCCTGTCTCACTCGGCCCTGTCAAGGCAGATGCAAGCGCTGGAACACGAACTGGGCGGAAAATTGCTGGAACGCAGTTCCACGGGAGTGCGTCCGACCGCAGGCGGTTATGCGCTGGGGGCAACGATGGGAACGCTGCTCGCGAGTTACGATTCCGCGATGCTCGAAGTCAGGCGCCTGGTGCGTGGCCAACCGGACCAATTGCGCATCAGCTATCTTGCCTCGGCTTATGAGGAATACCTCGCCTTGGCGCTTAAAAGGCTTCGCCAGGTTTATCCCCGGACAAAGGTAAAATTGCTGGACCTTTTCCCCGGAGAGCAAATTACCGCGCTGCGGCGCGGCAAAATAGACATCGCTATTACGCAAGAGATCGGAGACCTGCTAGGTCGCGATTTTTATGCGCGAGAATTGGCTACGACCGGAAGCATCGTTTGTCTACCTGCCGGACATTCGCTGGCGTCTCGAAAGCAGGTGAAGATTGCCGAATTGAAAAATGAAACGTTCGTTACTGGAACAGAGGATCGGGTGCCGAGTTATCGCCGCCGACTTGTGCAGATTTGCCGCAATTACGGAAAGTTCAGGGCCAAACTGATCAGTAATAGCGGAGACCTCTCCAGCAAACTCGCCATGGTAGCGAACGAAGATGCGGTCGCGTTACTCCCTGCTTATATGCGTCACCAGACTTCACCAGGGGTCGTTATTGTGCCGATTTCCGACGCAAGAGCAACATGGAAGCTGTTTGTCGTCTGGCAGCGGGGGAAAACCGCCGGGCCGCTGCGCACTTTGTTGGACTTGCTTCCCGCTAAAACATCCATCGCTGCGCACGCCAGGAACAACGATCACCTGACGGCTCGACCTGATCGCAAGAGGCACGGGCGTAATCATGCCCGACGAACGCTTCATCAGTTGGAGGGAGGTGGGCTATGGGAACGCCGAACCGCGCGACAAATACGAGCGATGAACATTCCCCCGGCCGCCCGCAAGGCAAAGAGAAGTGGCTGAACTTTTCACGGTCGTTTCTACGGTCTGAAACATTTTGCTGCAAAACGGCGCAATTCTGTGCCATTCGCTGCAAACCCCATTTGTGTGACGTTAGTCTGGAAATACGCCTTCTGTTCATCAAAGATTGTTTGAAAGGCATTGGGCCGGATGTCTTTCGGGGTTGGATGGATGTTGTATCGATCGGCACAGAAAATTCGGCCTCGACAAACGACTCTCAAATGATTTATTTACCTATCGGTATGAAATCAGAAACCGCGGCACCGCTTGGACGACCGCGCGCGTTCGATCCTGACGCTGCCCTGGATCGCGCCATGCACGTTTTTTGGGCTAAAGGTTACGAAGGCGCGTCCCTCTCCAATCTCACACGGGCCATGCGAATCAATCGACCAAGTCTTTACGCCGCATTTGGCAACAAGGAGCAGCTGTTTGGAAAAGTTCTCGATCGATACATGAACGGGCCGGTCGCCTGGTTTAGCAAAGCTCTTGCGGTTCCCAAGGCGCGCGACGTGGTCGAACAAATATTCCTCGCCGCGGCCAGGATGGCCGACGATACCAGGGCTCCAGCAGGCTGCCTCCTAGTTCAAGGCGCGTTGGCCTGCGGAAATGCGTCCGCTCGGAAGAAAGTGGCTGTGCGGCGGGCGGCGGCGGAAGTTGCATTGCGTCGCCGCCTCCAACGCGCTAAGCGCGAAGGCGATCTTCCTAAAAACGCTGACCCAGCCGAACTGGCCCATTACGTGATAACTGTCGTGCGCGGAATGGCAGTCCAGTCAGCCGGCGGCGCCAGTCGCGATCAACTTCGTCGCGTCGCGCAAATCGCGCTCCGTGCCTGGCCGAAAGGTTAGACGATGTTTCTTCCCTTAGCATGCCCGACAGGCGTACTCAATCAGTTGAGGAGGGAAGAAGCGCGAACGTTTCGAGGCGTCCCGTTAGCCAAAGTGGAGTCCTTGATCAAGCCGACGAATGTTTATAGTGCGAGATAATTTATGGGCGATCAGCACCACATCCAAGAAGCCTACTTGAAAGAGTTCGAAGATCGCACGGGCAAACTTTCTGGATTTGCGCTCCTCTGACGCAGTTTTGATTTTCGCCGCTGCTTCTTACTTGATCGTAGGGTGAAACCTCGCCATAACGGGGGCCCGCTGAACACGATTGGCAGGGATACGGAAGCTGGCACGGTCGCATTTACGACCACCCACTGGAGCGTGGTCTTGATCGCGCAAGGTGAATCGCCAGCGGCACACAAAGCACTGGAAAAACTTTGCCGCACCTATTGGCGACCGATTTATGGATTCGTGAGACAGCAGGGCACGCAACCAGAAGAGGCAAAGGATCTCACGCAGGGATTTTTTGCGCTACTGTTGGAACTGCGGGATCTGAATCAGGTGCGCAAAGAGATAGGCAGCCTACGTTTGCTCAGCTACACATAGGTGGTGCCGCCGGAATCCGACGATAATCTTCACCTTGAGATCGGGCATGTCCTGTTCATCGACATAGTTGGTTACTCCAAACTCTTGAATGAGGACCAGAAGGAGCGGCTGAATCAGCTCACTGAAATCGTGCTCGCGACTACGCCGGTCCGCGAATCGACAGACGAACAACTTGTTAGGCTGCCGACCGGCGATGGTATGGCGCTGGTCTTTCGCCGCAGCGCGGATGAACCGGCGCGGTGCGCGCTCGAGATTGCAGAAGCGCTCCTCAAGCACCCGGAACTTTCCGTGCGCATGGGCATTCATAGCGGCCCGGTGAGCGAGGTGACCGACGTGAGTGGACGCACCAACATCGCGGGGGCCGGAATCAACACGGCACAACGGGTCATGGATTGCGGCGACGCCGGACACATTCTGCTCTCCCAGCACGTGGCTGATGACTTAGTGCATTCCCGGCAATGGGCGTCCCGTTTACACGACCTTGGCGAATGCGAGGTCAAGCACGGTGTCCGGCTCCATCTGGTCAATCTTTATGCCGAGCCACTGGGCAATACCGCGGCGCCGAAGAAGTTCCAGCGGGGGAAACCACAGCCAGCGCGACACAGCAGCGTCGCGTGGGTCGCCACCCTCGTGGTCGTTGGGATCCTCGTGGTCGAAGCGGGGTATTATTTCACGTCCCATCGAGACACCTGGAAGGGCGCGGCCGTTTCCGAGAAATCGATCGCGGTCCTGCCGTTGGTCAATTCCACCGGTGACCCGGCTAACGAGTATTTCTCCGACGGCATGTCGGAGGAATTCATCTCGTCGCTCGCGCGTTTGCAGGACATCAAGGTCATCGGGCGCACCTCCTCTTTTCAGTTCAAAGGCAAAACCGACAACAGTAAGATGCTCGGCGAAAAGCTCGGCGTCTATTATCTGCTTGAAGGCAGCGTGCGCAAGTCGGCCGATCGGGTGCGCATCGCGGTGGCGCTAATCAAATCCGGAGATGGCGCCAATGTCTGGTCGGAGACCTACGACCGGGAACTGAAAGACATCTTCGCGGTGCAATCGGAGATTGCCGGCGCGGTGGCGAAACAACTCAAGGTGGCGCTGCTCGGGCACAACGGGCAGGCCGCTCAGTTGGCTACCGCGGCCACACCGTCGAACCAGAATGTCGAGGCATATAACGAGATCTTGCAGGGAAACTTCTACGCGAATCGCCGCACCGCCGAGGACCTCCGCAAAGCGATAGGCTACTACGAAGAGGCGATCCGGCTAGACCCGCACTACGCACTTGCCTACGCCAAGCTTGCCCCCGCGGCGGTGGATCTGGCCACCAACTATGTCAGTATTGCGACGAAAGAAAAGCAAGAGGCGCTCGCAAAAGCTCGTGGCTCGGCGAAAAGCGCTCTCGCTCTCGATCCGAATCTCTCCGAGGCGCATTTAGCGCAAGGCGTAGTCCTGCAGGTTGTCGATCTCAATTCGGCCGGAGCCGAAGCAGAATACCGCCGCGCTCTCGAGCTCTCGCCGCAGAATCCCGCCGCGACAAACAATTTCGCGACCCTTATTGCCGAGTTTGGCCGACTCGACGAAGCAGTCGGGCTCACGCAGCGCGTGATTACGCTCGAGCCGTTACGCACCGAACTCCACAGCAACCTCGCGATCTATCTCATCGCGCTCGGCCGTTACGATGAGGCCGAGGCGGCGCTGCGCAAAGTCATCGAGTTACAGCCGCAGTCCGCCACAAATTACGAATGGCTGGCGGTGATTCAGATTCTGCGCGGCAAACCCGGCGTCGCAGTGGAACTGGCTAAACTGGAAACCGATCCGTCCTTCCGCACCTTCGCATTGGCGCTGGCTCAGTTTGCTAATGGCAACCGGCCCGAGGCCGACGCGGCTCTAAAAAATCTGATCGACGAACACGCCGACGACGGCGGCAGTCAGATCGCCGAGGTCTATGCCCTGCGCAGGGATCCGGAGAAGATGTTCGAGTGGCTGGAGCACGCCTGGACGACGCACGACATGGGTGTGATTGAGCTGCTTTATAATCCTTTCCTGCTTGCCTACAAGGACGACCCGCGCTTCATCGCCTTCGCGCAAAAGATCGGGGTCATGCCCAAACCCGGCGCGAAGCCGTGAACGCCAGGCGCTGAGATTCGGCAAACTCGGAAGGTATTCATCCTAATAATTCCCCGCCCCGTTTCTAGCTCACCCGCTATCAAGTGTGCGATGTCAGGCTCAGAACAACTGCCAGCAGAATTGCCAGCAAACTGCACTGAAAAAGTCCGCGCGAGTAATGCCAGAGTTTGCTTGATTACCCAGTTAAACTGCGTTTCAATCGCAGGAAATATAGGGGAAGGAACCGCCGAATCCTACCGCTGGAGTGATTCTCGGTTTTGGCAAGTTGGTGGTTGCTGAGGTGATGGCCGACATCGTTTCGTCAATAATGAGTAGGCACCAATAGCGAAGTTTTACCGGCGCACCTCACACCCCTCGCGTTTACAGAATATTTGAGTCATTTTCGCGCCTGAGGATGTCCAAACCCGGTTGGTTTCGCTCGTAAAAAGAGCCCGATAGGGTGTGAAGCAGTTTGGACACACAAAAAGCTCAAATCGGCAGAATTGACTCAAATATTCTGTAAACGTCGTGCGGCTCCGGGATGCGTAAGTGCCGAATTTACGGCTTATTATCGCCTATTTTCGCTTATTTCCGCATCTCCGCGAAATGACTCAAATATTCCGCGAAGCTACAACGTTGCCGACAAGCGATGCGCCCGGCGGGGGTCGAACCCACAACCTTTGGCTTCGGAGGCCAACGCTCTATCCAGTTGAGCTACGAGCGC
>DATAPP010000245.1:0-22639 GCA_036265125.1 Pseudolabrys sp. | reverse complement strand
GCTGATCCAGCGGGGGATCGAGCGGACCATTATTTTTCTCACCGGCGCTGGCACAGTTGACGCGAGCATACAGGCATTGAAGGCGGGGGCACTAGATTTCCTGCTCAAGCCGTTTAAAGACGGCGAACTGTTGAACTTAATCAAATTCGCGGAACAACGAGACAGTATCAGGTTGCAAAGGGACGCAGAACGGAAAGCCATAAGCAAACTAATTGATACGCTTACGTTGCGCGAGAGAGAGTGCATGGATTTTGTCGTTCGCGGCGCGCTAACCAAGAACATTGCTGCCGACATGGGAACGGGCCTAAAAACGGCCAAGGTACACCGCGGACGCGTGATGAAGAAAATGGGGATAAGAAGCGTGGCCGAACTGGTGCGGATGCTGAACAAACTATCTTAGCAATCGGCCAAGGCGGTCGAGATGTTCGCGTGACCGCGCCTGTGGTCGCTGTTTGCTCGTGCCGATTGAGGTGATCGAATAAGAGGTTGGCGATGTCCGCTGTTGGCCCAAAGCGGACATTTTCAATGAGCGTGTGAATGTCCGCTATCGGGGTAAGAGCGGACATTTTCGGCACTAAAGCGGACATCAGATTCCACAGGTCGCGAATTGCCATTTCATGTCCGCTTTTGTGGGTAAAGCGGACATGACGCGGACGCTGGCCTATGTCTGCTTATGACCCAAAGCGGACATCAATTACTCAAACGGCTACGATAACGCATTTGGCGACCTTCGCGGATTGACTTCCGGTGAGTCGCCAAGCTCTATAGACGAATGGTGGACAAACCCGAACGAATTGAGCGCCTCCAGGTTGCCGTGCCGCTCGACGAACTCAAGGCCGTTGAGGATTTCAGATTTCGGCATCGAATGCCCAACCGAACGGCGGCGGTGCGCGAGCTTATTAGGCGGGGCTTGGCAGCCTCCAAAGAGAAAAAGAGCCCATTAAAAAAATAGAAAAATCAGATACTTAAAAATTTTTTCTATGTCCAGTTTTGTTCCTCTTGAATCGGAATAGACGCTTCCCATCTCGCCAGCCGTCGCGCGCCCAAATTGTGGGCTCGACAAAGCAGGCGCCGGCGGGTGTCCGGCGACCTTGTATCCATGTTGCTCAACGGAGGATGTGGCTATGAGAACGATGAACTTAGACCCCTTCTGGCGGACGAGCATTGGCTTTGACCGCCTATTCGATCTGATGGACGAAAGCCTACGCTTCGAGCCGGAGGATCACTACCCGCCCTGCAATATCGTGCGCACAGGCGAGGACACCTATCGTATCTCCCTGGCGGTGGCAGGTTTTAAGCCCGAACAAGTCAGCGTGACCGTCAATCAAAACATGCTCATCGTTTCCGCATCTGCGGACGAGAAACAGGAAAAGGATAAGGGTGAATATCTTTATCGCGGCATCGCAGGCCGTTCGTTCGAGCGACGGTTCAATCTTGCCGACTACGTCATGGTGAAGGGCGCTTCGCTCGATGACGGCCTGCTGCAGATCGAACTGGAGCGCGAACTGCCTGATGCGATGAAGCCTCGTCAGATTGAGATTCAATCCAGCAAGGCCTCAGGCAAGGGCGATAAGCTCCGCACCATCGAGCATTCCAAGGTCGCATAACAACGATCCAAGGCCATGAACGGGTTGAGGTGGTCCGGCTGGACGGACCACCTCCTCACGACATTGAGGAATAGCCATGAAGAAAGGAAACTTCGATCTAGACGCTCTCTTACATCCGGCGAGCGCGTTCGCCCATCCAATGGATGTTGTTCGTGATCCTGATCTTACGCTGAACGAGAAGCGCGCCATCTTGGCCTCCTGGGCCTCCGACGCCTGCGCGCTAGAAGCGGCTCCGGGCTTGCGCGAAAACGCTTCTGGCAAGACCATTCGATGGGACGACATCATGGATGCTCTTAGCAGCCTTGATCAAGACCATGGGAAACCGCTTCCCCATTACAAACGCGTGCTGACGAGAAAGGACGCCGGTGTACTTGGAGGGCGAAGATTTCGTTGGCGAAATCGAAACGATCAGGGCGCGTCGCTGAACAGGGGATGAACCGGCTTCGCAACCAGCTCGCTTTTCATTCTGGCCTTAGCTCTGTCATCGCTCCGATAACGTCCGAACTAGCGCGCCGTGCGTGTTGGTACGGCGCGCTAGGCAAATTGTGTAGGGAGCAATCGCCATGTCGCAATCGGAAAGCTTCGATCGGGCACGCTTGGCGCTCGACAATCCGGTTTGCCCAAAATGCGGAACGGGAATGTGGCTTTCGCGGATAGAACCTGACGCGCCGGGCCACGATAAGCGTACTTTCGAGTGCCCACAGTGCGCGAACGTGGTGCGCTCATACGCCAATCTAAAACGCGATTTAGTATTCGCTGTATTTGCTATTGCCATCGTCGCTGCGACCTCAATCCTAGGCCAAATCGCGACTTATCCAAATCTTGTGCCTTGGTACGCTGGTCTTGTTAAGCCCGATTTCAATCCGCCAAACTGGATTTTTGCTCCGGTGTGGACGAACCTTTATGTGCTGATGGCATTTGCGCTATGGCGCATTTTACGGGTGCAGAAATCATCCAGTAGGTACCGGCATTATGCGATTGGCCTGTTTTTACTTTTGCTTTCGCTCAATGCCACGTGGTCGTGGATGTTTTTTTGGGCGCACAGTCCGTTGCTTGGCCTCGTAAACATCGTCCCCCAGTTTGTGGTAATTCTAGCCACCATGATCAGTTTTGCTCGCCTCGATGGCCTGGCAGCTATTTGTCTGCTGCCACTAGCTGCATGGGTAGCATTCGCCGCAGTCCTAAATACTGCGATCTGGCTGCTGAATAGCTAATTCTTTGCACCGCGGTGGTAATGCCGGCTTCTGGCCCAAAGCGAAGTGAACTCGTGCGGTGCATATGTCGCCTTGTTGCAAGCGTCGCTGATCGACGGATGTTTTCGGCCTTCTGCGCTTTTGCTCTCCTGTCCGCAAGTTCCAACGCGTCGGTCCAGGCACGCTTAATATGCTAATAGCTTGAAGATGAGTTCGTCATCCGACCACAAACCGCCTGTCGTTGAGCGCAGCCCGGGCGAAGAACCCGACGATCTAACTGGTCGAGCACTCCGGCTGCGCATTCGTCAGCAAGAATTACTCGCCCAACTTGGCGTTCTGGCCCTTCAGGGAACGAGCTTTATCGAAATGCTCAATCATACCGCGAGGATAACAGCCGAAGGGCTAGAGGCGGAATACTGCAAAGTTATGGAATACCTTCCGGCCGAGAACCGCCTGCTTGTTCGCGCCGGTGTAGGCTGGGATGAAGGAGTCGTCGGTCATGCCACCGTCGGAGCCGATCTGGCGTCGCCTGCAGGCTATGCCTTGAGCACGGGCAAGCCGGTAATTTCCAATCATCTGGAAAACGAGCAGCGGTTTCGCACCCCAGAATTACTCATCGAGCATGGTATTCGCCGCGCCATGAACGTCATCTTGCAGGGCGATGGCTCGCCGTTCGGCGTTCTCGAAGTTGATAGCCGGTCGGAAGGCGAGTTTGGTGAGCATGACATCGCGTTTCTGCAAGGCGCTGCGAATATCCTGGGCATGGCGATTGAGCAACAGCAATATCAGCGCAAGCTGCAAGCAGCGCTGGACCGACATCAAATCTTGCTTAAGGAAGTCAATCACCGCGTTAAGAATAGCCTGCAGGTGGTGTCCAGCATGCTTCAATTGCAAGCGAGCGCCGTTGGCGATGCAACTTTAAAGGACCACCTGCAAGAGGCATCCACACGTGTTTCCGCAGTTGGTCGTGCCTATGAGCGTCTCGCCTATAAAGCGGACTACGAGAATATTGGCCTTGTCTCTTATCTGCGAGAAGTCATTAACGATCTGGAGACCTCGGTCGCTCCTTGTAAGGTTCAACTCGAAGCGCCTGACGAAATTCAGTTCGCGGCGGACCGCGCTATTCTCGTCGCACTTGTAGTGAATGAACTGGTTTTGAATGCCGGAAAATACGCATATCCCAATTCGACAAGCGGTTTGATTTGGATTCGACTCCATAAAATAGATAGCAATTTCGTTTCAGTATCGGTCCGAGATGAAGGAATTGGTTTGCCTGCTGGATTTGACCCGACGACGAGCAAGCGGCTCGGGTCGCGCTTAATCAATGCGCTTGCGAAACAGTTGGGGGCGGACCTGACCCGACCATTCTCGGCCGTTGGCACCAACTTTACTCTCCTAATTCCATTGGTCGCCGCCGCTGCTTAGGGCCTTAACGCCCCAGCATCGCATCCGCGCAATGTCCGATGTTGGCCCTTAGCGGGACATCGAAGTGTGCGCCGCACATGTCCGCTTTTGGCCCAAAGCAGACATGAGCTAGTGCACCGCACATGTCCGCTTTCGGGGGTAAAGCGGACATGGCTCTCGCAGCGCAAAATGTCCGCTAATGACCCAAAGCGGACATTCCGGCGTCCGCGCTCAATTTTCGCCTTGGAGGTAATGCTGATGTCCAGATTGGCCGACGAGGGCCGTAAATTTCTCCGCACGAAGCCATCGTCCTGCCGTTCGCCCGCTTCTTGCCTCTATTCGGTCTCGCGTCCGCCCCAAGGAACTGCACTATTCGCGGCGTAGCATGAACTGATTGAGTGACTAGGATTTCGGTCAAAATGATCGAATCGATGACGTATTTCGGGTTTGGGTTTCTGTTCGCGACCCTTATCGCAGTAGCCCTTATCCCTTTTGTCCATAGCCGCGCTGTGCGGCTGACCATGCGGCGGCTGGAAGATTCCAGCCCACAGTCGTTGGCGGAAATCCAGGCGGACAAGGATACGCTGCGCGGGGAATTCGCAATATCGATGCGGTGCCTCGAAATCACCATCGACGAGTTAAAAAACAGGGAAACCAACCAGCTTGCCGAACTCGGCAAGAAAGGAGACGCCGTCAGTCGGCTCAAGACCGAGCGCGACACGCAGACCGTCGAGACCATTGCGCTCAAGACTGAAGTCGAGTGGCTCAAGGAGCAGCTCGCCCCCGTCGGCAAGGAGCTAAAGACGGCGGAGTACCAGCGCCATGAACCGGATGTCGTCTCTTGTGCCGAAGGATTGGGCGAGAGCCGAACCCGCAAGGGTGCGAGCGGATGGTGACCGCGATGTGGTCTCTCTTACGATGGAGCGACCGACAACCGAAGAAGCTCGGCCCAACGGACTGGCGCGTGCCCCGGACCCTGGACGCGGCCTATCTGAACGACACATCGGGATGGCGCAGCAAGCATCTGGCATTTCCGCAGCGTTGGAGGCTGAGCCCTCGATTCACGTATCGCCGGACGATCAAATCGCGCACGAGAGGCGCATGGTCGGCGGACGAAATCTTCGTCGCCTTTTCATAGTGGCGCTTATGGGTATCGGCGCCACATTTGCCTGGCGGTCGTACAGCGACGACGCAAAGGAGATGGTCAGCACCTGGGCGTCGCCGCTAAGCCGGCTGTTATCCGTCTCGACAGAGAAATCGCCACCCGTACCGGCGTCCGCCGCGGCGGTGCCTGCTCAGGCGGTGCAGCAGCTGGTCGAGCAACACACCGCCAAGCAAGAACAGGATGTCGCAACACCGCAGGCAGGCGAGCAAGGCAAAAAGCAGAAATTGTCATCCGCCGATCCGCAGAGCCGAGCAAATCTCACTCCGTTTCCGGAGACGAAACCCACAACCATTGTTGGCTGGACGCTTCTTGAAGTGATTGACGGCAGGGCGGTCGTCCAGGGCCCCAATGGCGTCTGGCGGGTGACGCGTGGCGATACAGTGCCGGGGGTAGGGAAAGTGAATTCAATTGTCCGCTGGGGCAAACGTTGGATAGTCGCGACCAGTAGCGGGCTGATTTCAACACCATGACCATACGCCGAAGAGCAGCGCTCCTACGCCCGCGTAAATCTACGTATCGCGACCGGCCCGAAATGTCCGCTATTGGCCCATAGCGGACATTCCTAGTTGCGCCGCATATGTCCGCTTTCGGGGGTAAAGCGGACATCACAAAGTCAGGTCCGTATATCTGCTTTTGACCCAAAGCGGACATTTACTACTCTGTATTGGACCACGGTCCAACTCAACAGCCTAAGCACACTTCTGGATAATCGAGAGCGTGAATCTCGATCTGTATGTGCCAGAAAGCGTGCCACAGGAGGTTTGCAAATGCCCACACAATTCACGCGACGCGATGTCGGGGCAGCCGCAGGCTCGCTTGCGCTTGGATTGGCGGCAGCGCCCGTAGCGATCGCACAGACGCAAGCGCCAAAGACCAGCCCCACACAGTCCGCTGCTCCCCGATTCCCTGACGGCTTTTATTGGGGCGTTGCTACGGCCTCCTATCAAATTGAAGGCGCACGGAATGAAGACGGGAAAGGTCCCTCGATCTGGGACACGTTTGCGCACACGCCGGGAAAGATAAAAAATGACGACAACGGCGACGTCGCAATAGATCACTACCACCGCTACAGGGAAGATGTCCGTGTGATGAAAGACATGGGCGTTAATGCGTATCGCTTCTCGATTTCATGGCCGCGCATCTTCCCGCAGGGTACGGGCACGCCGAATCCCAAAGGCATCGATTTTTACAACCGGCTTGTGGATGAACTTAGGGCCGCCGGCATCGAGCCGTTCGCGACGCTTTACCACTGGGACCTACCGCAGGCGCTGCAGGACAAGTACGGGGGCTGGCAGTCACCCGAGACCGCGAAAGCATTTGGCGACTACGCCGGCACCGTCGCCAGTAGTCTCAGTGACCGGGTCAGGCACTTCTTCACGATCAACGAGTTCAACCAGGTGACCGCCACGGGTCACCGCGGGATCGAATTGCTCGTACAGGGCAAGCCCGTGCGCATACACATTGCGCCTGGTCTGACGCTGGAAGACGGGCCGCTGAATCAGGTGCGTCACCACACGATCCTCGCCCACGGCCTTGCGGTTCAGGCGATCCGCGCCACGGGACGGGCGGGCACGAAAGTGGGGCCGGCCGAGAATATGCCCCACGCGTTGCCGGTGATCGACTCGCCCGCGCATGTCAAAGCCGCGGAGGCGGCCACGCGTGACCTGAATCGTTATTTCATCGGGCCGATGCTGGAAGGCCGATACGACGACGCCTATCTGAAGTCGGCGGGGAAGGACGCGCCGAAGTTCACCGACGAGGAGATGAAGATCATCGGCGCGCCGGTCGATTTCGTCGGCATCAATGTCTACATCCCGTCATCGCTAGTCGTGGCGTCCGATCAGCCTCCCGGATATCGGGATATCCCATTCAACGACTCGCACCCGAAGATGTTCTCGCGCTGGCACCGGCTCGCGCCGGAATCCCAATATTGGTCGCCGCGGCTGCTGCATTCGATCTGGAAGCCGAAGGAGATCTACATCACCGAGAACGGATGCGGGGCGAGCGATGTCGTCGCGGACGACGGCAACGTCTACGACTCCGATCGTCTGATGTATCTCAGAAACGGTATGATGCATCAGCAGCGCGCCACGGCCGAAGGGATTCCTTTGAAGGGAAATTTCGTGTGGAGCGCGATGGACAATTTCGAGTGGAATGATGGCTACGGCACGCGGTTCGGGATCGTGTATGTGGACTTCAAGACGCAGAAGCGCACGCCCAAGCTCAGCGCCGCCTGGTTCAAGGAGGCGGCACGACGCAACGCCGTGGTGTAGTCGAGAATTGTCCCTTGTCAGCTGGCCCAAAGCAGACATTTTCCAATGAGCGGGTGAATGTCTGCTATCGGGTAAGAGCGGACATTTTCGGCACCAAAGCGGACATCAGTTTCGACAGGTCGCGGTTTTATGTCCGCTATTGGGGGTAAAGCGGACATGGAACGCACCTCATAGAATGTCCGCTTATGACCCAAAGCGGACATTGGCCAATGACGGCACTCAGCGACAGGTCACGAGGTTGAAATCACCACCGGCAGTGCCTATTGCCCCAGCGGTCACGCCAGCAGTGACGACCCCAACCCCCACCACGACAGTGCACACGCCGCAGCCGCAGGAAGCGGGAGGATCGGTGCCGCGTGAGAAGCGCCTGACGCAGCCGTAAAAATGAGGCCTGCAAATGCTATCGCAAATATTGTGCGCGACATTGTGTATCTCCTGACATTTTAACCGCCACTTGCATTCGAAAGCTACCAACGGCCGTGGAAATGACCGCGATGCCCCCATCCGCCCCGCCAACCCGGGCCGGCATACGCATACACAGGAGGCGCTGCATAGACCGGTGGCGACGCATAGACGGGATATTCTTCGACCACTACTGGCGGTGGCGCTATGAGGACAGGGCGTCGAACCACGTAAGTCTCAGGAACGACAGCGGGCAGTTCCTCAACAACCGCAGGGGGCGCACTGCGGTACTCGTAGCCCGGAACTTCGCTGTAGCGAGGTTGCACCGGCAAATCTGCGGCGACAGCAGGCGAGGCAAGCGCAAGTGCGCTGAACGAACCCAAGATCGCGTTACGCATATACGTTCTTCCTTGTTTTTGTTTGTCGCCCTGTAGCGAGAAAACTCGCGAACCCGACGTTAGGTCCATGAACGGATGTTCAACCAGACAATGTGCGGAACCCGCAGGGCATCAAGAACGAAACTGAACAAGCGTTGTGCGGTGCATTTGTCCGCTTATGACCCAAAGCGGACATCAGCTTCAGCGACCCAAAGACCAAGCCCGGGTGTAACGGTCGGCGGACGAAACTGAAGCCGGCGCAAGGCCGCCTACCCGTTCAGCCGCCACTACCATTCCCGCGACTCGCTCCGAGTGAGGTTGCTCTCAGCCCGCGGGTGGGGCAGCGATCTGCGCTCGGCTAGTGTCCGCCACCTGTCCCTCTCGCCCTTCATATTCTCCAGCGCCGCCTTTAGGTCGGCCACCTGCTGTTCGGCCAGTTTTGCCCGCTGGCTCAATTCCGCATCAGGGCCCGGTGCATTGGGTGGTGCGTATCGTTGCACCGCATCGGTGCGGAGGACTTTGGAGTTGTTTGCGCCGACCGCCGCGGCTGCCCTTGCGAGGGTATGCATGGGGCGTTGCCCATCGTTGCAATGGATGGCTCAGGCAACGGTGCGCTGGTCCGGTTAATAGATGGTTAATGCCTGCGAGGAGCTGGGGGGCGAGCGGGAAGTGGAAAAAGCTAAGGCCGCTCCAAACATAGAAAGGAGTGGTGTGATGGTGATGCGGTGTAACCGTGCTGGGCGAGGCAATGGTGCCCGTATTGCCGACGCCGATGCGCCGCCCAACGTCCGCTTTTGGGGGGTAAAGCGGACATTGCTCGGACATCACGGAGTGTCTGGTTTTGAGCCAAAGCGGACATTGGTCAATCGCTTGTCCACTGGTGGGTGTTCTACACAGATAGCCAGTGTCGAAAGACCCGATCCTATTCTGGCGCTTACTTGAAAGTTCGCGGCTTGAACGTTTCCGAGATGAGCGAAGATTGCTTGGATTGATTATTTGGCTTGCTTTTTGTCGTTTGCGCCCCCCAGCGCTCCCGTTGCCCAGGCTGAAGTTCATACTCAAGGCTGCGCGTAATGATTTTTCTGAGCCCGAGCCGGCTGCTTTTCATCTCTACGATGACTGTGCGTGACATTTTGCGCTTTTTAAATAAGAGACCGCTGCATGAAGATGTGCACGGCCCCTTAAGTGATAAACCGCGCGTGTACGATGGGACGGGGATGCGCGGTTTTCCAGTCGGCCAAGGTGTCGGAGGAACGTACGTTCCCCCGCTACTGCCGGACCGGCCTAGCAAGCTATCCGTATTTGACGATCTCAGCGACCACGTTCTCACACACCGGGCATTCGTAGGTGCGCTTATCGAAGTCCGGCTTGTCGGGTTCGATCCGAGCAAGCCACATCGATACGCCACACTTTCTGCATTTTGGGTGTTCGACTTCGGGTCGATTGATAAAGTGGGACACTTGCATGAAGCCTCCCGTCTTGCTGTTGCAGGCGGGAGCGCAACTGGTCTCTCTGCCACCGGCGCCTGTGGCAATGCCGCGGCCGGCGATAAACAGAGCGTGCGCCCAAGCTCAGCCAGAAGCGAGCATCAAATGAAATATTGCCGTGAATTAATGTGCCCGAAAGTCCAAACAAAGGACCAGGCGATGGTATCGCCTGGCCCCAACAACCGCGCATGTTCAGGGGGCGCCCGGACGCTGCGCGGGCGTCGGTACAACAAACTGTTTGCCCCGCAGTACGTTCCGTGAGGATCGGCAAAGTTCCAGCCGCAAACGCTTTAGCTATTCCTCTTAGGGCGACTGCGATTTTGCAGTGATGTTGCTTCCCGAAGGTTTGCCCATCTCGTGTCAGACGGGTTACCGTTGATATAGCTGATTTCGAAGTTCGGCCACTTGCCGGTCATATAGAGCCAAGCAAGGCGACTTGCCGAATAAGGCCGACCACCAATACGAATTTGATGGTAACCCCTCCCATTTTTTGCGCCGGCTATAGCGCCAACAGGAGCGCGACTGCTAGCGCTCACCTTCCACCGAAATGTCCCAGTTGTAGAGGCGTAACTCAGGACTTTGCGAAGTCGCTTAGCGGTCAGCATGGGCAACCAAAATATCTTTCTAGACGTGCGGCAGTCATGGGCAAACCAACCAAAGAGCTGAATGGCACGAGTCTAACAATGCTTGGAATGCGACATAGTTTCTGTCGAAGACCAAAACGTTCCGCCAACGGACCGCGAAGCCTATCAATGTCCGCTATTGGACAATAGCGGACAAAGCGGTGTTTGGGCCGGGACGGTCTGTCCGCTTAGACCCAAAGCGGACATTGGAAAAGTGCGCTATCGCCTAAAAGAAACGATTTTGCTGCTTGAGTTACCTGATCGATTAGCTAGGGCAAATTGCACCTTGTCGGCGAGTTCGTTACCAATAAATGGCTTTCTGACTATCTGTGTTTCGTCGATGTCTCCGAGCGCGGAAGTGTCTGCGTAGCCCGTGACAAATACCACAGGCCGAGACGGAACTTTAGTACGCATCTGTCGAGCGACTTCCATTCCATTCATGCCTGGCATGGCGAAATCCAGGATGACGAGATCAATTTGAGCGTTTCGGTCTAGCAGATCTAGAGCGCCACCACCGCTACCAACTTCGATCACCACATGACCGAGATCCCGAAGGATAGAAGCTGTGACTTCACGGACGGCGCTATCATCGTCCACCAACAAGATAACTGCAGCTTTGACGCTGCGTTTTGGCACGCCAACCGACTCCGATCGCAAGGCAACGTCGATGCTCAGGGCTCGCGGCAAGTAGATCTTTACTGAAGTCCCTTCACCCACCCGGCTTTCGATCCGCATGCCGCCGCCAGACTGTCTTGCGAAGCCGAGAACCTGACTCAACCCTAACCCTGAGCCCTTACCGATATCTTTGGTGGTGTAAAACGGTTCAAAGGCCTTAGCGAGTACTTCCTTTGTCATACCTGTCCCGGTGTCGGTCACCGAGACAACGACATGTTCCCCAGCTGGTGGCTCGTGCGCGTTCTCCGGCGGACCCACGGTCGCATTGGCGGTTTCAAGTGTGATGCTGTCGCCGACCTGACTCGCATCTCGTGCATTAATTGCAAGGTTAAGAACGGCAAGTTCTATCTGATTAGGATCAACCAGGGCACGCCAGAGATCCGACTTAAACGACGTTTTTATCTGCACGCTGTTGCCTAACGTGCTTTGAAGAAGATCATGCATATTCGCCAGCGTATCGCTGAGATCAACGGGCTTTGGTATGAGTAGCTGACGGCGAGAAAACGCAAGCAATTGCCCGGTGAGCTTGGCTCCGCGTTCCGCTGCGAGACGGATATGGGATATGCGTTGCTTCACTCTCAAATCGAGGCTGCTTCCAAGATCCTTTTCAACAAATCCTAAATTGCCAAGAACTACCGTGAGCAGATTATTAAAGTCATGGGCGACGCCAGTTGTTAGCTGACCCACTGCTTCAAGGCGCTGCATTTGACGCAGTGTCGATTCTATCCGCTCGCGCTCCTCGATCTGAGATACAAGTTGCCTATTGGTCGCTTCGATTTCCGCAGTGCGTTCTGCAACACGGGCTTCCAAAGTTTCATTTAGCCGACGTAGTTCGGCCTCTGAGCGTTTCGCGTGACCTTCGCTTTCACGCAACTCGTGCAGACGAGCGCGGGCTTCGTATTGCCGTAGCCTTCCTCGCAGGGCCGTTTTCACGACGCTGATCAGCGTGGTCGGGTGAAATGGTCGCTCCAAGAAGGTGACATTGCCAAGGGCTTCCGTTTGTCTTCCGGCTGCCGGATTACGTTCTACCCCGGCGCCGCGCTCCGTAAGGATTACAAAAGGAAAATCCGACCAGGGCGGCTGCGCGCTGGTCCAATTTGCGAGGCCCTTGATGTCTGCATTGCGGATGGAATCTTCCGTTATTACCGCCAAGCCCGCACCAAGCGTCAGCTCCCCCGATAACATTGGCAGGTCATTGCAAATTTCAGCGACAAGCCCCGCTTCACGCAGAATACGGGATGCAACAAATGCATCTCTACCTTGCGGCGCAAGGATAAGCGCACGTTGCGATATAGGGTCGTGTTCTTTATTCAAGTTTCGGGTCCGGTTGACCGCCAAGATATTGCGGAACACCGCGAAGGACGCCCTGGAACTTATCGAGGGGCGAGCCGACCTTGAGCCCGGTGTTATCAATACTAAACTCGCGAATGGTGTTTTCGTGCCGACCAGTTCGCTTTTTAAGCACAGAGATTGCGCGCCGCACTTCGCCGAACGCTTCAAAATAACGCAGCAGAAGGACCGTGTCGGCAAGATACGTGACATCCACCGGGGATTTCATGTCTCCGACCAGACCATGTTGCGCAACAGTGAGGAATGTCGCTGCGCCAATACGATTGAGATATTGCAACAACTCATGCATGTGGAGGATCAGAAACTGCTCTTCGGGCATGGCATTTTGGTAGCCATTCAAGCTGTCGATGATGACAGTCCGAATGCCCTCTGTTTCCACGCAGGAACGAACTTTATGGGCAAATTCGCCCGGTGATACTTCTGCCGCGTCCATTTGCTCAATGAATAGTTTTCCATCGTCTCGCAAGGCCTCCAGGTCGATACCCATGCCTTTGGACCGACCAAAAAGTAGTCCCAACTCCTCATCAAATATAAAGAGTGCAGCACGCTCGCCGCGTTTCACGGCCGCTACCGCCATCGTCATAGCGATGAGTGATTTTCCAGTCCCTGCAGGGCCAATTATCAATGTGCTTGATCCGCTTTCGATCCCTCCGCCCAACAGTTTGTCGAATTCGGCGAGTCCACTGACTAGAACAGAAGTCTCTATTCGTTTGCGATACTCAGCCGCCACCAGTCGCGGAAAAACCTGCACGCCGCCGGTTTCTATTGTGAAATCATGATACCCGCCGCGGAACGGTTGCCCTCGATACTTCATGACGCGCAAGCGCCGGCGCTCCGCACCGTAGTCGGGAACAAGCTCTTCCATTCTCACCACACCGTGGGCAACGCTGTGAACGGTTTTGTCATCCGCCTCTGCCGTCATATCGTCAAGCAGCAGTATTGTTGCATCACGCTGGGCGAAATAATGCTTTAAAGCTAAAATTTGTCGGCGATACCGAAGAGAACTTTGAGCGAGTAATCGTATTTCTGAAAGGCTGTCGATGACTACCCTCGATGGCTTTATCCGTTCCATCGCTTCGAATATTCGTTTGGTGGTCTCTCCAAGTTCAAGGTCCGACGAGTATAAGAGGCTTTGCTGCTGCGTTTCGTCGAGCAGATTTTCCGGAGGCAAAAGTTCAAAAATATCGACGGCTCTGTCGAGCGGCCATCCGTGAGAAAATGCGACTTCTCTCAGCTCTTCCTCGGTCTCCGACAGTGTGATGTAGAGGCCTTTTTCCCCAGTCCGTGCGCCTTCGAGCAAGAATTGTAGCGCCAACGTAGTCTTTCCGGATCCAGGCTCCCCCTCGATCAAGAAGAGTCGATTTCGACGCAAGCCGCCGAGAAGAATATCATCGAGACCGGGGACCCCGAGCAGAGCCTTGGTCGATTGCCCCTTTTTATCGTTCATCACAGTTTGCCCGCGGTACATCATCCCACGTCCCAGGCGGAACTCGATGGAAGCTAATGAATTCCGAGAGGAACGGTTCCCACGTCCTGGACGGCAGGTTGCGCTTTGCCGTCGAGTTCTCCGCGCGCCTTAATGTCTGCTTTTGGCACTCCCGACGGATATTTCAGCTGTATTCCGAATGTCCGCTTTTGACCCAAAGCGGACATCCCTCTCAACATTCGGCGAGCGCTTGTCGCTCAGCGATATATGTACTCAACCCGCCGGGTTGACGGTTCGACCAGCACCGGGACGTTGTTGACATACGCATACTGATAATCGTCGTAGCCCGGAACGGGAGCGAGCACAACCTCCGCGGGCAACCCGACGCCTTCGACGACCTCGCCATTCAGATAAACCGGTGCGACCGGGTGACTGACCACGTAGCTGCGCACCGTTGGTGGCGGAGTGATGACGAGTGATTCAGCAGTGACCGGGCGCTCGATCAGTGTCCCTGTGATCGCAGGCGCCGCAACCGCGCTGCCGACGGTCTCGACCGGCGCTTCGTATCTCACCGCCGGAACGCTATTCAGACCCTCGGCAAGAATCAGCGAACGCCCAGACAAGCTCGCCATCAGATACTGCGAGTAGGCCCAGCCTTGCCGCCCGTTGTGACTGACCTGACACCACAGACTTCCCTCGATACAGCCGATGATCGTCGCTCGACCGCGGTCTGGAATGGCGCCGACAATGCTGTATTGCGGCCCGGGGCCGGAGCGGAGATTGAGAGGCGTCGTGGCCGTAACGACAGTGGCAGCCGATGCGGGAACCGACAGGGCAATCGCCGCTGTTGCGGCAGCGTACAAGATCGCTTTTCTCGATCGCATGACCGATCTCCTTGTAATTTGGATGCCTGCGTAACGCTCCGACCGAATGCATGTTCCGGTGCGGTGGGTAGGATGTGCGCTTCAGGGGAACCTTTGAGGTCATGCGACGACGATTTCGTTCGGGCGCAGGTGTCCCGCGAAATCGACGTCATGTTTCAGTTCCCATCCCACACAATTGCCGCAGACTCGACGCGTAACGCTCGCGTAAAAGCTCGGAATGGTTTCAGTTCCGGGCGTCCTAAAGGAAATTTGGGCAAACCACTTGATCCCGTGCGCGATCGTCCCAGTTCATGGGCAGAGGACGAAACTCCAATCGGAGGAACGCGCGATGAAAATGAATTCCGCGCAGATCGAACGAACGCTAGAACAGTTCGAGGGCGAGGTGGTGCCGGAGAATAATCCGGCAATTCCCCGGCTTAAGCGCATCTTTGGCGATCATACCTATTTCCTCGACAAAAGTGGCCTCAACATCGTGGAACCGGCCGAGCCGGATCACAAGGTCGTCCGCTTAGGAGTAGTGGTGAATATCGCTGACTGGGCCGAGGAAGGCTCGCCGGACCTCGCGCCGCACGATCCTCAAAAGACGGGTCTGTTGGTCTTGCTCTAGTCCAACAGCGGCCACCACTCATAAGGAACGAATAGCTGCGTCGCGGTCTGCATTCATTGCGAGACTGGAATCATTTGTGCGTGGGACTTCGCGTTGGTTCAACCGGAATGGGACAGTGTTTACTCCGTTACTCACGACCGTTCTCGTATTCGCGGTAATTTTGGCCGGAGCATTTGCCGGTGCGATGCTCAGAGGACGCTTGCCACAGCACAACCTGACGGAGGAGACAAAAAGCTTGGTGTCAGTGTCCATGGCAGTGGTTGCTACAATTTCTGCCTTGGTTCTTGGTCTCCCGCCTTCGAACGCGAACAACTCGTTCAACGCAGTCCAGGGACAAGTGACCTCGCTCTCGGCGGAAATCCTCCGACTGGATCAGCTCCTTCGTCGATACGGCGCAGACACGAAATTGGCTCGGGAAAAGCTCCAAGAATATGCGGAAAGAAAAAGGGATGATCTATTCCCGAATAATCCAGCAGATGTCGATCTGGGCGATCAATCGACTTATGAACTTCTGCAGGAGGTCGAGGACTTGATGCTTGCTGACAAACCCGCAAACGCGCGTGACCAGTGGTGGCTGGCGCAGGCCATGACACTTGCCTCGAAGATCGGCGATACTCGTTTTCTTCTGGCCCAAAAGACCGGGCAAGGAACTCCAAGGGCTGCCCTCTTGCTCCTAGTCTTCTGGCTTACATTACTATTCGCCAGTTTTACTCTGTTCGCCCCGTCGAACATGTTCAACGGCTACCCTGACTCTCTGCGCGCTCGCAATCGCCGGTGCTATTGGAATGATTCTCGAATTGGAGTCTTGTTACCAGGATGGCCGGGCATCCCAGCGCCTGAATTTAAGCCCGCCACCCCGTCGCCAACTGATCCAGCAGCAGCGGGCCAAAGTGGAAACACGAAGGGCACGCCAGAGCGAGGCACGACGACAAGAATGGCCCCCGGTACGACCGGCTCCGGCACAACTACCTCGCCTAGGTCGATGGATCGCGACAACACGTCTGTGCCGGGTCAGGGTGTGACCAAGGACGATATGGCGCCCAAGCGCTAGTTCATCACCCTCAGAACATAGTTCTTCACGGAAGAGCCGCGTAGTTTCGCACTATGCGGCTCTTTGGTACATGTGCGGATGGCTTCGTGTCGCAAGCATCGTGCTTTATTTTTTTATGACCGAAAGCTTTCCGCTGCGTTCGAGTCGCGCCTCTTTCACCTTTTCAGGGTTGCTCACGCCCTGCTGACGCAAGTCCTCGGCCAGGTCGTCATCCGACATGTGAGCGCTGCGAAGTGCTTGGCGGTTCACCCGTCCGTTTCTGATTATGAGAGTGTCGTGCCCCTTGATTAGATAGCTGAGCGTCAATGATGATTCTGTAAGAAATGAAATCAGCCAATGAATGGCAACGAGTACAAAGGTCCCCGCTAGAGACGCGATAAAAGGTGCCGTTCCAGATATTGCGCGGCTTGCGATCGACCCAATGACGATGACCAGAACGGCATCGAGTGCAGTTGCTTCTCCGAGAAATCGTTTCTTCGCAAATCTCAGGTACCCAATGAGGACTAGATAAACGACAACGGCACGGAAACAGACTTGAAGAATGGTGAGTTCTTCGGCTTTGGTGGCCGAAAAGCCCAGAAATGCGTCGAGAACGGCCAAGACGGGCTGCATGAACGCTACCATCGAGAGCATTTTTTTATTGCTTTGATGGCATCGGATGGTCCGTGCCAACCAAGGAATTCGAGGTTCTTCTCTTCAAGCGCATCAGTTGCTTCAAAGAACTGCTCAAGTTCTTTCACGGCGCGTTTCGGTAGCCGTCGAATATCTGTGAGATCAGCTTCAAACGGTGAACGGTCCGGCACCACGAAGATGCGGTCGTTGCGCTCCTTCTTTCCCTTCTTTATTTGCATGACTTCCAGAATTCCGATCGGCTTGCAGCACAGCACCAGACCGGGATAGGTCGCCGCCTCGTGGATAATGAGAACATCGATTGGATCGCCATCGTCAGCCTTTGTGGATGGGATGAAGCCCCAGTCGTATGGGTAAGTGAGACCCGTGAGAAGCGGCTTGGAAAGCGTGAAAACGCGGAGTTTAGTATCAAACTCCAACTTGGCTCGGCTTCCTCGCGGGGTTTCTACGACCGCATAGAGGTGCGACTTGTCGGCCCAGGTGGGCAATTTCGTGTAATTGGTCATCTCGAAGCTTGAGGGATAGTCGGCGCAACGCGGGCTTTGGATCGCGTTATCTGCTCGTACTGCCGCGTCATTCCCAACGCAGATCGTGCAATCTTTGATGGGTCGCGCTCACCCACTGTAGTCATCAGGCGGATGTACCAACGCAACTGGTTCGACCCGGTCCTCATCTCCTCACTTGTCAAGCCTGTCAGGCCTACGAATTCCCGCCACGCGACTTCGTATGCAACGCGGGCAAGATCGGCAGTACCAACGTTCTTCACGGGCATGGCACACCCTATTTGTTTCAACAATCCGCCGATTTGGGAAAGGTTCCGTAGCGTCGCGCTTCGCTAATCTCCCTCGGAGCTAAATAAAGTTGCGGCTAGTTTGAGTGCCCACAGCGCGGTCCATTTCTTTGGCGTTGAGCTTGGGAACTCACCCTGACTAGTGACGTTGATTCAAACAAACGCGATCACACGGAGGCTGTTATGGGATTTGGACGAGGCGCATTTCTCTGGCTGCTGGGCGTCCCGCTGCCGGTCATCATCCTAATCGCGTTGTTCTGGCATCACTGACATGCCGCGAACAACCGCAGAATCAAATCGGCGACAGGCAATACGTCCCGCAGGAAGAGTCGCAGCGCTATCACCGTGCATCGAAACTATTTTGGCAGCGAGATGATCGCGACCAAAATGACCGTGCAGTCGTCCCATAACTGGTATCCCGACCGTTTGGTCTTACGCTTCACCGTACTTCGGCACGTCCGCTATGCCTCAATGTCCGCTTTACCCCGAAAGTGGACATGTGCGTGCAAAAACAAATGTTCGCTAGGGGCCAATAGCGGCGGACATCGCGCCACGTATTCGATCACCGACGGTGTCGTGCTGTCCTAGTCACATCAGTGTTTAAATGGGAGGGACAAATGCCCTCAATGCACAACATTGAACGGGTCTACGATCCCGACACCCTGAAGATCATGACGATGGCATTCAACAATGCGCATGGATGCCTTCCGCAAAGGTACAGGAAAACGATCACAGGCACGACACAGACTAGCATTGCTTGTCATGCGTCACATCGGACGTGGCGAGCGTGACCCGATCTGCCTCGCTTATCCGGCCGTGTTGGATTTTTTGCGATAACCCATATTCCAATAGCCAACGCACGTTTGCTCGTCAGTGTTGCCACAGGCGCGTCAATGATGATGGAGTGAGGATGGGGCTGATGTCAGCTTCTGGCCCAAAGCGGACATTTTCGATGAGCGGGTGAATGTCCGCTATCGGGTAAGAGCGGAAGTTTTCGGCACAAAAGCGGCATCAGGTTCGACAGGTCGCGAATTGCGGCTTCACGTCCGCTTTTGGGGGTAAAGCGGACATCGCCCAGAAGCGCTCCAATGTCCACTTTTGACCCAAAGCGGACATCTCAGCGACGCTGAACCAATGTCTGTCTTTGAGGAAAAACGACATGGTGCGAACACTCGCAACGCGGACATTGGAACATTTGGTTATCTTCAGCAGTCTTCTCAGGTTTGACGCGAATACTCCACATCGGCGCTCTGCACTGAGGACATACCAGGCGGCCGCAAATCATCTCTAGCGATGAGTGACCACCACTGACGGCTGCCATTTTTCGCCTCCAAAGGTTAGGCGAAAGCGCAACCGTCTCTCAGCCCTCTACGCATTTAACGTAGCGAAGCGTGAAATACCTGCGTCGACTAAAACTATTTAATAGGCGGAACGTTTTCAAAAGTGCGCCTAGGCCGGCGAATCCAATGGAACAGTTGCCCGTCAAGCGGGTTTGCTCGGTACAGATTTTAAGAAGCGGCGGTTTTGCAGCGATGGCGGAAGCCAATGAAGCACCCACATTTAGCGACGCTAATCGCCTACAATTGCTGATTGATGCAGTTGTCGACTACGCAATCTTTCAGCTTGACGAGAGTGGGCGGATCGCGACGTGGAATACGGGGGCACAACGAATTAAGGGCTACACGGAGTCGGAAATTATCGGCGAGCATTTCAGCAGGTTCTATACCGAAGAGGACCAGAAATCGGAGGTCCCGCAGCGAGCTCTACAAACAACTGCCGACACAGGAAAATACGAAGCCGAAGGGTGGCGCGTCCGTAAAGACGGCACGAAGTTTTGGGCGTCTGTTCTCATTGATGCAATTCGCGACAAAGAGACCGGGAAGCTCATTGGCTTCGCGAAGGTCACTCGCGACATCACGGAGAGGCTCGAGACTCAACGGAAGCTTAAAACAGTCCAGGAACAACTGGCTGTTTCGCAAAAGATGGAGGCTGTCGGTCAATTAAGCGGTGGCATCGCACACGATTTTAACAACCTCCTGATGATCGTCATCGGCAATCTCGAAACCGCGCGACATCAGTCGCTTAAAACTCCGACGAACCCGGCGCTAAATCGCGCTCTCACCAATGCAATGCGAGGCGCTCAGCGCGCCGCCGCCTTGACCGGGCGGTTGCTCGCTTTTTCGCGCAGGCAAGCGCTCGAACCAAAGCCGATCGACATCAACAAATTTCTCGCCGGCGCCACTGATTTTCTGCAGCGGTCGCTGGGCGAGCGAATTCAGATCGAGACGGTTGGAGCAGCCGGGCTGTGGCAGGTGGAGGTGGATCCCAATCAACTAGAGGCCGCGCTCATCAATCTCGCTATCAATGCACGCGATGCGATGCCCAACGGGGGTAAACTCACGCTTGAGGGCGCGAACATATATGTCGACCAGGAATACGCAGAACTAAACCCCGAACTTCCCACGGGCCAGTACGTCGTCGTCTGCGTTTCGGATACCGGGTCGGGTATGGCTCCCGACGTTCTAGAGCACGCCTTTGAGCCATTCTTCACCACGAAGGAGCTCGGCCATGGAACGGGACTTGGTCTCAGTCAGGTCTATGGATTCGTCAAGCAATCGGGCGGGCACATAAAAATCTATAGCGAAGTGAATCAGGGCACGACCGTCAAAATTTACTTACCACGATTGCTTGGAAATTCGGTTGATGAAGCGAGTGAGCTGGATGACGTAGTGATTGGCTCTGGGGAAGCCGAAAGCATTTTGCTCGTGGAAGACGACTCCGATTTGCGGACTTATTTGGCGGATGTATTGCGCGACCTCAACTATAGTGTCGTAGCTGCACCAAGCGCTGAAGCTGCCCGTGAGGTTTTGCGATCCGGCAGAGCAATTGATTTGTTGCTGACCGATATCATTATGCCGGGCGCGAATGGCCGCGACCTCGCACAGGAAGCACAACGCCTCCGCCCTGAAATACGGGTGTTGTATATGACAGGCTATTCCCGAAACGCAGTCGTCCATCAAGGGCGTTTGGACGAGGGTGTGGATCTCTTGCAGAAACCAGTATCACAAGCCCAATTGGCAATGCGCGTACGCACGGCGCTAGATCGAAAAAGGTAAATAGAGGTTTGTCGGCTTATGGCCCTTAGCGGACATGCCAACCGCACTGACGAATGTCGCTTTTGGGGGGTAAAGCGGACATAGACTATTGCGCTGCACATGTATGCTTTTGACCCAAAGCGGACATTCAGGATGGTCGGGCTTGCCAGGGCCCGCCGAGAGTCGATTAATTTGCCTTCGTCTTACGTTTTTCCTGGCAGGACCCGGGACAGCGGCTTTCTTGCCCTCTAAATTCGCCATTAGCTTGCTGGCAACGACGCCTGTAACAACAAGAGCGCTGAGAGCCGCGGCCAAATACTGTTCGCGTTTGTGTTCGCTTGCCGCCTTGGCCGCCTGCCGCATGAATTTCTTGTAGCGTTTCGTGGCACTGGCAAGCATTTTGTTTGTTCGTTGGTGCAAGGCCCGTTCCGCGGTCTTCATCATTTTCGCCATCGGTGTTCCTCTCCGCGGGTGAAAAGAAAAGCCCCGCCGAAGCGGGGCTTTCAAATTATTGAGTCTGTTTAGGCGCTTGGCCGGTAGTCGTTGACTTGGCTTTAGGAGCGCTCGCCTTAGCGTGCTGCGCTACGCAATTGTTGACGAAGTTACGCCGCTTCATGAAGTGGATGGCGGAATACTTCTTGGCGGCTTGGGTTTTGCATGAAGCCTGAACGTCCGCCGACACCTTCTGCTTGTTGGTAGCAGCCTCGGCGGACATGGCGAAAGACATCGCGAGAGCCGCTGCAACCGTCGATATAAGTAACTTCTTCATGTTCATCTCTCCATCAGCGCCCCACGATGGCCAAGAAACGCCAAAAGCCGCGTTTCTGTTCCGAATATTTTCCTGTCAGTCTGTTCAGAAATGTAACTCTCGTAACAGTCGGACATTTCTTTTGCACCGACGAATGTCCGCTCTTGGGGGCTAAAGCGGACATAGCGATTGCGCCGTAAAATGACCGACTGACCCAAAGCGGACATTCGGCACCTCATTTGCTTTAAGTCCATTCGGGTGAATGAAACGGGCGACGCGACCGACGGGACGTCGGCCGCGCCTTAAGACTCATAGATATGGCTAGTTATTTCTCTACACAGACGGTCTTGATCTGCTTCTCGGCGTCAACTTGGGTCTTAAAGGCCGCCGGACCAACCTGGATCCAGGTCGTTTCGGTTGGGCGCGTTTCAACGACTTTGCACTTCTTAGTCGCCTTCTCCTGAACGATGTAATAGTCGGCGCTGGCCGTAGACATCAGAAGTCCCACTGCGGCAGTCGCTAAAACGAGTGTCTTCAGCATGAGCTTTCCTCCTCTGGTGGGCACCCCGGATAAATCGATACGTCGGGTTAGGTTCCAAAATGCGTGCAGAAAGCGTTCGCGTGCTTAAATTCGAGTTTGAATAAGACGGCGGCGCGAGCTGAGCCCTGAACTTTTTTCAATTGGGCGGTTGTCGCTCTATGAGCGAAAGACAAGCAGCGCGGATTTTTGGTTGGTCTTTGGGCTCTTTATTTTTTGCTCTGCTGGCGCTCAATGCTCTAGCCCGCTAATGATCCTAAGCGGACGCGATGTAACCGCGGCCAGCTTATTGGTATTTGACAATTTCACTATTA
>DATAPP010000244.1:0-4703 GCA_036265125.1 Pseudolabrys sp. | reverse complement strand
TCGGCTCCTCGGCCGTGGCCGGGCACATCTATGCCGCCGGCTGCGCCAAGGGAAAGCGCATGCAGTGTTTCGGCGGCGCCAAGAACCACATGATCGTCATGCCGGACGCGGACATGGATCAGGCGGTCGATGCGCTGATCGGTGCAGGTTATGGCTCGGCCGGCGAGCGTTGCATGGCGATATCCGTAGCAGTGCCCGTCGGCAAGAAGACTGCAGACATCCTCGTCGAGAAACTTATTCCGCGCGTCGAAAGCCTGAAGATCGGACCATCCAGCGACCCGCAGGCCGACTATGGGCCGCTCGTCACCAGGGCGCATCTCAACAAGGTGAAGGACTATGTTGATCTCGGTGTGAAGGAAGGTGCCAAACTTGTTGTCGATGGCCGCGGGTTCAAGCTGCAAGGCTATGAGAACGGAAATTTCATGGGCGGCTGCCTCTTCGACGGCGTGACGTCGGATATGCGTATCTACAAGGAGGAAATATTCGGCCCGGTGCTTTCGGTCGTGAGGGCGCACGACTACGAAGAAGCGGTACGACTTCCCTCCGAAAATGAATACGGCAATGGTGTCGCAATCTTCACACGGGACGGTGATACTGCGCGTGATTTCGTCAACCGCGTACAGGTTGGCATGGTGGGCGTGAACTTCGCGATTCCTGTTCCGCTCGCCTATCATACCTTTGGCGGTTGGAAGCGTTCCGGCTTCGGCGATCTCAATCAACACGGCCCGGATTCGATTCGGTTTTATACCAAGACCAAGACCATTACTTCGCGCTGGCCAACCGGCACGAAGGAAGGCGCAGAGTTTGTGATTCCGACCATGAAATAAGTTGCGTTTGGGGATGGCTGAGGATGATTGCCGTCAGGGCCGCAATTGGCGTCCTTGTCGTCCTGACGCTGACGGGCTGCGCCGGCGAGCAGCTCTCTTTGGGCTCATCCGCTCCCGCACCGACGCCTGCGGATTCGTCAATTCCTGGCCGCTGGGTACTTAGTGTGCCGAACGCGCCGTCCTGCGGTTTGGAACTCGGCGGGGTGCCCGGTGCACGCACGGGCAAAGTCGCGCCCGATGGAGGGTGTCCCGGCAGCTTCTATATGAGCCGGCATTGGGCAATGGAAGGAAACGCCCTTACGATCGCCGACGGTGAAAGCCAGCCGCTAGCCCAGTTCAAATCCAATGGCACGCACTTCGAAGGCCAATCCACCGCCGGCACGCCGGTTACGCTGACGCGCTAAACCCCGGCCAAACGAGGAGCCCTTATGTCGGAATATCAACTTTATTGCTTCGCCCAATCCGGTAACGCCTATCGTGCAGCGTTGATGCTCAACCTACTCGGCGCCGACTGGGAACCGATATGGGTCGATTTTTTTGGCGCAATGGTTCAACGCACGCCGCAATTTCGCGCCGAAATCAACGAAATGGGCGAGGCGCCAATCCTTGTACACGGCAAAAAGAAGCTTACCCAATCCGGCGTGATTCTGACCTACCTCGCCAGACGCGACGGCAAGTTCAAACCGGAAAATGAGGACGACGAACTTGAAGCGATGCGATGGATCATTTTTGACAATCAGAAAGTGAACGGCTTCCTCGGTCCATTTCGCTTTCTGAAGAACTTCGCCAAGCCCCCCGGCGATCCTGCCGTGCTGGCGTTTCTAAAAGGACGCATCGACGGCAATCTTGCCATCGTCAACAAGCGATTGACCGGACGCCAATTCCTCGTGAGCGACAAGCCAACCATCGCCGACGTTTCAATGACCGGCTACCTGTACTACCCGACCGAGGAATTTGGATTCGATATCGCCAAAGATTACCCTGCGATCGGGGCCTGGCTCGAACGCATGAGGGCGCTGCCGGGCTGGAAACATCCCTACGAATTGATGCCCGGACATCCGCTTGCGAAGGCCTGATCTCAGTTCAGGCGCGGAGGGCGGTCCTGGTCCAAATCGCGGTCGGGTTGTCCGGACGGGAATTCTGTACTGGTTGCGGGCATTGTTGCGGTTGAATCTTTCCGCTGGTGTTTGCGGTAGGACAGCCAGCCGAGCGGCAGGCACGCCAGATAGGCCAGTGTCCCGACCGTCAGGATTTGCCACGGGTAGCTCACCAGCATCGCGAAAAACAACACAACCATAACGAAGACCGGCAGCACCATTTCCGGCGGCACACGCTTGCCGACGCGCTTTCCGGAAAATACCGGCAGACGCGAGACCATCAAAAACGCGATCGCCAGCGTGTAGAAAAAGGTGATCCATATAGTAATGAGACTGACAGGTACGCCGAGGAAACCCAGGTAGATCGGCAACAGCACAGTGATAGCGCCGGCCGGCGCAGGAATGCCGGTGAAGAAGTTTCCAGCCCACAGCGGCTTGTTGGGATCGTCCATCATCACATTAAAGCGCGCGAGACGAAGCCCCGCGCATATTGCGAACACCAAAGCGACGATCCAGCCGGCAGATTTTAATTCGTGTAATCCCCAGAAATAGAGGATCAGCGCGGGGGCCACACCGAAATTCACGAAATCGGCAAGGCTGTCGAGTTCTGCACCGAAACGCGACGTGCCTTTGAGCATCCGCGCGATGCGCCCGTCGATTCCATCGAGCAATGCGGCAAACACGATCGCCGCCAGCGCCAGATCGAGCTTGTCCTCTACCGACAGGCGAATCGCAGTCAGTCCCGCGCACAGGGCAAGCAAAGTAATAAGATTGGGAAGCAAAGTGCGAACCGGAATCGCCTTAAAGCGACGACGAAACGGAGGCGGAGCCGGGTCGAACGGTGGGAACACCATGGCCACAATATAGTCGCGTAGCGCCACGCGCGCCACGGTGCGAAATTGCTTTTATCGGGTCTCGTTAATGAATTACCCGCTGCGGAATGCCCGTCCCGCCTCACTGGTACGCAGCTCAGCCAGTACGGTTTCGCCGGCAATTGAGGTCTGGCCGACCGCCACAAGGGGCGGCGTACTCTCAGGCAGATAGACATCCAGGCGCGAACCAAAGCGGATCATACCGAAGCGTTGCCCTGTATTTATCGAGTCGCCGTTACGTACGAAGCAGACAATGCGGCGGGCGACAAGGCCGGCGATCTGCACAACGGCGATATGCGTGCCGGCGGTCGCGATTACGAGCGAATTGCGCTCGTTGTCCGCACTCGCCTTGTCGAGATCGGCGCTGACGAACTTGCCTGGCTGATAAATTACTTTCTCGACCTTGCCCGTAATGGGACTGCGATTCACGTGGCAATCGAACACACTCATGAAGATCGAGATGCGTGGCAGCGCTTTGGCGCCCAGGCCGAGTTCCGACGGTGGAACCACCGTTGTCACCTGGCTCACGCGGCCGTCGGCAGGCGCCACGACCAGGCCGTCGCGCACCGGAGTGACCCGAGGCGGATCACGGAAGAAATAAGCACACCAGAGAGTCGCCAATGTTCCGAGCCATCCAAGCGGACTCCAGAGCCAAAACAGAATAAGGCTCACGAATGCAAAGGCGCCGATGAATGGATAGCCCTCCGGAGTGACCGGGACAATTTGGGAGCGGATCGAATCGTAGACTGACATCAGACCATCTACTCCGCCGCATCGGCGGGCGCCTCGAGAGGCGCCGTCGCGGCCGCGCTAATGGCATCGTTCACCGGTGGTGGATTGCGGTTGGGCGCGCTCTCCTCTTCGCCGGCGAGCGCCAGTTTCTCGCGCGCTTCCTCGGCTTCGCGTTGGCGATTCCACATGCTGGCATAGAGACCATTCTTGGAGAGCAACGCATAGTGCGTTCCGCGTTCGACGATTTCGCCCTCGTCGAGCACGACAATCTCATCGGCACCCACGATGGTGGATAGTCGATGCGCAATCACCAGTGTAGTGCGGTTGCGGGAAACACGCTCTAGGGAATCCTGAATTTCCTTTTCGGTATGGCTGTCGAGCGCCGAGGTCGCCTCATCAAGCACCAGGATGGGCGGGCCTTTTAGAATGGTACGCGCAATAGCAACGCGTTGTTTTTCACCGCCCGACAATTTGAGTCCGCGTTCGCCGACCTCCGTGTCGTAGCCTTTTGGTGCGAGGCGAATAAGCGGATCAATCTGTGCCAGCCGCGCCGCCTCTTCCACTTCCGCATCCGTTGCTTCCCAGCGGCCGTAGCGAATATTGTAGCGGATCGTGTCGTTGAACAGCACAGTGTCCTGCGGGACCATACCGATCGCCTGCCGCAGCGATTTCTGCGTCACCTTCGCAATGTCCTGACCATCGATCAGAATGCGGCCGCCCGATAGATCATAGAAACGAAACAGCAGCCGCGAAATCGTCGACTTGCCTGCTCCCGAAGGACCCACGACCGCAATGGTCTTGCCGGCAGGCACCTCGAAACTGACCCCCTTGAGAATCCGGCGCGACGGTTCATAGGCAAAACTGACGTTCTCGAAGCGAATGACTCCTGCGCTCACCTTCAGAGCCGGTGCATCCGGCCCATCCTGGATTTCGGGTTCGCGCCCTAATATCGAGAACATGAGCTCGATGTCCGTAATCGCCTGCTTGATCTCCCGATAAACCATGCCCATGAAATTGAGCGGCTGGTAGAGCTGGATCATCATGGCATTGATCAGCACGAAGTCGCCGACCGTCTTGCTGCCGGCCCGGATTTCGAATGCGCACATCACCATGACGGCGGCTAGCCCGACGGTGAAGATCACTGCCTGGCCCGCATTGAGAACAGCGAGCGAAGT
>DATAPP010000243.1:0-11181 GCA_036265125.1 Pseudolabrys sp. | reverse complement strand
TTTTTTAGGTCTGCGCTCCTTAGTGCAACAGCCACATTATTGACCGATCCAACTCGCTGACCATTTTGGCGGCGAAGGTAAAGACCGAGCACGAAGCGGTGACGGCCGCGCTCAGCAAGGCGGTTAAACATGCGCTGAATGCTGGCGCGTATCTGGCGGAGGCAAAAGAAAACTTAAAACATGGCCAGTGGTTGCCGTGGTTAGAGACTTGCGAAATTAGCAGGCGCACCGCGCAGCTTTACATGCAGCTTCACCGACACCGGAAGACCATTGAGAAAGAATTACGCAATCCAGAATCCGGCACCACCGGCAAATAGTCTGGAATAAAGCAGGCGGCGCTTTGGCGCCGCCCGCTCTTCCAGTGGCGTGGGCTATCTTTCCGAGAATCTGTCGATGATGGCACCAATATCAGGAACGACCAGATCCGTAAGCAAGAAGTCGTCTTGCTCTTGGTGTTGACAGACGAAGTTGGAAGCGACGTTGGTGTTACCGCCTTTAAAAACCAACTTGTCTGGGTACTTGCAGATCGGTCGGCTGACTGTCGCCTGGGCCGGGTCTAGATTGTTGAAGGCAACAACTGCGTCCGGGCCCACGCCCTTTTCGACCCAACTCATCAGTGCCTTGAACAGGGTGGCGTTGACCTGAACACCGCTAGCAAAGCTGGTGTCCATTAGCGGAGCATTCGGCTGGGTTGAATTGCCAAAGCAGTGTCCATTCCCCGGATATGGGAAGAACCGATAGAACTTTTGTACTTTGTTAAGTCCGCCCAACCGCTCTGTAACGCGGTTGTAGTAGTTGTAGGTGCCGCGTGGGAAAATCAGCTCATCGGCCAGGCCATGATAGGTGATCATCTTTCCACCGCTGTCGCGGAAATCGGAGAGATCCGGGTCGTCGGTCCCGATTACTTCGTGGAATTTGATCTCACCTTTCTTCATGTCTTGGATAAAGCTGGCTTCCGTGAAGGAATGCCAATCAAACGATGGATTTTGTTCGACCCAAAACCTGAAATGATCCGGAGGGATCGGGAAGGGTGTTGCACCTGCCAAGCCGAGCCCAAACGCGCCTGCCACAAGCGGGGTGCCGCGCTCAAGACCGAACCAGTCTCGTACGATGCCACCTTCGACGACACCGTCCCAAATTTTATCTATTGCTTTGGCTTCTGCCGCCGTAAGGCAGGTAGCCGCATCGCTTGTTGTACCTTTGCAAACGAGAGCCTTCGCACTATACCGGCACACGCGGGGTTCCTGGATGACCCCGTCGACGATACCATCCAGCCCATCGCAAGCCTTGATCGCTGCTTGTGTAGCCGCATTTAGCTTTGCTGGGGCGATCACGCCGCCCGTTTCATTCTGCATTACGACCTGAGCCCACAACTCAGCAGGAATAAAGCGATCCCAGTTGAAAGCGCTGTCACCCGCTAGAATCCCATCGTACTCATTGGGATACTTTTGGGCCTGTTGATGACCCTGGCGACCTCCGGTCGAGCAACCTGTCCAATAGGCATATTTCTGTTTCGTGCCGTAGTACATCTGCACGAGCTTTTTGGACCACGTTGCTTGCGCGTGAATGCCATTGAAAGCAAAGTCGCGGATCAAGCCCCAATTCAGACTGTTGTCAGGATTCAACGCAAAACCGCCGCCTACGGCCGCCGAATGACCTGTGTCCGTTGTCGAACCGGCAAACCCTGCGTCGGTCATCGGGGTTACCGGAGCGATCGATCCGGCATAACCACCACCGCCGAGATCCTGAATTTTTCCGTTCCAGGCGCCTTGCACGCCGCCACTGCCTCCATCGGTGCTGCTCAACGGCAATCCAGTAGCCACTTGGATCATTTGCTTTTGACCGGGCAGATATCCGTTCTGCGGTCCTGACAATCCTGAGACGGTGACGTTGACCAGGCAGTACGCCTTGTCCGTGCTCGTTGCCGGTTGGACGGCCGACGTGGCGGCACTGATGTCTTTATTGTTCGCGAGAATCTGCGCGGCAAGATTGGCACAGTTTGGAAGTTGCGCGGCTTGCGCAACAAAAGCGGCCGAGGCCATGAGGGCCGTTGTCCAACCAAATAGTAGCAATTTAGATTTCATTGAGTTCCTCCCGATGAGTTTTTGGTTTGGGCGACTTGAGCCCGAAATCAGACGCGCACATCGGAAGCTCGACGCTGCTTGCGAACTAATTAACTGACGGCCCCCAATGCTGGCTTTGAAGACTATGCCCACGTCTGCCTCTTCACCTAACGAATCATAATTCCAGACCAGCACCGATTACCGTTGGGCGCTTACGGTTCCGGAATGTCCGCTTTGGGTCAAAAGCGGAAGTAAAGGCCTCTAACATTGATGTCCACTTTTCCCCCAAAAGCAGACATTCGGCAGTGCGACTGGCATGTCCGCTAAGGGCCAATAGCGGACATTCGCCGAGGCACAATTAATGCGATTGATATGCCGGCTGTCTCCTAAATCACGGTACATCAGCCTTCCAATACGGGAGGATGACGAACATGGGGTCGGCACAAATTCAGGGCGAGCTTTGGGGTGCTCGTGCGCGCGAATGGGCCGAACTGCAGGAAGGCTCATTTCAATATCTCTATGACGCTGCGTTTAATGCCGCGCATGTCAAAGGCGGCACCACCCTCCTAGACGTGGGATGCGGAGCCGGACTGGCGGTACAAACAGCTCTGGCGTGCGGCGCCACGGTCGCCGGTATAGACGCGGCGAAAGCGCTTGCCGAACTTGCACGGACGCGTTGCCCTGAGGCGGACATTCGGGTCGGTGAAATTGAAGAGTTGCCGTTTGGCGATCACAGCTTTGACATCACGACAGGCTTCAACTCGTTTCAATATGCGACCGACCCCGTCCGTGCGCTCGCTGAGGCGAAACGCGTGACGAAGCCAAATGGCTATGTGGTGGTTGCGGTTTGGGGTGCGCCTGAGCATTGCGAGCTCGCTACTTATATCGCAGCGCTCGGAAAGCTTCTCCCGCCGCCCCCGCCCGGAGCCGGGGGGCCGTTTGCATTGTCCGCGCCGGGCGCGCTCGAAGCATTGGTCAGCAGAGCCGGCTGGCGACCACAAGGCGCGCGCACGGTGACGACGACAATGTCGTTCCCCGACGAGCCAACAGCAGTACGTGGCCTGCTTGCATCGGGCGTCGCCGAGCGCGCAATGCGCCATTCGGGAGAAGCTGCGGTGGCCGAAAGCCTCATCGACGTGATCAAGCCCTTTCGTAAGACCGGCGGATCTTATGCGTTCGAGAATGAGTGGCGATTTTTAATATCGAGATCTTAGTCGCATCAATCGCAATGTCCGCTTTGGGTCATTAGCGGACATCGCGCGTTACTCGATCACCTCGCCGACGCAGGCGAGCAGCGTTGGTGACAGAGGCAGGCCGAGCGGCTCGAATCGCCCGTCTTGGCCTCGTTCACAGGCCTGGAACCATTCCGGTTCAACGAGGTTTGACCCTCACAATTTGGTGATGGCGCAATGGTTGGTGTCACACATCCCTGGTTCACTTTGGACATCGTGGTCGCCATTAGCCTCTTCGCGACGGTGACAGCGCTGGCAGTTCAATACTTTGTCGGTACGTCGCCTGCGTCAATCGTTCTGGGCCCGGTTCTTCTCGCAGCCATGACGGTGATCGTTCTTTCAAAGCTCCGACCTAGCAAATGACCGCGAAATCTCCCCGATCAAGTGACTTGGCGACACGGCTTAAGCAAAGCCGTGTTTTTCGTGCGCTCGGGCCGGGCCTTATCACTGGTGCCGCAGACGATGATCCGAGTGGCATTGCTACCTATTCTCAGGCTGGCGCGCAATTTGGATTTTCGATCACTTGGACGCTGCTGTTCACCTATCCGCTTATGGCGGCCATCCAAGAAATCAGCGCCCGGATCGGCCGGACCACGGGCAAAGGAATCGCTGCCAACATCCGGCAGCATTATCCCAATGCGGTGCTGCAGTGTGTTGTGTTTCTTCTCGTCATCGCGAACACGATTAATATCGGTGCCGACCTCGGGGCGATGGCAGACGCTTTGCGGCTGCTGATTGGCGGCCCGACGTTCCTGTACGTTCTTCTCTTCGGAATACTCTGTGCAGCCTTGGAGGTTTTCGTTCCGTATTCGCGGTACGTTTCTTATCTAAAATGGTTGACCTTCGCCCTGTTCGCCTATTTTGGCACGGTCGTAGTGGTTAAGGTCCCCTGGGGAGAAGCTGTGCGCGGTTTCTTTATTCCAACACTCTCGAGCACGGCGGAGTTCTGGACTGTGGTCGTCGCGATCTTTGGCACGACCATCAGCCCTTATCTTTTCTTCTGGCAGGCGTCTCAAGAAGTCGAAGAAATCAAAAATGTAAAAGCTAGAAAGCCGCTGGTAAAATCCCAAGAGCAGGGAAAGGACGCAATTGAGCGCATTAAGGTCGACACTTACATCGGAATGGCATTCTCCAATCTCGTCGCTCTAGCAATTATGTTCACAACTGCTGCCACTCTACACGCGGCCGGGACAACCGATATCCAAACTTCAAGTCAAGCGGCCGAAGCACTCAAGCCTATCGCGGGGCCGTTTGCCTTTGCAATTTTTGCCACGGGAGTTGTCGGCACCGGGCTGCTGGCTGTTCCCGTGCTTGCGGGGTCGGCCGCATATGCCGTCGGAGAAGCTTTTAAATGGCCGACCGGTCTGGATCGGAAGCCCAAAAATGCGCGTGCTTTTTATTGCACGATAACCATCGCGACTCTCAGTGGCATTATCATAACATTTTCGCCTCTCGACCCAATCAAGGCGTTGTTTTGGAGCGCCGTTATTAACGGCCTGGTGTCTGTACCCGTCATGGCGATGATGATGTTCATCAGCTCAAATGAACGCATTATGGGCAAATTCGCTCTCAGAGGTGTTTTGAGATCTGTGGGCTGGGTTGCAACGGGAGTGATGGCTGCCGCTTCAATCGTAATGGTCGCGACCACAATCTGGTCGTAAAAAGATGGCCGTGCTGGCCATGATGCCGACGTCAAGGCCGATATCTAGAACTTGTGCAATGTTCATGTCCTTGAGCCGCGGCGTTCGACGCGACAAGCCGAAATTGCCGGCGCGCCCTGCCCTCAAACAAAACCGACGCTTATATGGAGCTTGGCTATTAAAAGGTGGAATCTGTTAGCGCACGGTAATTCAACCGTTTGGCGTCTACCGATAGTTAATCGGCAGGCTGCGATGGATCGCTGTTGCTGCAACAGCACCCATGCGACGTGGCAGCTGCAAAGCAGCGCAAAGACCCGGCCGCGCCTGCTGGGTCTGTTCCTGGCACCTCTAGCAAAAAGACCTCCGGCTTCGATACCCGGACCGCGACGTGCTCGACGGCGCACTGAGGGATTTTGCCAATAGGAACACCGCAACTGAAACCAGTGCTTCGAAGCCTGCCATCGCACAGCAGAAAGTAAATCTGCTGGCGTAGCGTCCGCACGCGCCCGGGCGATGACACAACTGACCGCCGCGTGCCTCCGCTCAACGGCCAAAAACAGAGATGCCTCAGGGGCGGGAAGTACCTTTATTCCGAAACCGTACGAAATTCCGGATGTCCTCAAGGCGATACACGCGCACTTGATGTGAGGGAACGTTGAGGTGCGTTCGATGCGCTGATGTCCGCTTTATCCTCAACAGCGGACATCGATTGGCACCAAACCGTGGATGTCGACTCAAACTTATCCGTGTACGCGTTTAGCTATTGTCGGCGCGGGCCCGACCGCGGAAGTTGCCGTCAGCCGAGAGCAAAGGCGACCCGCCGGCTTGACTTTGGTAATTGGCGGCTTTGGCACCTAGTGAGCATACCGATGCATTTGCGGATCGACTTTCTCGATCGCCGGCCGCACGCTTTCTTACATGCAACAGTCTGCTAAACGGCTGAAAATACTGCTCACCAAAGAAGAGATAGCGGCAATTGATGATTTCAGAATTGAAAACCGGATGCGCAAACGATCTGACGCGGCTTACGCACTACCGAAGCTGGCACTGGATCAGATCGGAGAAGACCCAGCAAACTCACCGTGACCACTTGCGATTGCGTCGCGGATCAGTCGGCCATCCATCGCTGCCAAAGTGGACATCAAGGCCGCTCTTTTCAATCGTTTGCTTGGCGCCCTCCCTCGCATACGTCCTGCTGATCTGGGGTGCTGTTATGCGGCAGCGGACGCTAGATCGAATCTGATAGCAATCTTAATTCCGGCGATGGCGAAGACCGAACGGAGACCGCCCTGTTTGCTGCCTAAATAACGTGCCTGTCCGCTTTGGGCCAATGGCGACTCACTAGGCGAGCGGATAGTTAAATCAGTCAGCTGTTTAAAAGCCAGATCGCGGTATTGAGTATCCCGCGAATGCTACCCATCCAACCAGTGGAAGCAAACAAACTGCCGCCAAGCTGTCGAGACGAGCAAAATTGATGACGGTTGCTAGAATTACAACAAACTGCGGAACGATATTTATCAGGCCAAGCAACGGACTGTGAGCCCAAAAAAACATCCACGACCACGCGGCATTGAGGGCGAGCAACAATAAAAACAGACCAACCGCATAACGCCGTTCCATGCCGGACGGCTTCCGTGCTCGTAAAATACGCCACAACGCAAACGCCATCAGAGCGTAAAGCGCCGTCCAAACTGGTGCAAAAATCCAATTTGGCGGATTGAAGGAGGGCTTAGCAAGACCCGCATACCAAGGAACGAGATTTGGATACGTCGCTATCTGGCCTAGGATTGAGGTCGCAGCAACAACGCCGAGAGCAAATACAGCGAATGTCGCATCGCGTTTCAGACTGACGTTTGGCTGCATCTAGAATCGTTTTGTGCCAATAGCGGACATCAAACAAGTCTCACTTTTGATCCTTGAATTCCGTTGACCTACCCACCGTTTACCTGAAGAGGCTGCAAGGGATGGTCATCCACAGTAGGCATGGAGATCGCGACGGGTACACGTTTCACAAGTTTTGTGTGCCTAGATCCGACTAGCTCCTCATAAACAGCGAGGTACTTAAAAGCCATTTGAGACGCCGTAAAGCGTGCCTCAAATTGCTGGCGGACCGCCGATCGGTCCAAACCACCAATCTGTTCTACTGCCCGCACCGCGCCTTCAATCGAGTTCACAACAAATCCGGTCAGGCCTTCGTCGATGACCTTTGGAACCGAACCTTTGCGCCAGGCGATAACCGGCGTACCTGTCGCCATGGCTTCGATCATGACAAGACCAAACGGTTCCGGCCAGTCGATGGGAAAGAGCAGTGCAAGCGCATTGCCGAGAAACTCATTTTTTTCATGGTCGCCGATTTCGCCGATGAATTCGACGAGAGGGTCGTCGAGTAGCGGCTCAATCACATGCGCGAAGTATTCCTGATCGGCGGGGTCAACCTTTGCCGCGATCTTTAAAGGGATGCCGGCGCGCTTGGCGATCTCGATAGCTCGGTCCGGACGCTTTTCAGGGGCAATGCGACCGAGGAACGCGAGATAGCTGCCGCCCTTCTGGTTGAACCGATAAAGGGTTGCCGGTAATCCGTGATCGATCGTCGCCGTCCAATTCAGTGAGGGCGGCATCGGGCCACGCTGATCGTCCGAGATGGACACAAGCGGCATCTTCGGAAAAGCGCGGAAGATCGGATGAAAATCGGGCAAATCAGGCCGTCCGTGTAGCGTCGTCACGCATTTTTGGAAAAGGTTCTGAAATAATGGAAATTGTAAAAGGTCGATATGAAAATGGATAATGTCGAATTCGTTTGCATGGCGATGAACTTGATCGAGCATGACCAGGGTGCTGGCCGTATGGTCGCGAATCCCCGCCAATCGCAACCCTTGGGGAACGCTCGGCACGAGAGTAGCTGAGGTTTTGGAATCACCACTCGCGAAAAGGGTGACTTGATGCCCCTGCCTTACGAACTCTTCCGTCAGCCAGGAAACAACACGTTCGGTGCCACCGTAAAGCTTGGGAGGAACAGCCTCGGCCAACGGCGCCACCTGCGCGATTCGCATACTATATCCATTCCTTATTTAACGTGGTCGCGAAGACCTATGGTAACGCCTGGCAATGCATCGGAGTTCGAAAAAAATTGCCAAATTGCGGAAGCTTAATTCCGCTTCACGGTGTGACGCCCCTAGAGGGAACGGATTCATCTAGTGTTCTGGCAACACATGTGTAGCTCAAACACTGCGACCTGAAGCACCGGGTGCAACATCAATTCCACCAGATGGTGTCGACCGATAGAGTCTGGTCAAAATTGATCACTTTGTAAGCGGCCCAGCTCCGAGTTGGAATGCCGCGTCAGGGATCTTGGTCGACTACTCAGATGGCAGTCAGTTTTTCTTATTGGTCTCGGCCTCGTCGCCGTGCGACGCCGGGTCTGGGGTCTGGCCACTGGGCGCGCTGCCTTGCGTCGCCTGTTCCTTCGGGAATTTGCGAGGGCTCACCGCCACTATTATGCTGTCCATCGGGTCGACCACTAGCAGGTCGTTGTCGAGCTTGACGAAGTCGTACTGCTTGAGCACCGGCTCCTGGTTGATCAGCGGCGCCGGCATCGCATCGAGCTTGAGCTTGGTCGGGACCTTCTCGCCGACCTTGGCCTCGAACTTGTCCGGCGTCTTCTGGGCGCTGTGCGCGGTCACCAGCGCGTCCTGAATTTTGCGACGCTGCTGGTCGCTGAGCTGCAACGGCGGCTTCTGCTTCGCGCTATCGGTGAGCTCGTTCGGCTGAATAGTCGGTTTGTTGTTCTGCGCCGTTGCTGAGCCCATCACCAGCATTAGGGCCGCGCCGCAACAGAGCAGGCTTTTCATGATCGTTCTCCGGGTTCCACTGGATCAACGGCTGCAAGCGCCAAGCGTTCCCTTTTCCTGTGTGCACCTGACGTGTGGACTTAAGAGCAAAATCGCAGACACAAGCGAAGTGAAACATGAGACTGGAACCCCTACTCCAACCTCTCGGATTATCCGTCAGCCACCCCATATAAAAGCGTCGGGGGCTTTTGTGCTGTGTTGCGTGAGTGGAGTTGCGTATGGCACCCCAGCGATGTCCGCTTCAGCCCCGAAAGCGGACATGTGCAGTGCACCCAGGGATGTCTGCTTTGGGCCAAAAGCGGACATCAGCAAAAAGAAAGACCGCCTCGCGGCGGTCTCTCCGAAATCCGATCAGCAGTTTTGATCAGGCTGCTGCTTGCGCCTTCCGCTTCCTTTTCCAACCAAGCAGAGCCAATGCGCCTAGACCAGTGGCAAAGAGCGGCAGGGCTCCGGGGAGCGGGGTGTTTTGAATTGCGCCAAAAAGCCCGTGAGCCTCGCCGTCGATGCCATCAGTGAAATAAAGAGTGTTGGGGTCGCCTCCATTCCCCCCATTCCCAAAAAAGAGGGCCCACAGGCCGCCAGCGGTGTTACCGAGACCAACGTTAATCGGGATCATGCCCTCAAACATTCCAGTGTTGGGGTTGAAGGCGTTAATGCCGCTGGCCACGGAGCTGAAATTGCCGACAAGGAGGTCGTTGGCAAACTGACCGAAGCTAGCCGGCGCAAGAGCCAAACCCCATGGCGCGGCAAGCGGGCCGCCTGTTATGAGCTGCCGTACGAAATTCCCGTTCTGGTCAAAAACACTCACTATGCCCTGCCCCGGGAGGGCACCAATCTGGTTTGGACGTCCGGCAGGCGCGTAAGTCACATAGACTTGGCCATTTAGGGTTTGCACGTTGAATGGGACGAACCCGGCAGGCAGGTTGGGGGTTGTAAAGTTGCCTGGCAGACTCAGTGGCGCGAAGTTGCTGCCGAAGACGTTGATGGAGCCTGTGCCTGCTCCATTGGCAGCATAGAGCCGGGTCCCAGTCGTCGCAGAATCGATGGCCAGCCCAGTGTATAAAGCGCCGGGGGTCGTCACTTGGATGGTGGAGGTCAAACCTCCCGCCCAGCCGGAGATGGTCCCGTTCAGATTGGCGAAGATGAAACGAGCGGACGTAGTCGGCGTCCCAGGTACTAACTGGAACGCTGCGGTGTTTGCATTTGACACGATGCCGGTTGGCCCTTGCGGTCCGGTTACCGTTGTCGGGATGCCAACAAAGCCTTGGGCATTTACGGCCGTCACCTTGCTGACGTTTGTGGCGCCGGTCACTGCATAGAGAGTGGATGTATTGGTCCCCTGGTTCGAAATCCAAAAGGGGCTCCCCGCCGCAGATGATACAAGACCCCAAGTGTTTACGAGTAAGGGGTCCGTGACCGTGGCAAGTCCGGGGATGTCCGAAGCGAGGTTAGTTTGAACATAAGTGTCGGCATCGGCTCGGAAAGCGCCTGAGCAAAGGGCGCTGACCGCGATGACCATTGCTACCAGTGATTTTGTTCGCTGAGCGGTCGCCATGGGTGCACTCCGATTTGCACCCCCCAATGGATGACAACCCTGCTGGGCGTCTATTCCCGCGCGGAACTGAAAAAAGAAAAAAGGTATTATGGCGCCATCGGCGACTGTGTGCTGGTACGGACGACGGTCCGTCTGCCAACTTTTCGAGCTGTTCGCGATCCAGTTTGACGGATAGCCTCGCCATTTCACGCTTCCCGCTTCATCGGTGTTTCAGATGAAGAAACGAAGTGTACCTTGTCTTCCCTATTCTGTGGTCTTAGTTCGGTTTGGCAACGCGAGCTACCCGCGAGATCAATCCGGCGAATTCGGCCGTTATACTACGTTCCATCCGGGGCATTTTATCCTGCGGAAGGGGGACATGGCGGGCAGTACCGAGGATTACCTCCGCTTTACCCCCAAAAAGCGGACAAAAAACCTTAGTTTCCGACCTCTCGAACCTGACGTCCGCTTTGGGCCAGAAGCGGACATCGCTTGCGCTATTCGACCACCTCGTCGGCGAGTTGTTGCAGCGATTCCGTCAGTTTCAATCCGAGAGACCCGGCAGTCTTCGCGTTGATAACGAGTTCGAACTTGGTCGGCTGCATGATCGGAAGGTAGGCTGGCTTTGCCCCGTTGAGAATGCGGCTGACATAAATCCCCATCTGACGAAACATCTCGACGCGGTCGGTCGAGTAGGCGGCTAGACCGCCCGCCCTGACGAACTCGGACCACTCGTAAATCGTCGGGATACGGTGGCGCGCGGCAAGCGCGACGAGCTGATCCTGCTGAACTTGAAAGAATGGATCATTGCCCATCACCAGTCCGTCAACGCCATGCTGCACAAGGCTGCCGAAGGCGGCATCG
>DATAPP010000242.1:0-3465 GCA_036265125.1 Pseudolabrys sp. | reverse complement strand
TTCCGTTCGCCGCTTGTTTATCAAACACAATCACTTTGGAAACAAAAGCGGGAACGGTCTTGATATACGTCAGGCCGCAAGCTGCACCGAGCTCACCAAAGTCCTCGTTGGTGTAACTCTGGTAGTATGGCTCGTGATAATTCTGCGGAAAGAGTTCTAACATACCCTCATAGTCTGGCCGATCGCCGCGCTGGACGGAGTCTATTAGTATTAGCCGTCCACCTGGCTTAAGAACTCTGGCACATTCGCTCAATGTCCTGCGCCGTATCTTCGGCGGCAATTCGTGGAAGAGAAAAATGCTGGTGACAGCATCCTGACTATTGTCGGGTAGGGGAATTGCTTCGGCCTTGCCGACAATAAAACGTGTGCATGCCCGGCGCCTCAATTCGCGTCGTGCATGGCGAATATAAGCTTCGGACATGTCCAATCCGAGTGTCGGAAGCCGCGGCCAAACCTGTTTAACAGAATCAAGAAATCGCCCGGTGCCGCAACCGATATCAAGGAGTTTCAATTTGCGCTGATCCCGGCCAGCAAAGACTTCGCGAAGCTGGGGCAATGCTTGCCGCCGGATGGCATTGGCTGTGCCGTTAAAAAGAACTTCGACCTGAGTGTCATACCGCTCAGCCGAATCGTCAGTCATCCAGCCGCCTGACTGGAAATGAAAATTCTGGAGATAGTACCGCGGCCGCTTTCCGCGTGTTTCCTCATTTAGGACTTCTTGATTGGCGCGGCGCTTCCGGCGTTGATGAATGGCGGGGAGGTCCTCGAAGAAAAGCCGCGACCGGCGAAGTAGCGTCGCCAAGGACCCATCATGATCAACAGGCATCGGGTAAATCCCGGCTTCGACATTGGCGAGGTCCCGGAGAAAAAGCGCAGTCATATCCGCGTAGATCTGATTGCGATCTGGGACCGGCAAATCGGTGCGGGAGCGACGCCACGCTTTCCGGCCCTCTTGCCGTCGCGTGGCCTCGGATAGCTGGCGAACAGCAAGACTGTGACCAACATACCAACCGACGCGCTGCAGCTGGCGAGCACCATAAGCTATCCGGGTGACAAGGTGGGAAAGTGGAATGCTCATGGGGTCTTGTCCGGACATCGATCACTTAACTTATATTAGGCTTACAGCCGACAATAGTTACCGATTTTCGGGCAAAAGCAGACATTCGCAAGCCACCCGACCGTAAAAACATCACACCGCGGTGAGGATTACCTCGGGAGGTTACGCGTTTTGATGGTTTGTGGTTTGTGTTTGATTAGTCAGCAAAGGGCAGGGCTAAGACAGCCAATGTCGTGCCGATACCGCCTACGAGTTCTCTCGCGCGAGGGTAACACACGGTGTGATGGTGTGATGGTTTGGTGTTTGATGACTCTGTCCGGCACAGAAAGCCCTTCGAACCATCAAACGGATCAGATTTGCACGCCTTCATAGATGCCATTGACACACGGCTCGCACAACTTTGACGGTTTGTGGCGGCTCAGATGGCCTTGCGACGCAGGAAGGCGGGGATATCGAGAACGTCCTCCTCGGCCGATTGATGCCCAGGTAAGGAGCGGCCGTATGGATCGAGGCCTTGCGGAGCAGCCCGGCGCGCAGATTCCGACATCGGCGTTGCCTGTCGCCCTTCGGGGCGGCGGGACGAAGGGCCCGGCGGCGGCCCCTCTAATTGCGGCAGCGGTGCACAGCGTTCGGTCCGGTCGGCGGCACGATGGCTGTCACTGCGAAGCTTACCGGCCAGTTCCGTGAGTGCGCATTCTGCAGATTGCATTTGCTTTGCCGCGCCGGTGTTGTCGATGCCGGTCGCCACTACCGAGACGCGCACAATGCCTTCCAAGCTTTCATCGAAGGTGGCGCCGACGATTATGTTGGCGTCCTGATCGGCCTCTCCGCGGATGCGGGTGGCAGCTTCGTCAACCTCAAATAGAGTCATGTCCCTGCCGCCAGTGATGGAGATCAAGAGGCCGCTCGCGCGGTTGATTGAGGGATCCTCGATCAGCGGATTGGAAATCGCGGCCTCAGCAGCGTTAAGCACGCGCTTCTCGCCGGAAGCCTCGCCCATGCCCATCATAGCCCTGCCCTTCTCGCGTATAACGGCGCGCACATCCGCGAAGTCGAGATTGATTAGACCTTCCTTGACAATCAGGTCGGTGATGCAGGCCACCCCGGAATAAAGCACTTGGTCGGCCATGGCGAAGGCATCGGCGAACGTTGTTTTCTCGTTGGCCACCCGGAACAGGTTTTGATTCGGGATGATCAACAACGTATCGACGACCTTTTGCAGTTCGACGATGCCGGCTTCGGCAAAGCGCATGCGGCGCTGGCCCTCGAACTGAAACGGCTTGGTGACCACGCCAACGGTGAGAATGCCAAGCTCACGAGCTGTCTCAGCAATAACAGGAGCCGCGCCGGTGCCTGTACCGCCGCCCATGCCGGCGGTGACAAACACCATATGCGCGCCGGTCAAATGATCGCGGATCGCATTGATCGCCTCTTCGGCAGCTGCGCGTCCCAATTCGGGCTGCGAGCCAGCGCCGAGGCCTTGGGTCACCCGATTGCCCATGTGGATGATGCGCTTCGCCTTGGACATTTTGAGCGCCTGGGCGTCGGTGTTGGCGACGACAAAATCGACGCCCTGCAAGCCGGCCGCGATCATGTTGTTGACGGCATTGCCTCCGGCGCCGCCGACGCCGAACACGGTAAGGCACGCCTTCATCTCGCGAACGTCAGAAATGTTGGTCATGTTTGCTTCACCATTGCGCTGGCAAGCCGGAATGACAGGAACACTGCTGTTACTTACTGGCCCTGCGATCTGCTCCCACTATGGTCGCGGCTAAATGTCGAATTCGGCTAGCAGCTTGTCTTTGGCTGGCAGCGGGGTCCGCGACCCGCAGAGCCGTCAGCTCACCTTCAAGCCGTGCCGTAGCTTCCTTGGCCGCCATAGTTTCGGCGGTCACTTTGAGAAGCTCTGCCATAAAGCGGTCTGCGCGCTCGCGCTCGCGCTCGAAGTCTGCTCTGTGGCCAGCGGCACTTTGCTCGAGCCGCGCGATCTCCGCCTGCAACGTCTCGATCTTTGCCTCGAGTGGGATGGTGCCTACCCGATGAGCACCAGGTGACCGCGGCGTGTGCCGTACCTCCGCGAGATCAACACTCACGAGGGCTTTGCCATCATGCGACAGCGAGCGCGGCAACCGCAGTCGCTTGGCAAGCGAGCGAGCGGCCTCTGGTGAGATTTTGAGGTGAGCGCCTAGAGCGGCATACGTCAGCATCTGAGCGGACATGGGCGGGCTCCGAAACCCGACAAACGGGGTGGTAACCGGGTGGTGACCGGGCGATGACCACGCTAGGCTGCGTTGGTTAATTGAGCGTTAACGGTGGCTGCGACGTCAATTCGCGACACGTAGCTAACGATGTCCGCTTTGGCGCAAAAAATGTCCGCTTTACCCCCGAAAGCGGACATGTGCGGCGCA